>JAYREW010000010.1:0-109732 GCA_041908685.1 Nitrospiraceae bacterium | reverse complement strand
GGCCAGCCAGCAGATCGTGTTCCGGTACGATGTCATTCCGGGTCCGAAGGTGTTCGAAACCCAGATCCACGGGAAGCGGTTCGAGATGTACAACGACACCGTCCTGGGCTTCAACAAGTCGGGCAAGGAAGTGGCGCGTATTCAGGTCGAAGAGCCGATCTACATTCGGCCGGCCGAGCGCGTGACCTGGCTGTAAGACAGCAGGCCTGCAGTCGATCGACAGGGGGTCAAGACGACCTCTGTCGGTCGACACAAGCGCGGAGGGGCTGGAGGTCAAACGACCTCCAGCCCCTCGTGTTTTTCGGCGAGCACTCCGTCGTCACCTTCTCACCTGAACAATGCGGTTAATAAACAGCGCCTCTCCACGCGCCGCCACGGCCGTGAAGCGGCCAGCCACATCGTCCGCCCCAACTCTGCAGCAGATATTAGGGCAAACCCTTGACGCCTCACTCATGCTTCAGTAGAGTGTCGCTGTGCGAACCGCACTGCATCGCAGAGGATCTTCGTGACATCCCCACAGGCATCCGCTCCATTCGCCGCGCAAGCGATTCCGTTTGAGGAGTTTCTTGCAAACGGTAAAGTACCGGACGACTACTTGCCGACCGAGTACATCGCCCAGCAATTCGTCGAGCGCCTCGTGCACTATGTGCTCAGTATCCCTTCTGAAGGCTACTCGATGTCACAGTTGGGCAAGCTGCTGGAACAACTCGACCCGCGCGCGCAGGTGTACTTTTTTAAGCGCCTAAAAGAAACCAGCCCCGAGAGCCTCAAGCATTTTGCGCCGCTCTATTATGGGTTCATGAACGAGTTCCACTCGTTGCTCTTCACGTAGACGCGCCGCACCGCTCCCTCACGTTATCGTGTGCCGATCGAGAGGTCTTCGCTCGAACGGCGATCACGCTGATCCCGTTCACACGCGTCTGTGCGACCGCATATCCGAATGGTTGCCTGGCACCATGCGGCACGAGGAACCTTCCGTGTATTCACATAAATCGCCGCACGAAATATCGAGATATGTCGCACAGATATTGCTTGCCCACGGCCTCGACTGTTGTATAATGACCAAATTCTAATTGTTCGTGGACGAAGGGACGCGCCGACATGACACCAGCCTTGCAGCGAGCCGTTACGAGTTTCTATAACCTCATTTATGAGGCACAGTCGTTCGCCACTGCGATGGCTCGGATCGATACCGCAGACCAAGAGCATTACGGGGGCCGCATCGAAGGGTTGAACTGGGTGCTCGATCGCTGCCAGCTCTTGGAGGATATGGATTCGAACCTGACGCCGCCGGCACTCCAGCGCATTTTGGCGGAAGTGAAGTCCGATCTCGAGCACGAGTTGTCGGTGCAGCGCCGCGAAAAGGGTCGGCGAGCCGATGGGCGCGAAGAAGCGCTGAACTTTGTGGCCGACTATCTGACCAGCCTCATCACGGCCACCGAAATCGAGTGCGCCAAGCAATCGGCGTAAGTACGTACTCGCACACTTCATCACCTCCCTGCCCGCCGATCAGCGACGGAGAAGACCCCTCTTCTCTCTCGCTGGTCGCACAGGCCCCAGCTACCGCACAGGAGTCGAGCCATGATTCGTGAATGGATCGTGTTCGCCCTCTGTCTGGGCGCCGGAGGACACCTCGCCCTCGCCTTCGTCATCCATTCGCCCGAATCCTGGCCCTGGCCTAGCGCAGGGCTGACAGGACTTCTCATGGGCTTTGGTTTGTACGCGGTGGTCCAAGGCCTCCGCCTACTCTGGCGCCTGCTTCGGCCCGCGCAGCCGAATCGCGACGACATTCCCCGACGCGATCCCTTCGCCCTCTAGTCTATCCGCACGCGCGCCACCGCCCGCGGACTCCGCATCGGGCTTGACCCTCGCCCGCACACCTTTCTACAATCACTCATGGCTTTTCCCCCTGCAGGACCACGCAGACCGATCGGAATTCCTCGCCCCTCCCCACGTTCCGGCATGCCGGCTCCCGGCGGAGCGCAGCCGCAACCACGGCGCAGCCCACCCGGCGGGCAAGCGGACCACTACGGGTCGTTTCAAGCCTCGCTGCTCTTTTGCCCACATTGCCGACAGGCCACGCCCACGCGACAACGACTTCTGCTCGTCCTGCCCAGCGGGAACCTCTACGAATATCTCTGCGCCCAGTGCGGCACATCGACCGGCAGCAAGACGGAAAAAGACGCGCAGGACATTTCACTCATCCGGCCATAGCTGCCAACGCGCGCAGTTGCGCAGAATCGCCGAAGCTCTAGAAGGTTGCTAGGAACCAGGGGGAGTAGGCCGCGCAGGAATGCGTCGAACACCCCACGCAGCACGCGAGAGTCACGCGGGTCACAGGCTCGGCAAACGCCGATCGACACCGCGGATGGCCGGAGGACGGCTATAGATAACCGGCAGCAGGAATCGCTTTCTCGATGAGCATCACGGGAATGTCGTCCCGAACCGGGTACAAGACCTCGCGATCGGCGCGCAACAATCCGCCATCCAGCCGTTCCGTCACCGGCTGCTTCGCGCGATTGAGCAGTTCGCCTCGGGCAATGGCCGCGTTCATCTTCTCAATCACCGCGTCAGGCGCGAGCGCAACCTCTTGCTTCGTATCCGGGCAGCAGAGAATCGCTAACAATCCAGGAGCGATAGTGACCTTTGCCATCGCACAGCCTCCCACGTAAGCATGAGACGTCAGGATAGGATATGTGCGGACGTGACTGCAAGCACGCCTCGACAGGGAACGCCGATCGCCAGGTCCAATGACGCGACAGTGCGCGCAGCGGTTCAGGACCCCATGCCCAATTTGGTAGACTGCACAGGATATGCGCGCATTCGGTAATCACCCATGCTGAAACAGCTCTGGCAACGATGGTGGACGGGCTTGTTCGTGCTCATCCCCGTCACCGTCACGTTCTATTTGCTGTGGCAACTGTTCACGGCCTTGGAAAGCGTGGGGCATGACCTTGTCGCCCCGCTCGGCATCCGGCAGATCCCGGGTCTCAGCCTGCTCATATTATTGCTGATCATCTTGGCCGCCGGCGCCTTCGTCACCCACTATCTCGGTCGGCAGCTGGTCGCCTGGGCCGAATCCACCATGGAGCGGATTCCACTCGTCCGCAGCATCTACCTGACGCTCAAAGGCATGACCGATCTCTTTAATTTCCGCTCGCGCTTCGGGCACAGCGCCGTCGTCATGTTTCCCTTTCCGCGCGACGGCACCTGGGCCTTAGGATTGGTCATGGGACTGGCGCCGCAGGCCATCACACAGGCGACGGGCGCCAATCTTTTGATGGTCTTCGTGCCGACTGCAATTCATCCGTTTACCGGCTATCTCGCGTTCATGCCCGCGCAGGCGGTCACACGACTGGCGCTTCCCATTGAGGAAGTGATGAAGATGCAGTTTTCCGCCGGTTTCTATCAGCCGAGCCGCACCTGGCTGGGACCGGCAGGCGCGGACGACCAGCGCGAGCACGCACAATGAGTGCGCCGCAGACCTTCAGCATTCGCCCGGCCTCCATCACTGATCTCGACGCACTCGTCGACTTCAGCGCGGCGCTCGCACGCGAAACCGAAGGACGAGAACTGGATCGCCAACGCCTGCGCGCCGGAACGGCCACGCTGCTGACGACACCTGCCCACGGCCGCTTTGTCGTCGCCGAGCTGGCAGGAGGCACGGACTCTGAGCAGGCAGACAGGCCAATCCTCATCGGCCAACTCATGCTGACGTATGAGTGGAGTGATTGGCGTAACGGGCAGTTCTGGTGGATTCAAAGCGTGTATGTGGCGCCGACCTTTCGCCGCCGCGGCGTGTATCGTCGCCTGCATGAGGAAGTCCTGCGCCTCGCCACGGCAGACGGCGCCGTCTGCGGTGTACGCCTCTACGTCGAACGCGCGAACCATGTCGCGCAGTCCGCCTACCGACGGACCGGCTTGCATCCGGCCCCCTACGACGTGTACGAAGATGACTTCATCCTCGGCGCGCACCACACGCCCCCATCCGACACCCACGATCGATGAAGGGATCTCCAATGCCGATATATCTCCGACGATTCATACGAACGTGCTGTCTGCTCACCCTGGTGGCCTCGCTCTCCGCCTGCGCCTTTAGCCGCGGCACGCTCGGGGAGGATATTCAAAGCGACGCGATTGCGACGATCCACAAAGGCACGTCCACCAAAGCCGACGTGCTGACCGCGCTGGGCGCACCGGACCGCATTCTGCAGGTGAACGGGCGCGACCTGTTTCAGTATTACCGCTATGACGCGAAGGCCGGCAGCCTGCTGCTCATCCTCGTGAATTTTTCGCGCCTGTCGATCAAGAGCGACGACCTGTTCGTCCTGCTCGACAAGAACGGCTTGGTCGAAGACGTGATCACCTCCAAGCGGACGAAAGATTTGTCGTTCCGCTTCTGGCCCTTTGGAGACTAACCGATGTCCGCGCTGTCACACCGGTGGATACTGGGGCTCGCCGCGGCCATGCTGTGGGGCTCGCTGTCGGCCTGTAACGTCATTCGCCTCGGCATCAACACGCCGATCACCCCGGCGGATGTGACGTTCATCCAGCCCGGCACCACGACGCTCGATGACGTCATCACACGCCTGGGTGCGCCCGATTCCATCACACCGTCCGAAACCGGCAGCGTCGTGACGTACCGGTTTCTGGACTTGAAATATTCCCGCGTGAATTTCGGATGGATCCTGAAACTCTGGTCGCCGGTCGATCCCGACCTGATCATCTCCCGCACCGGTCTGGGCTTGGATCAATTCGAAGTCCTCTGCGATCCGCAGTGGGTCGTCACGAACCAAAGCTTCCTTCGCCACGTCGACAACCCACGCTTCAATCCCTATCCGTTCTGACGCGCCGATGAGAACGATCCGCTCGCGCGCACTGCGTCCCCACGCGCGTGCATTGCCGCCGCTGCGGCAGGTCGTTATAATCGGAGCTCCATGCCGTCGCCCCCTTCCGATTCCGACGCAGGCACACCGCAAACACACTCGCCGTCGTATCGGCTGGCGTACCTCGATACCGAGTTTCTAAAACGCGAGCAGCTCCGCTCGGCGCGGCTGGGCTTGGAGATGCTCAAGGCCGACGTCATCCAGCGCGAACAGTCGATTCAGTCCACCATCGTCGTGTTCGGCAGCGCGCGCCTGCAGGAGCCCGAGCAGGCCCAAGCGTTGTTCGATGCCGCCGAAGCCGACCTCCGCGCGCACCCAGACGATCCGGCGCGCCGCCTCACCCATCGCCGCGCCGCGCGCCGACTGGCGCTCTCCGTCAATTACAATCACGCCAGGGAATTTGCGCAACTGGTCTCGTCGACCTGCCAAATCAACGGCGAGTGCGAGTTCGTCATCCTCACCGGCGGCGGTCCCGGCATCATGGAAGCGGCGAATCGCGGCGCCCATGACGTGGGCGCGAAATCCATGGGCTTCAACATCACGCTCCCGCACGAGCAGCACCCCAATCCGTACATCACCCCCGAACTGAGTTTCCAATTTCAGTACTTCGCCATCCGCAAATTTCACTTCATGCTGCGCGCGCGCGCCCTGGTCGCATTTCCCGGCGGCTTCGGCACGCTCGACGAATTGTTCGAAGTGCTGACGCTCGTGCAAACCGGCAAATCGCAGAAGCCCACGATCGTGCTGTTCTGCCGCGCCTTCTGGGACGAACTCGTCAACTGGGAGTTGCTGGTGGACGCCGGACTGATCTCGCCGGAGGACCTCGACCTGATTCACTATGCGGAATCGGCCGAAGAAGCCTGGACGATTATTTTTGCGGATCAGCAGCAGAAAGGACAGGCGCTATGAGGTTGTCGTTTCACGGCGCAGCCCGCTCGGTGACCGGCAGTCGGCATCTGTTGGAAGCCGGGGAGACGCGGCTCCTGCTGGACTGCGGCATGTTCCAAGGACGGCGCGGCGAATCGGATCGGCGCAACCGGGATCTGGGCTTCGAACCGAAATGGCTCACCGGCGTCATCCTCTCGCATGCCCACATCGACCACTCCGGCGCCTTGCCTGTGCTCGCGCAACACGCGTTCAAAGGTCTCGTGCACGCGACCGACGCCACCTGCGACCTCACGAAGGTCATGCTGGAGGATTCCGCCCGCGTGCAGGAACAGGACTGCCGCTTCATCAACCGCCACGAACGTCGCCGCGGCCGCGACTGCCGCGCGCCCTACTACAGCACGGACGACGTGTCGGCCATCGTAGGCCGCTTCGTCGGCCACAAGTATCACGAGCCGTTCAACGTCAACCGGCAGGTCAGCGTTCGCCTTTACGACGCGGGCCACATCCTGGGGTCCACCGCCGTGCATGTGACGATCAATCGGCGTGGGACCACCAGCACCGTTCTGTTCAGCGGCGACCTCGGCCGCAGCAACATGCCGATCCTACGTGATCCCGATCCGCCACCCACCGCGGACGTGCTGATCATCGAGTCCACCTATGGTGACCGTCTGCACGAGGTGGACGCGCGCGAACGCATCGCCAAGGCCCAGGCCATGGTGGCCCATGCCGTGGCGCACAAGAGCAAAATCATCGTGCCCGCCTTCGCCGTCGGCCGCACGCAGGAATTGGTCATGCGCATCAAGGAGCTGGTCACGAACGGCCTCGTGCCGCCGATTCCTATTTATATCGATTCGCCCCTCGGGAAAAAGGCTACAGAGATTTTCCGTAAGCACCCGGACCTCTTCGACGAGGAGACCTTGCAGACCTTCGGTCGGCACAGCGATCCCTTTGCGGCCCGCTACATCCACTATGTCTCGACGCCGCAGGAGAGCAAGAAGCTCAACGAGATGAAGGGGCCCTGCGTCATCATCTCTTCGTCCGGCATGGCGGAGGGCGGGCGCGTGGTGCACCATCTCCTGCATGGGATCAGCAACCCGGATAACATCGTGGCAATCGTCGGCTTTCAGGCCGAGCATACGCTGGGCCGCAAGATCGTCGAAGCGTGGGACACGGTGCCCATCTTCGGCGCGCCGGTGCCGCTGCGCGCGCGGGTGGAACGGCTCAACGGCTTTTCGGCCCACGCCGACCGCAACGACCTGTTGGCCTATGTGCGCGCCATGCATCCGAAGCCCGGCAAGATTTTCATCGTGCACGGCGAAGAGAAGCAGGGCCTGTCGCTCGGCGCCGCCCTGCAGGCAGAGCATCCCGGCATCACCATCGAAGTTCCGCGACCCGATTCCAGCTATGAACTCTAACCACCGCCTCTCACTGTCGCTCCGCCCATCTGCGGCCGTTGGCCGCCGCATACGATTGACCGTTGCACTCGTCCTCTGCCTCGCCACGGTCTGCACCGCCACGCTGCTGTGGGCGCAAACGTCCTCGACACCAAAATCCTCCTCAACGCCCCCGCCCGCATTGAACACCGCCGATGAACCACGTATGCGCCTGCGCGAGCTCGGCGTCACCATCGGCCAGTATCCGCCGGGCCCGCTGAATGCCATCACCGATGTGGCAGGCGTGAAAGTCGGCCACGTGACATTGATGGAGGGTGGCGGACCGCTGGTGGTGGGCAAGGGACCAGTACGTACCGGCGCGACGGTCGTCATTCCGCGCGACGACGTGTGGCGAAAGAAAGTGCCTGCGGGCGCCTTCGTGCTCAACGGCACTGGCGAGATGACGGGGCTGGCCTGGGTGGCCGAATCTGGATTTTTGGAATACCCGATCGCACTCACCAGCACACTCAATGTGCCTCGTGTGGCGGACGGCGTGATGAGTTGGATGTTCGCGCACTATCCGGAGATCGGCGTCTCCGATGACACGCTGACGCCGGTCGTGGCCGAATGCGACGACAGCCGATTGAACGACAGCCAGGGGCGCCATGTTTCGCCCGAGATGGTCGTACGCGCGTTGGACGCCGCACAATCAGGCGCGGTCGCGGAAGGCACGGTCGGCGCGGGCACCGGGATGGTCTCGTACGGATTCAAGGGCGGCATCGGAACCAGCTCACGACGACTGCCTGAGACGGAAGGCGGCTACACGGTCGGCGTTATGGTGAACGCCAACCACGGACGCCGACACGAATTGGTCGTCGATGGAGTCCCGGTTGGGCGCGACTACGGCGGCGAGCCGCTGCGCATGGGGATGCAGACCGGGGTGGAAACAGGCACACGCATAGCGACGAACTGGCTGGCACCGGCGGAGGGCGTGCCGGCACAGGGCGACGGCTCAATCATCATCATTGTGGCGACCGACGCGCCGCTCGACAGCCGCCAACTCACGCGCCTCGCAAAACGCGCCGCGGTCGGGCTGGCGCGCACCGGCTCCACCGTGCGTCACGGCAGCGGCGACTTCATGCTGGCCTTCTCGACCGGCAATGTGATTCCCCATTATCCGGCCGTGCCGACCTTCTCGATGACGCACGTGGCCGATACCTACTTGAATACCCTCTTCACCGCCACAGTCGAAGCAACGGAGGAAGCGATCCTGAACGCGCTGACCGGCGCCACGACCGTGATCGGACGCGACGATCGCCGCGTCGACGCGCTCTCGCTCGCACGCCTGCGCACGCTCCTGGACGAGCCCCGGCGTACCCGTCACACACCGTAATGCGTGACGGACATTCCGCCCTCCCGCGCTTGCTTTTGGCGGCAACGCGGGGCTAAGCTTCCGCCCACACGAGGCAACCGTCCCAACGATGGGAGACTATCAAATCGGCGGCGGACTCCGGCTGACCACAGCCGTGGAAAAGACGCAGGCCTTCTCAGCGTTCCTGCAAACACGGTTACTGCACGCCATCGAGTCGCAGGATCCGACGGAGTTGCATTACCTGCTCGCGCAACTCGACGACTTTCATTCATACATGTGGCGCTACTACAAAAAGCTCCGCGAAGAACGGAAAGAACGGTTCGAGCCTGAAGGCTGACGACCGCCCCTGTCACGCCAAACCCTCACAACGATCCACCGACGGCCGCACACGTACATTCCCCATGACCGCTACCGCCCATACCACGTCGCTCCGATTCGCCAGCGCCCTGTCCCACTCGATCGTGGCCGATGAGGCAGGCGATCAGGTGGCAGCCAGCCTGTTGGCGGGTTTGGGCGGCGCGATGCCCGACCTGACCTGCGTGTTTTTCTCCGGCCACTACAGCGAAAAAGCGGACGCGCTGCTGCAGGCGATTCGCCGCCGACTGCCGACGACCACGCTGCTGGGCTGCAGTGGAGAAGGCATCATCGCCGGCGCGCACGAATACGAGGAAGCGCCCGCCGTGACACTGTGGGGCGCGGTGTTGCCGGGCACCACGATCACGCCGGTCCACCTGGCCTGCGAACAGGCCGAGATGGACGGCATCGATCCCGTCTGGCCGGAGAATCTCGTCGCGGACCCAGACCGTCCTGCGCTGCTCCTGTTGTTTGCCGATCCCTTTACCACACCCGTGAAGGACGCCTTGACGTTCTTGTCCGATGAACATCCGACGGTTCGCGCGGTCGGAGGCTTGGCCGGGGGCGGTCGGGAAGCCGGGGATCATCGCCTGCTGCTGAACGATACCGTCTATGACCGCGGCCTCGTCGGCTGCCTGCTCAGCGGCGGCGTGGAGATGCATACGGTTATTTCGCAAGGGTGCCGCCCGATCGGCGACCGCTTCATCGTGACCCGGAGCGACCACAATGTCGTCTACGAGCTCAGCGGTGAACCGGCGTTGGAGCAGCTGCAACGGACCTTCGACAGCCTGACGACGAGCGAACAAAAGAATGCGCACCGCGCCCTGCACCTCGGCCTGGCGATGAACGAACACAAGGAACGGTTCGAGCGCGGCGATTTCCTCGTGCGGAATCTCATCGGCGCGGATCGCACCACCGGGTCCATCGCCGTGGGGGATACGGTAGAAGAGGGACAGACCGTCCAGTTTCATTTGCGTGATGCCGAATCGGCCAGCGAGGATTTCAGCCTCATGCTGGGCCGCGTGCCGCGGCATGTCACAGGCTCACCGCTCGGCGCGCTGATCTTTAGTTGTTGCGGCCGAGGCCGCCATCTTTTCGGCCGCCCGCACCATGACGCCGCCAGCCTGCAAAGCCTGCTGGGCGATTCTGTCGTGAGCGGGTTTTTCTGCCAAGGAGAAATCGGCCCGGTCGGCAATCAAAATTTCCTGCACGGCTACACCGCCAGCCTGGTGGTCTTTTCGGAGTCGACATCATGATGCATCGACATAAACGCATCTCCCTTGCGGCCGTCGCCGGCATCCTCGCATTCAGTTTCGTAACGCTCGATCATGCACCAACCTTCGCGGACCAGAAAGGACCGTCAGCCATGTCTGCCGAACAGGAAACCGTGACGCCCTCCGGACTTAAGTATGTGGACCTCGCCGTCGGGCAGGGCGACACCGCCAAGAAGGGCGACCTCGTCGTCGTGCACTACACCGGCTGGTTGACGGACGGCAAGAAGTTCGACAGCTCGGTCGATCGCCGCGATCCCTTCTCGTTCAACCTCGGCGCCGGGCGTGTCATTAAAGGGTGGGACGAAGGCGTGCAGGGCATGAAAGTCGGCGGCAAGCGCAAGCTGACCATTCCACCGGACCTCGGCTATGGCGCGCGCGGCGCAGGCGGCGTCATTCCCCCCAACGCCACGCTCGTGTTCGATGTCGAATTATTGGAAGTCCGCTAAGCTCGCCTGACCCGCATCCATGGCACGCACACCCCTCTATGACGCGCACCAGGCCGCCGGCGGACGACTCGTCGATTTCGCCGGATGGGACATGCCGATGCAGTATTCCGGCGTGCTGGACGAATACCATGCGGTCCGCGGCCAGGCCGGTCTCTTCGATGTGAGCCACATGGGCCGCCTGTCGGTCCGCGGCACCGGCGCGCTCGATTTTCTCCAACGCGTCACGACCAACGACGTGGCGCGCCTTGCCGTCGGGCAGGCGCACTATTCGATGGTCTGTACCGAGCAGGGCGGGATCAAGGACGACATCTTCATCTACCGCATGGCGGATGACGACTTCCTTGTGTGCGTCAACGCCTCGAATCGCGAAAAGATCGTCGCCTGGTTTCTCGACCACGTGCGGGGCACCGCGCACTGCGACATTCGGGATCGCTCGGCCGAGCTCGCGCAATTGGCGCTCCAAGGCCCCGCGTCGCGAGCCATTCTTTCCGCGCTGGACTGTACGGCCGCCACAACGCTCAAGCTTCGCCATTGCGCCACCACAACCGTGTCCGGTATTCCGTGCACGGTTGCGCGTACCGGCTACACGGGTGAATTCGGGTATGAATTGTATTTTCCAGCGGGACAGGCGCGATCCCTGTGGGACCGCTTGTTGGAGGTCGGCCGCACGCATGGTCTAAAGCCCGCGGGCTTGGGCGCGCGCGACCTGTTGCGTTTGGAAATGGCCTATCTCCTGTATGGGAACGACATTTCCGAATCGACGACGCCGATGGAAGCCGGTGCTGCCTGGGCAGTAGCGCTCCAGAAGCCGTCGTTCATCGGCCGCGACGCCTTGCTGGCGCAACAACACGCCGCGCCGCGACGACTGATCGCCTTCGAGCTGCTGGAGAAGGCCGTGCCGCGCCATGGCTTTCCAATTCGGCTTCCGCAGTCGGACGGCGCCGCCATCGGCGAAGTCACCAGCGGCAATCTCTCGCCGATCCTGCAAAAAGGCATCGGCATGGGCTATGTCCCGACGGCCCACTCGGCGATCGGCACCGCGCTGGTCATCGACATCCGCGGCAAGGCGCTCCCCGCGGTGATCGTGAAGCCGCCCTTCTACTCGCAGAAACGCCCCGTCTCCACCTAAGCGGACACGGGGCGCCTCCTCACGCCGTTACCGGTTCGACACCGCTACGTACCGATCAAACCGCCGTCGTTTTTCCGAATGACCACCGTGGCTGAGCGCGGACGTCCTGCGCTGACCCCATCGGGCCAGGAGCTGATGGCCGTGGGGTGCGCCGGGTCGCTGCGCTCGCTGGCCGTCTCACCCGGATGTTGAATGTTGATGAACATGTTCCGCTGATCCTGTGTGATGACAATGCCGGTGATCTCACAGCCGTTCGGGCCGGTGAGAAAACGCCGGGTCGTGCCGCTGGAGACATCGCAGGCCAACATTTGATTGTTGCCGAAACTCGCGTAGTCTCCCGTTCCCAGGACGCTGGTGGAAATGTCCGTCTCGATCCACAGGATGCCGCGGTGATCGAACCACAAACCGTCCGGACTACCGAAGATATCGCCTTTCAGCGTGCCCTTCTTGTTGGCATCCGGATTGGCGGGATCGCCGCACAACAAGAACACGTTCCACGCGAAGGTCGTGGACGCGGAGTTGTTGTTAGTCTCCTTCCACCGCACGATATGACCGAACACATCCGCGCTGCGCGGATTGGCCGCGTCGGTGCCCGGCTTCCCCGTGGTGCCGCGCTGACTATTGTTGGTCAACGTGACGTAGACCTCTTTCGTGGTCGGATGCACGGCGATCCATTCCGGACGGTCCATCTTGGTCGCGCCCACGAGATCGGCCGCCTGCCGCGTCTTCACCGAGATGTCGGCCTGCGAATGAAACCCGTTGGCCGCCGTCAGATTATTTTTCGCATGACTCAACTCAAGCCATTCTCCCGTGCCGTCCGCGTTGAATTTCGCGACATAGAGCGTCCCCTCGTCCAAGAGGGTGGCATTCGCAGCGCGATTCAGGGGATTCCACGGGGAGCGACTCACGAACTTATAGATGTATTCAAAGCGCTCATCGTCGCCCATGTACACGACCACTCGATTGTCGGGCGCCACCGTCACGGTCGCTCCTTCGTGCTTGACGCGTCCCAGCGCCGTGCGCTTGACCGGGACAGACTGCGGATCGTAGGGATCGATTTCGACGACCCACCCGAACCGGTTCGGCTCGTTGGGGTTCGCCTGCGCGTCGAACCGCGTATCGTGCTCGTGCCAGCGATAGCCGCCGCCGTCTTTGGAAATGCCGTACCGCGCCTGGTCGGCTGGAATCGTCGCGCTCGCGTTAACGAAGTAGCCGTTCCAATTTTCCTCGCACGTGAGATAGGTCCCCCAAGGCGTGTGCCCATACGCGCAATTGTTGAGCGTGCCCAACACGGCGCGCCCGGTGGGATCAGCCGCCGTCTTGAGCAGATCGCTTCCGGCCGCCGGACCCGTCAGCGTCATGGGCGTCCGCGACGTCACACGCCGCGCAAACTGCGACGGTCGCACAACGGTCCACTGATTGTTGGTCAGCTCCACTTCCACAATGGACACCCCATGCGCGTGCTGCGACTTCTTCACTTTCTCCGCCGTCCAGGGGGTGAATCCGCCCGGATGCAACAACCCGTCATCGGTGTATTCATGATTCACCGCGAGCAACCCCCAGGTGGAGGACTCGGCGCCGGCAGGCAAGGGAAAGAAATAGATGCCGTCATGGTGCATGCCCGCTTGGAGCGCCTGATCGTCGGCACTGTTACTCGCATCGGGCTGGAACGTCGGCAGCCCCGGCGTGAGCCCTTGCGCACCGATGGCATCGCCCCAGGCGTAGAGGACCTTCGCCGTATAGCCGGGCGGGACCTGCACCGAATCGAGCGTCGCCAGTTTGATCCCTTGAAATTCGAACGGGAGCGGCCCGGTGGGTGAGTTCCCCACAGAGGGACTCAACGACGGCGAGACCGGCGAGCCGGAGTCGCTTCCGGAACAACTCACCAAACCGCCACCGAACAAGCTGATCGCCGCGAGGCCTAGGCCGCCGCGCGTGACCTGCTTGATGAGTTGGCGGCGGTCAAGATCGGAATCCAACAGCCGTTGCACCAAATTGCTGAAGGATTCGTTAGGGGATGGATTGGCGGGAACATCGTCTTGTGTGTCGCGCATAGTTGCCTCCTGTGTGGGTCGACGTGGCTGGGAACCGACAGCGTGACGGCAGGCTACCTAGGCGGTGCGGCGACTCTCTCACCGAAGCCTCATATTCCGGCAACAAGCCCGTATCGCAGAACTAAATCTTTGCTCAAGAAGCGATGACACGGCAGGCCTTCGTACTCAGCCGCTGCCTCCTCAGCACAAGAATGGCGCGTTGCGTTGATCTGTTGAAATCGGTAGGCTCCGAGGTAGACATTTCATGGACTGCCTTGCGAGGACGCTGCCTGTGACAAGCAAAGAGATCTACAAGGGGCGCGTGGTGCATCTGTTCGTCGACACCGTGTTGTTGCCGAACGGTGTGACGGTCGACTTAGAAGTGGTGCGACATCCGGGCGCAGCGGCGGTGGTGCCGCTCAAGTCCGATGGGACCGTCGTGCTCATTAAGCAATTCCGCCATGCCACGGCCGGGTACATTTATGAAATTCCCGCAGGCAAGCTGGACCCCGGCGAGCAGCCGCTCGCCTGTGCGGCACGTGAATTGGAAGAGGAGATCGGCTACCGCGCCGGACGGCTCGACTTGCTGTCCAGCATCTACACGGCACCGGGCTTCACCGACGAGGTCATCCACATCTACCGCGGGACCGAGCTCACACGCGGGCAACAACACTTGGACCGCGATGAAGTGTTGGAAGTCGTGGAGATGCCGCTGGCCAAGGCCATCACGATGATTCAGCAGGGCGAGATCGTCGACGCGAAAACGATTGTGGGGCTCCAGTCGGCCTATCTGCTGGGCCAACGGGCGACCCTGCGCGGGTAACGTCGGGAACGGTCTGCGGGAAGGACGATCGAATCGAGTGGAGCGGGAGACCGAAGGGAACCGGCTGCCCCACCGCGATGCGGCAGGGCAGCCATGACCGGGAGACGCCGAGTTACTTCGGCATCACCTTCACTTCCACCCGACGGTTTTTCGCCCGACCGTCCGCTGTGGCGTTGGACGCCACGGGCTTCTTGTCGGCATACCCGCTGGTGGTGTAGCTGTTCGCCATTCCGCCATCCTGCAGGGCCTTCAAGGCACTCTGCGCGCGGGCCATGGAGAGCTCCTTGTTCGTGGCGAACCGCTTCGCCAACTCACCCTTGATGGCGACGTTATCGGTGTGACCACCGATTTCGACCGCATATTCGGGATAGTCCTTGAGGATCCCGCCCACCGAGGTCAACGCTTCCGCGCCGGCGGGCTTCAACTGATCGATGCCGGACTCGAACAACAGTCCGGAGGCCAAATTCACCAGTAGGTGATCCGGCCGCATATCGACGTGGATGCTGCCCTTGTCCACTTCTTTGCGCAGGGCTTTCACGAGCCCACGCTGCGCTTCCTTCAGCTTTTCCATTTGCGCGGCCAAGTCACCGCGCAGACGTGCGGCCGCCTGCTGCTCGTCCGTGAGATTGCCCTTCAGTTTGGCCAGCTCGTCGTTCCGCGCCGCCAACTCGCGCTCCAGTTCGGCAATACGCGCTTTCGCCGCAGCCAGTTCTTCGGCGGACACCATGTGCCCGAGCTGCTGCTTTAACCGCGCCAACTCCTGCTCGCGCGCCATCACGTCCTGCCGCGCACGATCGAGATCGGCGGCACTCGCCGCACCAGCCAATTTCGCGCGCAGGGCAGCAAGCTCCTGCTCCTTGGCAGAAGTATCCTGCTTCGCACGCGCCAACTCATCGGCGCTCGCCGCACCAGCTAACTGCGCACGAAGCGCCGCCAGCTCCTTCTCCTTCGCTGCCGCATCCTGCTCCTTGGCGGCCGCTTCCTGCCGGGCCCGCGCAAGATCATCGGCGCTGGCCGCACCCGACAACTGAGAGCGTAGCGAATCTAACTCGCGCTCCTTGCCGGACACCTCTTGACGCGCCCGCGCCAATTCCTCGGCGCTTGCGGCGTTGGCCAGCTGACTGCGGAGGGACGCCAGCTCGCGGTCACGGTCGGCCACCTGTCGTTCGAGATCGCTCAGACGGGAGGCCTGCTCACTCGCCGTCCCTGCCTGACGCCGAGCCGCGGCCAGATCTTGCTCAAGCTGGTTAGCACGAGCCTGTTCCTTGGCCAACAAATCAGCGGCCGCCTGCCGATCGCGATCGGCCGCGCTTACGACGGGTACCGCCGCAGCACCGGCCGCGGGCCGCACCCACACCGCCGACTTGTCCGTCCGAGGAGGGCAGGTTCCGCATCCAGCGACGACGGTCGCCAAGCTCAACACGACAAATGCGCGAGAATACTCCATCTGTGTCCTCCTTCTTCGTCGGTTCAGGAACAGGCGAGGAGCCCCCCGCTCGTTATGGGCGCCGCTCCTTCAAGGCATCGCGAATCTGCATGAGCAACTTTTCTTCGTTGCTCGGCTCCGGCGGTTTGGGCGGCGTCGGCGGCGCTTCCTTCTTCAGCCGATTGATTTGCTTCACGACCATGAAAATCACGAACGCGACGATCACGAAATCTAGGACCGTCTGGAGAAACACACCGTAGTTGATCGTCGGCGCACCGGCCGCCTTCGCCGCAGCCAGCGAAGGATAATCTTGCTTCCCCAGATTCACAAACAAACTCGAAAAATCGACGTTGTTCATCAGCAGCCCGATCGGCGGCATCAACACATCGCTGACCATGGACGAGACGATCTTGCCGAACGCCCCACCCATGATGACGCCGATCGCCATATCGAGCACATTGCCCTTCATGGCAAATTCTTTAAACTCTTTCAGCATAGTCCCCCTCCTCGAGGTCTGTAATGAGTGTCCATGGACCTGCGTCGACATCGGGTCCGCGCCGCGCGCGGACCCGATCACACCGCACCACGACTAAAACGTGTAGCCGAACGTGACGAGGTAGATGGTGTCGTACTTCCCGGTCGCGGGCGGCAACACACCCAGACCCGACCCGACACCGCCGATATTGGGATTGCTGTTGTACCGCCACGTGACCTGCGGCTTGATGATGAAGTTCTTGTACACATTGAACATCGCACCGGTATTCGTGATCAGGTAGACGTTCTTGAGGTTCTCGAGCGACGGGTACCCTTCGTGATTGTGGTAGATCGTGATGCGATCTTTCACGATCGGCCAGTTGAGATTGACGGCCCAACGACCGCGAATCGAATTTTGATCGTCACGAATTTTGAAATCTTCGTTGAAGTAGGCCACGCCGGCTTCGGCCGAGAGGGTCATTTCCGAGAAGATGCCGCCAAAATCACCCTTGTCGATGAGCTGGTAACCGGGACCGGTACCCAGGGCGGTGCGCAGTTTCAGGTCTTGAAACGAGTCTTGTTCAAAATAGGCGTTGGCAAACCAGTAGAAGCGCTTGGTGATGAAAAAGTCGAGCTTGATGGTGCCGAGAGCGTTGCGCGCGGCGATGTTCCCGGAGGTCTCGCCGTAGATATACCGGCCCATGAGGCTGAGCCGAAGCTTCTCGCTCCGCGCCACCATGTCGAACAGCCCTGCAATATTCTTCACCTCAGAGTTGCCGCTGGCACCGGAAATACCGAGCGTCACATTCCCGATATACTGAATCGGGGGAATATTGATGGCCTTAATGGAGGTCATCGGAATATCCACCGGCACCGACAGGGGCTCGCCCTTCAACGTGACTTTGCCCCCTTTGCTGTCGATCGCCTGACCTTGAATGAGGCTGCCCTCATTCGTCGTGAACGAGCCGGGCTTGCCCAACGTGATGTTGGTGACGTCCTCCCACTTAATCGTCATCATGCCGTCGCCGTCACCGAATCCGGTTTTCATGCGCAGCTTGCCCGCGTACAGATCGACCACATCTCCGTACACCACACTCCCGTCCTTCAAAGTCACCATATCGAGGGCGTCTGCCGACCAGGCGGTCCCTCCCGTAATGCACGTAAAGACGAGAGCGATGAGAGCAACTATCCGACACCGCATGCGATTCCTCCCTGTTAAAGAAATGATAAAAAATGAGACCGTCGGTGCCTGAGATTCCATGGCAGAACTTCGGCACCGCATGACGGGATCCTACAAACCGACCGAGGGGATGCTCCCGGGATATGCCGCAGAGCCCCCTGCGCCGACGCAGTGACCCACTAGAGCCTTTCCCGCAAGTAGGCGTCCTTATGACACGTTTGTCCCATTCCGGCAAGGTCAGGCAGGCGCTCGCACGGGTCTGCGGAGAACGCGTCCCACCACCATGATCGGCGTGTCCACACAAGACAAGCCTCGCATTGTATCCATGCGACGATGCGAAGCCGCGTCCGTGAGCCGCACGGATCTGACGGCCCTTCGTAGAGCGGGCATCCTCGACGCGCCCCTAGGACCTTTGTCCTTGAGGCAGAGGACAGAAGACAGAACGAGACAGGTTTCGCAGGGCGCGATTCATGCTGACGGATGCCCGGCAGAGAGGTCTGAAGTGCGATGCAGCACCTTCCGAACGGCACGCAACAGGTCGGACGGCAGAAATGGTTTTTGAAGGAACGGCGCCTCAAGACCTTGCCGCCCAACCTTGTCGCTCATATACCCCGACATGAACAGAAACAGCGTGTCGGGACGGAGGGGACGAACCTGCTCCATCAGTTGGCGCCCGTTCATGCGCGGCATAACGAGGTCGGTAATCACCAAATGGATGGGCCCATCATGTTCGACCACCTGCTGGAGCGCCTCTACGCCGTCTGCCGCTTCGACGATGCGGTAGCCCGCCGACCGCAGTACTTCACGAAGCAGCTGCCGCACCGTGGCCGCATCTTCCACCAGAAGAATCGTTTCACTCCCGCTGAGGCCCTGCGTGGCAGCGACCTCGCGTTCCAGCGGCACGGCTCCCTCATGCGCGGGAAACTCGACTGTGATCGATGTGCCTTGGCCCGGAGCGCTCTCCACAAGCAATCTCCCTTCGCTTTTGGTGACAATGCCGTGCACCGTCGCCAAGCCTAATCCGGTGCCCTTCCCGGTTTTCTTGGTGGTAAAGAACGGTTCGAACATTTGCGCTTTGACCGCCTCATCCATCCCGCAGCCCGTGTCTCGAACCACCACGCATACACAACGGCCTGCGGGGTTCTCCGTACAGACTCGATTGTGGGTTTCGATGCTGATCCGGCCGCCATCCGACAAGGCGTCGCGCGCATTCACCACCAAATTCACGATGACTTGCTCGAACTGTCCCGGGTCCAATCGGACGGCCCACAGATTCGACGACAACTGGAGCTGCAAATGGACATCTTCCCCGACCACGCGATGGAGCATGTCCGTCATGCGCTGAATGATACCGTTCAGATCGACCACCTTCGGCTGCACTGCCTGCCCGCGGCTGAACAACAACAACTGCTGACTCAGGTTCGCCCCGCGGTCAGCGGCATTCTGAATCTCCACAATCTGCTTGTGCTGCGCGCTCTCCTCGGGAAGGGCCTGCACGAGAAAACTGCAGTACCCGCGGATGACCGTCAGCAGATTATTGAAGTCATGCGCCACCCCGCCGGCCAGCCGGCCGAGCGATTCCATCTTGGCCGCCTGCCGCACTTGCTGCTCCAGATGCTGGTAGTCGGTGATGTCTTCGGCCATCCCGGCCATGCGCGTGACGGTCCCATCCTCCCCCACAATCGGGAAAGCTCGCTCACGAATCCACCGCACTCCGCCGTCGGGCCGCACGATGCGATACTTCTCGTCGTACGCGCCGGACCTCTGTGACAAGGCCGCCTTCCGCACGCGCGCGCGGTCTTGTGGATGAATCGCCTTGCCCCACTCATCCGGCGCGGCATAGAGACTCTCGCAGGAGCGGCCCCAAATCCGCTCATACGCCGGACCGACGTAGAGAATCTGGTGCGTCTGTACATCGGCCAGCCAAAAGACGTCGCGGACATACTGCGCCAACTGCCGAAACCGCTCTTCACTCGCGCGCGCGGCTCGCTCCGCTCGTTCGACCTCACAGACATGCGCCTGCAAACGCGCATTGGTCTCCAGAAGTTCCGCCGTGCTTTGGGACACACGCGTTTCCAGATCCTGATTGGCTTGGCGCAGCAGGGCCTCCGCCTTGCGCTGCGCAGTCACATCCTGAACGATAGCCACGGTGACAAGCGCGGCAGACTCAGGGAAACTCATCCGGCGCGCCGTGAGACTCAGGCACAGCACTTCGCCCGCCCTCGTCACGTACCGCACGTCCACGGGCGAGGCATCACAGAGCCTGCTGCCTGCGTCTGGCACCAGCAAGCGGCTATGAAGACCCGCATCGTCCGGATGCACAAACAGCTCTGTCCGACATCCGCGCAACTCGGCTTCGTCGTACCCCAGCAACGCCGCAAACGCACGGTTCACGCGGAGCACGGCTCCGGAGCTATCGTAGAGACACATACCGATCGGCGCGCCGTCGACCAACTGGCGAAACCGCGCCTCGCTCTGTCGCCATTGCCGCGCTTCCAACACAACCGTCATCAGCGTCGCCAGCGATCCGGCAAACGTCTTGTCCTCCACCGGGCAGGGGCGAGCATGATCCAGCTGCTCAAAGACCAACACACCAACCAGTTGCCCGTGCACGCGAATCGGAGCCTGAATACTAGCGCCGGCCCGGCACACCTCAGAGCCGGCAAGCGAGGCGACGCGCGGATCGTTCGCCACATCCGCGCTCTCCAGGGCCACCTCGGTCGCCCCTAGGGCGCCAAGCCACGAGACATGGGCGTCCGTGTCGATCTGCAGGCCGACGGTGTGACGGTCTGCGTCCCGCTCATAGCGATCGATCAACTCAAGACGCGCCCCGTCTTCCGTAAACATCCACAGCGCGGCGTGCGCCACATCGAGCGTTCTCGCACCCTGCTCAGTCACGGCCCGTACGGCTTCACCAAGGTAGCCATTCTGGATTGCTTCATCCTTGGCCAGGGCAAAGAGCACGGTTTGCTGCTGAAGCAGTCGTTCTGCGCGACGTCCCTCCGCTTCAGCCGCGTCTTTCAGCGCCGTCTGATCCGAGATAATAACGGCCACCCCCTCAACGGCACCGGCTGCAGCACGCAGCGGCGTTAAGGTCGCAACAAGAAATTGCTGTCGATGGTGCGGCCCGTGAATCCAGCCCTGATGCGTCTGCTCATCGCCGGCCAAGCAGCGAGCAAGCGGCGTGCGCAGCGCCAGTGCGAGCGATTCGAGTCCAGCCACATCGGACAAGAGGCGACCGATCACGTCGCCATCCATCACACAAAACCGTGCTTTGAACGCTGGACTGACCCAGCGACAGCGCGCATCGGAGCCCACCACGAGAATCGGTGCAGGCGTTGCTTCAACGACTTGGCGGGAAATTAGGAGCGCTTCCTCGACGCGACGAGTGGACGTGACATCGCGACCGATCCAGACCCATCGACGCGCATGTCCAACCGACGGCTCGATCGCATAGACGGTGATGTCCACCATGATCGACCGTCCGGATCGCGTCGTGCAACGCACATCGCCTCGGTAGAGGCCGTTGGCACGCGCCTCCACCAGCGTTCGCGCAAACCTGTCCTCGCTCATGTGCAGCGCAGGGGTGTGCCCGACAAGTTGTGTATCGGCATAGCCGAAGAGCAGGAGATGCGCCTGGTTTTGAAGGAGGTAGCTGCCGTCAGACGCGAGCAGCGCCATGGCATCGTGCGAGCGGCGAAACAGTTCTTCGTAGAGAGGGAGAGAAAGGGACAGAGGGGCGAGTGCAGCGTGCGCGCGCGGTGGCGTCACAAGCACCGTCCTCGGCGGCGACCTCGACAGGTCACCATCGGCGGGATGCCCCTCCCGCGATTGACCGTATCGATCTGGCAAGGGCTGCCCCACCATTGCAAATGGGGACTTGCTCCGCTCGGTCTGTGGAACCGTATCTCACGGCGGCAGACTCCACGCGGCAATCGGGGGACAATGCCGACGATGCCCGCTCATTCACGAGCATCAGAATATTTCAAAGGCGGCGGATCCTATCATGCTCTACGTAACAACACAAGCGCAGTCTATCCTAGGCTGTCGTACTATGACGTACTAATGCCTGCCTGATCCTCGATGCCATCTCCACCGTCCGACGAGCAGAACGGCCTACTCGCCGAACAGACGCTTCAGCGCATCCATGCCCTGCTGCACGCGCGCCCCGGCTTTCCCCTTCAGCACCTTCTCGGCCGCCAGCCCGACACGGTCTTTCAGCTGCTCCTGCACCGATCCCGCAATGGCTGCGGTATCCAGCGTGTAGCTCGGGGCAGTCATCGTGCCTCGAATCAGCATCGGCACAGTGACTCGGCCCCCACGGAAGGCCAGCCGCAGTACCGGGGAAGTCGCGACCTTGGCACTGAGCGTCTCTGACAAGGCCACCTGCGCATGGAGGTTCACCGTTTGGTCAAATCCGATGGTGCCCCGCGCATTCACGCGGGCCTCCTGACTCTCGATCTGGAATCGCTCCAGATCCGCCACGCCGTCGGCAATCGTCCACGCACCTTCAAGCGATGAAAACGCAGTCCCTCGCAACTGGCTCGCCGACACACCAAGCACCTTCAAGAGGAGCAGGGCTTCCTGCGCGAGATCGACCCCTTCGAGCGTGCCATCCGCGATAGACAGGCGCCCGGTCCCTGCTAACGACCGTGTCAACTCCGGCATCGTCGTTCCGCGCCCGCGCAGGGCCACGTCTGCGGCCGCCGTCCCGCTCACGCGCACCCCCTTCGCACCCAATACCGGCATGAGGGAGGCCACCTGAAGATCGCGCACCGTCAGCGTGCCGGTAAACGGCGCAGGCGCCTCATGCATCGACAGCGACCCCAACGCCGTCACACGTCCGCCCCACACCTGACAATCGAACGTAGGAATACGCAGCCGCGTATCAGCGGCATTCGCCGAGAGATTCACCTGCACGCGGGCACGGACCCGCTCAAGGTCCACCGGCGCCGCCAGTGCGCCCATCCCGACCGGCACATCCACGCTGTGGAGGACCGGCGCGGCCGCATCAATCGTCAGTTCACCGGCGCGCAAGCTCCCGGTCAGAGAAAGGGTGGAACTGCCCCTCACCAGGGCCAGCGACAACGGGTCCACCGTCATCACGTCCATCACGCCCTTCCCAGGCGGACTCGGATAGGGGCCGACAATATGGGCCGTGAAATCCTTCACCAAGAGCGGCCGCTCCAATCGCAGATCAAGCGGTAGATCGCCCGCGGCAATCGCTGGGGCAGCAACGGTGAAGTCTGCATGTCCATTCGTAAGCCCGCCCTCCACCTGAACCTCAATTTTTCCGATCCCGACATGCGCCCTCACGTTATCGAGGTCACCGCTTTCTTTGAGTGGGCCGGCCGTACCGTCGAGCGTGACCACGAGATCGTAGGGCTGCAGCACCGTGCGTAACGTGAATGAGGGAGTCGCTCCGAGATGAACCTGCTGCAGCATGATGTGCAGGTCCTGCAACGTATATTCTGTGGGAGTTCGCGAAGAGAGATCTCGGTAGGTGAGTCGTCCACCGGCAAGTGACACACGATCCACCGCCAGTAATGCCAACAGACGCAAGGGATTCCCAGGCGAACCACTCGGCGGGGCGGGTCCGCCGACAGTCGCTGACGGAGTGGATCCAGCAGCTCCCAACGTCGAGACGTTCAACAGGCCCTGCGCATTTTTCACAATCGTGATCACGGGATCGCGCAACGCGATCTCATCCACGACGATCCGCCCGCTGAGCAACGGCCGCAATTGCACGCCGATATCAAGGGACGACAATGAGGCAAACGGGGCCGCGAGGAAGGCTGGATCGTCCATCACCGTGACACCCGAGAGGCGAGCCCCGAGGCGAGGCCAGAGCGTCAGGCGAATCTCTTTGAAATCGACCGCACGCCCAAGGGCCGATTCGATCTGAGGTTTATAGCGTGCGACGAGGGGATTGAGGTCGATCAAAAACGGCAGCGCGAGGAGCAGTGCCACCGCAAGCGTCAGGCAAACGAGAACGCTCACCAGAATCTTCATGGATCAACTCCGCCGAGATACTGATGGGCAAGAAAGGCAGTGCGACCAACGGGGACGTCAGCCTACATACCACAGGCGATGCAACCGGGGAAGAGCGTGCAGGAAGATGGAGCGACACAACCGCGAGGGGCACAAAAAAAACTGGCCCCTCGAAAGGGGCCAGTCTGCTCGGCACGAGCGAAAAACTTACTTGCCCTTTTCTTCCTTCTTCTCGCCGAAGAGGTGCCCGCCCTTCGACCCTTCCTTCTTCTTCTCCTCGAAGAGGTGTCCGCCCTTTGACCCTTCCTTCTTCTTCTCCTCGAGCATCACGACATGCCCGCCCTTCGACTCATCCTTCTTCTTCTGGTCCATCATCGCGAAGGAAGGAGCCGAGAAGGTCACCAACACCGCAGCGGCCATCAAACCAGTCAGGATCTGCTTCATGGTAACGTACCCCCTTAAAAAGTTGTGGAAGGTTCGCCTCTCCTCTTCTCCTGAGGCGTTGAGCAATTTGCTCTGACGGGGCATTGAGCAAGGCCAATGCCAACATCAGCACGAGGCGCACAGGTTAATATTTCAATGTGTTATGCGATGGGCAGAGAAAAGAGAAGGGTGGAGCCTACAGGTCTCCTGGGGCAAAAATGCGAACAACCCTTAACTAGACCGCCCCAGTCATAGGGAACAGCCGAGACGCCTCCCAACAAGGCACGGACCTTCAGGAATGACGCTCCGATGTGGGACGCACATGGGGGAGCAAGGTTAACGTTGTCAGACCGCTCGAACACAGAATCACACCCGACGCTCAGGCCCTATCGCTTCGGCGCTCCCCACAACTCCTCCAACCGCTGCGCGCGCCCGCAGGAGTACTTGTAATACTTGTAGCGAATCGGATTGCGCTTGTAATAATCCTGGTGAAAATCCTCGGCACGATAAAAGGCAGTGGCGGCCACAATGCCCACCACAAGCGGCTCGGGAAATGTCTTGGTCTGTTGAAGACGTTGGCGTGAGGCCTCGGCAGCCTGGCGTTGCGCATCGTCGCGATAAAAAATAGCGGGCCGATATTGCGTCCCATGGTCGCAAAACTGGCGATCCGCAACCGTTGGATCCACATTGCGCCAAAACACCTCAAGCAAACGGTCGTACGACACGGCGGTCGGATCGAAGAGGACTTCTATAGACTCCGCGTGTCCCGTACCGCCCGCTGACACTTGATCGTAGGTCGGATTAGCAAGCGTGCCGCCGGTATAGCCCGACACCACCTCCACCACTCCGGCGATGCCTTCAAAGGCTTCTTCCATGCACCAAAAGCAGCCGCCGGCGAAGATGGCGCGCTCGTGAGGGGAGGCTGCCAGCAGAGAGGAACCGGGGAGAACACTGACCGCGCAGAGTATCAGCACCGCACCGAGCAAGAGACGAGAGACGTGGTAGACCATGGACCCTCCTTGTGCGCGGCGAAGCACCGCTCCACTCATTGTGGCACAAGGAAGGGCCGAGGTGTAGCTTACGAGGTGTGAGCGGCGGAAGAGTCCTGCAGTTCCGGTGGGCGAGTAACAATCCGTAACGTGATTTCTTTACCGATTTGCATGTGCACCATCTTGGTTTCGAGCCCGGACAGGGTATTCGACGCATCATCCGTCGTAAACTGCACCCGTCCTCCACACTGCTCAACCAAGTGGTAGATCAAGAGCGTGGTGAGATGTTCAACCTCATCCTGCGTCAGATCGTCGCTGAAGCTTAAAATCTTTTTCATGCCTCACCTTGAAATCGTTAGCGCTCGCCCGTGAGGCTCTGGTTATCGCTGAGGTTCACCGGTTCGCTCAATGCCCCGTATGAGGGTCGCCCCCTCGAAAGGGCAAAGCCGATTGGATCTGATCCCGCGGGACATCGCAGGGCCGAAGAGATCCTACCCGCAGAACCTCCCCCTCGAAACTCCCCATCGAGAACGGTCCTCATGGGTCTCGAGACACCAACGCATCGATCTCGGTCCGCATGGGTAGCGACGATTGTGCGCCGCGCTTCGTCGCGGCCAAGGCACCGGCGGCTGCGGCAAACCGGCAGGCCCAGTCCAACTCCATCCCTTCCGATAGGGCGCAGGCCAGCGCGCCGTTAAACGCATCCCCGGCCGCTGTGGTGTCCACAGCCTGCACAGGGTAGGCAGGGTAGGAACGCACGCGATCGGATGTCACTACCATCATGCCCTTGCTGCCAAGAGTCACGATCACCGTCCCCACACCCTTCAAGACCAACGCACGCGCCGCCTCAGCCGGATCGCCCAAGCCGGTCAGACGCAGAACTTCCGTTTCATTGGGCGTCAGGACATCAACAAGGCGCAGGACGGCATCCGGCACGGGATGCGCCGGAGCGGGATTGAGTATCGTCCTGACATGACGCTGACGCGCCAACGTCAACGCTTGCGTGACAGCCGGAATCGGCACCTCCAGTTGCAGGAGCACCACCCCGACATCGTCGAAGATCGGCGCGATCTGGCGAATGTCCTCCGCACCGATCAACCGATTGCTGCCGGGCGCCACGGCAATCATGTTGCGGCCGTCCGCATCAACCGTAATGAGCGCTACACCCGTCGCCGCACGACGCTCGACCTGCAGCGCATACCCAGGCAGGCCCTCCGAGAGCAGGTGGGCAATGATCCGCTCGCCGTTCGCATCGGCGCCGACCTTCGTCAGCAACACCACATCAGCCCCGGCGCGCCGCGCCGCCACCGCCTGATTTGCGCCCTTGCCGCCGAAGGACTGATAGAACTCGCCGCCCGATACGGTCTCACCAATCTGCGGAAGCCGGTCGAGTCGCACCGTATAGTCAACGTTTGACGAACCAATCACGAGAACGCGTGCCACCGCCACTCCCTCTCCGGAAGTCTGTTCACAAATCCGCGCATGCGCGCACCTCGCCGTGACCTCAGCGCGCCACACGTAGAACAGACGCTCGGCACAAACAAACCGGACCCCGCCCACAATCGGCGCACACTATACCGCCGACACAATACGAGACCAAGCCAGACGCCTTGGCCGAACTTCCTGCCTCACAGAATCTATGCTATGTTCTCGCCCCACAGAGTTGGAGACTCGCGCACAGACAAAGGAGAGGTCACGATGGGGGTGTTAGACGGGAAAAAAGGCTTGATCGTCGGGGTGGCAAATAAGCACAGCATCGCTTGGGCCATTGCGCAATCCGCCGCCAAAGAGGGCGCCCACCTGCTCTTCAACTATCAAGGTGAACGGCTCAAGGAAAACGTCGAGGAGTTAGTCGCCACATTGCCCGGCTCCAAAGCGTTCCCCTGCGATGTGGGCGACGATGCCCAAATTGCTGCACTCATGCAGTCCGTGCAGCAGGAGATCGGCACGCTGGACTTTTTGGTCCACTCCGTCGCCTTTGCACCCCGCGAAGAACTCACCGGACAGTTCGTCAACACCACCCGAAAAGGCTTTGCCACGGCGCTGGACGTCAGCGCCTATTCGCTCGTGGCGGTGACGCGCGCCGCGCTCCCACTCATGACCAACGGCGGCTCGATCGTGACACTGACGTATCTCGGCGCAGAGCGGGTCGTACCCCACTATAATGTGATGGGCGTCGCCAAGGCCGCGCTTGAAGCCACGGTTCGCTACCTCGCCCACGATTTGGGCCCCAAGAATATTCGGGTGAATGCGATTTCCGCCGGCCCGATCAAGACACTCGCCGCACGCGGCGTCAGCGGCATCAGCAAGATGGTGGATCACCACAAGGAATTCGCTCCGCTGCGTCGGGCAACCGAGCAAGAAGAAGTCGGCGACACCGGACTCTTCTTGGTCAGCCCGCTCAGTCGCGGCATCACCGGGGAAGTGATCTACGTAGACGGCGGCTATCACATTTTGGGATCACTGGCAGGAGCAGATTAACGCAACTCGACCGGTGCGGCGCTCCTTCACCCGGAGCGCCCGCCATGCCGCCCCTTTGGGCAAGACGGGCAGGAGCATCACCTAATCATCGATCCGGCCACGCAGAGACTTCAGCCGCCCACGTTTGACCTTCTCATCCACACGCCGCGTTTTCGAGCCCTTCGTCGCCTTGGTCGGTCTCCGCGTCTTGCGTGGGATCGCCACACTGCGAATAAGCTGCTGTAGCCGATCCAGGGCCTCTTGCCGATTCTGCTCCTGACTCCGAGACTCCTGCGCCTTGATCGTGATGACGCCGTCCGCCGTAATCCGGTGATCGCGCAGCTTCAGCAATTCCTCTTTATAAAACGGCGGCAGCGACGACGCCCGCACATCGAACCGCAAGTGAATCGCGGTCGACACCTTGTTCACATGCTGCCCGCCGGCCCCACTCGACCGCACGGCATGCAGCTCGATCTCGGAGTCCGGGATAAAGACGTGGGTTGAAATCTGTAACATTGAGCCTTCCAGAGCAGAACACACCATCCGCCGCCCACCACCGAACAGACCAACAGCAGCGCGGTTAGACCTTCATGGCGCGAAGCGCGCGCAACACCTCATCCACTTCGCCCGGCGTATTGAGCAGCCCCGGCGCAAGACGTACGTACTGTGTCGCGTAGGGGGTGACACTCGCGATAATCCGATCTTCCTTCAGTTTCTCCACAACCTTCGCCGGCTGCTTGCCCGCCACCTCGAAACAGATGATGCCGGCGGATACGTCCTGCGACATCGGCGTCCGAAGCGTGACATGCGGCATCGCGGCCAACCCCTGCTTCATCTGCTGATTGAGCGCATAGATCCGCTCGGTCACGCGCGCTTTTCCCATGGCGCGATGAAACTTGAAGGCTTCGTTCAAGGCCCACCGATGCTCGAAGGAATGGAAGCCCCCGGGCGTCATCTGCGCCGCCATGCGAATCGGCGCTTCAGGAATCGTGTTCATCCACATCCGATAGGCCTCGGCATCAAATGTCGGAATGGTCGCCTGTGCGCGCGGCCATGCCGCGTCGCGCCCCCAGACCAACCCGGTGCCGCGCGGCCCGAACATCCACTTATGTGTGCCCGCCACAAAGAAATCACATCCCAGGTCGCGCAGCGACACCGGCTCCACCCCCAGCCCGTGCACGCCGTCGACACAGAGCAGCACCTGGTCGCGCGCATCGCGACCGGTATTGCTCGCCGCGACCGCATCGGCCATCTGCCGAATCGGAAGCTTCAACCCGGTGCTCGAATGCACCCAGGTCACCGCCACGTAGCGCGTCTCCGGGCGAATGGCCTGCGTCAACGACTCAACAATCTCCTCGCGCGTCACCGTCGCCAAGTCGCGATATAACGGCACTTGCCGAAACGAGGCGCCGGTTCGTTCCGCACGATGCCGCAGCGCACGTTCGGTGGAATAGTGGTCGTGCACAGTCGAGAGGATCTCTTCGCCCGCACGCAGCACAAGGCCGCCATAGAGCAGGCCCAGTCCCATCGTCGTACTGTCCGTCAGCGCAATCTCCGTGCGGCTGACGCCTAGATAGTCGGCCGCCTCACCCAGCACCGCCGCCTCCGCCGCCTCTTCACGCTCATGCCAATAGGTGGCCGGATCTTCATCCAACGCACGGCGATGCCGTTCGATCGCCTCACGCACGGGCGTCGGATGTGAGGCCAGGAGAAATCCCGCCATGTGAATCTTGCGCCGATCCAGCAGGAAGGCGTTCCGCACACTCACCCAATCGTCGTACGGATAGGCCGCGCGACGGACCTCCTCATGCGTCTGGCACCCGGAGAGCTGCCCGCTCATCAACCCCGCACCCAGCAAGAGACCGGTGCGCACAAGCCATTGTCGTCGATCAATATCCATGTGGATCCTCCGCAAAAATCGCCGCGAGCCGAAGAGCGCCGCCTGTGCGAGCGTTCGCGGCGCCATTGTACGCCGAGTGCGCAGCGAGTGGGAGATGCAAGGGGGAAAAACCGGCCTGGTCATCGGCAGACAACGCAACGTCGTCAGGACACCGACGTCGGCAAAGTGGGCTGATTGGATGGTGCGCGCTAGAGACTGCTGACCGATTCGAACCGGGTGGACGCCGCCAATTCGTCGAGTGCGGCGTCATAGGCTGCGGTTTCCGTGCGAGGTCCGGCGAAAAAGTACACAACGGCTTGCTCGTCCGGACCCAGCAACGCGACGGTTCGGCCGACCACGTTGCCGCTGAGATAGGCCACGGTCCATCGAGATCCGTCACGTTCGATCGGCCGCGACAATTGCAGCACGACCGACTCACCGAAATCCTGCGGCTCGGACAGACGCTCACTTAACTGGTCCGGCGTGATGTGGTTGAGAATCGCGACGACGCCGATGCCGTCATGCGAAGGCGAACTCAGCAGCAGCGCCTCGCTATCGAGAGGAATGCGGCCGGGCCAATCCGACGGCAGGCGAAACGTCACGGCCTGGGCCGCATCGCGCACGCTCGTACCGCCCGCGTACTGCTGACCAGCTTGCAGGTCACGCGGCGACTCCTGCGCGGCGGCCGACATCGCCGCCGTCAGCGCCCACAGCGTCAGTACGCCCATACGGACTGTGCGATCAAGCATGCCTCGCCCTTTCCGACGACCCGGAACCCAACCCAGCGCCCGGGACCGCTAGGACGTATACGAGTCCATCGGCGGGCAGGTACACATCAAATTGCGGTCGCCGTAAGCCTCATCGATACGACCGACAGCGGGCCAATACTTATGCTCACGCAACCAGGGCGCGGGAAAGGCCGCCCGCTCGCGCGAATAGCTTCGAGGCCACTCGACGGCCGTGACCGCCTGCGCGGTATGCGGCGCCTGCTTCAGGGGATTGTCCGTCTTCGACTGCCGCCCTTCCGCAATCTCCTGAATCTCGCCGCGAATCGCCATGAGCGCCTGGCAGAACCGGTCCAATTCAGCCTTCGACTCGCTTTCCGTCGGCTCGATCATCAAGGTGCCGGGCACCGGAAACGACACGGTCGGCGCATGGAATCCGTAGTCCATCAGGCGCTTCGCGACATCCATCGCTTCCACGCCGCTCGCGTCTTTGAACGGACGCAGATCCAAAATGAATTCGTGCGCCACTCGCCCGGTCGCGCCGGTGTAGAGCACGCGATAGTGCGTCTCCAAGCGCTTGGCCATGTAGTTGGCATTCAAGATCGCCACCTGCGTGGCACGCGTCAATCCGGCCTCGCCCATCATCACGATGTACGCATAAGAAATCGGCAGGATGCTGGGACTGCCGAACGGCGCCGCCGACACCGTGCCCATCGACTCCCTACCGCCCATGCGCACCACCGGATGGCCGGGGAGAAACGGCGAGAGATGTTTCGCCACCGCGATCGGTCCCATCCCGGGTCCGCCGCCGCCATGCGGAATACAGAACGTCTTATGCAGGTTGAGGTGGCACACGTCCGCCCCGATGTCGCCCGGACGCGCCAGCCCCACCATCGCGTTCATGTTGGCGCCGTCCATATACACCTGGCCGCCATGCGCATGGACAATCCGACACATCCGCCGCACTTCCGGTTCGAAGACGCCGTGAGTGGAGGGATAGGTGATCATCAACGCCGCCAACGCCTCGCGATGCTGCTCGGCCTTCGCCTCCAGATCCGCGACGTCGATATTTCCCTGCGCGTCGCACGCGACCGCGACGACCGTCATACCCACCATCGCCGCGCTGGCCGGGTTGGTCCCATGCGCCGAGACCGGGATGAGGCAAATGTTCCGATGCGTCTCCCCCCGACTAAGATGGTAGGACCGGATCGCCATCAACCCGGCATATTCGCCCTGCGAGCCGGCGTTGGGCTGCAACGACACTGCGTCGAATCCCGTGATCTCCGCCAGCCACGCTTCCAGCTCGCGGCACAGCTCCCGATAGCCCTCGGTTTGCTCGACCGGCGCAAACGGATGCATGCGCGCGAACCCCGGCAACGTGATGGGCAGCATCTCCGCCGCCGCATTGAGTTTCATCGTGCAGGAGCCGAGCGGAATCATCGACGTCGTCAGCGACAGATCCTTCGCCTGCAGCCGTGCGAGGTACCGGAGCATTTCGTGCTCCGCGTGATAGCGATGAAAGATTTCGTGCGTCAGGAAGGGCGTGGTGCGCGCCAAGGCGGGCGGGAACTCGACCTCGGTGGTGTGGAGCAACTCGTCTATCGTCGCCTGAGTGATCTCGTTCCCCGAAATCACCGACAGCACATCCCGCACTTCTTCCAACGTGCTGAGTTCGTCCAACGCGATGCAGATCGTGTCGGCGTCGAGACGCCGCAGATTCATCTGCCGCGCCTGCGCGCGGGCGACGATATCGCCCGCCATTTCCTTGCCGCAACGCACCGCCACCGTGTCGAAGACCCACTTGGAGAGCACGGGCAAGCCTAGCTTGCGCACGCCCTGCGCCAAAACGACCGCCAGCCCGTGCACACGACGGGCAATGCGAGACAGGCCGTCGGGCCCATGGTAGACCGCGTACATCCCGGCCATCACGGCGAGCAGCACTTGCGCCGTACAAATATTGCTGGTCGCCTTCTCGCGGCGAATGTGCTGTTCGCGCGTTTGCAGCGCCAATCGATAGGCCGACTTTCCCGACGCATCTTTCGACACGCCGACGATACGGCCCGGCAACTGACGGCGATAATCCTCGCGCGTCGCCATAAACGCGGCATGCGGCCCGCCGAATCCCATCGGCACACCGAACCGCTGACTCGATCCCAAGGCAATGTCCGCGCCGAATTCACCCGGCGGCTTCAACAACGTCAACGCTAACAAGTCGGTCGCCACCGCTACCAAGCCGCCCGCCTCATGCGCCTGGCGCACCAAGGCCTGATAGTCAAACAGTGCGCCGTCGGTGGCGGGATATTGCAGCAACACGCCGATGAGTCCGTCTGGCTGAGCCGCAAGATCCGCCGTGGCGCAGACCTGCACCTCGATCCCGAGCGGTTGCGCGCGGGTCTGCACCACCGCGATCGTCTGCGGATGACATTGATCCGAAACCATAAAGCGGTGCCGCCCATCGCCCACGACACGCGCACACATGGCCATGGCCTCCGCGGCCGCCGTCGCTTCATCCAAGAGCGAGGCATTGGACAGGGGCAGGCCCGTCAGGTCGGCGACCACCGTCTGAAAATTCACGAGCGCTTCCAGGCGCCCCTGCGCAATCTCGGCTTGATAGGGTGTGTACTGCGTATACCAGCCGGGGTTTTCAAGAATGTTGCGGAGGATGACCGGCGGCGTGATGCAGTCCGAATAGCCCATGCCGATCAGCGAGCGCGCGATCAGATTCTTCTCCGCCAGCGCACGGAGCCGCCCCAACGCCTCATGCTCCGTCAACGGCGCCGGCAGCGACAGGGGCCGCGTAAGCCGGATATCCGCCGGAACGGTGGCCGCCACCAATTCCTCCAGCGAGGACAGACCCACGGTGGCCAGCATCTCCTGCACCTCCGCCTCGCTCGGGCCGATATGGCGGTCGACAAAGCGATCGGATGCAAGCCACGAAGGACGCACGGTGGACGACGCAGTCGAATCGGGGGATAGAGACATGCAGCACTCCTCAGGCTGGGTAGAGGGTCATAAAACCGGCAAAAGATGTATCACACTCGCGGGAGACAGACCAAGACGCAGCCGCACGCCGACCGTCTACATTCCGCACATAGCGCGATGGCCTCGGCGTAAGCGCGAGACTGCGTTCAAGTATAGCCACCCTCCGAAAAACTGTCCCCCGCACCGCCACGCCCAGGACCATCGTACTGTGCTGACTGTATGGGTACTGTCCGCGCCGTGCCGCTTGCCTTGGATCGATGAATGGGCGATAACCGCTGCTGCCGACAGTCAGACAGCCGTTCAGCCACACAAGCCGACGAGAACACCGCCGCCATGCCATCCGCCGATTCACCCTACATGCACGATCTCCTCATTGTGGGCGCCGGGCTGGCCGGAATGCGAGCTGCGTTGGCGGCGCCGGCGGACATGGATGTCGCGCTGCTGTCCAAAGTCCATCCGGTCCGCAGCCATTCCGTGGCCGCGCAAGGCGGCATCAACGCCGCACTCGGCGCCGACGACACCTGGCAGGCACATGCGTACGACACGACGAAAGGCGGCGTCTTCCTCGGCGATCAAGACGCCATCGAGGTGCTCTGCCGGGAAGCGCCCGGCGACCTGCTCGAACTCGAACGCTTCGGAGTGATTTTCAGCCGCACGGACGACGGCCGCATCGCGCAGCGCCCCTTCGGCGGCGCCGGTTTTCCCCGCACCTGTTACGCCGCCGACCGAACCGGCCACGCGCTGCTCCACACCATGTATGAGCAACTCCTGCGGCGGCAACTGCGCGTGTACGAAGAATGGTTCGTCACCTCCTTGATCGTGGAAGACGGCGCCTGTCGCGGCGTCGTCGCCTGGGACCTGCTCCACGGCGGACTCCACGCCATCACCGCAAGAGCCGTCATCCTCGCCACCGGCGGCAGCGGACGCCTCTTCTATACGAGCACCAACGCAGTCATCAACACCGGTGACGGCATGGCCCTCGCGTATCGCGGCGGTGCCCCGCTCATGGACATGGAATTCGTGCAATTCCATCCCACTACATTGAAGAGCACCGGCATTTTGATCACGGAAGGCGCGCGCGGCGAAGGCGGCTATCTGGTCAACACGCTCGGCGAGCGATTCATGAAGCGCTACGCCCCGGAGCAGATGGAACTGGCGACGCGGTCGACCGTGTCGCTGGCCATCGGGCAAGAAATCGTCGAAGGACGCGGCGTGGACGGCTGCGTCCTGCTGGACTTGCGGCACCTCGGGCGCGAGCGGATTCTCGAACGGCTCCCGCAAATCCGGCAGCTCTCGCTGGAGTTCGCTGGGATCGATCCCATTGAAAGCCCCATCCCGGTCCAGCCCGGCGCCCACTATCAAATGGGCGGTGTCCGCACCGATTCGTGGGGACAGACACCCCTCCCGGGACTCTTCGCCGCCGGCGAATGTGCCTGCGTAAGCGTCCACGGCGCCAATCGGCTCGGCGGCAATTCGCTGTTGGAAACCATCGTCTTCGGCCGACGCGCCGGGATACGCGCGGGCGCCTACGCCGCCGCACAAGAAGCGCGCTCCGTCCCAACCGGCGTGCTGACGGCCGACTCCGAGCGCATTGCCCGACTCATGGCCAATAGGGGCACAGTCCGCGCCTGGCAGCTCCGCGATGAACTGGGCCGGACCATGAGCACCAACCTCGGCCTGGTCCGCACCAGCGAGTCGATCACCCGCGCGCTTGCCGAAGTCCGGCGCATCAAGGCCGCGGCCGCCACCGTGACGCTGCACGACCATGGAACCTGCTTCAACACCGACCTGATCCAAGCCCTGGAATTATCCTGCCTCGTCGACCTGGCGGAGACGATCGTGGTCGGCGCGCTCGCTCGCGAAGAAAGCCGTGGGGCGCATTACCGAGGGGATTTTCCCACCAGACGCGACGCAGACTGGCTCAAGCACACGATTGCGGTGCAGACGCCGACAGGTCCGGCGCTGTCCTACGCCCCGGTCACCATCACGACCCACCAACCGAAATAGCCTGTACCAGCGGAGCCTCCGTCGCCCGAATGCCGCCGATCGGTTGCGGCCTCGCGGGATTCGGCTATCCTTGATCAGATGGCCCCATCACTCCCTATGCTCACTCGATGAGCGCCGCATCGGTCGACTCCCAGCGACACTGGTCCGGACGGTTGCTCGATGGCCAGAAGGCCGCAGCACACCCCGTCTCGATTGATCCAGCCGCAGACGGACTGATCATCACCCGCAGCGACGGCAGCAGCTTGCACTGGTTGTATCCCGACATTCGCCGGACACAGGGCGTCTACGACGGCGAACAGATCCGCCTGGAGCACGGCACCGAACCCCCAGCCGCCCTGGTCATCGGCGATCAACGGTTCCTCACCGTCCTGCGCAGTCGCGCGCCGCGGCTCGTCGCCGCCGTCCACGATCCGACGCGTCGAACCTGGCGAACCACCCTGACCCTCGTGGCGGCCGTCGTGACGCTCGCCGCCGTCGGCGTCCTCTATCAATGGGGCATTCCAGGCCTCGCCTCCGTCGTGACCCCCTATGTGCCGGTTGCGTGGGAGCAGCGCCTCGGCGAAGCCGTCGTGGAGGAATTGGCGCCGGAGGAGGACCGCTGCCCCGACGCCTATCGCACCGAGGCGATCCACTCGATCCTCACGCGATTGAGCGCCGCCGCGCCCGCAAGCCCCTACGGCGAGATTCACTTTCACCTCGTGGATCAGCCGATCGTGAACGCTTTTGCCGCGCCGGGCGGCCACGTCGTTGTGTTTCGCGGTCTCTTGGAAAAAACCGAGACGCCGGAGCAACTGGCCGGGGTGCTGGCGCATGAGCTTCAGCACATCTACAAACGCCACACGACTCGAATGATTCTGGAGCACACGTCCACGAGTCTCATGCTTGCAGCGGTCTCCGGAGACCTGACCGGCGCTGCCACGATCGCGCTCGACTCCGCCCGCACGCTTGGGGCCCTACGGTACAACCGCGCCCACGAGGAGGAGGCCGACGCCGAGGGCATGGCGCTGTTGCTCGCCGCCGGGATCAACCCGCAGGGGATGGTGGATTTCTTCACCGTCTTAGGCGGAGAGCCGAGCCGAGACCGCGGCATCCTCGGCTATCTCTCGACACATCCCAGCCACCAGGACCGTGTCCGGACGCTGACCGGCCTCGCCGGACCGCGCCTCGGGCAGGGCACGCCGCTCTTGCCAGGCCTCGACTGGAGCAGCATCCGCCGCGCCTGCGCCGCTCCGCGCCACCGCGCATCGTCCTAAGGGCATCGACGTCTGCCGAACAAGCCCACATCACGACCGGCGCAATGCCCGCTCGCCTTGCGCTCCCAACGCGATCGGCTATCTTTGAATGAGTATGTCGACCGCCGTCATCACAGCAACCGTCGTCTGCCCAGGCTGCGGCACGTCACTGGACGTCCCGGATGGTCAGGAGGCGCTCAGGTTCCTGGCCTGCACCAACTGTGCATCGACGCTCGTCCTGGTCCCGCCGCAGCCGACGGCACCACCTGGCGTCGCAGTTGGCACCGCACCGACCGCGTCCGAGAAGACAGCGGCCTCACGACCATCACACAAGGGTCGCGCCCAGGCGGTGCCCGCTTCCACCGGAATGCCGCGCGCCGCATGGATCGCGCTCGGTACACTCTGCGCCGTCGCCTATGCCTGTGTGGCTCTGGTGTTCTTCGGCGCCAGCCTCGGGGTGAAACGGATGCCCCCATATCAGTCGGCCGAGTCGTTCGTGCGGCAGCATCCGCTGTTGAAACAGACCCTCGGCGAGCCGATGACCTTCGGCTGGTTCCCCACGGCACAGATGCACGGCGACCGCCACAAGAAGACAGGCTACGTAGAACTCACTGTCGACGGACCGCTTGGCTCGGCACAGGTGGCGCTCAATTTGCTGGCAGACAAGAAGCAGTGGCAGGTCGTCGAGGCCGAGTATGCGATCGGCGAGGCCGACGCCCAACCCTTGTGGGTGCAGTTTCCCGGCGACTTCGCGCTGCGCGCCCAGGTCGAGGATGTCGTGTCCGCCATCGACGATGCGACCCAATCACAGGATATGGACGGCATGACGGCCGCGCTCGCGCCGGACGTGCAGGTGACCGTCATGCTCGAAACGCCGCCGCCGCGGCGTGTGCAGACGTTCCACGGAATCGACGCCTATCGTCGGGAAGTGCTGAGCGACATGCTGATGAAGAAGCATGTCGACTGGTCGCGCGAGGACAGCCTGGTGCGCCTGACCGATGACGGACAGCATGCGACCGGCACCTATCGTTGGACGCACGAGGTGCTCGTCGAGAACCAGCCGCAGACGATTCGGATCGACGGGACGCTGACCTTCGCCTTTCATGAGGGGCAGGCGACCATCACGACGATGGAGTTGGTCCATCAGGTCATCGGGGCGTCCCGATGAGCCCCGCGCTGCTCAACGAGCCGGTTCAACTGACCTGCGGACATTGCGGGAAGACCTTGCGCGTGCGCTCGATGGCCGCGCTGAAACCGGGGACGAAGGGCACCTGCCCGGGATGTCAGCATCGCTTTCATGTGCTGGACGCGCCGGTCGCCGGCGGGCACATCGAGCAGGCAGCTCCACCTGATGCCGCGGATCGACTCGATTCTCACGACCAGCACAGCCCAATCACAGCCACCAAGGCCACGCCCGCCGCGCCGTCGGATGCATCGTCCGCAGACACCGCACCCGCGCCGACACCGCAGCCATCCAGGTTCTATCGCCTCAGCTTTCATGGCGCCGGCGGCTCGCTCTTCGGCATCCACATCGTCAACGTCTGCCTCACGGTCCTGACGCTGACGTTCTACTCATTTTGGGCCAAGGTCCGCATCCGCCAATATCTCTACAGCCACACACAATTCGCAGGCGATCGCTTCGCGTACCACGGCACCGGCCGCGAGCTGCTCAACGGCATGACGAAGGCCACATTGATGTTCGGCCTGCCGTACCTGGCCCTTTCGAATGCGCCGCTGCTGCTCGGCGGCAGCACCACCGTCATCGCCGTCTCGCAAATTCTGTCGACGCTCCTGGCAATGATCTTCCTACCCGTCGCGATCGTCGGAGCGCGGCGCTATCGGCTGAGTCGCAGCTCCTGGCGGAACATCCGATTTGCCTTCCATGGGCAGGCCGTCGAATTCATGAAGCTCTATGTTCCGCGCGTGCTGCTCACCCTCGTGACGCTCGGCGCCTACTATCCGTTGTTCGACATGCGGCGGCAGGCCTATCTGATTCGCCATTCCGGCATCGGCAGCCGGCGCTTCACCTTCGACGGCGAGGACTGGGGCGTGGTGACGGACTTCCTGCGCGCGGTGTTGCTCTTCCCCTTTACCCTGGGGCTCTCCTGGTGGTGGTATGCCGCCGCGCGCCAACGCTACACGTGGAATCACACCAGCCTGGACGGCGCGCGCTTCACCTGCACCATGACCGGCGGCGACTTAGCAAAGCTCCGCCTTGGGAACTTTTTCCTGCTCGTGTGCACGCTGGGATTCGCCTGGCCCTGGACCGCCGTCCGCAACGCCGAGTTCACCCTGCGCACGCTCAGCCTCACAGGCGTGGTGGACTTCGACCGCATCACGCAGGAGGGATGCACCGCCACAGCCACGGGCGAAGGCCTGTCCTCGTTCCTGGACAGCGGCTTCGACCTCGGCTGACCTCACCCTCTCTCACCTCCACAGCTCGCCATCGGTCACGTCGTCCGAATTCCCACGCCTGTTTCATCTCACGCGCTTTGCTATAATCCGGGGCCATGCGCGTGTTGGTCATCGAAGACGAAACCAAGGTCGGGTCCTTCATCAAGCGCGCCCTTGAGGAAGAGAACTACGCCGTCGACCTCTGCGCGGACGGCGCACGCGGGCTGGAGCTGGCCGGGAGCACCAGCTACGACCTCATCGTGGTCGACCTGATGATTCCGGAAGTGCCGGGCTTGGAAGTCATCCGCCGCCTGCGCGCCGAGAAAATCAGCGCGCCCGTGTTGATCCTGACGGCGCTCTCGCAAACCGATCAGAAAGTGAAGGGCCTCGACGCGGGAGCCGACGACTACCTCACCAAACCCTTCGCGATCGACGAGCTGCTCGCGCGCGTCCGCGCCTTGCTCCGCCGCGGGTCCGCCGAAGCCACCAGCATCCTGCAGGTGGACGATCTGGTCTTGAACCCGGCCACCCGCGAAGTCACGCGCGCCGGACAGCGGCTCGATCTGACCGCGAAAGAATATGCCCTACTGGAATACTTCATGCGCAACGTGGGGCGCGTGCTCACCCGCCCGATGATCGCCGAGCATGTCTGGAATTTGGACTTCGACACGTTCACGAACGTCATCGACGTGTACGTGAACTACCTCCGCAACAAGGTCGACAAGGGGCGTCCGCGCAAACTCATCCAAACCGTCCGGGGCAGCGGCTACGTGCTGAAGGCCGACTAGCCGCGATGCCTCTGCGCACCAACCACGCGCGGGCCCCGCACAGTCCCGGCCCTCATCTTCCGCCGCGAGTCTGCTGATGCCGCTGCGCGTCAAACTCACGCTCTGGTACGGCTCCGCACTCGCGCTCATCTTGATGCTCTTCGCCAGCGCGCTGTACGCCATCGTCGCGCGCGACCTAAAGGGCCAGGTCGATCAATCGCTGCAGGAGGCGGCCTCCACGGCCATTCGCTCGCTCGAACAGCACGGTTTCGGGCCGTTCATCCAGTTCGACGACCTGTCGTCCCACTTCCCCGAATTGGCCGTGCTAGACAAGTTTTTCCAAATCTTCAGCCCCACCGGGCGCATCACCATTCAATCGCCCAACGTCAAAAGCCATGACGTGCCGCTGAGTCCGCAGGCGTTGAAGCTCGCGTTCGAGGGCGGCACGTCCTACGAGTCCGCCAAGTTCCCGGGTGAAACCCTTCGGCTGATTTCCGTGCCGATTCTCTACCAGGGGAATCTGCTGAACGTCGTGCAGGTCGGCACGTCGATGAAGCCGGTGGAACATACGCTGAAACGCCTCATGACGGTGCTGCTCATCTCCATTCCCGTGGCGCTGCTCGTCTCGTTGGCGGGTGGATGGTTTTTGGCCGGGCGCGTCCTGCGTCCCGTCAGCCTGATGACGGATGCGGCCAAGAAGATCGCCGCCGGAGACCTCTCGCAGCGATTGGCGGACGAAGCCAGCGAGGATGAAATCGGCCAGTTGGCCGACACCTTCAACAACATGATCGCCCGCCTGGACGCCTCCTTCCGGCAGATTCGCCAGTTCAGCAGCGACGCCTCGCACGAACTGCGCACGCCCCTCACCGTCATGAAAGGCGAAACGGAACTCGTCCTGCGCCGCCAACGCGATTGCGAAGACTACAAGTCCGTGCTGGAGAGCAACCTGGAAGAAATCGACCGCATGACGCGCATCGTCGACGAGTTGCTCTTCCTCTCCCGCGCGGACCTCGGCGAAGTGAAAATGGCGACCGACCCCGTCACCTTGACGGACCTGCTGGAAGATATCCAACAGCAGGCCTCGGTCCTCGGACAAGAGCAGCACATTCAGGTGCGTCTCGGCACGCTGCAGGCCGCCACGGTGCTCGGCGACGATCTTCGGTTGCGCGAGCTGTTCTTGAATCTCGTCGACAACGCCGTGAAGTATTCCAAACCGGGCGGGACGGTCACGATCACGCTGCACACCGAGCCTGGCCTGGCGCGCGTCGCCATACGGGATGAGGGCATCGGCATCCGCCCGGAGGCGCTGCGCCAGATCTTCAATCGGTTCTATCGCACCGACGAAGCGCGGGCGCACACCAAAGCGGGCACCGGCCTCGGCCTGGCCATTTGCAGTTGGATTGCCGACGTGCACCATGGCCGCATCGAGGTGCAGAGCCGCCTCGGCGAAGGCTCCACGTTTACCGTGACGCTGCCGCTCGCGCCGATTCGCCCCTAAGTTCAACGCCCGCACATCCGCAATCCGCGCCGCCGCCGCATTGCGTTGTCAGCCCCCTCGACAGCGTCGCCGTTCATTCGACGCCCGCTAAGAGCATTCTAATCCCCGCTTAATCGCCTTCTTAGAGACGGTTGCTAGCTTCCGATCATGCGCGAAGCGAGACGCCCTTGCGGCGCCTCCACACGCTGCGCTCCATCACGCAACCTACGAAGGAGGAGTCGGATGAATCGTTCACATGCCACACGTGCATTGGGATTCTTGGGCATCGTCGGATTCGGCACTTGGCTCGCCACCGGAGGCGGCGCGTTCCCGCCATCGCATGCGTCGACCGCAACACCGACAGCAAGCGCGCCTGCCGCAACCGCTCCCGTCACCCCGCACCCTACCGGCAACGGCTTCGCGGGCGTGGCGAAGTCCGTCACCCCGGCCGTCGTCAATATCACCGCGTCCTCACGCCGCGACACGCGAGAGCGAGCGGGCGACTCGTCCGGACGCGAGCAGTGGCAAGATCGCATGGAAGAATTTTTCGGCTCGCCCTTCGGACCGCAAGGACCGAAGGGACCCGGCATGCCGAGGGAACCACGCGGCCCGCGCGGGCCTGGTGAGCGGCGCGCCGAGGGCATGGGCTCCGGCATTATCGTTTCGGCCGACGGCTACATCCTCACCAATAACCACGTGGTCGCCGGGGCGCAGGAGATGACCGTAACGCTGCCGGACAAGCGCGAATTCAAGGCGACGCTGATCGGTACGGACCCGAAGACAGACCTGGCGGTGATCAAAATCGACGCGCACCAGCTGCCCACCGTGAACTGGGGCGATTCCAACGCCTTGGAAGTCGGCGAGTACGTCTTGGCCGTCGGCAACCCGTTCGGGCTGAATTCGACAGTCACGCTCGGCATCGTGAGCGCGCTGGGACGCGGCCACATGGGCATCACGCAATATGAAGAATTCATTCAGACCGACGCGGCGATCAACCCGGGAAATTCCGGCGGCGCGTTGGTCAATACCACGGGCCAACTCGTCGGCATCAACACGGCGATCTTTTCGCAATCGGGCGGCAACGAGGGCGTGGGCTTTGCGGTGCCGACGTCGATGGCGAAGCCGATTTACGAAAGCCTCGTGAAGACCGGCAAGGTGGTACGCGGCTACTTAGGCATCGGGATTCAGGATTTGACGAAGGACCTGGCGCAATCCTTCGGCACGAAAGACGCGAAGGGCGCGGTGGTCAGCGAGGTCAAGGATGACAGCCCGGCGGACCAGGCCGGACTCAAAGCGGGCGACGTGATCGTGCGCTATCAAACGACGCCGATCGAGGACGCCACCGCGCTGCAACGGCAGGTGACGAAGAGCGCGGTCGGCACAACCGCCACGATTCGCGTGTTGCGGGACGGACATGAAAAGGACCTGACCGTCACCATCGGCGAGCAGCCGGACACCGTGAAGACGGCGCGCGCCGAGACGGAATCCGGCGACCATGCCTTAGCCGGACTCGCCGTGCAGGAGCTTGACCGGGCAGCGGCCGGCGAACTGGGCCTCAAGACCGGCACCAAGGGCGTGGTGATTTCGGAGGTGGCCCCCGAAAGTCCGGCGGCCCAAGCGGGGCTGTCGCGCGGTGATGTGATCCGCGAGATCAACAAGCAGCCCGTGCACTCGGTAAAGGATTTCGAACGGGTGACGGCGTCCTTGAAAAAGGATCAGTCGGCGCTGGTGCTGATCAACCGGCGCGGCGCGTCTCTGTTTGTCTCGGTGAAGATATAAGGGCGTCGCAGGAAGGGCACCGGTAACGGGCGGGCGGCCTGGTGACATGCCGCCCGTTTCAGCGGCAGCCGTTACAGCCCCGCGGCCGGATTCAGCTAGTCGAAGATGACGGTCTTGCGGCCATAGACCAGCACACGCCGCTCCACATGCAGCCGCACGGCACGCGCCAGCACCAATTCCTCAAGATCCCGCCCTTTGCGGACTAAATCATCCACCGTATCCCGGTGGCCGACGCGCGTGACGTCCTGCTCGATGATCGGCCCCTCGTCCAACTCTTCCGTCGCATAGTGCGCGGTCGCCCCGATCAGCTTCACGCCGCGTACGTAGGCTTGCCGATAGGGGTTTGCGCCGATGAACGCCGGCAGGAAGGAGTGGTGGATATTGATCACCGGGCAGCCGACACTGCGTAGAAACGTTCCGCTCAAAATCTGCATGTAGCGCGCAAGGACCACCAACTGAATGTCGTGCGCGTGCAGCAACGCACAGATCTGCCGTTCCTGCTCGGGCTTGGTGTCCGGCGTCACGGGCAGCACGTGAAACGGGATGTGATAGAGCGACGCCCAGCGCGCGCAGGCCTCGTGATTGGAAATGATGAGCGGCACATCGATGGACAGCTCCGCGCGATGTTGCCGCTGTAACAGATCCGCCAAGCAATGGTCCTGCTTGGAGACGAGCAGCGCGACACGGACGCGTTCCGGCACCGGATACATCTCGTACCGCATCTCGAACGCCTGCGCGATCGGCGCGAAGTCGGCGTGGATCTGCGCGAGAGGAATGGGCGCGGCATCGACGGCAAACTCGGTCCGCATGAGGAATTCGCCCGACTCCCGATCCGTGTGGTGATCGGAGTCGAGAATGTTCCCGCCTGCCTCATGGAGGAAGCCCGCCACCCGAGCGACAATGCCCTTGCGGTCTTTGCAGGAAATAAGCAGCACAGCGGAAGATGTCGTTGTCGTCGTCATGGGTCAGCGCTCAGGTGCAACGCCTTGTTAGCGATACGTACGGCCGGACTTGTGCGACACGATCCCCACGAGCCCGCTCGGCGTCTCCTGCGCGACAGCACCCGACGGCGCCTTCGCCCGGCGCCGCGCACGCGTCTTCGGCCGCCCTCCGACCTCGGCACCGACCAAATCATACCCAACCGCATCGGTCAGCTGCACGGTGATGACGTCGCCCGGCTCCGCCTCGGTTTCATTCAGGTACACCACGCCGTCGATTTCCGGGGCCTGGCCTTCATGGCGTCCTTCCAACACGAGCTCATGTTCTTCGGACGGGCCATCGACGAGCACCTCGCGAGTAGACCCGATCAGGTCACGGCCTTTCGCCTGCGCGATGTCATCCTGCAAAGCCAACAAAGCCGTACGACGCTCGGCAATGACCGACGCGTCTACCTTGTCGTCAAAGGCGACCGCCGGGGTGCCTTCCTCGTCCGAGTAGCCGAACACGGCGACACGATCGAACTCCTGCTCCGTGACAAAGCGCGTCAGATTTTCATACATCGCGTCGGTTTCGCCGGGGAAGCCCACAATGAAGGCCGTCCGAAACGTCACGCCGGGAATGCGCGCGCGCATCTGCTCCACCAGCGCCGTCAGCGCGGCCTGGTCGCCGATCCGGTGCATGCGGCGCAACATCGCATCGTCGATGTGTTGCAGCGGCATGTCGATGTATTTCGTGATGGTCTCTTCGCCGGCATAGAGCGCGAGCAGCTCGTCGCTCACCTGCTGCGGATACAAATAAAACGGGCGAATCCAGCGCACACCCTTCACCTTCACCAAGGCGCGCAGCAGCGACACAAGCCCCTGACGCAATCCCAGATCGACACCGTAATTGATGGTGTCCTGCGAGATGAGGTTCAGCTCCTGCACGCCCTCGTCGACCAGCTTTTGCGCTTCGAGCACAATCGACTCGATCGGCCGACTGCGCTGCTTCCCGCGCATGATCGGAATCGCACAAAAGGCGCAGGTACGATTACACCCTTCCGCAATTTTCAGGTAGGCGGAATGCGGACGCCCCAGACGCAGGCGCGGCGCCAACGCGTCATAGAGAAACGGCGGCGGGCTGATCCAACTCCGTTGCGTGCGTGCTCTCGGCTGCGTCGGCGCCAGGAGGGCGCGCGTGATCTCGGCAATCTTGCCGAACTCGCCGGTGCCGACGATGCCGTCCAACTCCGGTAGCTCTTTCAACAAGCCATCCTGATACCGCTGCACCAGGCAGCCGGCCGCAATCAACACCTTGCACGCGCCGGTCTGCTTTAACTCCGCATGCTCCAAAATGGTATTGATGGACTCCTGCTTGGCCGCGTCGATAAAGCCGCAGGTGTTGACGATGACGACTTCCGCCTCTTCCGCCTTCGGCGTCAGTTCAAAGCCGTTCGCCACCAGCGAGCCGAGCATCACCTCGGAATCGACCTGGTTTTTGGAGCAGCCCAAATTCACAAACCCGATGGTGGTCTTGCGAGTCGTGGCGCGTCGGGACGCGGAGGAAGCGGTGCGTGATCGTGTAGGCATGGATTGTGGAGTCTACGGAACGGCCGGAAAGCCTGTCAAATGACACGCCGCCACGCTGGAAGCAATTGGAGTCGATCTGCTAGAGTGCGCGCATGATTCGAACGTTTCAAGGCATCACCCCGACCGTGCCCGCGTCCTGCTTCATCGAGGAGACGGCCGTCATCATCGGCGATGTGGTGATGGGCGAGCAGTGCAGCGCCTGGTTTCACGCGGTGATTCGCGGAGACGTGAACTACATCCGAATCGGGCATCGTACCAATGTCCAAGACCTGTGCATGTTGCACGTGACGCATGACACGCATCCGCTCCTCATCGGAGACGATGTGACGATCGGCCATCACGTCGTCCTGCACGGCTGCACGATCAAGGATCGCGTGCTGGTCGGCATGGGCGCCATCATCATGGACGGGGCGGTAATCGGGGAGGATTCGGTCATCGGCGCGGGCGCACTCGTGACCGAGCGCACGATCGTGCCGCCGAAGAGTCTGGTGCTAGGGTCGCCGGCCAAGGTGAAGCGACCGGTGTCCGAAGAAGAACTGGCCTGGATTCGCGAGTCGGCCGCCAACTACATCCGTTACTCGCAGCAGTACATGAGCAAGCCGGACAAACCCCTCGGGTTTTGGGTCTAGACCCTTCCCCTTATTAAATCTCCCGCTCGCCTCGCTTCGTGCACAATCGCACTAGCCGATCCACATGAAGCAAATTGGGTCGCCCACCGTCGGCGAAGGATAGTGCCGCCGTTCGACGCGCCAGGGAATCCCACGCTCGCCGCACCAATTGGCAACCCAGTGCGCTTCCTCCGTCGAGGTGGTCACCAGACCGGGGAGCATGAGTCGGCGCATACAGCGGTCCAGCAGGCGCAACACCTGCCGCCGCTCCCGCTCAAAGCGGCGTACATCGAACGTCGCCGGATTGGCCCGACCATAGGAGAGTTCTGACAGCTCCGGATAGCACTCCGGATCGTTGAGCACGCTCACCAGCCAGAGGTGATCGAACCGGCCTCGCACATCAGCCGCATCGCGCGCCTCAAACCGAAACGGTTGTCCCGTACAGGCGCGATTGACGATGCGCACTTCGTTGCGCCGCAAGTTGCACGCCGTCACCTGCCGCGCACAGCCCAGCGTTTCCATCGCCAGGAGCGGAATCTCCGCGACACCCGCACCGACGTACAGACTCGATCCGCCGCGCGGAAGCCGCTTCCTGAGCACCGCCGCAAGGCGCAGGCCCAGACGCTGACATTGCCGACGCTTCACCTTCCAAAACTCGTCCCCGCCCTCGTGGCAATAGATCGCGCCGAGCTTCGCGTAGTCCAAGCGTCCAAAGATCTCGGCAACCGCCCGTTGGAGATGTTTGCTGTCCTGCGCACGTGGCATGGGAAACGATCCTACCTGTCTTTATTGGGTGAGCCGCTGCACGGCGGCTGTCACGGTTCGCGTCACGCGCTCCAGAAACGCCATGTTCAGCGTGTCAATCGTATCGGTCGGCTGATGATAGTGCGGGTTCCGGAAGTTCGCCGTATCCGTCAGCATCACTGCAGGAAAGCCGTAGTCCCAGAAAGCCGCATGGTCGCTGCGTCGCGTGTCCGGGAGCACCTCGCCGTTTCCCGGCACGGTCATGGGAATGAGCGGCAGCAGCTGTGGCCCCTCGGCGGCGGCTGCGGTCAACGCCGCGGTCAGATGGGCGGCCGGCTCATTGCCGACGATGCCGAGGAAATTCCCTACGGACGGAAGCGGAACGGGAATGGGCGGCTGTTGTTGCGACCCCGGCGTATCGCTGGCAAAGCCGACGCATTCCAGAATGATCGCGCCATGCAGCGCACGGCCCTGCTTGCGGAGCGCCGCGACGTAGGCACGGCTGCCGAGCAGATTGAATTCTTCCAGACTGAACGCCACACACCACAGCGGCCGAGTCGGCGGCTGACGGCCCGCTGCGGCCGCCACTTCTAACAGCACGGCCAAGGCGCTGGCATTGTCATCGGCACCCGGCGATCCCTGGTGCGTGTCGTAATGCGCCCCGACGATCAGCGGCGGCAACGCGGTACGCGAGCGAAGTGCCGACGGCGGGAACACGCCCACCACATTGTGATAGGTGCCGCCCAACGCGCGAAAGGCCTGGGCCTTCACTGCGCCTCCGGCGTCTTGCAAAGTCTGGGTCAGATACTGCTGCGCGTAGGTCAGCGCGGCCGGGGCGCCGTGTGGATGCCGCTCGCCCGCCAAATGCCGAAGGTGCTTCAGCAAGCGGGCGGACAACGGCGATGAGGCAGAGGCGGGTATGCCGACGGCCACGGCGCTCCGTTGCACCTTAGGTCACGATTTCCGTGCCGATGCCGCGGCGGGTGAAAATTTCCAACAGCACGGCATGGGGAACGCGCCCGTCGATGATGTGGGCCTTGCGCACGCCGCCGTCCAGCGCGTCGAGGCAGGCATGCACCTTCGGCAACATGCCTTCGCCGATGACGCCCTTCTTCACCATCCGCTGCACATCCTTACGCGACACCGTCGACAGGTGGCGGCTGTTCGCGTCGCGTATGCCCTTCACGTCGGTCAACATCAACAGCTTCTCGGCCTTCAACGCGCCGGCGATCGCGCCGGCGACCAGGTCCGCATTGATGTTGTACGTATTGCCATCCGAGTCGGTGCCGATCGGCGCGATGATGGGAATATAGTGATCGTCCTGCAGGTTGCGGAGCAGGCTCGGATCGATCGACTCGATATCGCCGACCAACCCGAAGTCGCCGTCCTCGCCTTCGAAATCCTTATCCAAACTTTCCGCCCAGGCCTTAGCCGTGAGCGGCTTACTCTGGATCATGCCGCCGTCTTTGCCGCTCAAGCCGACCGCTTTCCCGCCGTGGCGGTTGATCAAGTCGGTAATTTCCATGTTCACGCTGCCCGCCAGGACCATCTCGACGATTTCCATCGTGGCCTTGTCGGTGACGCGCACACCATGTCGAAACTTCGCCTCGATGCCGAGCCGATCCAGCATCTTGTCGATCTGGGGCCCGCCGCCGTGGATGATGACGGGATTGATGCCGACGTACTTGAGCAACACGATATCTTCGGCGAAGCGCTCCTTCAGCGATTGCTCGGTCATGGCGTTGCCGCCGTACTTGATCACAATCGTCTTGCCGCGAAACGTGCGGATGTAGGGCAACGCCTCGATGAGGACATTGGCCTTCTTGATCAATTTGTCCATCGTCTCCGACTCCTCATGCCCGCGGCCTACGGATTGCCGCGTAAGCCCTACGCCCTGCGACCTCGACGCCCCGTTATAGAATGTAGCGACTCAGATCCTGATCCTTCACCACGCCCTCCAACCGCGCCCGCACGTAGGCCGCATCGATGACCACGCGATGCGCCTGTCCAGCAGGATCGGCGGGATGGCCAGAGTCGGCCTGCTCGCCGGTTGCGGTCGCCGCCCGCCGCTCGGGGGCGTCGAAAGCAATCTCCTCCAACACCCGCTCCATGATCGTGAACAGCCGCCGCGCGCCGATATTCTCCGTCCGATCGTTGACCTGCACGGCCGTGGCGGCGATTTCGTCCACGCCGCTGGGCGCGAACTCCAGCGCGAGGCCTTCCGTCGCCAACAACGCCTGATACTGCCGCACCAGCGAGCCGCGCGGCTCCGTCAAGATACGGACGAAATCCTCTTTCGTCAGCGGGCTCAATTCGACGCGAATGGGAAAGCGCCCCTGCAGCTCGGGAATGAGGTCGGACGGCTTCGCCACATGAAACGCCCCGGCTGCGACAAACAGCACGTGATCCGTCCGCACCGGCCCATACTTGGTGTTAACCGTCGAGCCTTCGACGATCGGCAACAGGTCGCGCTGGACGCCTTCGCGCGAAATGTCCGGCCCCGCGCTCCGCTCACGGCCGGCGATCTTATCGATCTCATCGAGAAACACGATCCCCGTCTGCTCGACCTTGGCGATCGCCTCGCGCGTGACTTCCTCCATGTCGATGAGCCGCTGCGCCTCTTCCTGGGTGAGGTACTTCAGCGCCTCGGGCACCTTCATCGAGCGACGCTTCTTCTTCCCCGGCAACACACCGCCGAGCATCTCCCGCAGATTTTTTTCGAGGTCCTCCATGCCGCTGCCCGGGTTAGCCATCACGCCGACCGGCAGGCCGCGATCCTTCACCTCGATCTCCACACTGCGATGATCGAGCTTGCCCTCGCGCAACTGGAGCCGCAGCTTGGACCGCGTGGCCTCCGTCGATTCATAGGCCGGACTCTCACGACTGCCCGGCTCATCTGAGGTAAACCCCGCCGCCGGTTTCTGGCTGGGCAGCAAGACATCCAACAGCCGCTCTTCGCCCTGCGCTTCGGCCTTCTTCTGCACGTCCTCCAAATGGCGCGCCTTCACCAAGCCGATGGCCGACTCCGTGAGATCGCGCACAATCGACTCGACATCGCGGCCGACGTAGCCGACTTCGGTGAACTTGGACGCCTCCACTTTGATGAACGGCGCTTCGGCCAACTTGGCCAGCCGCCGCGCAATCTCCGTCTTCCCCACGCCGGTCGGACCGATCATGATGATGTTCTTCGGCATCACCTCATCGCGCAGCTCCGGCGACAGTTGTTGGCGCCGCCAGCGATTGCGCAAGGCGATCGCCACCATGCGCTTGGCATCGTGCTGCCCGATGACGTACCGATCGAGTTCGTCCACGATTTGGCGCGGGGTCAAACTGTTCACCGGCCCGACGGCCACATCGGTCGCCCCGCTGCCGGAGCGGTTATCGGCTGAGTTCTTCAAGGGTAATGTGTTGGTTGGTGTAAATGTCGATCCCGCCGGCGATCCGCATCGCTTCTTCCACCAGGCAGCGGGCATTCAACGTCGAATGTGCAAGCAGTCCGCGCGCGGCCGCTAGGGCATAGGGACCGCCCGAGCCGATGGCGAGAATACCGTCCTCCGGTTCGATCACGTCGCCGGTCCCGGAAATGATCAGGGAGTGGTTGAGATCCGCCACCGCCAGCAACGCTTCCAACCGCCGCAGCACACGATCCGTGCGCCAATCCTTCGCCAGCTCCACGGCGGCGCGCGTCATGTTACCACGATACTCTTCGAGCTTCCCTTCGAACTTTTCGAAGAGCGTAAACGCGTCGGCAGTCGCACCCGCAAAGCCCGCCAAGACCTGATCGTGATACATCCGGCGCAGCTTCTTGGCGTTTTGCTTCATCACGGTGGTGCCGAGCGTCACTTGCCCGTCGGACCCCATCGCCACCTGTCCGTCGCGCCGCACACACAAAATCGTCGTCGACCGAATTCTCATCGCCCATCCTTTGTCTTGCCGCCGGCACCAGACGGTCGCCGCGCGGAAGCCCGCGGCGCATCCGTCGTCGGAGGTGTCGGCAGTTCTGGTGCGGCCAACGTGGGGACAATGCCCGCGCGCGGATGCGCCTGGTCGTAGACCGCCATCAACCGATCCATCGCCACATGCGTGTAGCGTTGCGTCGTTGAGAGCGACGCATGCCCCAACAATTCTTGGATCGCCCGCAGGTCCGCGCCCTCATCCAACAAATGCGTCGCAAACGTATGCCGCAGGGCGTGCGGACTGATCCGGCCGCTCGGCAGGGCGGCCGAATAGCGTGCCACAATACGCGCGACGGATCGGACGGTCAATCGGGTTCCGCGCCGATTGCGAAACACCGGCTGACCCGGCGCCCGCCCGCGACGCGACGTGACCTGAGCGACGGGGACCTGATCCAGATAGCCGCGCAGCGCATCCAACGCCACGGACCCGACAGGCACGATCCGCTCCTTGCGCCCCTTGCCGGTCAGTCGCGCGAGGCCGTTGGCCCAATCGATGTCCGTCACGTCCAGCGCTACCAACTCGCTCACCCGCGCGCCGGTTGAATAGAGCGTCTCCAAAATGGCGCGATCACGGCTGTCCTCCGGCGCAGCGCCCACAGGCCGTTCCATCAACGAGGCGGCCTCATCCTTGTCGAGTACGCGCGGCAGCGGCTTGGGCACCTTCGGCGAGCGTACCTGGGCCGCCGGATTCTCCGTGACCAACTCGGCGCGCCGCAAAAATCGAAACCAGCTCCGAAGCGTCGCCAGCTTGCGCGCGCGCGTCGAGGCCTTCTCACCTCGGCGATCCAACGACAGTACAAACGCACGGATGTGCTCGACCGTCACCGCGCGCACCGACAGCGGCGGCACGGCAGGATCGGGATGAAGAAACGCGCGAAGTTGGGACAGGTCGGAGGCGTAACTGCGAAGCGTCTCGGGCGAGGCGCCGCGTTGGGATTCGAGAAAGGTCAGGAAAGCCCGGATTGCGTCGTCCATGCCTCCCAATCCTTGAGTGCGCGCTCGCCGATCAGACGCCGCTTTTGCTCCTTGTCGCGGACGCGCTGCGCCAGCGGCGGGAAGATCCCGTAGTTGGTGTTCATCGGCTGAAAGTTCGCCGGCAGGCAGGTGGTGATGTACTGCAGCAGGCAGCCATGCGCCGAGTAGGACGGCGGCGTCACCGGCGGTTTGCCGCTGAGCAGACGCGCCGCGTTGATGCCGGCCAACCCACCCATGGCGGCCGATTCCGTATAGCCTTCCACGCCGACGATTTGCCCCGCGAAGAACACCTGCTCGCGTGACCGCAATTGCAATGTGTTCAGGAGCAGCGCCGGCGAATTGATAAACGTGTTGCGATGCAAGCTCCCGTAGCGGAGAAACTCGGCCTGCTCTAAGCCGGGAATCAGGCGGAACACGCGCCGTTGTTCGGGGTAGGTCAGCTTCGTCTGGAAGCCGACCATATTGTAGGCCGTGTGGTGCACGTTTTCGGCGCGCAGTTGCAACACCGCCGTCGGCCGCTGCCCGCTGCGCGGGTCTTCGAGTCCAACCGGCTTCAGCGGCCCGAACAACATGGTTTGCTTCCCGCGCTCGGCCATGACTTCGACGGGGATGCAGCCCTCGAAATAGGGCGTCTTTTCAAATTCCTTCGGCTGCACTTTTTCCGCCGCCATCAACGCGTCGTAGAAGGCGGTGTAGCTTGCGTCGTCCATCGGACAGTTCAGATAGTCGTCGCCGCCCTTGTCGTATCGCGACGCGCGAAACGCTTTGGTCATGTCGATCGACTCGGCATCGATGATCGGCGAGATCGCATCGTAAAAATACAGGTGCTTGCTGTGCGTCAACGTCCCGATCGCCGTGGACAGCTTCTGCGAGGTCAGGGGGCCGGTGGCGACAATGCACACAGCGTCCGTCGGAATTTCGGTGATTTCCTCGCGGACGATCCGAATATTCGGATGCGATTCCAAAGTCTCGGTGATCGTGCGGGCAAACACATCGCGGTCCACCGCCAGGGCTGAGCCGGCGGGCACACGCGCGACCTCCGCCGCCCTGAGGATCAACGAATTGATGGCCCGCATCTCGGCTTTGAGGATGCCGGGCGCGCTCGACGCCTCGGCTGACCCGAGCGAGTTGGAGCAGACGAGTTCCGCCAAGAACCCCGTCTTGTGCGCCTGCGTATTTTCCTTGGGACGCATCTCATGCAACGTGACACGCGCGCCACGGGACGCCGCCTGCCAGGCGGCTTCGGAGCCGGCAAGCCCACCGCCGATAATGACCACATCGTCGCGCAAAGATAGAGACATTGAATCCGTAGGCCTGTGCTGGAATTGTAGTCGGTTCGAAACAGGAAGCGATGGATGAGGGGCGCATTCTACGAATCGCGTTTTCAGCCTGTCAAGGCGATGCGCGGAGCTGTGTCGACTATCCGGACTGTCCGGGCTGCCTGACTCGGGAAACCTGCAACCGCTGCGTTGACTGCCTCGGGCGCTCGGTGGTACTGTTTGGCCGCTTTTGCAGAATCTTCTCTCGGGCGGGCGATTAGCTCAGTGGCAGAGCGCTTCCTTCACACGGAAGAGGCCACAGGTTCGATACCTGTATCGCCCACCATGTTCACGCTACGTGGTCGTCCCCATAGGGCACCGCGACGCCCATCCCGGTTTTCTCCGCTTTCTGGACAGATTTTCGACCCTGCGCTAGACTTTTCCACAGATGGGCCTGCGGCATTCCGTCGAGGCGCGTCGACAGTCTATTTACATGAGGTGACGCATGGGGACCGAGACGCGGATGTGGGCACTGGCGATGCTCGTTGGCAGTGTGGTCGTCACAGGGTGCGCCAGCACCAACTCTACGGCAGTCGGCTCACTCGAGAGCGCCGAGCGCACGAGCGTGTACTCCACACTGGACAGCACGGCGCTGGTGTATACGGATCCGATGGCCGGCGCCCCGGCAGACGACAATCCCTGGCGGTGGGTCGGGTTCCTGTTGAACCCTGCAGGCCTGGCCGTGGACTACGCCGTCAATCGTCCCATCTATACGCTGGGCTCGCACCTGCAGCGCGCAACCGGCTATACGGCGGAAGACGCCATGCTGGACGCCTCGCGGAAGCGCTAGGCTCGACTCCAACTGCACCTTCCTATTCGTCTCGACTTCCCTGCATAATCCCTCCTGGCTCACTCCACAGTGGGTCAGGGGGGCCACAGTGACAACCGGCAGCGTTCGCCCATCGTTTCCTACTCCATCGGCAACACAGCCTCATCCCCGCACAGGACCAGTCCTTGGCGTGCTGCGCCATGCGTGCCTGCTTGGCGCCCTTGCGCTCACATTCGGCTGTAGTGAGCCTGTGGTGCGGGCGCCGCTCCCGCCCTCGGCCACGGACTTAGAGCTGCTGAAGGCGGGCAAGCTGTGCGATCGGGCCGAGACGGTGGGCGCCCATCTCTCGAAATCGGGCACAGAGAAAGTCCGCTGGGGCAGTGGGGAGGAACGGCGCGTCCCGGCGTCGCTCAGTGACAGCCACGGGGACGAATCCTGGTTTTTCGACCAGGAAGGCTATCTGGTTGCGGTGGCGTTCTTCTACCCGGCTGGGCTTGCCCTCACGAACTACCCCACACTCCAAGAGACCCTATCCCAATTGAAGTCGGCGCGGGACTTCTATCTCAACGTCGCCAAGCTCCCGACCAAGTCGGAGATGGACATCAGTCGGCTCTACCAAACCGGGGATGAAAAAACGACGACCCAGTACCTCGTGACCGGAACGAGGCAGCAGCCCACGCTGTTGATGGCCACCTTCGCGATCGACCCCTATGTGCAGCTCTTCGTCCCCTACCGCAAGGAGTTCCTCGACCGACTCCGTGGACCGGAGGCGGAGAAAGCCAGCCAAGGCTCCGTCGACCAACTCCCGTATGAGGCCCTACAGGAATTTTCCCGTGGCGAAAGTGCGCTCTTGGCCTACTGTGGGGTCCGTACGCCGCTCGTGGCGGCGGAGGCCTATCAACGAGCCATCGACCGTGGGCTGTCGAAAGACACGGTGCGCTTAGCCGAGGCGCGTCATAAGCTGGGCCTGGCCTGGCAAGCCGCCGGGGATATGGACAAGGCGAAGAAGGAAATGGAGGCGGCGCTGGCCCTTCGTCCCAATACGCCGGAGATCATGAACAACTTGGGGACGATTGCGGCTCAACGCGGGGCACCCGAACAGGCGATTGCCTGGTTTGAAAAAGCTATCTCCATTCGCCCCAACTACCCGCTGGCCCGTTACAACCTGGCGGAGGCGCTGGAACCGACGAACCGGAAGCTGGCGATTTCCGAATATGAGACGTATCTCGCCCTGGTCGAAGGCCTGCCGGAGGAACAAACGCGCTCGACGCTGGTGAAGAAAAAGCTGAAAGAATGGAAGCGGTAAGCACCTGACAGGCCCCGCTGCCTGCGGTCCATTCCCCCAGCGCACGCCCCCTCACTCCCGCTCCACCCACTCCATTGTTGACCTGAATCTTCCGCAGTTCCGCACCGGCTTGACGATTTGGTGCTTTTGGATAGCCTTCCTAAGAAGGCCGCGGCACTGAACCACCCGCACGCGGTCGAAAGGGCTCCATGGCACAGGCATTGAACTGGCGAACCGTATTGGCTCTGGTCGGACTCTTGGTGCTCCCCAGCCTCGCGGAGGCAGGCGATCGCAACTGGAGCTTTTCGGTCTCGGGATTCGGGGGCCGGTCGTTCAGTGAAGGTGTCGGGGTGGACGTCCACTGCGGAGCCGCATGTGCCTCGCCCAATCCGCCCTGGTGGGGAACCGCCCATGGAGTGCAGAAAACCGACGCGCCGTCATGGGGTGCCAAAGCGACGGCCTGGTATCTCCGCAAGCAACACGACTGGCAGCCCCAAATCGGCATCGAGCTGGACTGGACGCGCTTCATTACGTCTCAGCATGCGCAGTCAGCCGGCGCATCGGGCACCACGAATTCACCCGGCACGCAAATCGGCGCGATCTATTGGCTCGACCGCACGGATTACAGCACCAACATTTTGGCCTTGAATCTGCTCTTCCGCTATCCGATGGGCGTCAGCGCCTCGCTTCCCGAAGGACGCTGGTATCCCTACGTAGGTATCGGAGGAGGCGTGCAACGCACACGAGCGACCAATAGCGTTTTCGGCACACAGGAATTGAGCCATGCGCCGGAATGGCAGGCGGTGGCAGGCGTAAAATTGTTTCTCTTCCGCAACCTGGCCATCTTCGGTGAATGGAAACGAACCTCGGCCACTCATACTTTTTCATCGGGCTTCCCCGACTACAAGGAATCGGTTCCAATCGTCTCCAACCACGTCACCGGGGGCCTATCCCTACACTTCTAGAGCGCTCGCCCTGCACGGCATGTTCGCGCAAAGCGAGCGTGCCGTGCGGCAGCCCGCTTCAGCAGATCTCTTGCAGAGGAAGAGCTGATTCGATAGGAAGCGTTAGCGCTTGAGTTCGCGCGCTTCCTGGCTGGTCTTGCACTCGATGCAGAGCGTGGTGACAGGACGGGCTTGCAGCCGTGGGATGGGAATGTCTTCTCCACAGCTCTCGCAGAGACCGTAGATCCGCGCATCCATCCGCGCCAGAGCCTCGTCGATTTTCTTGATGAGGTTCCGCTCCCGCTCTCGAATCCGCATGGCGAATCGTTGATCGGTCTCGGCGGTCGCCTGATCGCTGACGTCCGGGAAGGGCGGCATGTTGGCTTCTTGAATGACCGCGACCCCGGCTTCGTCTAACAGGGTCTGTCGTTGTTGCTCAAGCTGCAGGCGGATGGCCTGAAGGTCGGATTCGCGGGAGAGATGCGGCGCGGGGGGAGTCGCAACGGCCGATCGGCTTCGGCTCCCTGACCCTTCGCCTGAGACTACGGTGCGTCGTCCAGCCATGTTGACACTCCTGGTCGAAGTCCTCGTCGCGCGGGCAAACTATAGCGCGCGGCGGGACGGAGCGCAATTCAGTAGCATCCCTCAGTTGGCGGCACCCTGTTGCGGGCAGGATCAGAGGTCGCGCCGACCTTCCAAGGACTTGATCAGCGTCACTTCATCGGCGTATTCGATATCCATCCCCACCGGAATGCCATACGCGATACGCGAGACTTTCGTGCCGTAGGGCTTCAGCTGCTTCGTCAAATACAAGGCGGTTGCCTCGCCTTCAATCGTGGGATTCGTGGCGATAATGACTTCCTCGATCCCGCCGGCCTTCACACGATCCACCAACTCGTGGGCCTTGATATCATCCGGCCCCACCCCGTCGATCGGCGACAAGGCGCCCAGCAAGACGTGATAGAGCCCGCGAAAGCTGTGCGTGCGCTCGATCGCATACAGCGTGCTCGGCTCTTCCACCACCAGAATCTTTGTGCGGTCCCGCTTCGGATCGCGGCAGAGGTCGCACAACTCCCCTTCAGCGATGTTCCGACAATCCCGGCAAAAGCTCAGGCCGTCTTTGACGGCGCGAATCGCATCGGCCAGGCGCAGGGCGTCTTCCCGTTCCGTCTTTAAGAGGTGAAAGGCCAGCCGTTGCGCTGTCTTTTGCCCGATTCCGGGCAGACGGACCAGCTCGCGAATCAAGCTCCCCAGCAGACCCTGCTGATCACTGGTCTTCGTGCCGAGCATCGTCATGGCCCTACATCAACCCCGGGATATTCATGCCGCCGGTGAGCGACTTCAACTCATCCGCCATCATCTCGCGCGCCTTGCGGAGCGCCTCATTCGCCGCGGCCAGCGTCAAATCTTGGAGCATGTCCACGTCGCCCGCCTTGACCACTTCGGGGTCGATCTTCACCGACGTGACCTGCATGCCGCCCGTGACCGTAAACGTGACGATGCCGCCGCCCGCCGATCCGCTGACTTCCTTCTTCGACGCCTCTTCCTGAATTTTCGTCATGCGCTCTTGCATGGCCTGGGCTTGCTTCATCAAGCCCGCCATATTGCCGAAGGGATTTTTACTCATGGCTGCTGTGCCTCCTGTTCTGAACCGAGCCTCCGCACGTCCACGACGTCGCCACCGAAGGCATCCAACGTTTCTCGAATGAGCGGGTGCGCGCGAGTGCGCTCAAACAGCACCATCTTTTCTTCCTGCTGCTTCGCCGCGCGAATCTGCGCCATCGTCGGGCCCGCCTGATGCCCCTCCGATAGCTCAACGACGCGCAGGCGAACGCGGCGTCCGGCCAACTGCTCACACACCGCACGCACCGCCTGCAGATTATCTTCCGCCTCCATGCGCGCCCGCGCGACGGTCGCCGTGGCGGCAAAGCCGATTGTCACCTCATTCCCCTCAATGCCCAGACACTGGCCCATCTCGAGAAAGGGGGCAATGCTGGGATGCGCATCCGCCACCTGGGCGACGCAGGCTTCCCAATTCAATGCGAGTGGAGCCGCCGAGTCATCCGCTTCTTTCACAGCCGCACCCGCAAATGACGATGGCGCAGGAGACGGCGCAGCAACAGGACGCGGCGCCCCTCCCGAGGCCTTTGTCGGGGGGAGCGACGTTTTGCTCGCGGGTGAAGGCGGCGGACCCGGCAGGGGTCGGCCGCTTCGCACTGGCGGCTGACTGCTCTGGCGCGGCGATTCTCCCGGCTTCGCTACTGTCCCGCGCCCCGACGTCTGGGACGATGCCGGGGCCGCTGGCGGCCCGCCGGGTACCGGCGTGGTGGTCGGCTTTGCGGCTACCGGCTGACTCGCTGTCGGTCGCGCAGGGGGAATCGAACGAGGTGGCGCTGCAGTCGGCGGCGCGCTTCCCATCGGACGCCGCTCAACAGTGACACCCGCAGGGATCGCACCCGCCGGCCGTGCCGTGACCTCGCGCGGAGCAGGAGCCCCTGCGCTCGGACCGTCGGCAACACGAACTCGCGTCGCCCGAATCGCCGCGATCTCCAATGCGAATCGCGGATGCGCACTTTGCCGTAGGCTATCTTCCGCCTGCGTAAATAACTTGAACAGCTCGGTCAACCGTTCGGGCTCGAAGGTCTTGGCCATCTCATAGAGTTGCCCCAAATCCTCAGCGGACGCCTCCACCAAGCCCTGCAGATCATCCGGCTTCGACACTACCGACGCCACAAGCAGGTTGCGAATCTGTTCGACCACCTCACCGCAATAGGCACGCAGATCCAACCCATGGTCCATGACCCGCGCCACGACGCGCACCGCCTCACGGCCATCCTGATCACGTATCGCCGCAAACAAGGCGTGCACGTGTTCCTGCGGCACAGCGCCCAGCAACGACTCCAAGTCTTCATGCGAAATGGTCGCGCCGCACAAGGCAACGGCTTGATCGAACAGGCTCAGCCCATCGCGCATGCTCCCTTCGCTGGCCCGCGCGAGCAGCACGAGGCTGCGGCCTTCTACTTTGATACCGTCCTGCGCGGCGACCATTTCCAGTCGCCCGACAATTTCGGCGCGCGCCAGCCGTCGAAACGTGTAGTGCTGGCAGCGGGACAGAATCGTCGCCGGAATTTTGTGCAGCTCCGTCGTCGCAAAAATGAATACGACGTGCGCCGGAGGCTCCTCCAAAATCTTCAACAGGGCGTTGAACGCCGAGTTAGAGAGCATGTGGACTTCGTCGATGATGTAGACGCGATAGGTGCCGCGGAACGGCGAAAACTTTGCGTTCTCCCGAATCTCCCGCACGTCGTCCACGCTGGTATTGGAGGCGCCGTCGATCTCGACGACATCCACCGACGTCCCTTGGGCAATTTCGGTGCAGCTGACACACGTCCCGCAGGGCTGCCCGGCAGCTACCTGCTCGCAATTGAGCGCCTTGGCGAGAATCCGCGCGACCGTCGTCTTGCCGACGCCGCGCGTACCGGAAAAGAGAAAGGCGTGCGCCAGCCGCTTCGAGGACACCGCATTGGTCAGCGCCTGCACCACCTGCGGCTGACCGATGACGTCATCGAAGGTGCCGGGACGATACTTTCTGGCTGAAACTTGATAGTCCATGTCGTGGTGCGCACTATGAGCGACTACGTATGAGGCGTCTGCAGTGAGTTGGGAGTGTGTGTCTGTCTCACGGCGTCGAGCTGCCCTCTCCGCGCCGACGGGGACGTCGCCGTCCCATCACTCGTTACCATTGCCGGAGCGAACGACGCCGAGGACAGCGCCGGCCCTGGGGGAAGGGGCTCTGGGAGGCGGCACACGCTCTGGGCGATTGGGAGATGCGCCCGACGAAGTGGGGCCAGGTGATCCTGCGGCACACAGACTGGCCCGCTTACCGTTGCTTCCTTCCGGACCTGGCGGAATTCACAGGATTCTGTTGCACAGGGCCCAGCCCCGTTCTTCCCTGACCGACCGGTATTCCGCTACACCGTTGCATGGCTCATTGGCGGAGAGGGTGGGATTCGAACCCACGGTCGAGTTGCCCCGACGCATGCTTTCCAAGCATGTCGATTCGTCCACTCTCGCACCTCTCCGCGGCGAATCGAGGGGCGAATCTTAGCACGCGGGTTGAGCACCAGCAAGCGAGAGGCCGGCGAGTTCCCTTTCGCACATTGCGGCTTGCCGTGGCGCTTCGTGCGGCCGTTCGCACAGGTACCAAGCAGGCACAGGAGCGGCCACCGACCGTCGCTTAACTATATTGATCCCACGTATCGCACTGCTTGATGGCCCAAAAGACCGCTTCCTTCAGCTTCTTAAATTTTGGATCGTCGGTGCGGATGGCCTGGAGTTTACGATCCAGCGCGTACAGCGGTTCGATCGAACGCTTATCGGGAATTTTCCCAAGGGCCCACGCGATCTCGGTCTGCACCTCGATGTCGATCCCCGGTGCATGCAGCATCTCCAGCAGCGGCGGGACAACGGACGCGTCGCCATGCAGCCCGCCCACTTGCCCCAAACCCTTGGCCGCCGCCGCCTGCAAATCCGTTTGCGTGGACGTTTTCAAGATCTCGACGAGGACCGGAATACCATCGCGCCCGATATTGCCTAAGGCCACAGCCGCCTGTTTGGACAGATCCTTGTCCTTCAGTGCTTCCTTTAACCGGGGCAACGCGTCGTCGGACAACATTTCGCCCAGCAGCGTAATCACAAGCAGCTTTCGCGGTTGGGTCGTCTCGGACTTTTCGAGCAGCGCCAACAAGCGGTCATCGTGGCCCCATTCCGCGGCCAGCAGGACCGGGAAATCATACTGCTCCACCTTCATCGCAAGCTGCTGCAACGCATAGGCCCCCGGCTCACCGCCGCCGGCCCGCTGGGCCGCTTCGGCCGCATCAGAGAAATCCGTTCGGATTTCCTTGTGCCATTTCATCTTTTGTCCGGCCAATTGATAGGTCAGCTGACAGGCCGGACCTTTCCACAAACGCGAGGGCGCATCAGGCAGATCATTGTCGCCGCCGGTCGCGGTGGTGCCTTCCCACGTTTTGCGCTGTTCACACTTAATTTTCACGACGACATCCCGCGGCTCGGTGGGCGAAGACGTCACGGCGTAGCCCAGGTCGGTCAAACGGCGGCTGACAAGACCTCGGAACGGGGCGGCATCCTGACTACCGCCATCCGTCAACGCGACAGCCTCAACGCCCACGGTCTTGATCGCCGCCAGCTGCGCCTTCTGCTCAACCGTCAGCGAATCACGATAGGCCTCTGCAGCGGACGCCAGGCCCAGGCATGCGAGCGCACACAGCAGGGTGAGTCTTCGGTGGGGGCTCATCATGGATCCCTCCCTTCTCCGCCTCAGGCATGGCGGCCGGCCGAATGGGAAAGGACTGAGTTCGATACGATGGGAATGCAGTCTCGGGAACGGATCTAAGGTCAGTATACTCGGCATTGCGTCAGCAGCGCCATACCGTGCGTCCGCCACGGCATCTCGGGGGCGCGACATCCTTCCCGTTGGCCGCACTCTGTTCGGCTCCACGCATGGTTGACACACCCTGATAACCAGAGGTAGAACAAAGCTAATTGATGACATTTCGCCCCAGGCCTCGCTGCGAGAGTGGCGGAACTGGCAGACGCGCGAGACTTAGGATCTCGTGGGCAACCGTGGGGGTTCAAGTCCCCCCTCTCGCACCAGCGAACTTTCCCCTACGTTTCGATCACGATAACCCGAACACCTGTCACCGAAGGATTGCGAGCCTTGCCATGAAACTGGAAATGACCGAACTGGGTCCGATGAAGCGTGCGTTGAAGATCGAAGTGCCGGAGACCGACGTGAAGGAACGGTTTCGTCGGGCCTATGCCGACCTCAATCGACAAGTCCAGGTCCCCGGATTCCGTCCCGGCAAGGCCCCGGTGGCCCTGCTGGAAAAGCGCTACGCCAAGCACGTGGAAGAAGATGTCGTACGCGCAATCGTGCCCGAGTATTACGAACGCGCCGTGCGCGAGGCGGGGATCGTGCCGGTGGTCGTCGACATCCCGGCCATCGACCGCGTGAAAATTAAAAAGGACGCGGCCTTCGCCTTCACCGCCACCGTGGAGATTCGACCGAAGATCGACCTGCGCGATTACAAGGCGCCGAACCCGATTTCGCTGAAAAAGGATGAGCGGACGGTCACCGACGAGCAACTCGACAAGGCGCTTGGGGTGCTGCGCGAGCAGCAAGCGCAACTCCATGCAGCGCCCGCCGGCTCCACCATCGGCGACGGTGATTTTGCGGTCGTTGACATCGAAGGATTTTTGGACCAGGCGGCGCTCGACGGGACCAAGAAGCAGGGACACTTGCACCGCATGGGGTCCAGGGTCCCGGTCTTGGGGCTGGACTTAGACCAGGCGTTGGCAGGCAAACAGGACGGCGCGACGATTGAGCTACCACAGACCTATCCCGCTTCCCACCCCGACCAACGTGTGGCTGGGAAAACCGTGCAGTTCCGTGTCACCATCCAATCCGTCAAACGCAAGCAACTCCCGGTTTTAGATGACGAATTTGCCAAGGATTGCGGGCCCTACGAATCGCTCAACGCGCTCCGCGACAAACTCCGCGGCAGCATGGAAGACGCGCTCAAGCGGGACGCCGAACAAGGATATAAGGATCAAGTGATCAAGCGCCTCTTGGAAACGCACCACTTCGATCTGCCAGAGACCTTAGTGGAGCGTGAAGCCTCCGCCATGATCCGCCATAAGCTCCATGCCAGCCATTCCGACTCTGCGGCCGCCGCCCAAGGCGCCCAACCGGAAGAGGTCCAGAAAGTTCGCGACGAAGTGCTCCCCGAGGCGCAGCGCCGGGTGAAGCTCGGGCTCATTCTGGATACGATCGCCGAGAAGGAACGGATTCAGGTGGAAGAGCTCGACATTCAGCAGGAACTCCACCGCATGTCGACGGAGCTCAAGCTCGATCCCAAGGAATTGCTCCGGATTATCCAGGCCGGCGGCCAAGAATCATTGAATGAGCTGCGTGGACGGATTTTGGCAGATAAGGCGCTCGATTTCGTGTATCGTCAGTCGGTCATCCAGGGCTAAGCTGAACCAGGCGTCTCTGCGGAGATGGCCGGCAGCGCGCCTGGAGCTAGAAAGCCACGCAGCCCGTTGCACTGCAGCTTCAACGAAAGGATTGTGTGCATGCTGGTACCGATCGTAGTCGAGCAGACGAATCGCGGTGAACGAGCCTACGACATTTACTCGAGGCTGCTGAAGGATCGTATTATTTTCCTGGGCGCACCCATCGACGATATCTTTGCCAACCTGATCATCGCGCAGCTGCTCTTTCTCGAAGCCGAAGACCCGGAGAAGGATATCAACCTGTATATCAATTCGCCCGGCGGCAGCGTGACGGCCGGCCTCGGCATTTACGACACCATGCAGTACGTCAAGCCGCCGATCAATACGATCTGCTTAGGCCAGGCGGCGAGCATGGGGGCGTTTCTCTTGACCGCAGGCACCAAGGGCAAGCGCTTTGCGTTGCCGAACGCGCGCGTCATGATTCATCAGCCGATGGGTGGCTTTCAGGGGCAGGCGACCGAGATCGACATTCACGCACGCGAAATCCTTAAGATTCGTGAGCGCCTCAACGAGGTCATGTCGAAGCACACCGGCCAGCCACTGGAAAAGATCGCGCTCGATACGGAACGCGACTACTTCATGTCGGCCGAAGAAGCCAAGCGCTACGGCCTGATCGATGAAGTCATTTCGCGCCCCCCGAAGATCGTCAAAGATCCTGGCGTGTTCACCGGGCCGAAGGACAGCGGAACCAAGTAACAGGGGCGGACGAGGAGGCGGCATGGCGAAGCAAGAGAAGATCGATCGTCACTTGCGTTGTTCCTTTTGCGGCAAGAGCCGTGACGAGGTGCGCAAGCTTATTGCCGGGCCGACCGTCTACATTTGCGACGAGTGCGTCAACCTCTGCAACGACATCATTGCGGAGGACTGGGAAGAGGCGAAGGAGGAAATCTCCTCCAAGCTGCGCAAACCGGCCGAGATCAAGCATCACCTCGATCAGTATGTGATCGGACAGGATCGCGCCAAGCGCATCCTGTCCGTCGCAGTACACAATCACTACAAGCGCATTTCCAGTAAGGATGTCGATGAGATAGAGCTCCAAAAGGGCAACATCCTCATGATCGGCCCCACCGGGACCGGAAAAACGCTTCTCGCGCAAACGCTCGCCAAGTATTTGGACGTGCCGTTTACCTTGGCCGACGCCACAACCCTGACCGAAGCCGGCTACGTCGGCGAGGATGTGGAGAACATCATCCTCAAGCTCTTGCAAGCCTCAGACTATGACGTCGAGCGGGCCGAGCGTGGCATTGTCTACATCGACGAAATCGACAAGATCAGCCGCAAGAGCGACAGCCCGTCGATTACGCGAGATGTGTCGGGCGAGGGTGTGCAACAGGCTCTCCTGAAGCTTATCGAAGGGACGGTTGCCAATGTGCCTCCGCAGGGCGGGCGCAAGCACCCGCATCAAGAGTTCATTCAGGTCAATACGGGCAACATCCTGTTCATCTGCGGCGGGGCGTTCGTTGGGCTGGAAAACATCATCGAGCAGCGGCTCAACCGCAAACAGATGGGATTCGGGGCAGACATTCGCAACCGCAAAGATGTCCGCCTCGGCGAAATTCTCTCTCAGGCCCAACCCGAGGATTTGCTGAAGTACGGCCTCATCCCCGAATTCATCGGTCGCTTACCGGTTACGGCGACCCTCGAGGAGTTGGACGAGCGCGCGCTGATCCGCATCCTCACCGAGCCGCGTAATGCGCTCACGAAGCAATACGAAAAACTGTTGTCGTTCGAAAAAGTGAAACTGCGGTTTACGGAAACCGCCCTGCACGCCATTGCCCGTCGCGCCCACGCCCAGAAGACCGGTGCGCGCGGCCTGCGCGCCATCTTGGAAGAAACGATGCTGGATGTCATGTACGACATCCCCTCTCAAAAGCAGATCAAGGAAGTGGTCGTGACCGAAGACGTCATCGACGGGAAAAGCGTGCCCATCCGCATCTACGAGCAAGATAAAGACGTCAAGAGCGCCTAGCAGTTCCGCTTCACAGCTCCCTTCCCGCTCAGGCCGGGAAGGGAGCTTCCCACAGCACCTACCACTCCGCCCCTACATCAGCCGAAGTCAGCCCATACGGGCCCAGAGCTAAAACGTCGCTTTCATTCGACAAAATCAGCGTCTGCGCTATACTTCGCACAGACGTATGAATACGGCACACACAAATGGGCGGCTGGGGGTTCCCCCAAACCGCCGACATAGCGGCAAAACGCTCGAGCTGGATCAGGCGCACGAAGTGCTGATTCTGCGCGGGAGCAATGGAGAGCTGATCGGCAGCCTCTCCTGGGATTCGATCATCGACCAAATCCTGGCCTACCATGAATCGCGGCCCGTCCTGGAATCGCGGCGGGAGCCGCGCGTCAACCTGTCCCTGCAGGTCCGCTACCGCACACCGGACGGACAAACCTTTGAGAGCCGCGCTGGAGGCATCGGCGGCGGCGGCATCTTCATCGAGAGCACCGACCCGCTGCCGTCAGGGACGCATCTGTCATTGGAGTTCACGTTACCCGATCGACCGACAGAATGGCTCGCAGCCCGTGGGGTCGTGGCCTGGGTCTGTCCAAAAGCCGATCAGTATACCTGCTCGCCAGGTATGGGCATCAAATTCCACGAGATTGCAACTGAAGCCCGCAGCAAAGTCGTAGATCTCGTCCGCTCCATCAAGTCGGCCACCCGATAACGCCCTTCCATCGCGCCTGCGAAACTCTCCGCTTCACAGCCACTCCGCATGTCGTCACGGCTGAGTACCTGAGTTTGCGGGACGCGCTCCGCTCGACTGGATCGCCTCAATCCCCCAGGCAGCCCTGCGTCGCACCTCCGTGTCTGTATCCTTGGCCTGCGCCTGCCGCAGGGCCGACAGAGAATCGGGCTGGCCGAGCACACCGAGGCGATAGGCAGCCTCAGATCGAACCGAGGACGCAACATCCCGGTCTAACCGAGCGATTAACAGGCGCGCAGCTTCAGGTTGTCCGGTTTCTCCAAGTGCTGCCACAACAGCCTGCCGCACGGCTGCCGTCGGATCGTCCAGCGCTGCCACAAGCGGCGCAAACCCGTCCGTGAGTCCTCGATTCAGGAGCGCCGCTGCCGCGGCCTCGCGTGTCGCGGCCTGTGAATCCTTGAGTCGTGCGGCAATTGTGCTCGCCAGGTTGCCGCCCCCTCGAACTTCACCCAAAGCTACAGCCGCCATCTTCCGCACAGGGGCGGCCTCATCTCCCAGGGAAACAACGAGCGCAGCCGCAGCCTCCGGAGGCCCCGCCTCTCCCAATTGGGCCAGTCCCCAGGCTGCGGCGGCGCGCACGCGAGAGTCTCCGTCGCGGAGGAGCACGACAAGCGCCGGTCCTCCCTCCGCACTCCCAATTTTCCCCAGCGATAGGGCAACCGTTCGCCGTAGCTCCGGGCTAGGGTCGTGCTGTAGCGACAGCAGGCGGGCAACCGCGTCCTGCTGATCGCCTCCGGTGGTTGGGCCGTAGCAGGCGGACACAAGCGCAACGCACAAAGCCGGCGCGAACCTCACTCTTCTTGTAATCAGAGACACACACATGAAACAGATGGAGTGGTAGGTGTGGATTGGTGCCTGCGCAACATTGCGCGGCGGCACCAGACCATAGCGCGGCGGCACCAGACCATAAGCAGCATCACACAGACTTGGCAGGCGTATCCTCCTGCACTGCCGGAAGTTCTTTTGCGGCCTCAATGGACTGTTCGAGTTCCTTGGTCGCAGCATCCATCTCGGCCCGCAGCGTCCGCACCTGGGGATCAATCGCGCCGCGCACTTCCGCCGTCACGTCCTTCATCATCCGAAACGCTTCGCCCAATCCCTGCCCAAAATTTCCCATATCGTCAGGAGACAAGCCGCCGCCCTGACCAGGTTGAGCCGGCTTCGCACGCATCGCGGCCTGTTGAGCCTGAACCCGTGCCACCGCATCCTTATTGACGATCGCGGATGGCCGCTTCGCCGCCGGTTTGGCCTGCGCTGTTGGGGGAAGCGGCGGATACGACGCCCGCATCTGCGGCACGGGCTGCGCTAACCGCTCTTCCATGGTTGGTGGTTGATGACCAGCCTGTGCTGCCGAAGCGGCGACGGGGGATGGGATCGGCTGTCCGACTGTGATCGGAGCCTGCTTCGGAGGCGCCTGGTACACCTGAGGAGCGGCTGCCGCCATCATCGCCGCGGTGGTACCAGGAGTCAGCTCCGGTCCCGGCGTATAGGGCGCCGTCGGACGGGGAGCCGCGGTTGCAGCAGCAGGGGCCGAAACGGTTGGCGTTGGAGCGCCACCAGGAGCGGCCGGAGCGGTTCCCGCCTGGGCCGCAATTGCCGCGTCCTGCGGCATCGCACCGGTCCCATCGGCCGCCGGCACCGTGGCTTCAGCCACAGGCATGGGCTCCTGCACTTCCTTCTTAAAACCACGCAGCGCCTTGCCGACCCCTTCGCCGATCTGGGGCAATCGCCCCGCGCCGAAGATGATCAGAATGATGACCAGGATGATGATGAGTTCGGAAAATCCCATGGTACCGAACATGGCAACTCCCCCTCAGCGCGCGTGCAACTTGCGCCAACCTGTTGTCAGATAGCGAAAAAAGTCACTCTAACCGTCCATTCTTTGGAGTGTCAAGGCGGCGCGGGGGCCGCAGACGTTCCCGTGACGCCGACGCACGTCCGGCACTCGCTCGATTGCAGCAGGAGGGAACCGATTAGGAGGCGAGAATCGGCACAACGGTCGTTTGCACAGGCTGCCCGTAGACCACCGCATCACGGTCGGTCAGGTACACATCCAGTTCGCTGCGAACACCGAACTGATCGGGAAGATAAATGCCCGGCTCAATCGAGAAACAGGTACCGGGCATCAAGCGGCGAGCATCCTGGGTTTCGAGATTGTCGATATTGGCGCCGTTCCCATGGACCTCTTCGCCGATCGAATGCCCCGTCCGATGGACGAACTGTTCGCCGTACCCCGCGCCGCGGATGACCTGCCGACACACGTCGTCCACCTCCCACCCGCAGGGCAACGCCCCGGCTTGCGCACGCGCCCGCACAAAGTCCACCGCGCAATCCCGCGCTTGCCGCACAATCTGAAACACCTCTTCATGCCGACGCGGCACAGATTCTCCGACAAAGCCGGTCCAGGTGATGTCGGCATACACGGCCCCCGGCACCCCCTTTTGTTTCACCCACAGATCGAGCAGGAGAAAATCGCCCGCCACGATCGGCGCCGTCACTTCCGCACTCGGCGCATAGTGCGGGTCGGCGCTGTGCCCATTCACCGCCACAATCGGCGGACTGCTTGTCTCGACGCCGTGCTGCGCAAAGCGCGCCATCATGAACTGCTGCACGCGGTATTCCGTTAGCGACCGTCCCGCGCGCACCGCTGCAGCCACCTCGCGAAACGTCTCGTCGACCACCTGCCGCAACACCTCGGCCGCGAGGCGATGCGTGGCCAGTTGCGCGGGCGTCCAGACGGCTTCCACCTGCTGAATGAGATCGGCCGACGTCACCACCTCAGGACCAAGGCCGCGGATCATTTCAATGGTCCCCGCATCCACTCGCGACACGTAGGGGATGGCGTTCATCGGCGAGTACTGCATGGCGACACGCCGTGCGCCCACCAACACCGTCAACAACACATCGCGCTGCGATTGCCAGGAGACGTACTCGTGCACCACGCCAGGCAAGGGATCCAGCGCACGAGGCTCAATGCGATGCACCACCTTCACCGGCTCCCCGGTCCGCGGCACCCAGTAGTACCAGCGGCGCGTGACGTGCCGATCGGCATCCAGGAGCAGCATGCGATAGGCCAGCGGATCGCTGTGGCGAAAATCGTAAAACAGCCACCCGTCCAGCGGCCCCTCGGGGTCGTCCGTCGTCTGGAGTACGCGCTGCATGGCCGCGATTCGCTCGTCATGCTGTGGTGATGCGTTCATAGAAAGATCTTATCGGCCGATCCGCGAGGGGTCAAACGACATCTGCGGCCGCACCCATTACACCACGACACTACACCGCGAAACGGCCATGCACCGATGAAACCGCTGAACCAGCCGCCGTGCCCATGCTAGACTGTGCAGCCATGTCGACCGTGCCGCTCCATACCACGCCGCCGCCAACGCCCCTCTACCGCATCTCACTGTTTTTCGGGCCGGAACCGGTGGAGCAAGCGGTGGAGACATCGCACTGCGTGTTCAACGTCAAGAAACGAAGCTGGAAAGCGGGCATCCAAGTCGCCGTCCACCTGACGCAAGAGACCATCGCCGCCGCTCGTGCGCAGACACAGCTAAACGCACGCCTGGCCACCCTCGGGACGGAAGTCCCTGCGGATGAGCGCGAGACGACGATGGCGCGAGCTGAAGAACTCTACGTCGTCGAACTGGCCCGACTCGTCTTACACGCAGCCCTGGACCGAGGCCTGCCGCAAGAGAACAGCGTCATCGAGGCCAGCGCCTATGAAGACCTACTCAAGGGGCTCGCCCCAGCGGACGGTACGCGGATCCTGCAGCACATCTACGACGAACTCGATCTCTCCCGACCGGATGCATTGTCCGCCGATGCGTAATGCACAGGGGTTTGTTTTTAGGGGTGAATTTGTTATATCTGCATTCGGCACTCATATTTAGGATCATTTCGACCATCCGCACTCATTTATCTTGAACCAGGAGGGACACTCGTGAAGGCGTTGCTGCTGGGAGCACGTAATCAGGACACTGCATCTGGCCGGCGAGGGTCTCGGCTTCACATGATCGTGGCGTTGTGCATGCTCGTGGCGATGGTGCACCTCACGGTCATCCCGTCAGCCTGGGCGCAAACGAAGGAAGAGGGCAGCTCGGACTCCACCACGTCCCAATTTATGATGGGAGCCGGCGTCTTCTTCGGCAATCTCTTGTACATGCCGGCCAAGTTTACCTACGCCGTCTTGGGCGGAGTCGTCGGCGCGCTCGCCTATCCCTTGAGCGGGATGGACGACAAGGTCGCCAAGCGCATTTGGGATTCCAGCCTGCGCGGCACCTACGCGCTCACGCCCGACCATTTCCGCGGGGACAAGCCCGTGCGCTTCTTGGGCGTGCCGCAGGAAGAAGAAGATGCCAACGCGTCGGCTTCGCCGCCGCCACCTGCCACTGTCTCGCCTCGGTGAATGAAGCCGATTATCGGCGTCACATCAGATTATAATCAGGGCGACCGCGAGGACATGGGTGGGAAAGAACCCACCTATTTCCTCCGGGCCCGGTATGTCCGCGCGATCGAAGACCTCGGCGGCATCCCGATCATCTTGCCCTTGGCAGAATCCACAGCCGATCGCCGCCGCCTCCTGCGCGGCCTAGACGGTGTGCTGCTGACCGGCAGCGGCCCCGACCTTCCGCCACGGCTCTACGGCGAACGCCAACGCTATCCCTTCAAGACCGTGAGCCCGCGACGGTCGACATTTGAACTCGCGCTCGCCACAATGGCGCTCTCGCAACGCCTCCCGACCTTCGGCATTTGCGGCGGGATGCAATCCATCAACGTGGCGCTGGGCGGAAGCCTGTACCAGGACATCCCCGGCCAACTCGATTCGCCGCTCGCCCACCGCCAAGGTCCGCCGGCGACCGAACTCTCCCATACGGTGAGCATCACGAAGGGCAGCTTGCTGCATCAGATTGTCGGTCAGACCGACCTACGCGTGAACAGCTCGCATCACCAGTCCGTCAAACGCGTGGGCCGCGGACTGCGCGCGTCCGCCGTCGCGCCGGACGAGGTCATCGAAGCGATCGAAGCGCCGCCCGCGCGACGACATCCGTTTTACCTGGCCGTACAATGGCATCCCGAATTCCTCTACGAACGGTTCGACCTGCATCGACGCCTCTTCCACGCATTTCTCACGGCGGCCAAAGCGCGCCTGACATGAAGGACGCACACCCCGCGTGAACTCTCTTTTCCGCACCAAGTCCATCGAACAGATTTTGGCCGAAGCCGACCGCCCCGAATACCGCCTGAAGCGCACGCTCTCGGTCTGGGATCTCACCGGTCTCGGCATCGGCGCGATCATCGGCACCGGCATCTTCGTCCTGATCGGCACCGCCATCGTCGGCGACGCCAACCGGCCCGGCGCCGGCCCCGGGATCATCCTCTCGTTCATCATGTCCGGCATCACCTGCGCGCTCGCGGCGCTCTGCTACGCCGAATTCGCAGCCATGATTCCCGTCGCCGGGAGCGCCTATACGTACTCGTACGCCACGCTGGGCGAACTGCTCGCGTGGATCACGGGGTGGAATTTGATTCTGGAATACGGCGTCGCCTGCGTGGCCGTCGCCATCGGCTGGTCGGGCTACTTCAACAAACTACTGAACATCGCGGGCATCGAGCTGCCCTATTGGGCGACACACGCGCCGACCGACGGCGGCGTGGCGAACCTACCCGCCGCCATCATCGTGCTGCTGGTCACCTGGATTCTTGTCGTCGGCATCAAGGAGAGCGCGCGCGCCACCTGCGGCATCGTGGTGGTCAAACTGGCCGTGATCATCTTCTTCATCGCGACCGGGGCCACCTCCATCGACTCGGCGAACTGGACGCCCTTTGCGCCGGGCGGATTCCAGGGCATCGGCGCCGCCGCCGCGCTAGTCTTCTTTGCCTACATCGGCTTCGACGCCGTGTCCACCACCGCCGAAGAATCGAAAAACCCGCAAAGGGATTTGCCGATCGGCATTTTCGCGTCGCTGGCCATTTGCACGCTGCTCTACGTGACCGTCGCCGCCGTGCTCACCGGCTTGATTCCCAGCCCGCAGATCGACATCCACGCACCGGTCGCGGAAGCTCTACGCAAAGTCGGCTTTACCTGGGGCGCCGCGCTCGTGGCCATCGGGGCCGTGGCCGGAATTACCAGCGTGCTCGTCGTGATGATGCTTGGCCAGATCCGCGTCTTTTTCGCCATGTCGCGCGACCGCCTGCTCGGCCCCTGGCTCTGCCGCGTCCATCCGAAATATGGGACGCCGCACCACGCCACGATTCTCACCGGCGTCTGCGTGTCCATTCTCGCCGCCTTCATCGGCATCGGCGAAGCCGCCGACATGACCAACATCGGCACGCTCTTCGCGTTCGTGCTCGTGTGCATCGGCGTCCTCGTCCTCCGGAAAATCCGTCCCGACCATCCGCGTCCGTTCCGGATTCCCTTCGTGCCGTTCGTCCCCATCCTCGGCGCACTCGCCTGCATGGGCTTGATGACGTTTTTGCCCGCTGTCACCTGGCTACGGTTTGTCATTTGGACGGCCATCGGCGTGGCGGTGTACTTCGGCTATGGCGCGAAGCACAGCCGCCTCAATGACGAAGCAACGCCGTCAGCCAAGGTCAGCGGACCGCGCAGCTAAGTACGTTTTCTTCTGTGACAGAATAGTCGGAACGAGCCAGGCCCCGTTAGGTGGCCGGCGTTGAGGCATCCGCGGAACTCGGCGTCGCGGCCGATGTAGGAGCTGGTGCTGCCGGTGGAGGCGCTGTCGGTGATGGGGCACTCGCGGCCGCCGGTGAGGCGGGCGAGGCTTGCGAAGCGGGAGCGGCGGCTGGAGCCGCCTGAGCCTGAGGCGCAGCAGGAGGGGTGACTGGTTTGGGAGCAGCCGTTGCAGCCGCACCTGCGGCCGGTGCCGCCGGTTTCGCCGCTGCAGGTGCAGCAGGCGTGGCGCCTGGCGCTGCCGGCTTTGCCGCTGCAGCCGCCGCATCACCGGCCGGTTTCGGAGGAGCCGCCGGCTTCGGAGGCGCCGGACGTTCCGGTTTGATGCCCCCTTCCCAGCTTGGCCCGTCGTACATGTCGGCCGCCACTAAGGCCTTAGCCTTCCACTTTTCCTCGAAGTCGGCCGCCGCCTTGTTCGGCGTTTCCGCCTGACCTACCACGCTGTTGAACGGATAGACCTTCGGGGAGATCGCGACCTTGTCGCCGTCCCGGCGCAAATAGAGCGCGACCGGATTCCCGCGGTACGGACCGAGGAAGATGTGAATCGAGCCCACGTATTCGAGCGGCGCTACCGACACACGACACCTCTAGAAAAAAGCGGACTATGCCACAGGATGCAGGAGCGAGACAAGTCTTCCGCGCCCAGCACCGTTGTGCAGGGGACTCACCGACGAGCGCTCCCGACTCACGATCACACCGGTTGCGGGTACGCCCGCTACCGCGCCCATCATCACAAACACGATCGGACTACGCCTGACCGGCCGGGCCGGTTGGGGCGGGCGGCTCGTTGCGTTGCCCAAACCGCAGATCGTTCATGGCGCGCGACGTGATGGTGTGGCCGCAGCATTGCACGCCTTCAAACCCCGCGCCGCCGTCGATGATCATCACGCGCAGGCCGCAGGAGTCGGGGAATTGCCGCTTCTCCTCCAACATCAAGGCAGGCGGCAGCTTGCCCTTCTTGCGCCCTTTCGACGGGAGCATGTCGGGCACGATGTCGGCTTCGGTCAGCTCATGGCCGCAGCAGCGCACGGAGACAAACCCGTCCCCGCCGCCCATGATCTTCACTACCAGCCCGCAACTGTCGGGAAAGCGTTTGCGTTCGTCGAGCAGGTCGCCCTTTTTCAGTGCCACGAGAGTCCTCCGGGATGAGCCAGGGGGAGGACTATACCTCGACACTCGAGCGCCGTCCACGCCCTTGCGTCACGCGGGCGAGCACGGTTTGGTGCGCGGCGCAGCCGACAATGGCTTTCGCGTCGGGGATACGCGCCGGTTCGTAGGGTAGGACGTAGCGTTCTTTCACGCGCGCGATGCGCCGCAGCGAGGCTTCCAACCGCGTCTCGCTGATGGTACCGTCTTCCACGGCGCTCAACAGGGCTTCCATCGCGGCCACCTCACGCTCGTGTTCTTTGCAGATTAGCAGCACGTCGACACCCGCCAGGAACGCCTTCACGACGGCCTCTTCGATGCCGTAGTGATCGATGATGGCGTGCATCTCCAAATCGTCGGTCAACACCAGGCCGTCGAAGCCCAACTCATCCCGCAGGACGGCGCGAAGAATGGTAGGCGACAAGGTCGCGGGCAGGGACGGATCCAATGCCGGATAGACGACGTGCGCCGTCATGATGCTGGCCAGGCCGTTCTCCACCGCATGCCGGAAGGGGCGCAGCTCCACCTCCTGCAACCGCTCCAAGGACGCGGCGACTTCGGGCAGTTCCTTATGGGAATCCTTGGTCGTGTCGCCGTGCCCTGGGAAATGCTTCCCGCAGGCCACCACGCGATGATCCTGTAGGCCCGCCATCGTGGCCAGCCCGTACTCGCAGACCTCCGTCGGCGTCGTGCCGAACGCACGGTCGCCGATGATGGGATTGGCCGGATTGCTGTTCACATCCAGCACCGGCGCCATGTTCATGTTGACGCCGACCGCGCGCAGCTCCTTCGCGACCGCCGCGGCCGCCGCGTAGGCCACCGTGGTGGACTGGCTCTGTCCGACGACTTCCGCCGGCGGGAAAATCGTAAAGCCCTTCGGCAAGCGCGACACGCGCCCGCCCTCCTGATCGATAGAGATCAGCAGCGGCGTCGACACGCGCTTTTGCAGGTCGTTGGTCAGCTTGAGGATCTGATCGCGCGATTCGCAATTGCGCGAGAAGAGAATCACGCCGCCGGGCTGATACTCGCTCAGGAGCCGCCCCCAGTCCTTGGACACGGTCGTGCCCACAAACCCCAGCATGAAAAGTTGTCCGATCTTCTCGCGCAACGTCATCGTGGTTATCCCCTAGAGAGAGTGGTCGATGAGATACTGCACCAGGAGTCGCGTCCCGATCCCCGTGGGCCCCTTCGGAATATACGCCCGCTCGCGCTCACTCCAATCGGTGCTGGCGATATCCAAGTGCACCCAGGGATATCCCTCGGCAAATTTACTCAGGAACAACGCGGCGGTGATCATCCCTCCGCCACGGCCGCCGATGTTGCGCATGTCGGCCACGTCGCTCCGAAGCTGCTCGAAGTAGTCGTCCCAGAGCGGCATTTCCCAGGTGCGTTCGCCGGCGGTCTGCCCCGCCGCGGCGACCCGCTGCTTCAACCGCTCGTCCGTCCCGAAGAGCCCGATCGCGAATTGCCCCAAGGCCACGACGCAGGCGCCGGTCAGCGTGGCGATATCGATCACAGCGACCGGGTCGAGCCGTTTCACGTAGGCCAACGCGTCCGCCAAAATCAGTCGCCCCTCGGCATCCGTATTTTGCACCTCGACCGTTTTCCCCGACAGCGTTTTCACGATATCCCCGGGCTTCATTGCGTTGCCGCCCGGCATGTTTTCCGCCACCGGCAAGACACCCACCAGATGCATCGGCAACTTCAGTCGCGCAGCCGCGCGCACCGACGCCAGCACCTCGGCACCGCCCGTCATGTCGGCCTTCATCTGCTCCATGTTTTCAGACGGCTTGAGCGAGATACCGCCCGTATCGAACGTGACCGTCTTGCCGACCAGCACGGTCGGCTTGCTGGACTTGGGAGTCTTCGGCCCCCTGTATTCCAGCACGATCAGCTTCGGCGGCTCATGACTCCCGCGGCCCACACCCAGCAACGCGCCCGCACCCAACGCTTCCAGTTCCTTCTTCTCGATGATCGTGAGATCGACACCGGTTTCCTTCGCGATGGCCTTGGCTTCTTCCGCGATACGCGTCGGCGTCATCACGTTCGACGGGTGATTGCAGAGATCGCGCGTGAACCAGGCCGCCTGTGCGGTGGCCGTCCCGCGGCGGACACCCTCGGTCGCGGCCTTGAGCGCGGTCTTGTCCGGCACCAACAGCGTCACCGCAACCGGCTCGTTGGCCGTCTTGCCGTTGCGCTCGCTCCGATACTCCGTGAACTGATAGCTCCCGAGAATGGCGCCTTCGGTCATGGCCTGCGCCGCCTCGATGGCCTGCGTACCGCGCGGCAACACCGGCAGCGCCACAAAACAGGTCGTGGCCTTCGCCTGCCGCACGCGTTTGATCGCATGTCCCATCGCCTGCCGCAGCGCATCCAACCGGTACGAGGCGCGCGTGCCCACACCCACCAACAGCAGCCGCTTGGCCGGGACTTTGTCCTGCGTATGCACCATGAGGCATTCGCCGCTCCGGCCTTCGAACTCGCCGCGCGCGAGCAGGTCCGCGACCGCGCCGTGCAGCGCCTTATCGAACCACGCCGCCTCGTGCTTCAGCGCGGTCTCGCCCTCGAACAGCACCAGCGCCACCACGTCCGCCGCGTGTCCTTCCACTCGTCCCTGCTTGGCTTCCACCTGAACGGTCATCATGCGTCGTGCTCCTCTTCTCAATAGCCTGCGCGCGTGCCTGGCACGCGGGTTCATTGCGTAGGGGCGGTTACGGCGCCCGCTGCGCCGCACACCGCCGCCCGTTTCGTTATACCCCGCGCATGTCGGGCGACCAAATAAGTTTGTGTAATTGAACCTGGAACCGAACCGGCACCCGGTCCGCCAGAATCCACTCGGCCAGCTGCCGATAGTCGGCCGCGCCATGAACCGGGCTGAAATGCACGGGGCAACGCGCCGTGAGTCCCCGTTCCCGCACGACTGCCTTCGCCCACTCGTAATCGGCCCGGTCCTGAATCACGAACTTCACTTCGTCCTGCGCGCGCAACCGATCGACCGCCGCCCAACACATACGGTCCGACATGCCGCTGCCCGGACACTTCACGTCGAGAATAATCCGCACACGCGGATCGACGCCCGCCGTATCGAGCGCCCCGCTGGTCTCCAGCAACACTGTGTATCCGGCATCGCACAGTCGCGCGAGCAACGGCAGCGCGTCCGGCTGCGCCAACGGCTCGCCGCCCGTCACCTCTACGAGCGAACAATCGAAGGACGCCACCGTCGCCAGCACGTCATCAGGCGACCGTTCCTCGCCGCCGTAAAAACTGTAGCTCGTGTCGCACCAGGTACAGCGCAGCGGGCACCCGGTCAGGCGCACGAAGACGCAGGGCTGCCCCGCGAAACTCGACTCACCTTGAATACTGTGGAAAATTTCCGTGATCCGCATGGCGCGCTACGCCCACCGACTGACGGGCCACTGCCGACGCTGGGCGATGCGATCCATCCCGCGAATGGGATTCACCACACGCGGATGCCCGACCGCTTCCAGCAAGCCCACATCGCCGGGACTGTCGCCGTAGGCGTAGCTCGCCTGGAGATCGATGCCACGCGCCTGCGCCAACGCCTCGATGTGCAGCCGCTTCCCTTCGCCGTAGGGCAAGGGCGGCACCAGATGGCCGGTGTAGCCCCACGCGTCGCGCTCGGGCGTGGCGGCGATGACCGTGTCCACACCGAGAAAGCGCGCCAGCGGCGCCATCAGACAATCGAGCGAGCCCGTTACCAGGACCAGCTCATGGCCCTCACGACGATGGTGATCCACCTGCTGCAAGGCTTGGCGCGATAACGCAGGAATCAACTGTTCACGTGTAAATCCGTCGGCAAGCCGTTCAATCTCGGTGGGGGACTTCCCTTCCAGATATAGTTTGCGCTGGCGCAACGGCTGATAGGAAATCGGCGGCATGGCCGTGAGCAGATAGCCGGTGCTGCGCACCAGCTCGCGCCAGCCCACCACTTGCGCCTGCCAGAGATGGCGAAAAAATCGGAGCTCGCTCGCGGAGCCGGGCAAGAGCGTGTTGTCGACGTCGAAAAAGGCCGCGATGCGCGTGGCCGACTCCGTCTGAATCGTCGTCGAGGATGCGTCCAGCGACACCGTGCACTCACTCATGGGGATTCAGGGAACAGGAGACCTGCTGCCGCGCAGAGCCGCGCGCGCGAGACGTAGGGCGAAATTTTAACCAACGCTCACTTCATTGACAAGGATTTTCGCCCACTTCTATAATGCGCCCCTTGGAACGGACGTGGTGCGCGACTCACAGGTCGCGCGAAACCGTGATTCGATTCACAGCCCGTGAGGTCCCCTCATCTCCTCACCGTGGTTGACGTAGCCTCCGGTCAGCGTGCCGAAGTGGTGGAATGGCAGACACGCACGTTTGAGGGGCGTGTGGCGCAAGCCGTGCGGGTTCAAGTCCCGCCTTCGGCACCATAATTCAGCATCGTCGTTCTCCTCGTACTACCTGCAACAGCTCGTCCTGATAGGCGCCTCCCGCCTTGCGCGGCAAGGCCGGGCGCGGTTCCTGCTTTTCACATTCCCGTGACATCCATAAGCAGCGTGCTACCGTGCTGAGGATGCCTACGACCGCGCGACGTCACCCTTCTACGTGCCGTACGGGCGCAGATGCCCTGTCAACCGACCGGACAGCGCTGCGTTGAAGGAGGCACAAGGGAAGGGACCGCAAAACCATATCGGGGCGCTCACCACACTAGGGAGGTTTGTATGAAGACGCTGCTCTCGCTGACTGTTTCGACTCTGCTCCTGTCCACGTCGATGGCCTTTGCGCAGGCCAACACGCCGGTGATCGACCAGCGGCAGGCGAATCAGGAACAACGCATCGACCAAGGCATCGCCAGCGGCGAATTGACCAAGCGTGAAGCGCATCGGTTGGACAAGCAGCAGGACCACATCGACAACATGGAAAATCGCGCGAAGGCGGACGGCACCGTCACGAAGCGTGAACGCGCCCGCATCCGCGGCGCGCAGGAACGCAGCTCGCGCCACATCGCCAAGCAGAAGCACGACGCGCAGCATCGCTAGGTCGCGCTCATCTCCCCACGCATGCCGACGTTGCCCACCCGGTAACGTCGGCACATGCGCGTGAGTGCCTAGGTTCTTGCTGCGCCTTTGTCGGATAGCCAGCCCCTCGCCTCCTGCGGCGTCTCTCCCCCGCATCCGATGCCACGCGTTTTTCCTGCGCGCCGCCGCATGCCTGGAGTACAATGAGGCCCGGATCGCCGGACCCACACCATGTCAGCCCATCCATCGTCACCACGCACCAGACCCTCTCGCCTCTCCGGCGACGATCTCTATTGGTTCAACGAGGGGACGCACTGCCGTCTGTATGACAAGCTCGGCGCGCACCTCACCACAGAGGACGGCGTCGCCGGCACCGCATTCGCCGTCTGGGCGCCGAACGCCCATCGCGTCGGCGTGGTCGGCGACTTCACCCAGTGGACGAAACCGGGCATCGCGTTGACGCCTATGGGTGAGTCCGGCATTTGGGAAGGCTTTCTGCCAGGCGTGGGTCAAGGCGCGCGATATAAGTATTTCGTCGAGTCACGCCACCACGCCTATCGGGCGGAAAAGGCCGACCCGTTCGGGACGCACCACGAGGAGCCGCCGCGCACCGCCTCCATCGTGTGGGACACGAGCTACACCTGGCACGACCAGGCGTGGATGGCCGCACGCGCCGCCCGACGTCCGCACGAAGAGCCCGTCTCGGTCTATGAAGTCCACCTCGGCAGCTGGCAGCGCGTGCCGGAACAGGGCCACCGTTGGCTGTCCTATCGTGAGCTGGCGCCGCGGCTGACCGACTACGTTACCAAGCTCGGCTTTACGCATGTGGAATTGCTCCCGATCATGGAGCATCCGTTCTACGGCTCGTGGGGCTATCAAACGACCGGCTATTTCGCGCCGACCAGCCGCTACGGCACGCCTCAGGATTTCATGTGTCTGATCGACACCCTGCATCAAGCCGGGATCGGCGTCATTCTGGATTGGGTGCCGTCGCACTTTCCAACGGATGAGCACGGGCTGAATTATTTCGACGGCACGCACCTCTTCGAACATGCCGACCCGCGCCAAGGGTTTCATCCCGACTGGCAAAGCGCCATTCCCAATTATGACCGGCACGAAGTGCGCAGCTTTTTACTCAGTAGTGCGCACTACTGGCTGGATCGCTACCACATCGACGGCCTGCGCGTGGACGCCGTCGCGTCGATGCTGTACTTGGACTATTCGCGCCCCGCGGGCGAGTGGATTCCGAATCCGCAGGGCGGACGCGAGAACCTGGGCGCCATCCACTTTCTCCGCCAGCTCAACGAAACGGCCTACCGCGACCATCCCGGCATTCAGATGATCGCGGAAGAATCCACCTCCTGGCCGTCCGTGTCGCGGCCCACGTCGCAGGGCGGCCTGGGCTTCGGCTTCAAGTGGGACATGGGTTGGATGAACGACACACTCACGTATTTCCGCAAAGACCCGATCCACCGCCGCTTCCATCACAACAGCCTCACGTTCCGCATGCTCTACGCGTTCACCGAACAGTTTGTGCTCGCGCTCTCGCATGACGAGGTCGTGCACGGCAAGGGCTCCCTGCTCGGGAAAATGCCGGGCGACGACTGGCAACAGTTCGCCAACCTGCGCTTGCTCCTGGGCTATCAATACGCGCAGCCGGGCAAGAAACTCCTGTTCATGGGGATGGAATTTGCGCAGCGGCAGGAATGGAATCACGAGCGCAGCCTCGACTGGCATCTCTACGAGTCGGCGCCGCATCGCGGTATGGCCCGTTGGGTGGAAGACTTAAACCGGCTCTACCGGCAACATCCCGCGCTGCATTGCGGCGACACGGACCCGGGCGGCTTCGAATGGATCGACTGCAACGACGCCGGCAGCAGCACCATCAGCTTGCTGCGCAAGGTGCCCGCGTCCTCGCAGGCGGCGTCCCATCCCTCGGTGGTGGTGGCCTGTAATTTCACGCCAGTGCCGCGCGAAGGCTATCGCGTCGGCGTGCCGCACGGCGGCTTTTGGCGCGAACTATTGAATAGCGATGCCACAGAGTACGGAGGCAGCGGGCTGGGCAATCGCGGGGGCATGGAGGCCGAGGCCATTCCACACCACGAGCGGTCCCATTCGCTGGTGTTGACCCTGCCGCCCTTGGCCCTCGTGTTCCTCAGCGCGTCCTGACGAGGGCCCGCGGCACAGCCGTCCCAATACCACAGCGCGGCACTCAGCCTGGTCGCCGAGATCCGGCCCCACAGAACAGCCCCTCGCGAACGTTCCTGAAAATCGCTTGCAAGCAACCCCGGAAGATGGTGGAATTCACTATGGGTTCGGCACTAAACCCGCCGTCCCGTCACGCGACAGTGCAATCCCCCTCGTCTTCTTGTGTGAAGGAGCCCTATGGCCTCGGTCCTGGTTGTCGACGATGAAGAGCCGATTCGGCGCTTGATGCGCCATGCGCTCGAGCAGGCGGACTTTGTGGTGTACGAAGCGGCGGACGGCAATGCCGCGCTCACGCAATATCGCGCCACGCCGACCGACTTGGTGATCATGGACATTCTGATGCCCGGACAGGACGGGCTGGAAAGCATCATGCATCTGCGCAAGGAATTTCCGCTCGCCAAGGTCATCGCGATCACCGGCGGGCATGAATTGATCGGCGTCTTGAACTACCTCGAAGTCGCCAAGATGCTGGGGGCGCGTCGGACGCTCCACAAACCCTTCGACCTCAAAGAACTCGTCGACGCCGCCGAAGCCGAACTCGTCGGCTAACCAGCGCCCCTTCGCGCCACGCCGCCCCCCGCGCTGACCTTTTTACATCTCCGCTCGCCTTTTCGCCTCCGGACCCCGTACACTGCGCCACGCCGAACGCCCACCCGCGCGGCGCCTGCTTATGTGGATACAACAAATCAACGCCGTGCTCGGCAGTCTGGTCGTCACCATCGGCCTCTGGATCGCGGCCGGCGACCTGCCGGTCGAGCTGGCCCTCTTCATTGCGCTGGCCGTCGCGATTTTTCTCGTGTGGGTCAGTTCCCACGTGCTCACGATTTGGGCCTGGACGACGGCGCTGATGGGCGCGGAAAGCCTGGCCTGGCCGATTGTGCTGATGGTGCAGGTGAAACGGAGCGGGATCGAACCGACGGAAGAGCAGATGCAAACGCTGCTGACCGCGATGCTGTTCGGGCTGTTTTCGTCGATCTTTTGGATGACGTTTTCCTACGGTCTCTTCAAATGGGCGGCGCGCGCCACAGCCCCACCGGCGCCGCCGGATGCTACGCCCTCAGCAGGACAAGCAGCGGCCGACGCTCCATCCAAGAAGCGCAAACGTCAGCGCCGCTGACGCGTTGCGCCCGCCAGCCTAGTCCAATTCAACCGGGTCCACGTCCACGATCAGTTTCACGCGCTGACGCGCAGCCGCCTCGCTCATCTGCAGCATCGTGTGCCGAATGAGGCGGCGGACAATCTCCCCGTCGCGCCCCTTCGCCAACAGCCGAGCACGCGCGACTCCCCTGGAGGTACCCGGACTCAGCGGCACCGGCCCCAAGACCGTCAAGACGGCCTGCGCATCCAGCAGCGGCGCGGCCGGTCGCCCCGATGTGGACGCCCCCTTCGACTGCGACGCCGCCAACGCACGCAACAGATTGCCCCAACGGTCGGCCACATCGCGGACGCGCGCGTCCTGCTGCCCCACCACCTCCAGCGCCACCATCGCCCCGAACGGCGGGTAGCCCAACGCCTCCCGCATGCTCCGTTCCTCGCGATCGAGCAACTCACGCTGACCCGTTGCCAGCGCCTGCATCACCGCATGGTCGGGCAAGCGCGTTTGGAGAATAGCTCGGCCACCGACGGCGGGATCGACCAACTGCATCACGTCCCACAAATCACGGTACGCACGCTCAGCCGCGCGAAAGTCCGGCACATGCAGACCGGCATCCGCGTAGACAATTCCAACGAGGGCGCAGGAACGAGGCGGCAGCTCGCGCGCCAAGAGCGCGGTCCCCAACGCAATATCCCAGTTACGTTCCGTGCGTGAGCCGGACGGCAGCGGCTGCTCGTGCGACTGGCGTCCACCCGGACGCGCAACCGTATCGCGATCCCAGCGGCGCAGGCGCGCCTGCGGAAACAGCCGCGCCAACTCCTGCTCCAACCGCTCCGTGCCGTAGCCCGCCATGTCGAACTGAACTCCGCGGCAACTGTGGCACTGTTCGGGTGCCGGACTCTGCACGCCGCACACACGGCACCGCACACGCCGTGAGGCCTGCGAAAACGTCAGCGCCACCTGACAGCGCGGACACTGCGGCACGGCCTGACAACTCGTGCAGACCAGCGCAGGCGCAAACCCGCGTCGGTTGAGATACAAGGCCACCGGCTGCGCGCGCGCCAGCGTCTCCGTCATAGCCGTAAGCAAGGTGGGCGTCAGCGGCGTCTCGCGGGAGACATATTCGAGCGAGACAATTTCCACCGGCGGATCAGCCGATAACAGCACCGGTGCACTATCAGACAACGCCGTAAGAGGCGCAGAAAATCGGCTGCGCGTTTCAAGCGAGGCTTGTCCGGCCAGGACGAGCAGGTCTGCGCCGTCACTATGGGCCCGCTGCCACGCCACCTGATGGGCATGAAACCGCGGCATCTGCTCATCCTTCAAGGCCGCATGGTCCGGCTCTTCGAGGCAGACCAGACCGACCTCATCGACGGGAGCAAAAACCGTCGCGCGCGTGCCGACCACGATGCGCACACCACCCGCACGGACGTGTTCCCAGGCGGCCAGGCGGGCCTTGGGCGTGCGTTCGCCGCCCCACACGGCGACGGCATCACCCCATTGCGCCCGCAGGGCCGAGGCAATCACCTGCACTCGGCGCAGCTCCGGCGAGACGATCAGACAGCGGCGACCTACCGCCATCGCGCGCGTCACTGCCGCGAGCATGGCGCCCAATCGTTCGTCCGGGATCGCCTCGATCAGCAGCCGTCCACGGCCTACCGGCGTCATCTGAGTCGTGAGGGTCGCCTCCCAGCGTGCCCGTGCCTCGCGCAGTGCTGGGGCAAGCTCACGCCTGGCGATTTCCGCATCCTGGGCATCGGCCGAATGGCTGGTCGACCGTCGTTTCGGTCCCTCGGCCGCCACCCATCCGCATTCAATCGCATGCGTCAGCCCCGCACGCGAAAAGGCCGCGCCCTGCTTTTCCAACCACGTCAGTGAGGCGCCCTTCGGGCGTGGCTCCAGGGCCTGCAGAAGCGGCACCAGTTCGGCGGCCTCAGGCGATGCTGCAGCAAGGCAGGCACGCCCTGCAGCAGTCAGTATGAACCGCTCCTGACGAGTGCCGACGGCCACCGGCGGCAGCACGAGGCGAAGACAGGGCCCGAGGGGAGTCAGATAGTAGTCGGCGATCCAACGCGCGAGGTCGAAGAGGCGGCGATCCAGCGCGGAGGCCGGTCCGTCACGACAGACTGAGAGGATGGAGCGGAGACGAGTGGTCGCCTGATCCGCACCAAGAGTTGTCGGAAGGGCCACCACGACGGCGCGCACCGTAACCGACCCAAAGGGCACCATCACGGCATCGCCGACCGACAGGGTGGCCTGTAACGGCGGCGGTATCGTGTAGGTAAACACACGATGCAGTTGGCGAGGGACGACGACGTCGGCGTAGCGTGACACAGGAATCGTGAGGGTTCGTCGAACGAGCGCTCGCTGCGGAGCACGCCGCGTTGAGCATCGGACACGTGGAACGACCGGGAGGGGATTCTAGCAGTCGGGGGCCGGCCGCACAATCAACCTGCGACCGGCCCCCGAGGTTCACACAAGCACCCGGCAGCGATTACGAACCGGCGGGCACATTCTCAGGCGCGCCGACGCTGCCGCCCGGAGCCTCACTACCGACAGCGCCACCGCCAGTACCGGTTGTGGCAGGTTGGTCAGGAGCAGGAGTGCTGGACGTCCCTACGTCGCTGCCCATGCTACCGCCATCAGAAAGGGACGGCGTCGCCACGGTCGACAGGGTTGTGGCATTGGCATCGTGTGATGCCGAGCGCTGTAGGGATTGATCGGTATACGACGCGGTCGTCTGCGTCTCCGCCGGGGCCACCGGAGCGACGGCTGCGTCCTTGGTCACGTCCGCGGGCGCCACTGTCGGCTCACTGGGGGCATTCACGGCCTCAGGCTTGAGCCGATCACCTGAGAACACAATCTCCACGCGGCGGTTCTTCTGGCGGCCTTCGTCGGTGGCGTTGGTGGCTACCGGCTTTCGTGCGCCATGCCCAACGGTAATGAGGCGCACAGGGTCTAAGCCCGCTTCCTGCGCCAGCACTTCCGCTACGGCAACGGCACGCGCCTTCGACAGCTCACGATTCGTCGGATACTTGCTCTTCAGCGACGGGCCGATTTCCTGCGCATCGGCATGGCCCTCGATCCGAATCGGCTTATCCGGCATGTCCTTCAGCAAGAGCCCAATGTGCTTGAGCAAGTCCTTGCCTTCACCACGGACGGACGCATCGCCCGACTCGAAGTACAGATGATCCATCAACTCGTTCAGGCTCACCACCACATCGTCGCTGACCGTCGCCGGTTGCACGGACACATGCACCGGGGCTGGGGCAGGGACGGGCTGGCTCACCTCATCGGCCTTCTTCGCAACCTCACGTGCCGGTTCGACCACAGGGAGCGCCTCCGCCTGCACAGGAGCCGCCTGCTTCGTCGACACACGATCGCCGATCAAGACGGGCGAGAAGGCTTTGGTGATGACCGCCGTGGCTGTGTGGTCTTCCACCGCCAGGACTTTCAACTCACCGAACGTCCGACGCGGCAGCCCACCACCGACGCGGAAGACCGTCATCACGTCGCCGGGGTTGAGTCCCTCGCTGCGGCCGCGATCCAGATAGACCACCTGGCGCTGACCGACCAATGTCTTGTTGGCGAGGAAGTCGATGACCATCGCCTCCACCTCGCCGCTGGGCGTGGTCCCGGCTTGGCGCACGGCAGGCGGCGGATCCGAGACGAACGGCATAAGATGGTCGCCCGGTCCGATCGGGTTGTTCGTCGCCACAACTTTGGCGACCGCCAACGGGCCTTCGATTTGCACGATCTTGACGACGGCCAACTGATGGATCAGCTCACCGATATAGTGGTGGCTGACCGGGTGATAGACCTTATGGTAGCGGCGATATACCGTGTACAGGGTCCCAAGCTTGGCCTCCTGTCCCGCATTGAGCCGCACGTACACCGAGTGCGTGCCGCCGCTGATCATGCGGTTGCCGGACATTTGATTGTCGCCGGTAATTTGATTGACGATGCCGACGAAGGGCTGGTTCGCGCGGATATAGCCGGCCGGGAAGGCGTAGCTCTGGTCGCCGCGGACCATGGCTTCGACCTGCGGGTCGGTCACGTAGTGCTCGGCCTGCGCCGCGAACGGCTGTACCGCCGCGAGCACTCCGACAAACATCAACGGGCCCAGAGCGACCTTTGCAGGCTTTTTCATAGTTGTCTCCTGTATACCTTTGGAAGGTAGCAGAACGCCTTGACCTGTCAAGAAAACCGCCGATTGCGACCGCCGCACCGGGAGAGCGCAGCGGTCCTGGACCGCGACCTCGTGGCAATGCTAGAGCTTGAAGCGGCAGAGATGGCCTGATGCCCGATGCAGATACAATGAAATGGATGGCACAACGATGATGGCACGGCACGAGCCTGATCAACCTGACGGATCTGACGGGTCAGGTGAGCCAGCCGGCACACCGACGACTCCAGCGACGCCGGAGAAAACTCCGACACAGCCACGCACGCGGATAGACACGCAGATTCCACGGAGAAAAAAAGGCCGCGCCATCCCGCCGCTCGCCTCGGAATGGGATCGCGAATCCGGCGAACAGGCGCCTGGCCTCCGCACGCCGTCCGATAAAATGGTGCGCAGTGACGCCACCTAGCGTTCCGACTTCAGCCGTACGCCTCACGCATCCCGCACAGACTGTCCCGCGCCTCCGAGAGCGTTCCGCTGAGCTCCGAACAGCCTGAGAGTCACTGTCCAACCGTTAGGACTTTTGGGGTCCAAACCGCTAGGTCCTTTGTACGCTTGCTATTGGGCGAACCCCCTGACTAAGATTGCCGCTCTTTTTTAGCCCAGCGGGACGCTGTGGCGCGGAGTTACGGGCGCAGGCAAGGGCAAGGGACTGCCGATGGCCACCTCAGATTTACTCCTGCAGTACCTCGACAGCTACTTCCCGATCCTTCTCTTCGTCTTCGTGGCGTTGGCGTTCGGTGTCGTCACGCTCGTCATCAGCTACTTCGTCCAGCCCAAGTATCCGGAACCGGAGAAGCTCAGCACCTATGAGTGCGGCGCCGAACCCTTCTCGGATGCGCGCATGCCGTTTCCGGTGCGCTATTACATCTTCGCGATGTTGTTCGTGATTTTCGATATTGAAGTCATCTTTCTCTATCCCTGGGCTGTCGTGTTCGGCAAGATCGGTTTGATCGGCCTGATCGAGATGCTCATTTTCATCGGACTGTTCGTCGTGGCCTACGTCTATGCGTGGCGCAAGGGGGCGCTCGAATGGGACTGATTCAAATCGGCAGCCATGAAAAGGACGCGCAGGCGGACATCATCACCACCACGGTGGAGAAGGCCGTCAACTGGGCCCGCAAGGGGTCCCTCTGGCCCATGACCTTCGGCCTGGCCTGCTGCGCGATCGAGATGATCGCGGCCGTGTCCGCCCGATATGACATGGACCGCTACGGGGCCGGGGTGTTTCGCGCGTCACCGCGTCAGTCGGACCTGATGATCGTGGCCGGCACCGTCTGCCGTCGCATGGCGCCCGTCATCCGCAAGATTTATGACCAGATGCCGGAACCCAAATACGTGATCGCCATGGGGTCCTGCGCCACATCGGGCAACATTTACGACAGCTACAGCGTGGTACAGGGCGTCGACCGCTTCGTGCCGGTGGATATTTATGTGCCGGGCTGTCCGCCGACCCCCGAAGCGCTCTTTGACGGCATCCTGAAATTGCAGGAGCGCATCATGCAGAAGCGCGTGTTTGTGAAGCAGCCGGAACTGGTGAAGGCGGCGTTGAAAGTCTGATCGACACAACCATGGCCACCGAACCACTCACTGTGCTTGCCACCCGCGTCCACGAGGCGTTTCCGAACGCCATTCGGAAGAGCGTGGAGTGGCGCGGCGACTTGGCTATCACCGTCGCGCGCGAATCGCTGCATCAGGTTGCGCGGTTTCTGCACGATGATCCGGCGCTCGACTTCGACTATATCGTGCATGTCAGCTCGGTCGATTGGCCGGACGAAGACGAGCGATTCGAAGTGGTGTACGAATTCTATTCGATCCGAAAGCGCCATCGGATCCGCCTGAAGACGCGCGTACCGGAAGCCGATTGTGTCGTCGACTCCCTCGTGGACATTTGGAAGGGCGCCGATTTTATGGAGCGGGAAGTGTTCGACATGATGGGGATTCGTTTCCGCCATCATCCCGACCTACGCCGCATCCTCATGCCGGACGACTATACCGAAGGCTACCCGTTGCGGAAAGATTTCCCGCTGCGCGGCAAGGGCTGGCGCGACACCTTTGATTTCCTGAACGAGTCGACGGCCTAAGCACGACAGACCATGAGCACACGTCCGTTCGAAGACCAGCGCACCACCGTCTATAAGGTTGATCCGGCCAATCCGGAGACCGAGACGCTGCCCACGCTGCGCACGGAAGAGCTGTTGCTCAATATGGGCCCGCAGCACCCGAGCACGCACGGGGTGCTGAAAGTCATTTTAGAGCTGGAAGGCGAACGGATCGTGAAGTCCACGCCGGTGATGGGCTACCTCCACCGGGGCGTCGAAAAACTCGCCGAAGACGGCACGTATCACCAGTTCATCCCGCACACGGATCGGCTCGATTACGTCTGCGCGATGTACAACAACTACGCGTACTGCCGCGCCGTCGAAAAGTTGATGAACGTCACCGTTCCGGAGCGCGCCGAGTACTTGCGCACGATCGTCGCGGAAGTGCAGCGCATCGTCGGGCATCTCTTCTGGCTCGGCACCCAAGCGCTGGACATCGGCGCCATGACGGTGTTCTTTTACACGTTCCGCGATCGCGAGATCCTGCTCGACTGGTTCGACGAACTCTGCGGCGCGCGACTCACGACGAGTTGGTATCGCATCGGCGGCATCGAGCGCGACTTCACGCCGGAGCTGCTCGACAAGATTCGCCGCTTCCTGGATTATTTTCCGCCGAAGATCGAAGAGTACGTCGTCTTCTTGGAAAAGAACCGGATTTGGCTGGCGCGCACCAAGGGTGTCGCGGTGATTTCCGCCGAGGACGCGGTGAGCTTCGGGCTCAGCGGCCCGACGTTGCGCGGCTCCGGAGTGGATTACGACCTGCGGAAATACGAAAACTACGGTGCCTATCCGCGCTGCGAATTCAGCGTGCCGGTCGGGAAGAACGGCGACACCTACGATCGGTATTGGATTCGCGTACTGGAACTGCACGAGAGCGTGAAGATCATTCGGCAATGCCTGGAGCAGATGCCGGCCGAGGGTCCCGTGATGGCCGACGTGCCCAGCGTCACGCTGCCGCCGAAGGATCGCGTGTTCACCAATCTCGAATCAATGATCCAGCAGTTCAAACTGTTTTCGCAGGGCTTCGACGCACCGCCGGGCGAAATTTACTGCGGCACCGAAGCGCATAAGGGCGAGTTGGGGTTTTATATCGTGAGCGCGGGAGGCGGGAAGCCCTATCGGCTGAAGATCCGCTCCCCCTCGTTCATTCACATGGGCGCATTCGATTACATGGCCAAGGGCTATATGATTGCGGACGCCGTGACGATCTTCGGCAGCTACGACATCGTCATGGGGGAGTGCGACCGGTAACGGTATGGGATTGAAGCCAGCTACAAATCCGGAAACGGAAGCCGCGACCATCGAACTGTCCATCGATGGGAAGTCGATCACGGCGCGTGACGGCGTGTCGTTGTACGACGTCATCGCCAGCACCGGCAAGATCATTCCGGCCATGTGCTATCACTACACGTTCGATCCGTTCGGATCCTGCGGTATGTGCCTGGTCATGCAGGAAGGCAAGAAGGCACCCGTGCGCTCCTGCACAGCTAAGGCCGCCGCCGGCATGGTGATCCGTACGGAAGGCGACGACCTGCACCAGGCGCGCAAGAAAGCGGTGGAGAAGCATCTCTCCGTCCATCCGCTCGATTGCCCGGTCTGCGACGCCGACGGCCACTGCGAACTGCAGGACATGGCGTTCCAGCACGGCGTCACGAACCTCGCCAACGCCAAACAAAAGCTGATTCCGGAAGATACGCGCAGCCCCGTGCTGGACTTCAACATGAATCGCTGCATCGCCTGCGGCGAGTGCATCAACATCTGCAAAGACGTGCAGATGATCGACGCGCTGCAATTCATGAAGAAGGGCGGCTTCAACCAAGTGGTCGCCAAGGGCGATCTGCCGCTGCAGTGCGAATTCTGCGGCGACTGTCTGGCCGTATGTCCGGTCGGCGCCATCACGAATAAGTATTCGAAATATCTCTACAAGCCCTGGCAGATGAAGAAGACCCGGACGACCTGCAACTACTGCGGGGACGGCTGCCAAATGGATGTGGAGACCAAGGACTCGCACGTCGTGCGCGTCACGTCGCAACTCTCCTGGAAAAATAAGTGGGGCGACCGCACCCAGACCGCCAAGGGGCACGGAGGCCTCTGCGTGCGCGGCCGCTTCGGCTTCCAGTTCATCGACAGCAAGAGCCGCCTGACGAAGCCGCTCGTGCGCCGCGACCAGCAGTTGACGCCGTCGCCCTGGCTCGAAACGATGCACGAGGTGGTCGATCGCCTCCAGGCGATCAAATCGAAATACGGGCCCCAGGCCATCGCCGGGCTGATCACCGCGCGTTGCACCAATGAAGAGTTGTACCTGTTCCAAAAGCTCATGCGGGCAGTGCTGGGCACCAACCAACTCGACAGCAGTGCGCGCTACGGCCATGTGAATTTCGTGCGGGCCATGCGGCAAGCCCTGGGTGTCTCACGCGGCACCGCAGACTCGGAAGACATCACGAAGGCTAAGGCCATCCTGGTGATCGGCTCCAATATCACGGAGACCAATCCCGTCGCGGCCATCCGCGTCAAGGAAGCCATTCGCGTGTATCGCGCGCAAGTGGTCGTCGTCGATGCGATCACGTCGAATATCGCGAAGCTCTCCTCGCACCCGATGCTGATCAAGCCGGGCACGGAAGGGCTGTTCGTGCAGGGCCTGGTCAAGGCCGTTCTTGAGCAGGACCTCGTCGACACGGATGTGGTGAATCAGCACCCGCAAGCCTTTGCGGCGCTCAAGCAGGCCGCAGCCTCCCTCTCGCTCCCGCGCATCGCGGAGATGACCGGCGCCACGGTCGACCAGATCGTCGCGGCCGCCACCATCTATGCGGAATCGCCACGATCGGTCATCATCATCGGCGAAGGAATTGTCCGCCGCACCGGCGGCTATCGCGACGTCCTCAACCTGTTCGATTTGGCCTGGGTCACCGGCAAGCTGATGCAGCCCGGCTGCGGCATCCTCTCCACCGTCGAAGAAGCGAACGAGCAGGGCGCGCTGGACATGGGCGTGGCACCGGAGTCGTTGCCCGGCCCGATCGCCTATGCCGACGACATGGCACGCGCACGCTTTGCAAAAGCCTGGGGCGAGCAGGATCGACCGGCCGCGCTGCCGGCCGCCGAGCAGGGCGCCACATTAATCGAGATTCTCGAGCGCTGCAAAACCGGCCAGATCAAAGCCCTCTATTTGATCGGTGAAAACCCGCTCGAAACGTTACCTGCGTCCCTCAACGTGAAGGCCGCGCTGGAGAAGGTGGATCTCCTCATTTGCCAGGACCCCTTCCTGACCGAAACGGGCAAGCTCGCGCATTTCGTCCTGCCTGCGGCAACCTTCGCGGAGAAGGACGGGACGGTCACCAATCAAGAAGGCAAGGTGCAGCGCGTCCGAGCCACGCTCGACCCGCAAGGCGAAAGCTTGCCGGACTGGCACATCATCACCTCGCTGGCCAGCGGCATGGGCGCCGCCTGGGAGTACGAGTCGGCGCAGGATATTCAAAACGAAATCATGAAGCTCTTGCCCGGGTACTACAACCTCGGGCAGCCCAAGCGCAAGACCGGCAACCCGGCCACTTACTTGTCGACGACCTACACCGCCGGAGTGGCCGCACGCTACAACGCCGGAAACGTCGGCGCGCCGCCGGCCGATAAGCCGTTCCGCCTGACGATGGGGCAGGTGCTCTACCATTCCGGTAAGTTGTCGACGCAAGCCTCCGGCCTCATCAATTTGGCGCCGAACACCGGCCGACTGCATCTCAGCCTAGAGGATTGCGAGAGGATGGGGTTGAAGGAAGGCGCGCTCGTGCGCGTGACATCGACCAAGGGGTCGCTGGTGATGGGCGTGCTGCCCTCCGCCCCGCTCATGCCGGGGACCTGTTTCTTCCCCGAGCATTTCAACGAGCCGCCGGTGAAGGATCTGATGGCGGTCGAGATTGATCCGGTGACCAAAGCGCCGGCCTTTAAGGTGACCCAGGTGTTCGTCGAGAAGGCCTAGCCGACCAGGCGGGCCGTCGTCACCTCGACGAGAAGGATAGATAGGTCGTCATCATGGGAGCGAGCGGGTTCACAAAGAAGATTCTTCACGCGATCCTCTTCGAAGAGATCTGGGACGCGATGAAGGTGACGTTCAAGCACATGTTCCATAAGCCGATCACCTTCCAATACCCGCGCGAGCAACGGACCCTGCCCGACACGCATCGCGGCGCGCTCGCGCTGCTGCGCTACGACGACGGCAAGGAACGCTGCGTAGGCTGCGACCTGTGCGAAGCCGCCTGCCCGTCGCGCTGCATCAAGGTCATCAGCGGCGAGGACAAATCGTTGCCGCTCCAGCGCTATGCCAAAGAGTTCTACATCGATATCACCAAGTGCGTGTTCTGCGGGTACTGTGTGGAAGCCTGCCCCGTCAACGCGCTCGCGATGACGAAACTCTACGAATTCTCGACCCACGATAAACGGACGTTGATGTTCGATAAACGACGACTCTACGAACTGGGCGAAAAGTTTCTGGACGACGGGAAAAAGTACCTCTATGCCCACGGCCAGGAAAAGAACGCCGAGTCGAGTCGCGAGTACCGATATTTTTTCCCACAATCCGTGGTGAAGGCGACACAGCCTCCACCGAAGCATCTCACGTAATGCGGCGTGCACGCGGCGTCCTCGCGCGCGCCGGTCGAGACTCATGATTGTTCTGTTTTTCGTCTACTTTGCGGTGGTGTCGATCGTGGCCGGCGGGCTGACGGTCGCACTGAAGAACCCGGTGCACTGCGGCATGGCGCTGTTGGCCGTGCTGTTGCACGTCTCCGGCCTCTTCATCTTACTGAACGCCGAATTTCTCTGGGCCGTCCAGGTCATTGTCTACGCCGGCGCCATTTTGGTGCTCTACCTCTTCGTGCTCATGCTGCTCAACTTAAAGACCGAAGAACGGTACTTCCATCGGTCCGCCTATTGGTTTATGGGCCCGACGGCTGCCGGCAGCCTGTATATGATCGCCGTTCTGTTCGGGTCGCCCTGGGCGGGCGCGAAGGGCGATACGCCGACGGATGTGGTGCTGCAGACGACCGACACCACCGCCATCGGCCTCAAGATGTTCAGCGACTATCTGCTGCAGTTCGAAATTGTCGGCATCTTTTTGTTGGGCGCGGTCATTGGAGCCATCGTGTTGGCCAAGACCCCGACCCACATCGATCAGCGCGAAGGGTAACGCGGACGCCGCGTTGCAGAGACGACTATGGTGCCCTTGTCAGCCTATGTCACGGTCAGCGCCATCCTGTTCCTGACAGGATTGATGGGCGTCTTGATTCGCCGGAACTTTATTATCGTGCTCATGGCCGTCGAGATCATGCTCAACGCCGCCAATATCAACCTGGTGGCCTTCTCGCATCATCTGGACTCGATGGCCGGACAAATTGTGGCGCTCTTTATTATTGCCGTCGCCGCGGGGGAAGCGGCCGTCGGATTGGCGATCATCATCGTCGTCTTCCGCGGCAAGATTTCCACCAACGTCGACGAAATGAACCTGTTGAAGTGGTAGCCGCAGCCTGACCCTGCTCTGCAGGTCGGCAGTCGGCATCCGGTGAAGGATTGTGGTCGATTTAGCGATTCAACTCATTCCGCTGTTCCCGCTGCTCGCAGCCATGACGAATGGTCTGCTGGGCAGCCGCTATTCCCATCACCTGGCCGGTCGGCTGGCCGCCGGGTCGGTGTTCATGTCGTTCCTCTGCGTCGTCTTCGTCGTCACCGACGTGATTCGGACGGGGACCCCGCACGAAGTCGTCGCCTACAAATGGATCTTCGGCGGCGACCTGGTCATCAATCTCGCCTATCTCGTCGACCAGCTCACCTGCATCATGCTGCTGGTCGTCACGGGCGTCGGCTTCCTGATTCACGTCTATTCGACCGGGTACATGCACGGGGAAGAAGGCTTCACCCGCTTCTTCACGTACATGAACCTCTTCATGGTGTCGATGTTGCTGCTCGTGATGGGCAACAACTATGTGGTGCTGTTCATCGGGTGGGAAGGCGTGGGCCTCTGCTCCTACCTGCTGATCGGCTACTACTATGAAAAGGTGTCGGCGGCCAAGGCGGCAACCAAGGCGTTCGTGGTCAACCGCATCGGCGACGCCGGCTTCCTGATCGCCGTATTTCTGGTCTTCGTCAACTTCCGCACGCTCGACTACACCAAGGTCTTCGCCCAGGCGAGCCAGCTGTCACCCGAAATGGCAACCGCAATCGCCCTCTGCCTGTTGATCGGCGCGGTCGGCAAGTCCGCCCAGCTGCCGCTCTACACCTGGTTGCCCGACGCGATGGAAGGCCCAACCCCGGTCTCCGCGCTCATCCATGCGGCCACCATGGTGACTGCGGGCGTCTATATGGTGGTGCGGAACCACGTCATTTACGACATGGCGCCCACGGCCCTGGCCACCGTCGGGTGGATCGGCGGCGCAACGGCGCTCTTTGCCGCCACCATCGGCCTGGTGCAGACCGACATCAAGCGGGTGCTGGCTTACTCGACCGTCAGCCAGCTCGGGTACATGTTCTTGGGCTGCGGCGTCGGCGCGTACGGCGCAGCGGTGTTCCATCTCATGACGCACGCCTTCTTCAAGGCGCTCTTGTTCCTCTCCGCCGGTTCGGTGATCCACGCGCTGCACGGCGAGCAGGACATCCGCAAAATGGGTGCGCTGCACGACAAGATTCCCGGCACACATCGCGTCTTTTTGATCGGCACCTTGGCCATCGCCGGTATCTTCCCGTTCGCCGGGTTTTGGAGCAAAGACGAGATCATGGCGCACGCCTTCGTGCACCACCATTATCTGCTCTATGCCATGGCGGCCTTTGGTGCGCTCCTGACCTCGTTCTACATGTTCCGCCTGACCTATCTGACGTTCTACGGCGAGTCGCGAGTGGATCACCACACGCTCGAGCATATCCACGAGTCGCCGCCCGTCATGTTGGTGCCGTTGATGATCTTGGCCGGACTCTCGCTGCTCGGCGGCGTACCGGGCATTCCACCGGAAGACGGCTGGTTCCATCATTTCCTCGCCCCCGTCATCGGACACGCAGGCGGCGGCGAACACGAGGCCAGCGCCGGAACGACCTTTATGTTGATGGGCGTCGCGACCGTCATCGCCCTGACCGGCTGGTTAATTGCGCACTATCTCTACACGGTGAAACCGGGCACGGCCGACCGGTGGGCCGCCGCTCAGCCAGGCCTTTACACCACGCTGCTCAACAAGTGGTACGTGGACGAACTCTACGACTTCCTCATCGTCGAGCCGCTGAAAAAGCTGGGCCTCGTGTGGGATTGGTTCGACCGGACGATTCTGGACGGCCTGGTCCGTGGGGTCGGACGCGGCACCGAACTCACGTCCGCCGCGACCACCTGGTTTGAAAAATACGTCGTCTATGCGGGCCTCAATGTCATCGGCTACGCCAACCATCTGCTGGCCCGGTCCTGGCGCAAACTGCAGAGCGGCATGGTGCATCACTACGCCGCCATCATCGTGGCCGGGCTCTTTTTGATCGTGCACTTCGTCATGCTCTGGTGGTCGGCCTCCTAAAGGGAAGATAGGCGCGCGCAATGTTAGAAGAGCTGAGCTTCAATTTCCCGATCCTCACCTGCCTGCTCCTGGTGCCGGTGTTGGGCGCGCTCGTCCTGTGGTTTTTAGACGACGAAGAAATGGTCAAGGCCGTAGCCCTCGGCGTGACGCTGCTGGAGTTGGTGTTGTCGATCGTAGTGCTCGTGTACTTCGTGCCCGAATCCGCGTCGATGCAATTTGCCGAGCGTGTCGCATGGATTCCGCCGCTCGGTATCAGCTACCACCTGGGTGTCGACGGGATCAGTGTGCTCTTCGTCGGCGTCACCGCGTTCCTCACAACCTTGATCGTCGTGTATTCCTGGGACACGGTGCGCCAGAAGATCCGCCTGTATCTGATGGCCCTCCTCGCGCTCGAAACCACGATCATGGGCGTGTTCGTCTCCCTAGACCTGGTCCTGTTCTTCGTCTTTTGGGAGCTGATGCTGCTGCCCAGCTACTTCCTGATTAAGCTGTGGGGTGGGGGAGCAGAGCGCCAGTACGCAGCGCTCAAGTACGTCCTCTATACCCTCTTGGGCAGCGTGTTCATGTTGGTCGGCATTGCCCTGCTCAACATCAACTACCATGGTTGGGCCGTGCGCAATCACATCGAGCCGTCGTACACGTTCGACTTCCTCGATCTGCTGACGGCGCCGATCTCGCTCGACAAGCAACTGCTGATCTTTTGGTTTTTCTTCTTGGGCTTTGCATTCAAGGCCCCGATCTTCCCGTTCCATACCTGGTTGCCCGATGCCCTGATGGAAGGGCCGATCGGCATGTCGGTCATCTTGGCGGGCGTCAAGTTGGGCACCTACGGCTTCGTGCGATTCAGCCTGCCGCTGGTCCCCGAAGCCTCAAAGAACGAAACCGTCGTGACCATCATTATGGTGATGGCGCTCATGGGCATTCTCTACGCGGCCATCGTCGCCTTGATTCAGCCGGACTTCAGGAGACTCCTCGCCTTCAGCAGCGTGAGCCACCTCTGCTTTGTGGTGGTCGGCGTGTTCGCACTCAACTTCCAAGGTCTCCAGGGCAGCCTGCTGACCATGGTGAACTTGGGCTTCAGCACCGCGGGGCTCTTTTTCATCGCGGGCTTTCTCTATTCGCGGCGTCAAAGCACACACCTCTCGTCCTTCGGCGGCTTGGCCAAACAGGCCCCGCTGTTGGCGACCTTCTTGTTGCTCATCGGGCTCGCGTCCATCGGCCTCCCCGGCACGAACGGATTCGTGGGCGAATTTTTGATTCTGATGGGCGCCTTCCAGGCCAAGTGGTGGTACGGCACCGTCGCCGTCGTGGCGGTGATCTTGGGCGCAGCCTATTTTCTGTGGTACTACGAACGCGCGATTCTCGGGCCCCTGGGGAAAGGCCTCAGCCAGGCCGTCTCGGATTTGAAAATGGGCGAGCTGGTCATCAGCGTCTCGCTGGCCATCATGATTCTCTGGATCGGCCTCTACCCGTCGCCGTTCCTCCGCATCATGAACGGGTCCGTGCAGGCGCTGGTCGATCGGTTAGACCGCGGCACGCTGACGCTCCTGGACACCCCGCGAACCACGGTACGAGACTGACGTTACGACTATGGCCGACTATCTGCTGCTGATCATTCTCTTCGCGCCGTTCGTCGGCGCCTTCGCCCTGATTCTCATCCCCGAGAAGCAGAAGCTGATGGTGCGCGTCACGGCCGCCAGCGCGGCGGGCATCAGTCTCCTCGCGTCGTTCTATCTGTTCTTCACGTTCGACCCGGTCAAGGGCGGCTACCAGTTCATTCAGAAATACGAGTGGTCGAAACAGCTCGGCATCTCACTCCACTTGGGCGTCGACGGTATCGGCACGCCGCTCGTGCTCGCCTCCTGCATCCTGCTGTTCGCCGGTATCTTCGTGCAGTGGCACACCAAGGACCGCGCCAAACAGTTCTACATTTGGATTTTGATCCTGGCGGCGGCGACCATCGGCGTGTTCATGTCGCTCGACCTGTTCTTCCTCTACTTCTTCTATGAAATGTCCGTCATCCCCATGTACCTGCTGCTCGGCATGTGGGGGAGCCATACGAAGAAGTATTTGGAAATGACCGATGCGGAAGGGGTGAAGAAGCGCGATTCCGTCGGGTTCATTTTCAACTTCGGCTCGAACAGCAAAGAATACGCGGCGATGAAGCTGGTCCTGTTCCTCTCCGCATTTGCCGTGCTCTGCTTGATGGGCATCCTGCTCATCTACAAGTTCTCGGGCCTGAACACCTTCGACATTCTGGAGCTACGCGAGAAGGCGCACTTCTCCGGGCCGTTGGCAACGCTGATCTGGCTGCTGATCTTCTTCGGCTTTGCGTCGATCGCGCCGATCTGGCCGCTGCACTCCTGGTCGCCCGTCGGCCACGCGGCCGCACCGGCCGCCACCAGCATGCTGCACGCCGGGGTCTTGATGAAGCTCGGCCATTTCTCGATCATCCGCGTCGCGTTTGAAATCCTTCCCGAAGCCACGCGCGAGCTGATGCCGATCGCGGCCATCCTCAGCATTTTCAGCATGCTCTACGGCGGGTTCGTTGCCTTCTACGCCCGCGACACGAAATACGTCATCGGCTACAGCAGCTCGAGCCACATGGGCTACGTGTTCCTCGGCATGGCGGCCCTCGACTACATCAGCCTCAGCGGCGCGGTCATCTACATGTTCGCGCATGCCTTGGCGACCAGCATGTTATTCGCCATGGCCGGCTGGGTGTACGAACAGACGCATACGCGCGACATTCCGTCGCTCGGCGGCCTGGTCAACCGCATGCCGTTCATCGCCGGCTGCACCATCGTAGGCGTGATGGCTTCCATCGGTATGCCGGGTACCGTGAACTTCATCGCCGAAGTCATGATCATCGTCGGCAGCTGGAACAAGTACCCGCTGCAAGTCATCGTAGCGATCCTCGGCATCGTGCTCACCATGGGCTACCTGTTCCGCATGATGCGCGGCATTTTCTACGGCGCCATGGATCAGCACCATGCCCACACCCGAGACGCCGTGAGCTTCGTCGATCGCTTCCCGTTCATTTTGATGATGGCCTGCAGCATCGGCTTTTTCCTCATGCCCGGCCACTTCTACTCCGTGGTCCGCGCGGGCGTGGATCCCTTGATCGCCCGCATCACCAAGGTCGAGCCGGTCGCGCAAGGCGACAGCACGCCGTCGGTGTACCGCACACAGAATACGAGCTATGTCATCGGCGACCTACCGGCGCCGAAGGTCACACCCATCGCAACCGTCACTGATGAAGCGGCGCGGGCGGGGAGGGTCGCGCCATGACCTTCCAACTCTCGCTCTCCGCATCAGACCTGTTGCTGATGCTGCCGGAGATTTTCCTCACGCTCTGGCTCTGCGTCGTCCTGATCGTCGACTTCTCTTGGCCGCGCCTGCCGAAGGAGCATATCGCCACGATCAGCCTCGTCGGCCTGCTTGGGACGCTCGGGTGCCTGGCCTGGTTGGATATCAGCCACGTCTCCGGCGCGCTGTTTCACAACATGTTCGTGCTCGACCGCCTGGCGATCTTCTTCAAGATATTCATTGTCATGGCATCCGCACTCGTGGTGTTGGCCTCCTCCGATTACGTCGAGAAGTTCCGCTTCTTCCGGGGCGAGTACTACTTCCTCATTTTGATGTCGGCGCTCGGCATGCTGTTTATGGCCTCGGCCAACGACATGCTCTCCCTGTTCGTCACGCTGGAGTTTTCGACCTTCGGCTTCTATGTCCTGGTCGCCTACCTCCGTGAGGACTTGGCCTCGAACGAATCCGGCGTGAAGTTCTTCATCCTCGGCGTGTTCGCTGCGGGATTGCTGGCCTACGGAATCAGCCTGGTGTACGGCGAGACCGGGAAGTTGGTCTTTTCAGACATGGCCGGCGCGAAGGCCACCCCAGGCCTCATCATCGGCTTCCTCCTGATCTTTGCCGCACTCGGGTTCAAGATCGGGGCGGTTCCGTTTCACTCCTGGATTCCGGACACGTACCACGGTGCGCCTACACCGGTCACCGCGTTCCTGTCCATCGCCCCGAAGGGCGCCGCCTTCGCGATTCTGCTCCGCATGTTTTATGTGGCGCTCGCCTCCCTGAAGCCCCAATGGGTGATGGTCCTCGTCGCCGTGTCGATCTTGTCGATGACCTACGCCAATATCGTGGCCATCGCCCAGCGGAACATCAAACGCCTGCTGGCGTACTCGGGCATCGCACAGATCGGCAACGTCTTGATCGGCTTGGCGGCCGGCACCAAGATGGGCGAAGACGCCATCCTGTTCTACCTGCTGACCTATCTGTTCGCGAACCTCGGCGCCTTCGCCGTGGTGATCGCGGTCAGCCGCCTCTTGGGCAGCGACGAAATCGACGACTACAGCGGCCTGAACCGCCGCTCGCCCCTGTTGGCCTTCGCCATGTTGGTCTTTTTGTTGTCGCTGGCCGGCGTGCCGCCATTGGCCGGCTTCATCGGCAAGATCTATATTTTCGTCGCGGCGATCAAGGAAGGGCTCTACGCCCTCATCACGGTCGGGCTGATCAATATCGTGATCTCGCTCTATTACTATCTGATCGTCGTCAAGAAGATGTATATCAGCGAACCGGTGGATGCCTCACCGCTTCACATCTCCGGCTCCATGAAAGCCGTGCTCACCGTGACCATCGCGGCCACCTTGATCATGGGCATCTATCCGCAGCCCGTCATGGACTGGGTGGTCTCCGCCACCATGATGTTCTCGAACTTCGCGAGTCCGGTAGCGACCGTCCCGGTCGTGCCCCCGCTCCCCGGCAGTTAAGCCCCAAGGCGCCACGTCCTGCCGGGCATTGACCCGTCGCCTGTCGTTCACCGCCGTCGATTTGCGCCAGCTCCCATCGTTCCCTCGTTCTCGCCGAACGCCGGAAACAGCATTTCAATCTGCTCCCAACACCTCCCTTGCTAGAATAGCGAGGCGGCAGTCCGTCTGCGTGGGCTCACGCCACAATGCAGAACGGCAACCCGATATTGTATGCACCTCCCGGCACCAGTTGCAGCGTTGGCCCAGTGGTCTATTCACCGCCGCATGCTGGTGGGCTTCGGGCTCGTCTTCCTCTTGGTCATGGCTATCAGCCTCATGGCCTACGGCACCACCACCACCCTGATCGCGAACGCCAAACTGGATGCGCGCAGCCATCGCCTCATCAAAGGCGTCGATGAACTGCATACGCTCCTGGACGATGGAGAACGGTCGTACCGGCGATTTCTCGTCACGGGCGACGACAGCTACCTCGATGGGCAGCGCACCGTGACAGAGCTTGCCCCGGCCTACCTGCTGCTGTTCGAAGAGGCAGCCACAGACCAAGCTCAGGCCGAGCGTGTCACCGCATTGCGCAGTCACATGGAGCAACTTGCGGCCGCGCAGAACTCGGCGATTGCGGCGAAGCGAAGCCCGCAAGGCCAATCGAACCGCGGCGCACCAAAAGCCGGCGCAGGCGATCAGCACTTGGCCGTCGCCCGCGCGTTGCTGACGACGCTGGCCGACCAGGAAACCACCGCCCTGTATCAGCGCCGCGACCAGTCCACGCGCACCACGCGCGTCAGTGTCTGGCTGCTCGGAGGCGCCGCTGGCCTTCAGTTGGTCCTGCTCGGGTCGGTCTATCTTGTCATCCGGCACGACCTCGCCGAGCGCGAACGTGTCGCGCACGAATTGACGAGACGGGGAGAGCTGCTGGAAGCGGCGAACAAAGAGCTCGAAGCCTTCAGCTATTCCGTCTCACACGATCTGCGCGCGCCCCTTCGCCACATCGACGGCTACGTCGCCCTGCTCGACAAGGCCGCCGGGAAGGATTTGTCGGAGAAGGCGCGCCGCTACCTGACGACCATCGCGCAGTCGGCCCAGCAGATGGGCCACCTCATCGACGATCTCCTGAGTTTTTCGCGTATGGGGCGCGCCGAAATGCTGACCACGCGCGTGGACCTCAACGCGCTGCTGGCCGACGTGCTGCAGCGCCTGCAACAGGATACGACTGGGCGCACGATCATCTGGGAGGTCGCGCCGCTGCCCATCGTTGAAGGCGACCCTGCCATGCTGCGCCAAGTCTTCGTCAATCTCGTCGCGAATGCGGTCAAGTTCACCGGCACCAGACCGGAGGCGCATATCGCCATCGGCGTAGAGTTCCGCCAGGCAGGCGAGGCCGTCATTTTCGTGAAGGACAACGGCGTCGGCTTCGACATGACCTATTCAGAAAAACTGTTCGGCGTGTTTCAGCGCCTGCATCGCGCCGATGAATTCGAAGGCACGGGGATCGGCTTGGCCAACGTCCGCCGCATCGTGCATCGCCACGGCGGACGCACTTGGGCGGAGAGCGAACCGGATCACGGCGCAACGTTTTATGTGTCACTCAAACAGGCGGCATAACAGACGATGACCGGCTACATGCCCATTTTGCTGGCCGACGACAATCCTCGCGACGCGGAATTAGCCCTCGCTGCGTTGGAAGAGGATCAGTTGGCCGATCGCACGATCGTCTGCCGCGACGGCACGGAGGTGCTGGACTACCTGCATCGCCGCGGGGCCTTTGCGACGCGCCCACACGGCAATCCCATCCTCATCATGCTGGACGTGAAAATGCCGAAACTCGACGGCGTGGATGTGCTGCGCCTGCTCAAGCAGGACCAGGCGTTCCGGCACATTCCCGTGGTGATGCTGACCTCCTCGAAGGAGGCCGCCGACATCGCGCGCTGCTACGACGCCGGGGCGAACGCGTATGTGGTTAAGCCCGTAGAGTTTTCCGCGTATGTCACGGCCATGCGCGCCCTGGCGAACTTCTGGGGGCACATTAACGAACCACCAGGCCGGGAGCGTGAGGAGAATCCCACGTGACGCTCCGCGTTGCCGCCCCCACAGGTCCCCGACGCGCGTTGACCGCTCAGAAGGGGATTCGTATACTGCCTCCACCTACCGCTGCCGCTCGACGCCTGCCGTCGCGATCAAGGAGCCGTCTGTCGGATTTCCGATGATGCGTGCCACGCGGACCTTCACGCCTATTCTGTCTCGACGCACTGACCGCACCAACGCAGTTCGTCGTCATCCAACTGTGCGCGCGCGCCTCGGCTCCTTGCTCAGCTCCTGCCTTGGATTCCTGCTCCTCGCCATCCTGAGTGTGGGACCAGCACCAGGTTCGGCGGCTGCCGCCGCGGCGCCCTGGGAGAGCCTGGCCGACGGATTATCCGTGAGCCTCTGGCGATCGGGTGGCGCCTGTCCGGAAGACGTGACGGCCGTCGTCCTGCGCATCGATCCGGAACGGTTCGCCTTTTCCATCCGCTCCTATCGCGATGACGGACTGGCCGCGCCCATCCCATTGGCCGAATGGCGTCGCCGCACGGGCGCGGCACTGGTCTTCAACGCCGGCCTGTTTTTCGATGATTTTTCCTACATGGGATTACTCTTCAAGAACGGCGCCGCCCTCAGTCCCAAACGCCATGCGCAGTGGCAGGGCCTGTTCGTGGCGGAACCGGTCACGCCTGGCCCGCAGCGCGCCCGCATCATCGATCTGGCGCGGGAGGAGTTTTCCAGCGAGGCACCCGCGTATCGCGAGGCGGCGCAGGCCTTGATGTTGGTGGATCGCACCGGAAAGTTGCGCGTTCGGCAATCAACCAAACGGGCGCAGCAAACGCTGATTGCGGAGGATACGGCGGGGTCGGTCTATGTCATCAAGACCATGGATGCAGTGAGTCTCTTCGGTATCGGCGAGTGTGTGCGGCAGACGCTGCCGTGGCTCCACCAAGTCATGGCGATGGACGGGGGCTCGTCCTCCGACGCGATGCTCGGCACGCAGATTCTGACGCATAGCGACAAACCGGCGGGGCCGCCCTGGTGGCGCTCGATCCTCGACGGCACCGCCCCGGCCATTCACATTCCACTGCCGACGGTCATCGCGGTCTATCCGCGCGAGACCTCGCCGACAAGCGCGCCCGCGTCTCCACCGGCACGGTAGTCGACCAGATTCGCTACTTCACCTGGTCCACAGGAAAGCCCGCTTCCCGCCACGCCTTCATACTGCCGACCACGCTATAGACATGCCGATAGCCGAGGTCCGTCAGCGTTTTTGCGGCAATCCCGGCGCGATGCCCGGACTGACAATAGACCACCACATGGTCGTCCAACGACAACCCCAGCTCGCGATGGCGTTCCCCAAGTTCGCGATAGTCGATATTGGCGTCCGTGCCGGGGATAAATCCCTCCGCATGTTCGCCCGGCGTTCGCACATCGACCAACACAAAGCCTTTCTTATCCGGGGCCGATGCCTTCATCATCCCCGCACGGAGCTGCTCCACCGTCAGCGCGTAGATCTCATGCGCGGTCGCCGCCACCGTTCCCGTCAGCAGGAGCAGGGCCGCCAACACAACCGGCCCGCTGCCCCCGGCGATCCGTCGCATCAACCGCCCCTGTGATCCGCTCCGCACCCCAGTCATGGTTCCGCTCATTGTATCGGCCTCCTTCGTATCGATGACGCACCGCCGGATCTGGGTTGTGACCAGCAGCGCGTCGCGCTTGTTCATGCCCACCGGCTCTCTTATGATACGAACCGTATGAAAACACGGTCAAGCATCGCAGTGGCGCTGGTGCTGCCTTGGCTCCTCACCGCCTGCGCGGGAGGCGCGACGCTGCTGCAACAGACGGAGCGCGGCGGGATTGCCGCCTACCCCTACGTGCCGCAACGAGGACCGATGGTCTCTTCGTTTCGTCGGGATGCGCTGAAGCTCATGGACGAACACTGTCGAGGGCGCTATCGGATCGTGCGGGAAGGGGAGGCGCGGGGACGCGATCGCGTGACGAGCACAGCGCCCGGTTCGGAAGAAGTCGTCCGCGATTATCGATGGGGCATTCAGTACGAATGTCAGTGAGCGCCGGTCACGTCCGCGTACCGCCGCCGGTGTGCACACGCGTCATCAAATCGTCGATCGTCAACAGGCTCATCAGGGTCAGTCCCTCGGCTTCGATACGGGCGCGACCCTCCTGCTCCTTCCGATCCACGATCACCAAGGCATGCGTCACCTCCAGCCCCGCGGCGTGGGACGCCGCCACGGCCTTCAGCAGCGAGCCGCCGCTCGTCAACACGTCGTCCACGACGACAGCCCGATCGCCCTCACGCACACCCCCTTCGATCAACTTGCCGGTGCCGTGATCCTTCGCCTGCTTGCGCACCACAAACGTGCGCCAATTTGCGGTCGCATCGGCCGCGTACGCATAGTCTGAAATCGTCGTCGCGATCGAGATCGCCCCGATTTCCAACCCGCCCAGGCATTCGATCGGCAGGCCGCGCAAGCAGGCCCACGCGGCCTTCGCCACCAACCGCCGGGAACGCGGATCGGCCATTAGCATCCGGCAATCCACGTAAAAGGGGCTGGTCAGCCCCGACGCCAGCTTGAAGCCGCGCTCCGCGTCGTAGCGAAACGATTGCGTATCAAAAAACGCCTGGACAAGATCGGTTTTCCATTCGGCAGTGGTACGATCCGATGAGGTCGCGCTCACGAGACAGCTCCATTCGATAGAAGGTAGACCGGGCGGGCAGAGTATATCGAGGCGGGCCAACGGAGTCACCTGGGAGAGGCCGCCGATGGTTGTACGCAGAGGTTACGGGCAGCAAATGGGGCGCACGGATCGTCCACGTCGGCCAGATCCGGTGGCGGCTATCGGCAGGACCCGCGCATCGACGGCGGGCAGGTCATATTCGGAGGCGGCGGCGCCGGCATCCGCTCCACCGCAGGGGGAGGGCCATCGGTCGAGGCGCTCCCCGTTCGGTCCCGCTCGGAAGGCTGAGCAGGCGGCCCCGCGCAGGCAGTCAGAACGCTCAGGGCGCCGGGCAGGAGCGCCCAGGCGAGAGCCTGGACCATCTTCCTGAGGCCGACCAGGCGAAGCCTCCACTTTCCACAATTTACTGTTCCCCTTAAGAAGTCCACCGTATAGTAACTTCCGTAAATTCAGGTTGTGCCCACGGGTAGGCCGACGCCACATGGAGACGCAGACCAGCAGGCCATGGCATTGTCACCATCCACTCTCGGTCCGGACGCCGCCCACAAGCGCCAGCGCCGTGCGGCATCCGCGCGCCGCCGATGGGCCTGCGTCCTCTGGCTGCTTGCCGCCCTGTGCCTGCCGCAGGTTGGAACGGCAGCGGCACCCCTGCCGGACTCCACTCAACCGCAACCACTGACTACGCCATCGGACACCGACACCCTGCCGTCGGCGCCACCACCCACAACATCGAATCCCACACCCTCTGCACCGCCGCCCGTCACCTCGATCATTCGCGCCATCACGGTGATGGGCAGTACCATCTTTACGCCGGAAGACTTCATTTCGGTCTTCGTCTGGTACCTCCATGAGCCGCTCACCCTCGAACGGCTGGAAGAGGCCGCCGCAGACGTAACCGACATGTACCGGAGGCGCGGCTACACACTGGCCTCCACCTACGTACCGCAGCAGGAGATCCGCGACGGCTATGTTGAGCTGGCCGTTCTGGAAGGTCAACTGGGGACCCTCCGCAACACGGGGCAGCGGGCCTATTCGGACGAGTTCATCCGCAAACACTTCGCGCCCGTCATGGAGCGCCATCTCATCCGCAGCCAAGACCTCGAACGGTCCCTCCTGATGGTCAACAGCTATCCGGACCTGAAGTCCTCCGCCACGCTCCGACCCGGCGCTGCACCCGGCAGCACCGACATCGACGTGCAGGTGGAAGATCGCCGCCCGATGCATGTGATGTTGGACTACAACAACTACGGCTTTAATACCGTCTCCCGTAATCGCCTCAGCGCCACGGCGGAGATCGGCAATCTAGGGATTGAGGGCAGCCAATTGCTGGCGACCGGTATCGTCGGCGACCATCCGGATCAGATGCTTTTCGGCACCGCCGGCTACACCATCCCGCTCGGCGTCCACGGCACCAAACTGGCGCTGAGCGCCTCCACCGGCCGCTTCGACGTCGGCGCCCAACTGTCTGCCTTGAACATCCACGGCCGTACCACCACCTACGATTTTTCCCTCTCGCATCCGTTCATCAAGAGCCGCCTGCAGACGTTGACGCTCGAAACCGGGTTTGCCGCCAAGGACAACCGGCTCTTCGCGCTCGGCGCGCTCACAGGATCCGACCGCGTGCGCCTGCTGAAACTGGGGGCGAGCTACGACCGCCTCGACACCAGCGGCCGCACCTACGCCTCGGTCTACGGGTTCCAAGGGCTGGGCGAGGGGTTCGGCGGGATGGACGATAATGATATGCTCACGACGCGCCGGGGCGCCGACAACCGCTTCACCAAAGCCACCCTGTCGGCGGGCCGCATCCAGGGCTTGCCGCATGACCTCCTGCTCATCCTCAAGAGCGCGGGGCAGATCTCGGCCGGGCCTCTGGTGGTCATCGAGCAGATGCTGTTGGGCGGGCCCGATTCCGTGCGCGGCTACCAACTGGGCGAGCGCTTCGTCGATGAAGGGTACAGCGTGAGCGCCGAGCTGCGCATTCCAATGTGGCCGGCCACCTTACCGCCGACGCAATTCGGCGTCTTCGTCGACCATGGCGCAGGGCGCGTCCGCAACCCGAGCCCTGGGGAGCGCCGCAGCGTGAGCCTCACGGGCGTTGGATTCGGCGTCCAAACGCTGGTGCCCGCCTTTTCGCAAACCACCATCCGGGCCGACCTCGGCTTCCCCATCGCCTCCCAACCGGCAGGCGGCACCTTCTCGGGCGGGTCGTCGCCCACGCTCTACCTCCAAGCTGTCGCGCGGTTCTAACCGCACTCGTGAGCCGCATCAGAACAGCCCTCGGCGAGGGGGAGCCCACGTAGCACCTGCTACACTTGTTTGAAGGTGGCCCATGGAGGGTTCCACCTGTGGGACTTGTCGGCAGGATGCGATCACGGTGGGCGACCTCGATAGCGCGATGCGGCCGGACTGCACACGTCGTCACACGTCTACTGCTGGCGACGCTGCTGTGCCTTCCTGCTGAGGTGCAGGCCCTCCCCGGCGGCGGCCAGGTGGCTGGCGGGCAAGCCACCATTCAACAGTCGGCGCCTAACACCCTCACGATTCACCAGGGCTCGGACCGCGCCATCCTCAACTGGCAAAGCTTCTCCATCGGGAGCGGCGAGGCCGTGCACTTTCTGCAACCGGGAGTCGGGGCCATCGCCTTGAACCGGGTCGTAGGCATCGACCCCTCCGTCATCCTCGGCCAACTCCACGCGAACGGCCAGATCTTCCTGATCAACCCCAACGGCATCCTCTTCGGCGCCGGAGCCCAAGTGAACGTGGCCGGGTTGCTCGCCACCACATTGCAGATCCGCGACGCGGATTTCATGGCCGGTCGCTACCTGTTTGCGCAGGATCCGCTCAAAGCCTTGCGATCCGTCATCAACCGCGGTGAGATTCGCATCTCCGACCACGGCTACGCCGTCCTCGTGGCGCCGGGTGTGGCCAACGACGGCGTGATCGTCGCCCACCTCGGAACCACCGTCCTGGGCTCGGCGCAACGCCTGACCGTCGATTTGATGGGCGACGGACTCATCCACTACGTCCTGAGCGACAAGGTCGCAAGCCAGGTCCTGGGCCCCGACGGCACGCCGCTCGCCAGCGCCGTCTCCAACAGCGGCACCATCACGGCCGACGGCGGACAGGTCGTCCTGTCGGCGAGAGCCTCCGGCGACATCTTCTCGTCCGTGGTGAATCAATCGGGCGTCATACGCGCCCAGAGCCTGGTCGAACGGGGCGGAGTGATTCGCCTGGAAGGATCCGACCCGGTCGCCAACCGCGGCGTCCTCGGTGCGGAGCACCACCTCGGCACCGTGCACCAGGCAGACGGCCGCGTGTTGAACACCGGCACGCTCGACGTCTCCGCAGCCGAGTCGCACGCACAGCCTGGCGAGATCACGCTGAGCGGGCAGATGGTCGGCGTGGCCGGGTCGCTTCGCGCCACGGGGTTAGATGGAGGCGCCGGGGGGAACGTCTTGATCGCCTCCTCGGAGCATACCGTCGTCACCAAGGACGCCACGATCACGACATCCGGCACCAGGCAGGGCGATGCCGGAAACATCGTCGTCTGGTCCGATAAGGACACGGCGTTTCGCGGCGCCATCGTCGCGCGGGGCGGGGAGACAGGCGGACATGGGGGACAGGTCGAAGTCTCCGGCTATGAGCGATTGGCGTTTACCGGGCAGGTGGACACCACCGCACCTCAGGGCACGACCGGCACCCTGCTGCTCGATCCGCAATCCATCGTCGTCGCCACCAGCGGGGCCGCCACGCTCACGCAAGTCGACCAATTCACAGATCTCCCCGGCACGACTCAGACCATTGCGCCGGCCACCATCAATGCGGCCGCGGCCAACGTCAACCTCCAAGCCCATGACGACATTACTATCACCGATCCCATCGCACTGGCGGGAGCCGGACTCACCTTAACCCTACGCGCCGGACGCGACATCGCCGTCAACGCGAACGTGTCCACCAACAACGCCGCCATCTCCATGACCGCGAACGATTCCGGGGGCACCTCCCGTACAGCGGGGACCACCGGCGATATCACGATGGCCCCGGGAACAACGATGAACGCGGGCACCGGCGCCCTCGCCCTCACGATCGGACCAACGGCTATCGGCGCCTTCAGCCCCGGCACGATCTCAGCGACAAATCTCACCGGCAACGCCATCACACTCACGACGCCGACCGGAACCTCCAGCGTGACCGGCACTATCGCCGGCACGTCGTTGACCAAAGCCGGGGCCGGCACACTCGTCCTGAGCGGAACCAATACGTATACAGGTACGACGACTATCAGCGCCGGGACGCTACGTGTTGCGGGCAGCGCCGCGATTCCCGATGCCTCTGCCGTATCCCTCGCAAATGCGGCCGGTGCTGTGCTCGACCTGAACGGCACGAACGAGACCATCGGATCACTCGCGGGGGGCGGGACGACCGGCGGCAATGTCACCCTCGGCGCCGGGACCCTCACGACCGGCGGCAACAACAGCGCCACCACCTACAGCGGCGTGCTCAGCGGCACGGGTGGGTTGACGAAGACCGGCACCGGCATCATGACGCTCGCCGGCATCAACAGCTATTCCGGCGCCACCACCATCAATGCCGGCACGCTC
>JAYREW010000009.1:0-428851 GCA_041908685.1 Nitrospiraceae bacterium | reverse complement strand
TGATGAACTTCGCCATGCCCTTATCCGAACAGACCTTCGTCAACGCCGCCGTCAACGTCGTCTTGCCGTGGTCCACGTGCCCGATCGTCCCAATGTTCACGTGCGGCTTCTTCCGCTCAAACTTCGCCTTCGCCATAACTCACTCCCTGGTTAGATCACCCGCCGGATACGAGTAATTTAGACAACCCCTACGCGCTCCACACGATCGATCCACGAATCCTGCGCCGCAGCACACCGGCGGGCGGACCGACCGTCGGTCGCACGCACCGGACACCCGCACACCACCCATCCTGCGCGGCAACTTCCGCAGAGCCGCGTGACTGGAGCCCACGACGCGGATCGAACGCGTGACCTCGTCCTTACCAAGGACGTGCTCTACCAACTGAGCTACGTGGGCCCGACCATCTCCGTACTCGCGACGCACTCACCGCCGACCGCGACACACCAACCATGCACATCGACCACCATGGCGACTCAGATCCCTCGCGGCACGTCGGTATCGCGTCACGAGGTCCACCACTTTGGAGCGGGCGATGGGATTTGAACCCACGACAGCCAGCTTGGAAGGCTGGAACTCTACCACTGAGCTACGCCCGCCACAGCTTTCACAACCAGTCCCGAACATCGCCCTATATCGCTCGGCGACCGAACACTCGCACAACACCCATCGCCACCGAGCTACCAACCTACGTATTCACAACTAATTGAAGGACAAGGCTTCGTCCGTCCGCACTACGCGCCCGCACTCCGTGTCTTTCGTCACACCGCCGCCGGAACAGCCGTCAACAAGGCGGCCCGAGGTATGGTGGTCAGGCAAGGATTCGAACCTTGGAAGCCCGTAGACAGCAGATTTACAGTCTGCCCCCGTTGGCCACTTGGGTACCTGACCACGATTCCGTTACCTCAGTAGTGCCCACAGAGCGCAGGCCCATGCACAAGACAAACACACCCCTCTCTGCGCCATGATCATCGCCACGCCATGCAGCGGATCCGCGAGCAGGAGAAGGGGCTGTTTAGAAGCGCCCGATTGTATTGATGAAAAATCCTGGTGTCAAGGGGCCAATTCTTGCCTGAGTCCAATCGGCGAATCGGGCGTAGGCATAGACCTACGACGCGTCTCGCCACGCCTTCAGTGTGGTCGATCGGGCGACACCGAGGCGTCCTGACGACACTGTTCACCTCGCGCGAGGGGCGGCGCATGGGTCTCAAGAAGCGTCTGCACCGCCCGCGCACCCTTTTCAGAGGTCGCCAAAATATCCCGCATCAGCCACGCCGCCTCATCAGGGGCGATCCGATGGGTGAGCGCAAGGTAGCGCTTCTTCGTCAGCGCCCGCTCTTCCGCGTCTTCCGGCTCATAATAGCCGCGGAGCTCTCCCCGCTCGTGCGCCCGTCCCAGTCGACGATACCAATCATCCGCAATGCCGGATGACGCAGTATGGGCTCCGCCGGCTTCCAACTTCGTCCAGACCGCCCATCCGACAAACACCGCCCAAGTTTCGTTGAGGGCTTCCCAGGATTCCACCTCGCTGAGTTGCCGCGTCTCGCTGGCGGCTTTCCGCTGCACCACCGGCACGATCTCGACCGTGCTGTATCGACAGGTTTGACGATCGCGGGCAAAGGCCAACAGGTTACGTCGACGCGGATCGTTCGCCGTGGCCGACGCATCCGCCACCAAATAATCCATGTACGCATGAAACAGTTCGTGGAAAAGCGTCCCGATGTCGCGATGCGGCAAGGTCTTCAACGGACGCAAGATCGACCCAGCCGCATTAAAGGACAAGGTGCGATTTAACACCATTCGATGATCGGCCGGATGATACTCGGCTGCGTAGGTGTGCAGATCCTCGAATTCAATGCGCACGAAATCCGCCGGGATGACTTCCAGAAAACCCGTCGGCAATCCCAGGCTGCGGGCCTCCCGAATGAGCTGCTGCCACGGCGTCAACACGGCGCCGTCATGCGCTTCCTGCCCCACACTCGATGCGGCAGGCGCCGGAGCCTTGGATTTAGTTGCTGCGTCAACGGACGGAGCGGCGAACAAGACGCCGAGCACAGAGGCCGCGACGACGCGACGCACGCTCCCCCATGAACGTTCTTGCGTGACCATGCGACCTCCCGCCACCATCACCACGAGGGCTCGGACCGCCCAGCCCAACTCGGCGCCTCATCTTCCGTGACGCGCCAGGTTTCCCAGAGACGCGACGGCAGGTTATCCAAGAAGCGCGACGGCCGCGAGAATACAAATCCGCTGTTCCGTTCGTACACGTTGGTGGGATAGGTCAGAAACAAATGCCGCTTCGCGCGCGTCACCGCGACGTAGAAGAGCCGCCGCTCTTCTTCCAACTCCTCATCGTTGGTGGACGAATACAACGAGGGGAAGCGCCCATCGGCCACCCAAATCACAAACACGGCCTTCCACTCCAAGCCCTTTGCGGAATGGATGGTCGAGAGTGTCAGCAGATCGTCCTCATCGTCGATGGTCGCGCGCGCACCGCCGCTGGGCTCGGGTGGCTCCAAGGCCAGGTCGGCAAGAAAATCATCCAACGTCGGATAGCGGCTGGCCATGCTATGGAGCTGCTCTAGATCGCGCATGCGCTTCGGATAGTCGTCGTAGTGCTCCTTAAGCAGCGGTAGGTAGTATTCATACGCACGGCCGACCAGATCGCCGGTGGGCTCGGCCGACTTGCCCATCAGCTCGTCGAGCCCGGCCGCCAACTGCTTGAGCCCTTGTCCGGCGCGGCCGGTGGCGCGTCGCAGCACGTCCAGCGGACGTTCTGTAGAAACCACGCCCGCGATAAGCTCTTGCGCCTTCTTCGGCCCCACGCCTTCTACCAACAAGAGTACGCGGTTCCAACTGACCACATCGAACGGATTGTGCGCCACGCGCAGATGCGCGAGCAGGTCTTTGACATGCGCCGCTTCGATGAATCGAATGCCGCCGCGCTTGACGAACGGCAGGTTGCGCCGCGACAACTCCAACTCCAAGTCGAACGAGTGGAAGCCGGACCGAAACAACACCGCCATATCGGACAACGGCACGCCGTCTTCGCGCAGCTCCAACATTTTTTGCGCGACGAACCGCGACTGCGAATGTTCGCTCCCCGCCTCCACCAGCACCGGCATGGGACCGTCTACCTGGCGCGTAAAAAGGCGCTTGGAATATTTTTCCACGGCCTCCTGAATGATCCCGTTCGCCAAGTTCAGAATCGGCTGCGTGCTGCGGTAGTTTTCTTCCAGCTTGTAGATCTGCGTGCCGGGGAAGAGCGACGGAAAATCCATGATGTTCCGGAACGTCGCACCGCGAAACGCGTAGATCGACTGAGAGTCGTCGCCCACCACCATGACATTGTGGTGTCCCAGCGCGAGGCGCCGAATCAGATCCGCCTGCAACCGATTCGTATCCTGATACTCATCCACCAACAGGTAGCGAAACTGCTCGGCCACGGTTTTGCCGATGCCGTTCACGTCGGCCAGCAATTCGCGCAGCCTCAACAGCAGGTCGTCATAGTCGAAGAGCTGCCGCTCGCGCTTTTGCGCATCGTAGCCGCGCTTCAGCTTGTGCAGATCGTCGAGAAATTCCGCGAGGTGAGAAAACTCGTTGAGGACGATCTCGTCCAGCGGCTGAAGCGTGTTTTCCGCCTTGCTGAACATTTCCGCGATCGTGCCCTTGCGCGGAAACCGCTTTTCTTTCTCGGCGACGCCCAGCTGCCCGCGAATGAGGCTGATCAAATCCTCCGCGTCGCCCCGATCCATGATCGAAAATTGCGGGCTCACCCCAATCGCGCGCCCGTAGCGCCGCAACAACCCGTTCGCGATTGAGTGAAACGTGCCGCCCCAGACGCGCTCGACACCCGCTCCGATCAGCCCGCTTGCACGTTCGACCATTTCCTGCGCGGCTTTGCGCGTAAACGTCATCAAGAGGATCGACGCGGGATCCACGCCCGTGTCGACCAAGTAGGCCAGCCGATAGATGAGCGTGCGCGTCTTCCCGCTGCCCGCGCCAGCGATGACCAAGGACGGCCCGTCACCTGCCGTGACGGCGGCCAATTGCTGCGGGTTGAGCGCGGCCGGATAGTCGAGCGTCAGCCGCCGCTCCGTCCGATCGTCGGGCGTGCGGTGCAGAACATACGGCTTGATGTCGGGGCTCACGGTGTGTGGTTGATCAGGCGTGGTAAAAAATCAGACAGGTCGCTGCGTGAGGCTGTATAACATAGCGCCGACGGGCACGCAACGCGGGCACACGCCGAGCCGACACACTGCCATCTGCGTGGCATGCACGGGCCGCGCGGCTTGGCCCGACACCCCAACTTCGTTATAATGCGCGCGCCCATCACGGAAGCGCGCAAGGAACACCGCATGCCCCCAATCACGACGCACAACCCGATCCTCGAGCCCTTGGCTGAACTCATGCTCGCCGTCGCCGGTGAGTCCGTCACCATGGTGAAGAAAAGCGCCCCTGAACGGGCCATGAAATTGAAACGCGCGGACGAATGGAACGTCTACCTCGAATTTCTCAAGGTACTGTTCAATCTGGCCGACCGCATTTCCGTCCTGCACGTGCCGTTGGTCGAGCAACCGGAGTTCATGAACGCGTTGGAAGATCGGGTCACCAGCCAACTCAAGAAGATGTTGGGACAGGCCCTCACGACCAACGCCGATCCGATGGAACTGACGCTCAGCGTCGGCAGCGCCGTCGCCCAGAGCCGCCAGCTCTACGAGCGCTACAAATTTATGGCAACGGAAGACAGCAGCCAAAAGAGCGAGCTGCTCACGCAATTCGGCCAGCGCGTGGCGCAGGCCATGGGCGACCCGAAGAACGGACAGGTCTCGGCCGCGGCGGTGCTCTGCGCCGGCGCCATCGTCCCGGCCATGCAGGCCCTCTTTACCGGACAGTCCGCGGGAGCCACCGGCACCACCACCGCACGCGACGCGGCCCCCGGCACCGGCGCGCAGCCCACCGACGGGGCGCCGAAAACCATGGGGAGTGAAATAAAACTCGTCAGCGTGATGGCCTCGATCACCGGAGAAGAAGTGGAAACACGGTGGGGACTGCACCCGCGATTTCGCCGCGACCTCACGTCGCAGGAAACGCAGGAGCTCACCCGGCTCATGAATCGACTCGCCAAAATCGTCGGCGAGCGTTACGCCTCCGTAGCCTTTACGGAACAGTGGGCCAGTTGGCACCAGGCGGGCAACGCGTAGCGACCGGCAGGCGACCAGCCCTTACCGGAACGGGAACAGCCGGTCCTGACCGCCGCCACAAGCCTGCCCGCGCATGCAGCACCAGCGCGACAGATGCACCATCGCACCTCATCTGCATACCCATGGAGACCTAAGAGCCCCCTATGCCGATACCAGCGCTTCCACAATCCATTGCGCGACTCGCGGACCTCTCGCAAAACCTCTGGTGGAGTTGGCGGCTCGATGCTCGCCGTCTCTTTGAATCCGTCGACCCGGTCCTGTGGTCGCTCTCCCATCACAATCCGGTGCATGTCCTTATGCATGTCGGCGAGGCGCGACTCAACGCGCTGGCCGCCGAGCCGGTCTTCCTGCGCGAATATGCGGCGGTCATCAAGGCCTATGACGAATACCTGAGCAAACCCGCCACCTGGTACGCGACGCAGCACAGCGCCCAGGCCGCTGCGAAGCCGCCGTTTCTGGTGGGATATTTTTCGGCGGAATTCGGCTTCCACATTTCCATTCCGATCTACAGCGGCGGCCTCGGCATTTTGGCGGGCGACCACTGTAAGGAAGCCAGCGACCTCGGCATCCCCTTGGTGGGGATCGGCTTTATGTACCCGCAGGGGTACTTTCGTCAGCGCATCAATCCGGAGGGATGGCAGGAGGCGGACTTCGCGACGTTCAATCGCGACGAGTCGCCCATCGCGAAAGTGCTGGATCAGAACGGTGCGCCGCGGCAAATCTCCATGCGCATGGACGGACGGACCGTGTCGGCCGCCATCTGGCAAATCAAGGTCGGGCGTCTCTCCTTATATCTTCTAGATACCGACGTGCCCGAAAACGCGTTGGAGGATCGCGGCTTGTCCGCTCGGCTCTATGGCGGCGGTCACGAAATGCGTCTCTGTCAGGAAATGCTGCTGGGCATCGGCGGGGTGCGCGCCTTACGCGCGCTCAACATCCATCCCACCGTCTGGCACGCCAACGAAGGTCACTCGGCATTTCTCACGCTGGAGCGCTTGCGCGAATATCGTCAGTCCGGCATGTCGCTGGCCGAAGCCACGGAAAGCGTGCGCCGCAGCACCGTGTTCACTACCCATACGCCTGTTCCGGCCGGACACGATGTGTTTCAGCTCGACATGATGGACCGCTATTTTGCGGGCTACTGGGATGAGTTGGGACTAACACGCACCGCCTTCTTCCGGCTCGGCGAACATCCCGACCATCCGACGGCCGGATTTAACATGACCGCTTTAGCCATGCGCATGGCCAGCCACATCAACGGCGTCAGCAAAGAACATGGCGTCGTCTCGCGCCGCATGTGGCGCAACCTTTGGCCCGGCGTGCCGGAAGCGCAGATCCCGATCCGCCACATCACCAACGGCGTCCACGTCCCGACCTGGATCTCCGCCGACCTCTTTCATCTCTACAGCAAACACCTCGGCCCGCATTGGATCAGCCAGGCGGACAACCAGGCCAATTGGCAAAAGCTGCTGGACATCCCCGACCATGATCTCTGGGCGGTACGCCAGAAATTGAAACGCCGCCTAATGGCGTTTATCCGGGAGCAGGCGCGGCAAGGCTGGTCGCATGGGCGCCTCTCCGCCACGCAAGTGCTCTCGCGCGGCACCATGCTGGATCCCGACGCCTTGACGATCGGATTTGCCCGGCGTTTCGCGACGTATAAACGCGCGACGCTGATCTTCCGCGACCTCGACCGGCTGCTGAAGCTGCTCCACAATCGGTGGCGGCCCATCCAACTGGTCTTCGCCGGGAAGGCGCATCCGGCGGACGAGCCTGGGCGGCAATTTATCCATCAGGTGTTGGCCTACTGCGACGATCATCGCCTCGGCGGCCGAATCGCGTTCATCGAAGATTACGACATGCACATCGCCAAGTTCCTCGTGCAGGGCGTGGACGTGTGGCTGAACACCCCGCGTGCCCCGCTCGAAGCCAGTGGCACCAGCGGCGAAAAGGCGGCCCTCAACGGCGTGCTGCACTTCAGCGTGCTGGACGGCTGGTGGAAAGAAGGCTACGACGGGAACAACGGCTGGGGGATTCCCGTGCGTGAAGACGCGCATGATACCGAAGCGCAGGATCGGGACGATGCCCTCGAATTGTATCGCCTTCTGGAAGATGAAGTGATTCCCCTCTACTACCAGCGGGACACCGATGGCGTTCCGCGCGGCTGGGTGCAGGTGGTGAAGCAATCGATTCGGACGAATGCGCCCCGCTTCAGCGCGCGCCGGATGGTGAAGGAATACATGGACATCATCTACTCGGCCGCCATGGCGCAGGCCCCGACCACATGGTAGAGACCCGGACTCGGCGGCATCCGCAGGGCCCACATCAGCGCGTGCGACACGGCGCGGCGATGGTCGCGGCTATCCTGTGTCTGTCGCTGGCGCAGGGTTCCGCAGAGGCCGCCGCTCGACCGGGCGCAACCGCGGCTGCCCCGGTTGCGCCGGTCGATGACATCTCGCCAGCCGGGCAAGCTGCCAAGGCCTACCAGCGCGGCGACTACGATCAGGTGACGCGCCTCTATCAGGAGGCCGTCGGGAAAGCCGGCGCGACGCCCCTGTCGCCCAGCTTCCTGCGCATGGCGACGAGCGCCTACATTCGGCTCGGCCGCGCCGAAGATGCCCTGCCGCTCTACCAAAAACTGACGCCGCCCGGCACGCCGGAAGACCGTCCGCTACTGCGGGACTTAGCCTGGGCCATGGTCAGCGGGCACGTCCGCGACCCGCTCGAGCATGTGCGCGCCGCGGCCTACACTGTACTCGGGACGCTTCGCACGCCGTCGGTCATTCCGCTGTTGGAAGACGGACTCCTTGATTCCACCGTGATGGTGCGCGCCAAAGCCGCCGAGGCCTTGGGCCGACACGGCAAACCGGTGAAGACCGCGCACCTACTGCGGTTGCTCGACGATCCCTCCTCCTCCGTCCGCATGGCCGCGATGAACGCGCTGGGCGACATCGGCGCCACGGCAGCACAAGAACGACTCATCCCGCTCACGCGTGGAGAAGATGGGGCGGAACCGATTTTTGCGGCCGGTGCGCTCGTGCGCTTAGGGCGCGAGGATATGCTCTCCGATATCCTCACCGCCGCTACGATGCCGGAAACCGAACTCCGCATGGCCGCCATCGGCGTGCTGGGCCGACTGCGGCGTCCGAGTACCTTGGCCACGCTCTCGCAAGCGGTGTACGACCCCGATCCCGGCGTGCGCGCCTTCGCTGCCGGGGCGCTCGGCGAATTCGGGCATGCGAATACGACCGCACCGCTCACTCACGCCATCGGCGACGAAGATCCGCGCGTGCGCAGTATCGCGGCCGCCAGCTTGGGACGGCTGGGCGGCGCCCACGTCCGCACCCTATTGCAGCCCCTCCGCAAAGATACGGATGACCTCGTGCGCGCCAGCGCCATCGAAGGGCTGTTGCGGGCGGGCGAAGCGGATATTCTGATGGTGGCCGCCGACCTGGCCAAACATCCGGCCCCGATCATTCGCGCCACCGTCGCCCAGTCGATCGGCGTCCCCGGCCATCGTCCGTCGCTCAGTTTGCTCGAACAGCTCCTCCGCGATCAGCATCCGCAGCCGCGCCTCTCGGCCGCGCGCGCGCTCGGCCGCATCGGGCCGCCCGCTATTCCGCTGCTGACGAAAGCGCTGGAAGACTCCGACCCAGCCGTCCGCGTGGCGGCGGCGGGCAGTCTGCTGCTGGTGATCGACGGGCCGCGCCCCGGAAAGGCCTCGTAATCCCATGCTGCGATTTCTCGGGTTGATCGTGCTGCTGGCCGGTTCGTTCGGCCTCGGCTACATGACGGGCCAGATGCCGCTCCATCCGTTGTCGGAAAAGGTACGCGAGCTCTCCCGCAATGTGCTCGACACGACGCTCGGCATGGAGCGCGGCTTGCGCCAGCGACAAGGACTGCTCGATGCCAAGGCCCATCTGGTACAAGCCAAGGCGCACTTGATCGATCACAACTACGGCTATGCGGGGAAAGAGCTGGGAGAGGCCGTCGAGGCCTTCAACCAGGTCATGCAGAGCGCACGGGACACCTCGGCAGGCGGAACGATTCGCGCCCTGTCGCACCACGCCGGCGAACTACAGGGCGACCTCTCCTCGGGAAAAAAGTTGGCCCCTGCGAAGCTGGATACGCTTCACAGGGACCTCGATGATTTGTTGAAGAAATGAGCGGCAGACCGGGCGCGCGTCGGCAGCGACGCGGCCTCGCTACGAGGAGACGGGAACTTCTCGCTGCTTCTTCTTCCAGGCTGCAAGAATCCGCTCTACGCGCATCCGCACCACCAGGTCAGGATCCTTCATCAACGGCTTGATCGCTTCGCGCCCACGCTCATCGTGGATGGATTCCAACGCCGCTGCAGCTGTCAGGCGCACATACCAGTCGGGATCGTGCAGCAGCTCGATCAACGGATCGATGGCCTCGCTGTCGCCGATGCGCCCGAGGATGATCACGGCTTGCTTGCGGACGAATTCGTCCTTGTCCTTCAACGCCGTCACCAGCCTGGTCACCGCCGGCTGCCCGACTTCCGTCAGGGCCAACGTCGCGTCTTCGCGGAACTCGTCGATGCGCAGCTGTGAGACGAGCGGATCGAGCACGCGCTCGTCCTTGATTTTGCCCAAGGCTTGAATGGCGGCCTTGCGCACTTCCCAGTCGCGGAGCAGCTTCACCAACACGTCGACGGCAGGCGATCCGACACTGGATAGCGCTTCGACGGCCGCATCGCGCACTTGCCAATCGCCGTCGCGCAATGCGCGGGACAACGGCGCTACGCAGCGCTCGTCCGCCATCTCGCCCAGAGTGACCACCGCTTCGCGCCGAACGACCCAATCGGAATCCTTCAACAGATCGATTTGGATATCGATCTCGTCTTTGACTTCCTCTTCGGCCAATCCTTCGACGACCTCTTCGGCCGGCAGCTCCCCTTCGACCTGCCCCGCGGCCCCAGACTCCGCAGTCAGGCGATCGGAGACGCGATCGGCTAGCGCCTCGACCTGGCGATCATCCTGCTCCGTCTCCAGTTGCTCGTCCGTGTGGTTCGACGACATACAGTACTCCTCGGGTCTCCCCGGGGTCAGTGCCCCGCGGCCTAATCAAAATGTTCCACTGACGCGCACGCTTACGACTTCTTCTCTCCGGCGTTGCCCTTGGCGCGGCGCTCGCGGGCAGCGAGGGCCCGACGCTTGCGCTGCGTGCGCTTGAGGCGCTTGCGCAGATCGCGCAAGGCGGTATCGCCCTTGGGGTTGTCATGCCCCTTGAGCTTGCTCTGGACTTTTTTCTGCAAACGGGTTTCGTCTTGTTCAGCGGGGTTGGCTTTTGCCATGGTGGCTCGTCGCGTCCTTTCGATTCAAACCGTGCGGTGCAATAACTCAGTCGACAAAGAGGCCTAGTGTAGAAGGTCGTTGAAAACGCTGTCAACGGGTGATCTGCCGCAAAGGCCGCCTGATCCATAAAACATCCCCCTGCGGTGGCCCGGATGCATGGCGCTTGTTATGATACGACTGTGATGTAGCCCCATCACCTCAAATGACCCGCTTGCCGGAACCACCGAGTCAGGAGGCGCTCATGTGTCCCTCGCAGCGTTCGCATCTCCGTCGCACCACGCTCCATCACCCGTCACTCATCACATACGCCTTCTGGGCGAGCTTGACGCTCGTCGCGCTCCTGGCCTCACCGACGCTTGCCGCTGATCAGCCCGGCGCCCTCGTCAGCGGCGACTACCGCTACGCGTTTCATGAGCCGGAGACGGAGGCCTCCGCACAAACCCACGCCTGCGAAGAGGCGGCCCGTGCGGCCGTCAGCCGCTCCGAGGTGTTTCGGGACGCCACGGCCGGACTCGTCGATAGCGCGTTGCTGCGGCGCACCATCGACAGCATCCGCAACGAGGGCTTGAAGGACGTGCAGATCGTCCAGCAGTTCATCAAAGGCGCCGTCGCATCCTGTCGCGTGACGGGCCGCTTGGAGCCGCAGGAAGTCGAGCGGATCGTGCTCGCCTCCAAGACCGGCCCGCTCGATCCGACGCGCCCGGTGGTCGACCAAAACCGCGCGATCAAAATTCTTCGCGTCACGGATGAGACCGACGGCCACCTCTCCATCATGTATCAGGCCGTGCGGCGCTTGGATTGGCTGAGCACCGCCTACCAAGGCTCGCTCCGCGACGAAGCCGACATTCGCGTCGAGTTTTTCGATGAACGGGGACAGGCGATCAAGATCGTCCGGGTATCGGCGCGGAAGACGCCAAGCGGGGAGGACGCCATGAATGCCGGTGACATCGGCACACAACGCATTCCTAAACCAGCGGGCACGCACTCCTTCCGCGTCTGGGTTTCGAAGTAGGGGTAGACACAGACACCAGCATCGCATCCTCACTACCAACGCTGAACAAAATAAAAGGGGGAGCCCGGAACGCCGGACTCCCCCCTCATTACAACGCTCGATGGCCGTCTGTAACTACGGCGCCGCAACACCCGGCGGCACGTTCAGCCCGACGCGCTCCAACCCCATGATCACCGTCAGGTTGGTGGGCGAGTGCTGTACGATTTCCTTCTGCACTTCAATCCGGCGCAAGTCGACAAACTCCGGCGCCGTGAGCCCCAAGGCTTCACGATAGGCCCGGTCCGCAATGCCGCGCTGTTTCTCGGCCTTTTCGCGCGCCTCTTCCGCCTTTTGGAATTCCACCATCGTAATGCGGCGCTGCTCCTGAATGATGGTCTGCGCCGTCTGCTCCAGCACGCCCTTCGGCGGCAAGATGCTGCCGACGACGATGCGATTGAGACGCACCGGGATCTGCTGCTTTTCAAGAATATTCACCCGAACCTGATTGGCGATCGCTTCCTGCAACTTGGTGCGCGTCGTGGGATCGGTCGTCAGTTGAAACAGCGGGTAGCGCTGCACTTCTTCCCGCACGGCCGTCCGGAAGGCTTCCTTCACATTTTGGGAGTACCAGGACGGCCCAAACCGGCTGATCAATTCGGGCGACCGCCCCTCGATGACGTTGGCGATCATGAAGGCGTCGAACGAAACCGGCGCATTCTCCGACGAGATGATGTCGAAATGCTCGGAGTATTGCACCGGCCGCACGTCGATATCGATCACCTGCGTAGTCGCCGCCACCAGCTGACGGCCCGTCTTCACCGGTACCGGATCCACTCCGCCGTGCCCCAGAAACACCGGCTTCTCGACCAACACGCCCTCGTGACCGGCATCGATCGATGTCAAGGCACAGCCGCTCGCCCCGCCGAACAGGACGCCGACGAAGAGGGCGACGGATCCGACCCACTGTCCCCTATCCATAGTGACCTCCCTGTAAATTCGCAATTCAGGCTCGCAGGCCGCGCTGAGATCCAGTCGAGAGAAGGGCCCGGCCGTCATCGGCACGGTGATGCTAAAGCTTACTGACCGCAAAATCTCAAAGTCAAACCACCGCGCGCCCGCCGCACCCCATGCCGAACGGCGCTACTGAATCCCCGCCTGCCGTTGGAGCCAACGGACATAGCCGATTATCTGCTCGACGTCGGCGGGACTCACCCCGTCGATTTTCGGCATATCCCCGAACTGCCAGTGGTGTGCACGCACGCCGTTGGCGGCCGCCCGCTGAAACGCCACGTCGCCGTGGTGATTCGGTTCGTAAATTTTGTGGACCAGCGGCGGACCATTGTTGGTGCCGGACGCCTTGTCCCCATGGCAGCGGGCGCAATTGGCGTTAAACAGCGCTTCGCCCTTCTGCACATCGCCCGGCGCGGTGCTGGCTTCCTGCTTGGCGCAGGAGACGCCGCCCGTGAGCATCACCATGGACAGCGCCACGCCCAGGGCCGCCACATGCCGGCGCCACCGCCCATCCACATTCTTCTGCTTGTCCCTACGTACCTGCCGCGCTCCCACCATGGACCCTTCACCCCTTCCGTTTAGAGCAAGCCCCCTGCATGCGATCTATTTCTTCCCCGGCCCCTGTCCGGCATCCGATCCGCCGGATCCATCGCCCCGTCCCTGCTGCCCGAACTGCTCCCGCAGCATGTCCGCCGTCCGCTTCATCGTCATGCGCCGGTACAGGCGCGCAGAGAGGGGCGCGATAATAATGATCGCGATCGTGAGATACATGAAAAATTCTTCGTTGGACACTCGCATATCAGTCCTTTACCTGCGTCGCCGACGCATGCGGGAAGACGCTCAACCCGCCTGAGACACAGCCGGATCGGGCATCCCTGCCGCCTGAAATCCCTCCTGCCGAATCAGACAACTATCACAGTGCCCGCAGGCGCGGCCATCCCCGCCCGGATCGTAACAACTATGGGTCAACTGCAATGGCGCCTGCAGCTCCACGCCCAGGAGAATGATGTCCTTTTTTGCGAGCGCGAGCAAGGGTGCGTGGATCTCCAAGGGATGAGCGGACGTTCGGCCCTGCTTCGTGCCGAGTCGCGCGACCGTTTCAAAGGCCCGCAGGAAATCGGGTCGGCAGTCCGGGTAGCCGGAATAATCCACCACATTGGCGCCGATGTAGATGCGCTGCGCCTGGACGGTTTCGGCATAGGCCGTGGCGAGCGCGAGAAAGATGGTGTTGCGGGCCGGGACGTAGGTCGAGGGGATGTCGTCTGGTCGTTCGCCCTGGGGCGGACTCATGGCAAGCCGGTCCTTGGGAACCGGTTCGTCGGTCGTCAGGGACGATCCGCCGAAGAGTCGCAGATCGAGCTGGAGCAGGCGGTGCCCGGCCACACCCATCGCGCGGCCCACGGCCTGGGCGCTCTGCACTTCGATGGCATGCCGCTGCCCATAGTGGATGGTGAGGAAGTACAGGTCGCAGCCGTCACGTTTCGCCACGGCCGCCGCGACGGTCGAGTCGAGTCCCCCGCTGGCTAAGACAACGGCGCGCATAGCAGATGAAACAGGCGGCTCGATCACAGGGAGACCAATGGATGACAGGGCACAGGGGAAGGATGGAGCGGTCTAAACGCCACGGACCACGACAGAGGACCGGCGTTGGGCGCATGCCCGAGATGCCACAGGAACGGAGCGGCCGCCTGGGCCGGCAAACCGCTCGGCGCGCCTAGTCGCGGTCTTCTTCTTTTTCGATCTTTTCGAGCAGCTCGGTCCGCGCCTGACATTCGACGCACAGCTTGGCAAACGGCACGACGGCCAACCGCTTTTCGCTGATGTCGATGCCGCACTCCGCGCAGATCCCGTAGGTGCCCTCGGACAGACGGGTCATCGCCTCGTCGATCATTTGGCGCTTCCGGTTGCGCATCTCCATCAAGGAAATGTCGACCTCGCGCTCCAGATCCATCGACGCTTGGTCGCCGATATCCTTGGCCGACTCCAGCCGCTGCTGCTGGTCCTCGGTAACCGACTGTCCCAGGTTGCCACCGATCTCCTTCAGCACCTCTTGGCGCTTGACCATGAGCATGCGGTGGAGGCCGTCACGCCGCTGTTGTTGCTCCGGCGTCAGTTCCAACACGCGCCGCGCTTGGAAATCTCCGGCTTGCAGGCTGGCGGCAACCTTCGCCAAGTCTTTTCCGGTCGACGTCGACCGGCTCGGCATCGACGGCTTCGCCGCGGGCGCCTCCTCGGACTTCGTGGTGCCGACAGGCTTCGCCTTCGCGAGCGCTTTCTTCTTGGGCTGCGGTTTTGTGGTCATGAATGCCCCGTGCGACCGGTTCAGAGGGAGGGAGGCCGAAAAAAAGTCCGGCATCTATAGCACGCCACTTTTCGATTTACAAGGCCGGGCCTGACGCCGGGCCGGGACGGCAGGCACGCAGTACCTGCGCGGAGGGGGACGCGAAGAGAAAGGGATTTTCCCCTAGGGGTAGGTGACAGTGGCAACCACGCGCTTGCCCGTCAGTCTCGCACGACCGCCGAGGAAGCCCAACTCGACCAGGAAGCCGAGACCGGCCACCTCGCCGCCGAGTTGCGTGATCAAATTGACCGTCGCTTCAGCCGTGCCGCCGGTGGCGAGCAGGTCATCGACGATCAACACCCGTTCGCCGGGAGTAATCGCATCGCGGTGGATGGCGAGGGAGTTGGACCCATATTCCAGGTCGTAGCTCACTTCGAAGGTGTCGGCAGGCAGCTTGCCCGGACGACGGACCGGCACGAACCCGGCGTTGAGTTTCGCCGCCAGCACGCCGCCGAAGATAAAGCCGCGGGACTCGATTCCCACGACCTTTGTAATGCGCTCGTTGGAAAAGGCGCCGCGGAGGTCTTCGATCACGGCGCGGAAGGCGCCGGGATCTTTGAGCAGCGTCGTGATGTCGTAGAAGAGAATGCCGGGCTTGGGGAAGTCCGGGACTTCGCGGATGAGGGCTTTGTAATTCACCAGGGTGTCAACTCGCGTTAAAGGAGATCTTCCTGCGTGAGCGTCCGGCGTTCCAGGGCGGCCCGGATCCGGCCGAGCGCCGCCATTTCAATCTGGCGCACACGCTCGCGGGTTAAGCCCAGCTCACGACCGATCTCTTCTAACGTTTTTGACTCCCCTCCATCAAGACCAAAACGCGCGATGACGACAAATTTTTCTTTATCCGGAAGCGCGCTGACCCACGTCATCAGCTCCTCGCGGCGCTGCACGCCCTCGGCGCTGTCCGCGGGCGAGATCGCCATCGGATCCTCGATGACGTCCTTGAGATACGTATCGCTACGGTCGCTGATGGGGCTATCCAGCGAGCAGGTGGTGCGGATCAATTGCTTGAGATCCTCCACATCCTCCTTGGAGAGCTTCGTGCGCGCGACGATCTCATCGACGGTCGGTTCGCGCCCCCGTTCATGCACCAACCGCTCGACATCGCCCAAATAACGATTCAACCGCTCGACCACGTGGACCGGGAGTCGCACCAGCTTCGCCTGGTTGATGATGGCCCGCTCGATAAACTGCCGAATCCACCAGGAGGCGTAGGTGCTGAACCGGAAGCCGCGCTTGTAGTTGAACTTCTCTACCGCCTTGATGAGCCCGAGATTGCCCTCTTCGACGATGTCGGCAAAGGGGAACCCGCGGTTCATGTAGCGCTTGCCGATGCTGATGACCAAGCGCAGGTTGGATTCGATCATTTGCGTGCGGGCCTCGTCGTCGCCCGCCATCACGCGCTTGCCGAGTTCCTGCTCCTGCTTAAAATTGAGCAGCGTGGACCGCCGCACTTCCTTTAAATATGTTTTGACGGTATCGAAGCCTTCGCTCCGCCCCTCGGCGCGCACCTCGCGGGACTCCTTACCGGATTCCTCGCTCCAAGCCGTCGGTTCGTCGGCGACGGGTGCGTCGTCGACCTCCGCGGCGGCTTTGCGCTTGCGTTGTGCGTATGCCATGGGCTGCGAATTCCTACGTGTGTCGTCTGGCTCGGACCTATCTGAGTACTTGTCGGCCATCAGTACCAAATTCTGAAGTCGGCCTCGGCGCCGGTGGGCGGCTCCCACAGGACCTCGACCTCGTCTACTCGGGCCCGCGGCGGGCCCACATGCAAATCCGCGATCACCGCCTCCACGGCGGCACGCGGGCCTTCCAGCACCGCCTCGACCCGACCGTCATCCAGATTTCGGACGCCCCCGTGCAGGCTATGGACGCGCGCCCGCCCCTGTGTGAAGGCTCGAAAGGACACGCCCTGCACTCGCCCGCGTACCCACAGATGTGCCCGCACCGTCTCCGTCATGGCGTCCGCTCTTGGCACAGTAGCATATCGACTTGAGAGCACAAGAAATTGACGGAATCGCACGAAGAGGGATGCGATTGGGAAAGCGGATCTTCCTTGACCGCGCCCATGGCCGACGACGACGCCGCGCCACGAACCGGCCGGAACTGCGCATCAACCGCCGACGCACGCGACCTGCGCTGAGCTTATGACTGGATCACAAATGGAAAGAGACAGAAAGGACAGGAACCTTGCGATCGGTGCTGCGGGACAGCGACCGTAACACCCGGCGAGCATGAAGACAGCTTGGTTTGGTCGGGGCGAGAGGATTTGAACCTCCGACCCCTGCGTCCCGAACGCAGTGCGCTACCGGGCTGCGCTACGCCCCGACTCCAGCCACTCCTAAAGGATGACGCCCTACTCCGTCAAGGGCTGTGCGCCGATCCCCGCGCTTCGTGCAATCGGCATTGCGATGATCGACACCGACCGGCCCGAAGCGAGGCGGGATGATAAAGGGTCGTGGCCCATTGGTCAAGGCCGATGTGAGCGCGCGCGACGAATTCTCGACGCGACCGATGCGTCCGCATGCCCAGCGGCTCCACGAACGAGGAGACGGACCTATTTAGAAACGCGACGCGCACTGTCGACGAAACGGAGTCCCGCACGTAGACACTGCCGGAAACCCTGTTGTACACTCCGGCACACGTCACCCCAACCTAGAGGCCACCCCATGACCACGTGCGACGGATGCGGCGCGCAACAGGGTCCGTTGATGAAGCTCTCGCTCGGCAAAGACTTTTTCGGGCGTGCCTACGACCGGCTCTCGCCGTCCACCGATCAAAGCCCCAAGTGGTATTGCGAAGGCTGCTCCATGTTCAAGAACCTGCAGCGTGACTTCCGCGACATTCGCGCCGAATTCGAGAAGCTGAAGAAGGGCCAGGGGTCCGCCTTGACGGAGTCCGCCGAACTCCAGCGCGCGCAAGTGCGCCTCAAAGAAATTTCGACCATCGCCGGAACGACGCCGTCGGCCTCGTCGCTGCTGCCGCCCTCAGAGGTCAGCCAGCTGCTCGGCGCCCTACACGACCACACGGCCGCCGCCGCGTCATAACACCATGTCTGGATTCACGCGCCATATCTTTGTCTGCACCAATCAACGGACGCCGGACGATCCCCGCGGTAGCTGCGCCAAGCTCGGCTCGGAAAAGCTGCATGCGCATTTGAAGGCCGAAGCCAAGCGCCTCAATCTGAAAGGCATCGTGCGCGCGAACAAGGCCGGATGCCTGGATCACTGCGACATGGGCCCCACCGTCGTCGTGTACCCCGAAGGCGTCTGGTACCGAATAAAGACCGAAGCCGACGCCACCGAAGTCATGGAACGCCACATCCTGCGTGGTGAGGTCGTCACCCGCTTGGTGCTGCCCGACCACCCCGTACCCACATCGCTGCCGCCGCTGGTTCCCTAGCTCCACCCATGTCGGCCCAGGACAAATGGAAGGCGAACGCCGAGAAAGTGGCGTTCATGAAACAGTTTCCCGGCCTCACGACGGACTGGGCGTCCCTGCGTGGGAAAACCATCGCCGCCGTCATTCCCCTCGCCTCCAAGCCCGAGCGTGCCGTCTTGATCTGTGACGACGGCACCTTCGCCGTCGCAGGCGCCCCGACCCCGGAACCGCGCGAGTTGGGTGAGGCCTTAACCACGGCCCGCCAGCAGCTTGCCGCCCGCTATCCTGACGCCTATGCGGAATACGATCGCCTCGTGCGACAGGATCACGAAGCGCTCCGCGCCGCGCGACTGGACAATATTATTGGTGCGATCCACAACAATATGCCGTTAGTGCCCGAACTCAAGGACCGGCTCAAGGCCCTGGTCAAGGAGTGGTCATGAGCAGTCTGCCGCAGAAAAACATGTTTGAGATCTTCTCCCAAGGTCTTTTCGAAGGAGTGAAGCCCATGATGGTCATCCGCGATCACCTCGTTCGACATCCCGACCGCTGCACCCACCAGGGTATCTGCGTGCCCATTTGCCCGACCGGCGCCTGGCTGTCCACGCCGCCGTTCAAGTTCGACGCCTCGCGTTGTTTGGAAAGTTGCCGACTCTGCTTGGACGCCTGCCCATCGCAGGCCATCTATTCGGTCTATAAGAAGGGCGAGAAACTGCTGCTGCCGCAGTCGAAGAGTTAGGACTGGCTGACGTCGAACCTTTGCGGAGGCTGACCCAATCGCGGATGAAACGTGCGTGACCAAGCTCCTCCAATCCACACAGAACGCTATATATCGACGCTATCGCGAGGGCTGGTTGAACATGCCCTCTGCTGCCTTCAAAAGGAGGCGCTACCGACCTACCTAGAAAACAGCCTCCAGCGCAGCCCTCCCATAGCGATAAACGAACACATCCCATCAGCCATCGCCACGCTCCTCCTCATGACGGGACTGGATTACCATCTCGCACGGTTGAAGTATCTCCACGACATCGGCCCTGACAAACCGCCATCTTTCAACAAGCCATTCAACTGGAAGACGCAGGATGCGCTCTCTACGAAAATAAAAGTTCTTTTAGGAGAGCCGGACGAGGAGGACCTAAAACTCCACCTGCTTGAGATGACTCTCATGCGGGATTCCGTCGCCCATTCGCAGATATACGAAGAAGACCGCGCTACGCTGTCCGATGACTACACAATTGAAGTAACTGCCAAACTTGCAACCGGATCGGCCCATCGAGCTAAAACTCTATGCCACAAGGATGAGAATTCTGAATACACAAAGCTCCTAAGATTGCCTCTGGTGCCTACGTGGATTAGCTATCCGGATGTAGTGGCCTGTGTTTGTGTCCTCGACCGCTTGCAATCACTTCTTGTCGATAGATATGGCGAGCATCTGGTTGGCATGAGGCCGTTTGTAGTGCCCTACGTCCCTGAGACAAAATTTTTCCCCGGCATCACGACGCGCAGCCATACTGTCACACTTAGAGAGTGGGCTGAGGCCTTCTTCTACTCGCTCACACCAGATTGCCAAACGAAGCTCAGAAAACGGGTTAAGGTGAACTTCCCACAAGACCGACCACCCGTATCGATGGCTGTTAAAACACGAGCGGAACTCTATCGGTCTAATTAGGATGGCACCCGGAAATCCCATAAGTCCGACAGCCCTGAGTAGCCTGACTCTCTACAGCAGGTGTTTGCGGATGTGGCCCCAGTAGGCGCTGCCGACGTAGCCGCAGCCGAGCGACCCGGTTGTCAGCGCCATGATGCGGTAGACGGTGCTGCGCGGAATTTTCACTTTCACAGTCGGATCCAACAGATTGGGCGCAGCCTGCACGGCGCGCAGCGTTTCTCCCGCCGACAGGATCGGCCACATGCAGGCCAGCCTCAGCCGAACTTCCCAGCGCGGGAGCGCCATCGTGTACATCCAGCCTTGATCGAGATGCGCCAGCGCCTTCCTAATAAGGGTGCGTAGCAGCGGCTGGAACCGATCCCGATTGCCCGGATCGAGCAACGCCTCGGGTGAGAGGCCCGCCTCACGCAACAACGGCTCAGGGATATAGCAGCGCCCGCGGCGCAGGTCGTGCGCCACATCCTTCACGATGTTCGTGAGCTGCAGCCCCTTGCCGAAGCGCACGCCGACGGCCGACATCTGCGCTACATCCCAACCGGCCAACGTGGGGCGATGCGCACACATGATGCCGGTCCAAAATTCGCCTACGCAGCCCGCCACCAAATACGTATACCGATCGAGTTCTTCCATCGTCGGCAGGGCGACGGGCCGCTCCGGCGTCCCCTTGGCGAACTCCTTCAAGTCCATGGCCATGCCCTTCGGCAATGTGGCCATCAACCACCGGATAGATTGTTTGTCGGTCGCCGACAGGTGCTCGAAGACGCGGAAACAATCGTCCAAACGCTGCAACAACGCGACCTCGCCGTCGCTCGCCTGATGGGGCAGCAACAGCGCTTGCATCGCCGCCAGGTCCTTCCAGTCCGGCACCTCGGAGACGAACTGCTGCTGCAGCCGCAACAACAATTCGAGTCGCCGCTCGACCGGAATCACGTCGGTATCGGCAATGGTGTCGGCCGCGCGCGCAAACAGATACCCGAGCCCGACTTGGTCGCGCACATCGGCGGGAAGCACAGCCAGCGTGGTGTAGAACAGACGTGAGACCTGTTTGAGGACGCTCCCGAGAAGCTGATGCTTCATCGCGGATGCGGATGTAGAGGGGGAGCCGCTCACGAGCGCACGTCCAACAGACCTTCCATGCCCCGCTCGCGATGGCTTTTGAAAAACAGGAGCTGCTTGTCGCAGTAAAACGGGAAGCTGCCGGTCTGTGTCGGCGTGAAGTGCAGCACGAAAGATTTTCCGGAGGCCACGTCTTGTTCGAGGGAGAGCCCGCCGTCTCGAAGGATAAAATTGTGCGGCACCAACGTCGTTACGCTCGTGAGCGTCAGCTGCACCGGCCGGCCCACGCGCACCACCAGATGCGCGGGCGCATAGGAATAGCTATCGAGAATGAGCGTGGCGCGCTGTACGCCATCCGCCCCGAGCTCAGCATAGACCGGTGCGGCGTCAGGCAGCCCGACCGGTTGCTCGGCCGCGGCCGATGACATTCCCGTCATCGCCAGCAAGGCACCCGCCAGCACCGCGCACAATCGACGTGAATGCATGCGGCCCTTCTAACAGATAGGTGCAGGTGGGTCAACCAAACGGGACCCGTGGGTCTAGCGCCAGGCGGTCCGGTTAAAATCGCTTAATCTATCCAGCTGTTAGCGCCACTGGGCCTTGACCTCGGCCCAAGCGGAGGTTATTGATGAAGCACAAGGTCGCGGGGTGTCCGGGGGCGCATCGCGGGTGTGCGATCAGCTATACTTCTGATCCGAATCACCCGCAGCCGAGACGCCGACCAGCGGCCAAGGAGGAGTGCACACGATGAAATGGTTGAAGGGCATTGGCCTCTTACTGATCTCCAACTTTCTCATCTATATCACGCTCACGATCACGGCCACGCTGCTGATCAATGTGGTGCTGCCGGCGTTCGGGATCGACGTGCGCGGCGTCGTCAACCAGCAACTGCTCGTCTGGTCGCTGGTGATCGGCTTCGGGGGCGCCTTCATCAGCTTGCTGTTCTCCAAGCAGATGGCGCGCGCGATGTTGGATTGCTACCAGATCACGCAGCCGCACACGCAGGCTGAACAGGTGGTCTACGGGGCGGTCCATGAAATCGCCAACCGCCTGCAGATCACGATGCCGGAAGTGTGGATTTACCAGTCGCCGGATCCCAACGCCTTTGCGACGGGCCCGAGCAAGAACAACGCGATGGTCGCCGTCTCCACGGGGCTCCTGCAGAATTTGCGGGAGAACGAAGTGCGGGGCGTGCTGGCCCACGAAATGGGCCACGTGTTCAACGGCGATATGTTCACCACCACCGTGTTGTCCGGCTTGATGAACACCTTCGTCTACTACATCAGCAATCTGGTGGCGAGCCTCGTCTCGCAACCGCAGAGCGACCGCGAAGAAGGCGGCTCGGCCGGGAATCCGTTTCTGGGGATGATCGTCTACTTCGTGCTGCAGATCGCCCTGTCGTTTCTGGCGATGCTGGTCGTCAGTTGGCATTCGCGCCGACGCGAGTTTGCCGCCGACGCCTTTGCCGCAAAGGTCTACGGCAAGGAGTCGATGATCGGCGCCTTGCAGGCCATCGACCGCTGGGTCAGCCGCGCGCAGGTCGAAGCGCCGCAGCAGGATGCGCTGGCGACAATGAAGATTTCCGGCGGGCGGGCTGGCGTCATGCAGCTCTTGGCGACGCATCCTCCCATCCAGGACCGTATCGCGGCGCTACAGGCCTTCCGTCAGGCCTAACCGGGTGGACACCGCCAGGGAGGTCGCCATGCGTCACGTTCGCCGTCTCGGAACTGTGCTGGGGCTCGGATTTGCGACGCTCGCCGCGTGCAGTTCGAGCTATCTGTTTCACGCAACCGGCGCGCAGGCGGACAGCGCCGTCGCGAGCGGGAAAGGAGCCCTGCTGATGGCGGCGACCGCACCAGGCGTCTACGATTTCACCCTCAACGATATCGACGGTAAGCCCTTGCCCTTGAGCAGCTTCAAGGGCAAGGTGCTGCTGCTCGTGAACACGGCCAGCTTCTGCGGGAATACGCCGCAGTACAGCGACCTCGAAAAGATGTACGACGCGTATAAGGACCAGGGGCTGGAGATCCTCGCGTTCCCGGCCAACAATTTTGGGCAGCAAGAACCAGGATCCAACCAAGAGATCAAGAGCTTTTGCTACACGAAGTACAGCCTATCGTTTCCGCTCTTCAGCAAGATCAGCGTGAAGGGGGCGGACAAGCACCCGCTCTATCAATATCTGACCGAGCAGAGCCCGTTTCCGGGCGAAGTGGAATGGAACTTTCAGAAGTATCTGGTCGACCGTCGCGGCACCGTGATCGGCCGGTACCACCACCGCACCAACCCGATGTCTGCGCAGATCGTGGCAGATGTGGAGAAGGCGCTCAAGCAGTAAGCTGCTGACTCTATCAACGCGGGCGTCCGGCTGGGCCTCCAATGCCGGGTGCCCTCATCCCCTTTTGAAAAACGAAATATGCGTGCGGTATTCCTGAATGGCCGCGCCGAGCGCGTTTTTGCCCATTGGAATGTTTGCGTCGATCGTGGCTTCCACCGTCGGGTCGTCGATCTCCACGTCATACCGTTGATGCGCTTGAGTGAGCACCAGCCCACCCTGCTTCACCTCGCGCGGCATGTAGATCTCCAACCAGACTTCTTTTTCGACTAAGCAGACATCCCGAAAGCGCTCATAGAGCAACGTCAGTTTCTCCGGATCTGTTTCTTTGATGCGTTCGACCATCGTCATGACATCCTTCACCGTATCGTCGAGCTGAGCCGACTATTCGTGGTCGTGCCCGGCACAGCCATGTCCTTCATCACTCGGCATCGTCGCCGGCGCGGGAATCCCGGTGAGATTTAACCCGGTCGGCTCCGGCCTCGAAACCCCCACCGCACCCGAGCGCGCCGCAAAAGACGAAAACACACGTGTCAGCGCTGCCCCGCAGTCGCGACAGGCCGTGACCGGAGGCGCGTTGATCGATTGCAGATATTCTTTGCGTCCCGAGCAGGGCGGCTGCCGCAGACATTGTTTTACACTGTATTCGTAGAGCGGCATAAAGCCTGTGTCTCAGCGGTTCACGGAATGACTAGCGGATCGGTTGGGTCGCTCTGCTGGATGGAGACGAGAGGGACGAGGCCGGATCGCGCACGACAAAGCGCATGGTGCCCACTTGGTTCGCGGCATGAAACGGCTGCTGCCCAATCGGCGTGATGTAAATCTTGACCAGGTAGCGACCGACCGGCCAGGCCGCGCCGACGGCGGGCTTCAGCTCCAAGAATCCATAGCGCGAATGGCCCGCCTGCTCCAACACATCGCGCCCCATCGGCGCATCGTCCGCAGCCACCGCGCGCTCTTCGCTCACCCGAAACCACTGCGCGCCGAACTGTATGGGATCCTCGATGGGAGCCGACTCAAACACGATATAAATCGGATCGCTCGACGGGGTAAATTCGGACGTCGGCTCGACCGGCTTGAAGCGGGGGTCCTGCGTATACCACCCCTGTCGCCCGAACGAATCCCATTCGATCTCGTAGCCCTTCGCCATTTTGATCCAGGTGAAGAGCGACTGCGGCACACCGCGCTGCTGACGATCGAATTCCGGGAGCGGCGTCAGGTCGATTTCCGTCTGCTGCTGCTCCTTCGGGGCCATCAAGTCCACCGCCCATGCGGCAGAAGGCGCCGCCGCAGCAGCCAGAATGACCAGCCCGATCGTTGCCCGCCTCACCAGCATCAGTCCTCTACACTCCCGCAGCGGCTTACGCACGAATTCCACCTGACATCGCGCACAATCACAGCACCACAAGCCCGGTGCCGCACCTGCTGACGCCGCCAGCCTACCGAAGCAATTCAAGCGATGCAACAGGACATGCGGTCTTCCTGCGGCAACCGCCTCACTCACCCGACGCAGCCGTATGCTTGCAGCCGCGCCCTAGAACAGGCCCCCGCACGCCACCGTTCCGACGAACTTAATATCCAGAAGGCGACGGCCGCGCCCCCTGCTGCCGCTCTTCCTGTTTCAAGCGATCGAAGCTCCGGTCCGCATTGCCTTTGACATCCTGCACCGACGGTTGCGCCATGGGCTTGGGTTCGTTGGACGAACAACCGACCGACGCCACAGCTATGAACACTGCCGTCGCGAGCATCGCCCCCGTCACTCGATACCCTGATCGGCCGTTGACCGTTCGCATCGTAGACATCGTCGCCATCATGCCTGCCTCCTTCGCGCTGCGCACATTGCTTGGCGTACTCTAGCGCACTCGGCAGTGCCGGCGCTATTCAGTCCATTGATTGACGGACTTAGAGCGATTGGCTATGGTGAAGGGCTGAGCATTCTCGTTCGATATCCGCGAAGGAGCTCCCCATGTCGCTGCCGGATCGTTTGACGCAGGATCTTCAACAGGCCATGAAATCCCGCGACCAATTGCGGATGGATGTCATTCGCATGATCAAGGCGGCTTTTCAAAAGCGCGAAATCGAATTGAAGAAGGATCTCGACGACGCGGAGATGAGCCGCATCATGACCACCCTCATCAAGCAACGCCGCGAATCCATCGAGCTGTACGATAAGGCCCAGCGGGTCGATCTTGCCGGAAAAGAGCGCCAGGAAATCGGGATCATTGAGACCTACTTGCCCAAAGCGCTCTCGACGGACGAACTGGCGGCCGTGATCGACGAAGTCATCAGCGGACAGGCCACAAAGCCGACACTCAAAGAGATGGGCCTCATTATGAAGGCCACCATGGCAAAACTGGGCAGCACGCCGGTCGACGGGAAGGTCGTCAGCGACCTTGTCCGCGGCAAATTGACGGCGGCGTAGTCGAGGCCCCTGTGGACTTCCACGTTCCGCTTGCCATTTTTTCAACTACGCTATACAACTAAGGACGTTCGGACCCATTCTCCGCGTGCTCACTCTGACGCGAAGGTTCCCCTAGACCGGCATCGTTTCGCCACCAAAGGAACGCTCCGTGAGCATATTGATCGTCGACGATTCCTCCGATCAACGCGCGCTGCTCGCCGCCGTGCTGAAAAAGGCCGGACACGAAGAACTGGTGATGGCCGGCTCCGCCAGCGAGGCGTTTCAAACCCTCGGGATTCAGCCGGGCAACGCGGCGCCGATTACCCCCGACCTCATCATGCTCGACATCATGATGCCCGACAGCGACGGCGTCGAGACCTGCCGCGCGATTAAGCGCGCCGCCGCGCTCTCCGACGTGCCCGTCATCATGGTCACGGCCAAGACCGAAACCGCCTCGCTGCAGGACGCCTTTTCGGCCGGCGCCATGGATTTCATCTCCAAACCGGTGAACAGCGTGGAACTCACCGCCCGGGTCTCCTCCGCCCTCGCGCTCAAGCGCGAAATGGACCGCCGCAAGGCGCGTGAAAAGGAACTGCAGGAGCGCAACGAAGAACTGCATCGCGCCCTCAGTGAAGTGAAGGTGCTGCGCGGGCTCATTCCGATTTGCGCCGGGTGTAAGAAGATCCGCAATGACCATGGCTACTGGCAGCAGATCGAAGAATACGTCCAGGAGCATTCGGAGGCGGCCTTCAGCCACGGCCTCTGCCTCCCCTGCGCCAAACGGCTTTATCCTGGTCTTTACCCCGACTAGTTGATAGGCTGATTCGCACGTATCGACAGGCCCTGTTCCGCCTGTGGAACATCGGCCCTTATTCGACGTCCGTACAGACCTATGGCCATACTCATCGTCGACGACTCTCCGGACGACCGGCTGCTGCTGAAGTCCATCCTGACGTCGGCGGGCTACACCGACCTCATCCTGGCCGACTCCGCGGCCTCCGCCTTCCAGCATCTGGGCCTCGACGGCCATCCTCCGGCCTCGCCGCACATCGACCTCATCCTGATGGACATCATCATGCCGGACATGAACGGCATCGAGGCCTGTCGTCAAATCAAAGCCGTCGACAGTCTGCGCGACACGCCGGTCATCATGGTCACGGTGAAGACCGACCCCGTAGACCTGCAGCTGGCCTTCGCCGCCGGGGCGATGGACTACGTCGGCAAGCCGATCGTCAAGATGGAATTGTTGACGCGCGTCCGCTCGGTGCTGCGCCTGATTCACGAAATCGAGCGGCGCCGGTCGCGCGAGCAGGAATTGTTGGAAGTCATGCGGCAGCTGCAGGAAGCCAATCAGATGCTCCTACGGCTCTCCAGCCTCGACGGCCTCACCGGTATCACCAATCGGCGACAGTTCGATGAATTCGTCGATCAGGAATGGCGGCGCGGAGCTCGGGAAGGCACTCCCCTTTCGCTGATCATGCTCGATATCGACAAGTTCAAGGAATATAACGACGCCCACGGCCACCAGGCCGGCGACGAGTGCCTCCAGCACGTGGCCACGGCACTCTCCAGCGCTGTGAATCGCCCCAGTGACATGGTCGCACGCTACGGCGGCGACGAATTTGCGATCGTCCTGCCCGGCACGCCGGCCGACGGCGCCGCCCAAGTGGCGGAAGTGCTGCGCCGCCGCGTAGAGTCGTTGGACATGACGCACGGCCAGGGACAGCGCGTCACGATCAGCCTCGGGCTCGCGTGCATGATCCCCAGCCGGGAACATTCCCACACCGACTTGATTCGCGCTGCCGACCAGGCCCTGTATCAAGCCAAAGAAGGCGGGCGCAACGCGGTGCGCACCCGCTGAATCCGAGAGCCTGCAGCTGACGCGGCCCACGGCGATTCGCTCAACCAACAATCAACAATCCCATCGCGCGCCGCACGCAAAGGATCGTTCATCGGTGACACCGCCACCCACCATGCCGATGCCCGCAAATGACCCAGAGCGTCCGCGGACGAATGACCTCAATCGCCCACACGCCCCTTCACAAGCAGAGCTGAACGCCTGCGGCAGCGAGGCACCGTCCGACCTGACGCGCTGGGCGCTGGATCGCGTCAGCGACATGGTCTTCTGCCTGGATGGCACGGCCCGCATCGTCTCCGCCAACGCCCGCGCCGCCCAGAATCTTGGCTATACGCTCGACGAACTCCTCAGCATGGATTTCGGCCAGATCGATCGGCACTTCAACGTGGACACCCTGGCGACACAATGGCCCACGCTGCAACAGCCGTCGCTCACGATGGAGTCGTCCTTTCAGCGCAAAGACGGCGACCTGATCCCCGTTGAAATCGTGGCGCACGCGGTCGTGCACGACGGCGCGCTCTGCTACCTGGCCGCCGTACGCAATATTTCCGAGCACAAGCACACCGGGGTGCGGGATCTCCTGCGCCGGGAAACCGTCGAAGCCCAGCAGGAAGCGCTCATTCGGCTCATGGCGACCCCGGCCATCTACCTGGGGCATCTGCAGCAAGCCTTCCAACTCATTACCCAGTCGGCCGGTTGGTTCCTGCGGGTCCGCCGCGTCGGCATGTGGCTCTACGATGCCGGGCGTACCACGCTGCGGCTGCACCACCTCCATGACCGAAGCCACGATGTCTCCGTCATCGACCAAGCGCTGCGCGTCACCGACTGCCCGACCTATTGCCAGGCGCTGGATCACGAACCGCTCGCCATCGACGCCGGGGATGCTCAGCACGATCCGCGCACGAAGGAACTCGCGGCCGCCTACCTGATTCCCGGCGACATCGGCGCCCTGCTGGCCGTCCCCGTCCGCATGCACGGGCGCGTGGTGGGCGTACTGATGCACGAGCATATGGGCGCGCCGCGCACCTGGTCGTCGGATGAAATCTCCTTCGCCAGTTCGTTGGCCACCGTCTCGACCGTCGTGATGCAGGAGCACGAACGGCGGCAAACCGAACAGGCACTGCGCGAAGCCAAGGAAGCCGCCGAAGTCGCGAACTCCGCCAAGAGCGAATTTCTCGCCACGATGAGCCACGAGATTCGCACGCCGATGAACGCCATCATCGGCATGGCCGACCTGCTGTGGGAGACGGAACTCTCGCAAGACCAGCGCAAATACGTCCGCGTGTTTCGGCGCGCAGGCAACACGCTGCTCACGCTACTGAACGACATTTTGGACCTCTCGAAAATCGAAGCGGGTCACCTCGAATTGGAAGCCGTCTGCTTCGACATACACGAGTTGGTGGATAAGGTCGTGGAGCTGATGGGCTTGCGCGCCAACGAAAAGGGCGTCGAGCTGATCGGCTGGGTGGCCCCGGACGTGCCGAGCTCACTCATCGGCGACCCCACGCGCCTGCAACAAGTCATCACGAATTTGCTGAGCAACGCGGTGAAGTTTACCGAACAGGGCTACGTGTTGCTGCGGGTGGAACGCAACCTCGAAGACGCGCGCCCAGGCGCCCTGCAGTTGTCCGTAGAGGACTCCGGCATCGGCATTCCGGCCGACAAAATCGGCGCGGTGTTCCAGAATTTCACGCAGGCCAACAGCACCATCACGCGCCGCTACGGCGGAACCGGACTGGGATTGTCGATCAGTCGCCGATTGGTCGAATTGATGGGCGGCCGCATCTGGGTCACCAGTCAAGTCGGCAAGGGCAGCACCTTTTCCTGCACGATTCCCCTGGCGCCCGCTCCCGCGGCGCTGGTCATCGGACGTCACGAGGAAGAGCCGGTCGAGGATATCCGCGGCCTCCGGGCGCTGGTTGTGGACGACTTCGCGATCAACCGCACGATGATGCAGGACTGGCTCTCGGGCTGGGGCGTGACGGCCGCCACCTGCGACAGCGGCGACGGCGCGCTGGCTGCTGTACAAGAGGCCGCGCGCCAGGGCGCGCCCTACGACCTGGTGCTACTCGACGCCCATTTGCACGGGGCATCCGGCTTTACGACCGCGGCCCGGCTGACCGAACTCGGCAAAACCAGCCCGACCGGACAGGCCCCGACCATCATCATGCTCGTGTCGAAAAATTGGGCCGACGATATCGCCAAGATCTACGAGCTGAAACTGGGCGGCTACATCATCAAGCCCCTGCGCCGCCCCGAGCTGCATAAGACCATCGCGATCGCGCTTGGGCGCAGTAGGGCCGTCCCCGCTCCGCACAAAGACGGCATCCAGCGCCCCGACGAGCAGCGGCCCGCGCAGACCTCGGATACCGCCGCCGGCCCTCTCGCTGCTGCGGCACAGGCGCCGCGCGCGACAGTCTCGGCACTGCGGATTCTGCTGGTGGACGATTCGCCGGATAACCGAATGCTCGTCCAGAGTTATCTCAAGGATGCGCCCGACCACATCACCACGGTTGAAGACGGCGCGGAGGCGGTCACGGCCTTTCAGCGGGCTGCTTTCGATGTCGTACTGATGGACATGCAGATGCCGGTGAAGGACGGCTACACCGCCACACGCGAGATCCGCCAGTGGGAAGCCGCCCAGGGACGACCGGCCACACCCATCATCGCGCTGACGGCGCTGGTCTTGAAAGAAGAGATGACCAAGCTGATGGAAGCCGGCTGCACCAGCTACGTTTCAAAGCCCTTGCGCAAAGCCACGCTGTTCGAGACGCTCAACCGCTATCGCGTAGGACTGCCCATGAGCCCCTCTCATTCCTCGACGCCGTCATCGCATTCGAGCACTGACGCGATCCATGTCGAGATCGACGCGTCGCTCGAAGAGTTGATTCCCACGTTTCTGCAGAATCGACGCATGGACGTGGAGACGCTGACGCAGGCACTCGCCGCAGGGGACTTTGTCGCGATCCAGCACATCGGCCACCGACTCCACGGCGATGGAGGCGGCTACGGCTTCGCTGAGATCGGCGAGCTCGGCTCAACCTTGGAGGCGGCGGCACCGCGCCGTGACCGTGACTGTATTACGCAGCAGATCGCCAGACTCACCGACTATCTGAATCGCGTCTCCGTCACCTACAAACCGTAGCCTGACGCTGGCCGCCGACAATCCTTCTACCGCTTGCCCGAGCACTCTCGTCGGCCCCACGCACCTAGACCTCCCGCCTGCGCTTCATGTGACTGGCTGCCGCTCCTGACCCGCTCGCTCCATCCGCTCCACTCGTCCATGCCACCCGTTTCCTTGCACGGATTCGCGCCGAGCCGCCTTGCACCGCCCGCACGAATTTGCGATGCTCCGCCCCCATGCGTTACCGACCGATCGAATCATACGGGCTCATCGGAAACATGCGGACGGCCGCGCTCGTCGGCCAGGACGGCTCCATCGACTGGCTCTGCCTCCCGCAATTCGACTCCCCCAGCGTGTTCGCTGCGGTACTCGACGACCGCAAAGGCGGACGCTTCCGGATCGCGCCGGTGCAGAACGGCGTGACACATAAGCAATTCTATTGGCCGGACACGAATATCCTGGTCACACGATTTCTCTCGGACAGCGGCGTCGGCCAAATCATCGACTTCATGCCCGTGGGGTTACCGGAAGGCGCCGAGCCCTCCGCCGCGCGGCTGCCGCTGATCCGCCGCGTGCAAGTGGTGCGCGGCCAAATGACGTTCGAACTCCTCTGTCAGCCCGCCTTCAACTATGCGCGTGACACACATCGCGTGGAGCTGTCCGAGCAGGGGGCGACGTTTCACGCGACGGATCTCAGCCTGTCGCTCGTCTCGCCGGTTCCGCTCCAGGTCGACCACGGCGCTGTCACCGCATCCTTCACGATTCCCGAAGGCGAAACGCTCACCTTTGTGCTCCACCAATCGCCGTCGGCCGAAGACACCGCCGCCCGCTGGCCGAAGGCGCAGAGCACCAGACTCTTCGACCTGACCGTGGACTATTGGCGGCGCTGGCTGTCGCAATGTACGTACACCGGCCGCTGGCGTGAAATGGTGCATCGCTCCTGTCTCACCCTAAAACTGCTGACGTTCGAACCGACGGGCGCTATCGTCGCCGCGCCCACCTGCAGCCTGCCTGAAACGCTGGGCGGCGAGCGCAACTGGGACTATCGCTATACCTGGATCCGTGACGCCGCTTTCACCATCTACGCATTATTGCGCGTGGGATTTACGGAGGAAGCCGCCGGGTTCATGCGGTGGCTGGACGCCCGCTGCCACGAGTTGGCCCCGGACGGCGCGTTGCAGATCATGTACAGCATCGACGGGGGGCACGAGCTGCGCGAAGAGACCCTCGACCACCTCGACGGCTACAGGGGCTCCAGGCCGGTGCGCATCGGCAACGGCGCGCACGGACAACTCCAGCTCGACATCTACGGCGAGCTGATGGATTCCGTGTATCTCTACAATAAATACGGCGCGCCGATTTCCTATGACCTGTGGACGCACCTGCGCCGGATGATCAATTGGGTCTGCGACCATTGGCAGCTGCCGGACGAGGGCATATGGGAGACGCGCGGCGGACGCCAGCACTTCGTCTATTCCAAACTCATGTGCTGGGTGGCGATCGATCGCGGCATTCGCCTGGCCGATAAGCGGTCCTTCCCCGCCGACCGCGAGCGCTGGATCACCGTGCGCGACGCCATCTACGAAGAGCTCATGCACGAGGGCTGGAATCAGACGCGCCAGGCCTTCGTGCAACATTACGGCAGCGACCACTTGGACGCCGCCACGCTGATGATGCCGTTGGTGTTTTTTGTCAGTCCCGACGATCCGCGCATGTTGCACACGCTCGACGCGATCATGACGTCCCCGCGCGACGGCGGGCTCCTGTCGGACGGACTAATCTACCGCTACAACACCGAGGATTTCCACGATGGCCTCAGCGGTCAGGAAGGCACCTTCAACATCTGCACCTTCTGGCTGGTGGAGGCGCTGACCCGCGCCGGCCGCACCGACCCGACACGCCTCCAGCAAGCTCGCCTGATTTTCGAGCAGATGCTGGGCTACGCCAATCATCTCGGCCTCTACGCGGAGGAAACGGGACATCACGGCGAAGCGCTCGGGAATTTCCCCCAAGCCTTTACGCATTTGGCCGTCATCAGCACCGCCTTCAATTTGGACCGCGCACTGAGTGGCCGCTGAGGGCGACCGAAACGGCCGCGCCTGCGGCCGAGCGGACGATTCCTTGAGATGCCTCCATGCCTATGCTAGGGTTTGAGGGAGAGGATCATCCGTGTTCAAGGCTGCTCACAGGCGTGCACCGAGCTGGTTGTTGCTGCGGATCTGGGCCATGGCCTGGATGCTGGCCCTCCCGCTCGTGCATGTCCACCCGGACCGGCCGGTCCACCAGGATCGCGCGGACACAGGGCATAGCGGCACGGTCCACACCGTATTTTCCCCGGACCTCGAAGGCGAATTCACGCCCCATCCGCACGCCGCTGACCATTCGCATATTCCCGCGTCAGCGACCAGCCATCAGATGCAGGCGTCTGCCCAGACGGCGGACCTCGCGCTGCATACCGACGTCCTGACCGAAGCCGCGGAGTTGGCGTTTGCCGTGCTCCACGACTCGACCGATCGAACGGAGCTCAAGCCGCATGGGGCCCAGCCCCTCCTCATCGAACCGACCCTCAGCCATCATCACGTCTCCCTTGTCGCATCCGGCGCGGAGCAGCGTCCCACACCAGTCGAACAGCGCCTGGTCACGGAGACGCCGGTGCGCGCGCCGCCGATTCACTCGATCTAACGATTCCGCATCCTGGCGTTCGCCGGTGGTGTCTGCGCTCGTGCAGCGCACGGGAGGCAGCCCTCCTCTACCGAGAGGTACGTGACAACGACGAACCTTTCAAGGAGACGTTCCATGCGTATGTTCCACTATATCGCCGTGACCGCGCTCGCGGCCTCCCTCAGCTACCCGGGGCTTCAGGACCCGGCCGAGGCCGCGGATCCGGGTCCGGATGTCTATTCGCTCGACCGCGTCCTCGAGCTAGCGGTTGAACGCAGCCCCCTGATGGCGAACGCCAAGGGGGCCGTGCGCCAAAGCCAGGGACAAGAGATGGCGGCGGCGGCATTTCCCAATCCCAACGTGACCGGCGTCGCCGGCCGCGGCGCCATCCGCGACCCCAGCACTGGCGCCACGGCAACGGAACGGACGTTCACGATCGAACAACCCATCGAATGGCTCGGCAAACGCGCGGCCAGGAAAGATGCGGCCGCCGCCGGCATGGGTGGCGCCACCGCCGCCCTCGACGACACGCGCCTGGCGCTCATCGCGGAGGTAAAAATTGCCTTCTACTCCCTCCTGCTGGCGCAACGCGACCTGGAACTGGCCACACACACCGTCGCCCGCGTCACTGAGGTGCAACGCACCGTCAAGGCGCGGGTCGCCGCCGGAGAGGCCACCTCGTTCGATACGCTGAAAGCCACGGTGGAAGTCCAAAAGGCGCAGAAGGAATTGTCACGTTCCCAGAATACGATCGTAGCGGCGCGCACAAAACTCAATACGTTGACTGACGGCGGCCTGGGCAAGCGGTTCGAAATTCAGGGCGACTTTCTCCACCCGGTCGGCAACCTGGATGCGGAGCCGTTGGTCGCGCAGGCGATCGAACGGCACCCGGCACTCCGACGGCTGGACAAGCTCGCCGAGCAGGCCGAGCATGCGGTGCGCCTGGAGCGCGCCTCGCGCATTCCGACCATGAGCGTGATCGGCAGCTATCACCGGGAAGCGGGCGACGAATCGCTCGTGGCGGGCCTCAGCCTGCCGTTGCCGCTCTGGTATCGGCGGCAGGGGGAAATCGAAACGGCGCTGGGCACCCAATATCGCGCGGAGGCGGACCGGCGACGCACCCGTAACGAACTGGAGCAGGCCATCACGCAGGCGGTGCAGGACGCCCGCACCGCGCAGGAGCAGTTGCAGGTGTTTGAAACCGGCTTGCTGAAGCAGGCGGAGCAGACGCTTGCTGTGGCGCGCACGAGTTTTCGGGAAGGCGCCGCCAGTCTATTGGACGTGCTCGACGCGCAGCGCGTCTATCGGCAAACGCTGCTCGAATACGCTCAGGTGCAGGCCGATCTGTCGATTGCCCTCGTGCGGTTAGAACGTTCATTGGGAGGGCCGCTATGAGCACGCGCGTAGTTCAGCGGATCGGCAGAGAGCGACGACAACCGAGTGTGACTGGAAGTCTCGCAAGACTGGCGAGGTTAGCAAGCGTGGCAAGCCTGGCAGGTCTCGCCGTCCTGATACTCACGAGCTGCAACGACCGAGCAAGCGAACCGCCGCCCGCGCAACAGACTCAGGCAGGCAGCGCCGCGAAGGGTGTGCCCCAGCCGACAACCGGCGCGACAGCCCCATCACAGTCGCCTGCGGCCGACAGCGCCGCACGCCTCGTTCAAGCGCCGCCCGCCGTGAAGGCGCGCCTACGTACGGAACCGGCGACGATCCGTGCGATCGCCGAACTCATCACCGCTCCGGGTGAAGTGGCGCTGGACCTTCGCCAAGTGGCCAAGATCGCCTCACGGATCGAAGGCCAGATCGACACCATCCATGTGCAATTGGGCGGGCGCGTTGCGAAAGGCCAAGCGCTGGCCGGGATCGTCAGCCTCCAGTTCGATCAGTTGATTGAAGAGTATCTCGTCGGCAAAGCGCAGGCCGATGTGGCGCAGAGCAGCTTCGCCCGCACACAAAAGCTCCGCGCCGACGACATCGTGTCGGAGCGCAAACTGATTGAAGAACGGGGACGCTATCTCGAAACGTCCGCGCGCTTCCAACACATCCGCGAAAAACTCCTGGGCATGGGGTTGACCGCCGCTGAGTTGAAGGGGCTGGAAGGCGGCCGCCATATGGAGGGCCATCGCTACACGCTCGCCACGCCGATTGCGGGCACAGTCGTCGCGCAATATGCGGTGCGCGGCCAGGGTGTGGCGGCGGGGCAGGAAGTATTTGAAGTCGTGGACACGAGTCGCGTCTGGGTGTTCGCCAATCTCCCCATCGAACAGGCGCGCCGCTTTCATGAAGGCGATCGCGGCACGATTACCGCCAAGGGAGCCGCTCCGATGACGGCGCCGCTGACGTACCTAGCCCCCGTGGCGGACGAAACGACGCGGACCATCCAGGTGCGGTTCGAGGTCAACAATCCGCAGGGCGTCCTGAAGCCGCGCGAATATGTGGACGTGGGGTTGACCGTGACGAGCGCGCCGACAGTGGCGGTGCCCCTCTCCGCCGTCACCACTATCGACGGGCAACGAGGCCTGTTCATCGAACAGGAGGGCGGCTATCGCTTTGCCCCCATCGAAACGGGTCGCGAAGGCGACGGCCTGGTTGCGATCAGCACCGGCGTGCGCGAGGGCGACCGCATCGTCGTGGACGGCGTGTTCGACCTCAAGAACGTGCTGCTCAAGGCGCACATCGGATCGGGAGACTGACGGCGATGGATCGCTTACTCACGCTGTCCCTCCGCTATCGATTTTTCACGCTCGTCGCCATGTTCGCCGTGATCGTCGGCGGGCTCTGGTCGTTTTCCAATCTGTCCATTGACGCGGTCCCGGATCTCACGCCGATCCAGGTGCAGGTGCTCACGCGTGCCCCCGCCCTCGGCCCGGTGGAAGTCGAACAGTTCATCACCTTTCCCATCGAGTCGGCGTTGAACGGTCTCCCGGCCCTGCGCGAACTGCGCTCCGTGTCGCGCTTCGGACTCTCCGCCGTGACGGCCATCTTCGACGACGCGACGGATATCTACCGAGCTCGCCAACTGGTGGCCGAGCGCCTGTCTCAGGCCGCGGCACGCATTCCCGCTGAGTACGGACGGCCGGCGATGGGCCCGCTCACCACCGGCCTGGGAGAGGTCTACCAATTTACCCTGAAGGCACCGGGCCACAGCGCCATGGAATTGCGCACGATGTTGGAATGGGACATCGGGATGAAGCTGCGCGCGGTCCCCGGCGTTGTGGAAGTAAATATCTGGGGCGGCGAACCGCAACAATTTCATGTGGTCGTGGACCCGGCCAAGCTCGTGTCGTTGAAGCTGTCGCTCAAGCAGGTGTTCGACGCGCTGGAGCAAAACAACGCGCTGGTGGGCGGCGGCTACATCGAACGCCATCGCGAGCAGGTGCTGATCCGCGGCGAGGCCTTGGCGACACAACCCGCCGACATCGCCCGCATGGTGGTCGCGCACGGACCCGGCGGCGTGCCCATTTACATTTCCGACGTGGGCGAAGTGAAGGCCGCCTCCGGCCTGCGCATCGGCGCGGCCACGGCCATGGGCGACGGCGAAACCGTCATCGGCATGGTGCAAATGTTAGCCGGCGAAAACGCGCACCGTGTCGTCACGCAGGTGAAGGCGCGCGTAGAGCAGATTCAGCGCACGCTGCCGCCCGGCATCACCATCGAGCCCTATTACGACCGCACCCTCTTCGTCGGGAAAGTCATTCGCACTGTCCGCAACAACCTCCTGGAAGGCGGCGCCTTGGTGATCGCGGTCCTGTTCGTCTTCTTAGGCGACGTGCGCGCCGGATTGATCGTCGCGTCCGCCATTCCCCTCTCCATGCTGATCGCCTTTACCGGCATGGTGCAGGCCGGACTCTCCGGCAACCTGATGAGTCTCGGCGCGATCGACTTCGGCCTGCTGGTCGACGGCTCCGTCGTGATGGTGGACAACATCCTGCGGCGACTCTCGGAGGCCCGCCACGCCGCGGACCGTTCGCCCGACGCGCGACGCGACGTCATCCTCGCCGCAGGACGCGAAGTACTCCGTCCCATGGGATTCGCCGTCGGCATCATCATCCTCGTCTACGTCCCGATCCTCAGCTTGACCGGTGTGGAAGGAAAAATGTTTCGCCCCATGGCGACCACGGTCATCATGGCGCTCGCGGGCTCGCTGCTCCTGGCCGTCACCGTCATTCCGCTGCTCTGCTATTGGTTTGCCCGCAGCGGCTCCACCGGATCGACAGCCTCGACCGCCGCGCACGACGCCGCGACGCCGACCGACACGAACCCGGAAGAAACCTGGCTCATTCGCAAGCTGCGCCGCGCCTACGAACCTTGGCTGCGGCGCGTGCTGGCCGCGCCAAGTCGCCCGGTCGGCCTCGCCGTGCTGCTCTTCGTCGTCAGCCTCGCACTCGGCATGACACTCGGCGTGGAATTCGTCCCGCGGCTGGAAGAAGGCGATCTCGCGATGCAGGTCTGGCGGCTGCCGAGTGTCTCATTGACCGAATCGGTTGCCTCGGCGCTCGAGATCGAACGCGTGCTCCGGCAGTTCCCGGAAGTCACCCAGGTCGTCACCCGCACCGGCAGCCCCGAAGTGGCCACCGACGTGATGGGCGTCGAGATGTCCGACGTCTTTGTGATTTTGCGACCGCAGTCGGAGTGGACGACCGCACACACACGCGAAGAACTGATTGCACACTTCAAACAGGCCATCGACGACAAGGTACCGGGTGTGGGCCTGGGCTTCACGCAACCGATCGAAATGCGCTTCAACGAATTGATCGCCGGCGTCCGGTCCGATCTGGCCGTTAAGATCTTCGGCCCCGACCTCGACGTGCTGGCCAAACAGGCCGAGCTCGTCGCGCGCGCATTGGAAAAGGTGCAGGGCTCCGCCGATGTGAAAGTCGAACAAGTAGCCGGCTTGCCGCTTCTCCGCGTCATCATCAACCGCGACGATATCGCCCGCTACGGCCTGACCGCCCGCGAAGTGCTGGCCCTGATGCAAACCACGCGCGTCGGCACGGTGGTCGGCACGGTGGTGCAGGGCGCGCGACGTTTTGAGTTGGTGGTGCGGCTGCCCGATGCCTCGTCGATTGATCCGGCCGCGCTCGGGAGCCTCTTGATCCCCACGATGCACGCCGAGCTGGTGCCCCTCTCGCGCGTTGCCACCATCCGCGTGGATTCCGGCCCCGCGCAGGTCAGCCGCGAACATGTCGAACGCCGCATCGTGGTGGAGACCAACATTCGCGGGCGCGACCTCGGCAGCTTCGTCGCGGAGGCACAACGGGCCGTCGCCGACGCCGTTCGCTTGCCGCCGGGCTACGAATTGACCTGGGGCGGCCAGTTCGAACACTTGCAGGAAGCCACGCGGCGCCTGGCGATCGTGGTGCCGCTGACGCTCTTGGCCATCCTCGGCGTCCTGACCGTCATCTTCGGCGCCATGCGCCCGGCGCTGCTGATTTTCTTCAACGTGCCGCTGGCGCTCTCGGGCGGACTGCTGGCGCTGTGGGCCCGCGGACTGCCCTTAAGCATTTCTGCCGTGATCGGTTTTATCGCGCTGTTCGGGATCGCGGTCTTGAACGGGGTGGTGCTGGTCAGTCACATCCGGCAGCTCGAAGCGGAGGGGCGCAGCACGGAGGACGCCGTGTATGAAGGTGCGATGGATCGACTGCGGCCGGTCCTGATGACGGCGCTCGTGGCCAGCTTAGGGTTCGTACCGATGGCGCTGGCCACCAGCATGGGCGCGGAGGTGCAACGTCCGCTCGCTACCGTCGTCATCGGCGGGCTCTTCACGTCGACGGTGCTGACGCTCTTGGTTATTCCGACGGTCTATGCGTGGATGCATCGGGCGCGGCACTAGACGAAGCCATCGGCGGGTCGTCGGCTGCCCCCTCGGACGCCATTAACGGCAGGGCTACGGTGAACGTACTGCCCTGCCCGACGACGCTCGCCACACGCACCGTGCCGCCGTGAGCTTCGACAATTTCCTTCACGATCGCCAACCCCAGACCGGTTCCCCCTAGCGCGCGGGTGCGCGCCGAGTCCGCGCGATAGAAACGCTCAAACAGATGCGGCAGATGCTGCGCGTCGATCCCGACACCGGTATCCGCCACTTCCATGATCGCCCAGTCCGACACCGCCGCCAGACGCACGGTGACCGTGCCGCCGGGCGACGTATGCGCCAACGCATTGTCCAAGAGATTCACGAGCACCTGCGTCAGCCGACCCGCATCACCCATGATCCGAGGCACCGGCTGCGCGACGCACGTCAGCTGAATCTGACGATCCTCCGCAAGCAACGCCAGATCCTTCACTACCTGCTGCAGCAACGGCTCCAGGGCCAACGGCGCCAGCGTCACGGGAGGCCGGTCGCCTGAGAATTGCGCGAGCGTCAGGAGCGAACGCGTCAACGTGGTCAGCCGCTCCACCTGCCCGAGGTTGGTCACCAGCACGTCCCGATAGTCCTCGTTGCGACGGTCCTGCTGCAGCGCGACTTCAATCGTGCCCTTGATGACGGTCAGCGGCGTCTGCACCTCATGCGCGGCGTCGGCGATGAACTGCCGCTGCCCCTCGAACGCCTTCCGCAACCGATCGAGCATCGCGTTGAAGACCTGCGCCAAGCGCGCGAACTCCTCATACGAGGCATCCAGCGTCAACCGCTGATGCAGCGAGGGCACCGCAATGCGCTCAGCGGTTGCCGTCAGCGCCACGACGGGCGCCAGGGCCCGCCGCGCTACCCATCGGCTCGCGAACCAGGCAAGCGCCACCATGGTCGCGGAGGTTGCAACCAGCAGGAGCAGCAGTAGACGCAATGTGCGATGAAGCAGGCGGAGCGAGGCTTCGACTTGTAACAGGTAGATCACACGACCGTCGCGCACGATCGGGAAGGTAATGCGGCGAACGGCCTCCTCCCGAGCTTCGGACAGCGTGTCGTAGACCGTTCCGCCACGCGTCGCGGCGGCCAGCAGATCGGGCGCAAGCGGCGCACGCACGACCGCCGCTTCCCCCTTCCACACCGGCGCGCCGACCAGATTCAGGATCGTGGCCCCGCGCGCAGCTTCCCGCAGCTCGTGCTCGTCCTCATCATCGCGCGCCGTCAGCGTGCCGGTGGTCGCCTCGACACGACGCGCCTCGGATTCGGCGAGCGCCACGAGCTCCGCATCCACATGGCGTCCCAGCAGAGCAGCCAAGCCGGCATAGATGGAGACGGACAGGCCGGCCAGCAACAGCACGCTCACGGCCAAGGCAGAGCGCTGAATTCGCGTGCGAAAGGACGCCATCGCCTAGTCGTCCGCCACCTTCAGCACGTAGCCGACGCCGCGGACGGTATGAATCAACGGGTGCGTCGCCTCCCGGTCGACTTTGGCGCGCAGCGCCCGGATGTGCACATCGACGATATTGGTCATGCCGTCGTAGTGGATATCCCAGACATGCTCGATGATCGCCGTGCGCGTCAGGACTCGCCCACGGTTGCGCAACAGATACTCCAACAGCGCGTACTCCTTATTCGTCAACGCAATCGCACGCCCGCCGCGCCACACGCGATGCGCAACCGGATCGACCTCCAGATCGGCCACCGCCAACCGCGGCGTTACCTCATGCGCGCCGCGCCGCAGCAGCGCACGTACGCGCGCCAGTAATTCCACGAAGGCAAAGGGCTTGGTCAGGTAGTCATCCGCCCCCATGTTGAGGCCGGTGACGCGGTCGTCAACCGTGCCCTTCGCGGTCAGCAGCAGAATCGGCGTGACGGACCCGGACGCGCGCAATCGACGACACATCGTCAACCCATCCAGCTTGGGCAGCATCACATCGAGGATGAGCACATCGTACGGCGTCGTCGTCGCCATCGACAGGCCCTCCTCGCCATCCGCGGCGATATCCACCGCATAGGACTCCTCGCGCAGTCCTTTCTGGATAAACGCGGCAAGATTCGGATCGTCTTCAACCACAAGTAAGCGCATCGCGTACCGTCGGCAGGGATTCTACCGAGCCGGCGCAGCCTCGGCAATCGCCCGCACCGTGGCAGCCGCAGACGGCGCCATCCCCGCGCCATGCTCGTAGACCAGCTCCCCGCCGGTGTGTCCCGTCGCGCTGATCGCACCCAGGCCGATGACCAGGCCCACGGCATAGACGGCAAAGGTCGCGGGAGTGAACTGATTCCGACACCAGAGGCGATAGAGAAACAGCACGACCATCACACCCAACGTGGCAAAGGCCAGTGCCTCATGCGTCTCGATCAGCGATTCGGCGACGCCGGCCTTTTCGGCCGCCTCTTCCGCCATCGTACCAGCCACGGCACTCGCCGCCCCGCCGAGAATGCCCAAGCCCAGCAGCCACAGCGCGGCGTCACGCAGGCTGTCCCGCCCAAGCGCGCGACTCAGGAGATCGAACAGCGCACTGACAAACAGCAACGCAATCGGAAAATGTACCAGCATCGGATGTAGAGGGACGTCCATGAGAAGCTCCTGTGTGTGATGGCGGCTGCGCCATACGTTGGTGAACCCAAGCCACGGCACGGTTGGCAGCGATCGCGGGGCCGTAGCGCACGACCCCGCGACTGCCTGAGGCCTTTGTTACTTTGTGTCGTGGGCGCGCTTCTCGCCCTCCGACTCCTCGGAGACCTTTCCGGACTGGGCATCCACTTTCACTTCACGCTGCTCACCGCTGGCGCTGACCACCGTGATCTCATACTCCGCTGCCCCATCTTCCGCTTCCAACTCGGCTTCGATCACGCGGCCCGGATAGCGATCCGTCGCCGCCTTCATCGCCTGCTCCATCGACACCGCCGTCTTCGGCACCTGCGCATGCTTCGTGTCCGCAAAGGCCGCACCGGCAAACGACGCCATGATCACGGCCATGCCCAGGATGGATACACTCTTCTTCATGACAACCTCCTCGCGTATGTGGTGAACTCCCTCGCCCCTTGAGTCCAGCCTACCGCGGGAAGATAAATCGCCCATGAAGCCATCATGAGGATTCCTTCAGAATCGGCCACAGCCAGTACCCACCCTGACCAATCCCCCAAGCACCACTCCATCCACGGCAATTGCCCCGAGCGATGGCGCATCAACGACTCCCGACCCCTTAGTGACAAAGAAATGCTCTTCATGCAAGGTGCCGTGTCGGCCGAATCCCGCAATGGCTCGGAAGGCTGAGCCGCCTTGAACACCCAATGCTTTGGCACGCTCGAGTATCCATTCATATAAGAGGATATGCTCGTGCTTCCTCTTTTCTTGCACATAAAACTTGAGATAGGTGCCTCTCATGATGATGCTCCCTTGCCTGCGGAGACGTGAGCCGCCCGATACTCCTCACGGCTTAAACAGGCTCATCGTAGCGATACCCAGGCCGGTCATGGCCAGTGAGCCGATGACGTGGCCTAGCGTCATAGCGGTCGCCCAGCCATATTCGCCCCGTACAATCAGGGTGACCACTTCCGCTGCAAATGTCGAGAAAGTGGTCAACCCTCCCAAAAATCCTGTCGTCATCAAAAGCCGCAATTCCAGAGGTACGCTTTCGTAATGCGAGAGAATGCCTAGGACCAGTCCGATCAAAAATCCGCCTAGAAGATTAGCGCATAGCGTACCCAGCGGTACGGTGGGAAAGACGGGATTGAGCGCATAGCCCAACCCCCATCGCACCCACGCTCCGATGGCCGCACCGCCACCCACTGCCATGATCGCATACGCTCCCATCCGGCTTCTCCTTGCTTAATCGCCTCGCATGAACTTCAGGAAGACAAAGATCATTGAGCGGGTCGGTATCATCAGCCAAAGCGGCGGTTACAGGAGGAGACCATCTCCTGAGGTTTCAAGTATAGGAAAACAAAAGCGGTGTGCAAGGTCCTCTAGCGGTCGTCGCAGAAAACAGAAATCAAGGACGACAGAAAAGGAGGCGGAGGTAGGCCTGAGCCGGGGGCCGAATGAAGCTGCCTGGCGAGATGCGACGCAACATGGGTATACCCTGCTCACCAAAGACGCGGATGTTCACCGGCGCAACTTTCTCATTGGACATCCCACTAAGTTGTCTTAGTTCGGCAATGACTCCCAACCCCTTACTATCGACTCTTATTAACCGCCCTCGTTTCAACTTCGGACCGAGCCCGGAGAGCGAGAGCCATCGGCTGGAGACGCCGCGGTTGGGCTTCATGCACGGCCAGAGAACAACGCGGCACAGCCCACGACTTCAACCGATACATCGTTAAATCGCTTCCTCAACTCTTCGATCAAGCCATCGAGGTGATCCGCCTCGTTCGAGAAAATACCTTTCTCGTTGTAGATGCCCATCAGGCACTTCGCAAGCCGGCTTCGAGGTACCCCACCCTGTAGCAGCGTTGCACCGAAGAGAACCGCCTGCGGGTTCATCAGGACCTTTAAGTGATCGAAAGCGACGGCCTTTGATTCGATGGTGCCCGGAACGCAATGCAAGAGGTAGTTGATTCCCACGGAATCAAACTTTGGCGCATCAATCTGTATCGGATCCAGGACACTACGACGATAGGATTCGGGTTTGTATCTCTCGATGCGTTCGGACGCGAACTCCAACGTGTTTGGATTGAGGTCCATCAGCGCGATACGTGGCGTCGGCGATGGAAAGCGGCACTTATCCAGGAAATAGCCCGTGCCCACTCCAACATCGAGATGATTCGTGCTGATGTAGCGGTTGTAGTGATCGAGAAGTCTTTGCGTGGGACACTTCCAGAGAAACCGGTTGGAGAGGCCAAGCACGACCAAGTCGTACGCTCTCAGGGCCCGCTTCGTATAGACGGCTTGCCCCGCATGGACCTGTTCCTGCGTCGCCTGCATTGATCTCGCCCTTTCTCTTGTACAGCCCAGCTCTGTTGAGACGGATCCAGCTATGACTCGGATCTGCCATGCTCTATCCGCGTCACATACCTTCAAGATCGCAAACGATAGCCCAGTACCGGCGATGGTGCAATGTGTGACGGTCCTCCACATGGGCGGCGACGGAAGGCACGGTGCGAAGGTGTCTGGTGAGGGACTTACTCGGCGGCCTTTTCACCGACAGTGATCAGAATAGGGTACGCGAGGTGAATGTCACAACAGCAGGATTGAGGCCAGGTCTTCCACCCCGCATGGAGCGTCCTGTACGCGTCACATTAGATGCCTGGGTTGGACGCAACTCAAAGGTGTTCTATGCACCACCAATCCTACTCCTTGCAAATGAGTCGGACCCACTTGGCTGGCTCGCCTCCCACCATGGCAGCAGCATACCTAGGCCACCTACCATGTACCACTCCCGACCCTTTCTCAGATCAGCTGCGCGAGTTGGGAATTGGCATCGTACCCATAGGTGACGGGCGGCTGCGCATTGGCCCGCATCGTGAGTCGGCGGCTCAGGACATCGTAGCTGTAGGTCACGATGCCTTGCGGCGTGACCTCCTGCGTCACCCGATCCAGTACGTCGTACGACCAGTCGATCGCCCCTGCCGCACTGTCGACCAGCTTCGTGACATTGCCCACCGTGTCGTAGGTCACGCCAACGCTGGTGCTGTCGGCATAGGTCGTCAGCGTCCGCCGATCGAGCGGGTCAGACTGGAACGTCGTCACCTGGTTCTTGCGGTCGGTGAATTCCGTGAGATTGCTCGCCAGATCGTAGTGATACCGCTCGGTCCGATTCAGCGCATCCGTTCGCGTCTCCAGCCGATCCATATTGTCATAGGTATAGGTCGTCGTCTGATTCTTGGCATCGGTGAGCGTGAGCAGATTTCCGTTGGGATCGTAGTCGAATCTGGTCACCCCCGCGAGGGCGTCGGTCAGGGTTTTCACCTGATTCACCCCGTCATAGGTAAACGTCGTGGTCTTGCCCCGTGGATCGGTGAGCTCGATCAATCGACTCACGGCGTCATAGGCGCGTCGCGTCACATTCCCCACGGTATCGGTGGTGGCGATGAGGTTGCCGAGCGGGTCATACTCGAAGATCGTGAGGTGGTTCAGTGGATCGGTCACGCTCGCCGGCTGCCCGAAACCGTTGTAGGCCACGGTGGTGGTCTGGTTGCGGGGATCGGTGACGGTGAGGAGGTTCCCGTTCGCCGGGTCGTAGGTATACCGCGTGATCTGATTCAGGGCGTCCGTGATCTTCGTGACGCAAGCAGACGTATCCCCACTGTTCTGAGTACCCCTAAGTTCTATTTCAGCTACGGCGATCATCAGAAATCCAGCCTGTCCCTATTTTCTTTCCCCTAGCCTCCAGCACCTTCCTGAAACGCAAGTTCTATAAGTGCGTCGTCGAAGCCCTCTCGCGTTAAATATTGATGCGCAGGAGAGTTGTCGTTGATTAAGCCTTCTACTAACCCTACACATCTCTCCCATCCCTCAGAGGCCAGTGCCCATTCAAAGGCAAAGCTGTCAGGGTTGGATCTCTCAAGAGCCTTCTCTCGCTTACTTACCGGCGGAACCCGCTTCAGAATCAATGATTCGACGCCTTTCAAAGTGAACAAATCATTTGTGGAGATATCAATCTCTTTGTCAGTCAGAGCCAAACGAGACAAGAGTTCTTTGACTCTTATAAGTTCTTCCATGGACTTAGTGTCTATTCGAATAGTTGGCCCATAGGCCCCGTCGTAGTAGTCAACCAAGATTTTGTTTGTGCGATTTGTTGGTTCAGCCATATAGCCTCCCACGGCAGCATTCATTGTGATGGCGCTTCAACTGCACATAGGATCTTGGGCACAGCGTTTCTGCCAATCCGGCATGGGCGGACGAGCTGGGTCTTTCTTATTTCCAATCCCCTGATTTGCTCCATTTCCACTTTGCCCATTTCCACTTTGCGAACCTGAGGGTATCCGGGGGACTGGTGTTACGGGGGGAATGACTCCCGGCGGAACGTTCTGCCACGGACTGTTCCAGTTATCCCAAGGGTTATAGTCCCAGTGGCCATTCGGATGCCATTTATCGGGCGCATGCCAGCGCCACTCTCCCCCGTTTGGATCGAACCAGCGAGGTTCGCCTTTTGTAGCCGGGTATCGCCATTCCCAATTTGGAGTCCACCCTGGAGGCTTGGGTTGCGTAACAGGCGGAGGAGGAACGCGTGGGAATGGTGGCCTCATTGCCATCAGACCCAAGGGGTCCTTCCATGCGAGAGGACTATTCTCTGTGTATGAGAAGACGTTTATGCCTCCCGCAAACCCGATCGGATCTTCAGCAATAAACCGCTGCAACCTCGGCTGATAATAGCGTGCTCGATAGTAATAGAGGCCGGGGGCGTCCTGCTCGCGGCCGGTGAAGTACAAGGGGTTGGATGAGGCGGCGCCGGTGGTCCCCGTCGTGCCGAAGGGCTCATACGTCGAGGCCGTGCCGGCCGCGCCCTGCGCGTCGCTTAACACCAGCGACTCCCCAGCGCATCGTAGGTAAAACTGCCCGAGAGGGCGCCGCTTACCCCCATCAAGCGATTCACGGCGTCGTAGGAGCGGTGGATGGTGTCCGATTCAAGCATCAACGGTGGACTCCGGTGCTCGTTCTACCAGGAAAGTTACTCATGCGTCCGCGTATATCTCCTGTGTCCGCGCCATCTCCGCCATTTTGGACAGGCGGACTGGACAGTTTCAATTTTCTTTATCCCGTGGATGCGCACCACCCCCTACGCGCCAAATCAGCAACTTGACAACAAGCAGGCTAAGTAGAGCTAGACATAAAATAGGGATGAACATGCCTATATAAAACATCAATTGCCAATCCCAGAGTTTTTCATAGCCTGTCGCTGAAGGTGAACTAATATGGTAGGAGACATACAGATACGCCCCGATTGCGAAAAATCCGATACCCGCACCCACAGCGATAAGGAAGGGATGCTTAGTCATCTTGAAATATTGAATTGCCTCATCTGTGGAGGCAGCTCTCTAGTGTTTAGTGGAAGAAATAGAATTTCAGCACCACCAGCTTCAGCACGGCTTCCTGCTGATCCAGGGATAAAATTGGGCATTACCGTCCGAACCCAATTCAATCTTTTGAATTTCGCTCATATAGATCTGTTACTTAGGTATATACCGATGTGGTCGGGTGTCGTTTTAGGCTATGTCAGAGGCTATGGGTGGAAGAGCGGCGCGAGGGATCCCCGCTTGGATGCAAGGAGCACAGCGGGAAAGCCGCGCCGGAACGATTCGCCTGAGGATGCGGTGAAGAGGAAGCGATGCCGGATCGATTCAGGGATGTGCCGCACCGATCATGGGCGGTGCGGTATGGTGGAGGGCAGGGGAGTCGAACCCCCGACCCCTACGTTGCGAACGTAGTGCTCTCCCAACTGAGCTAGCCCCCCAACCAACCTAAATCCGATGCGAGCGCCGGTCTTTTGAACCGCAGGAGACCTGAGCACCAGCGCTCAGGGTTGGAATGCTGCGGAGGAGACGGGGAGGAAATCCGACGCTCGCTCAACCGGGCCGATTATACACAAGCGACCGGCAAGACTCTACCAAGTGTAAAAAATATTCTGACGACCAGCAGCGACGTGGATGGAGCTGCGCAAACGATCCAGTGACGCTGCCGAGCGGCGCAGACGCCGGCTGCCAACGACCAGGCTCCACGCGGACGATGCCCCACCCTCACCTTCGACGTCGGTTCTCTCTGCAGCCGCGACGCAGCGGACGTCCGCTAGTTCACAGAATCGCCCAGGCCCCACTCCGCCAGCACACGCTCCTGATAGAAGCGCTCGAAGCGCGGGCGCAGGAGCAGTTCGAACAGCTCCGCCTTCTCGGGAAACAACGCCGCCACCTGCCGCTTGGTCAGCTCGATCAGCGCGGAGGCCTCCGTGCGCGCCATCCACTCGCTGCGCAAGCGCACCGACGTACGCTCAACCTGCAGGCGGACACAGGTCATCCGCACCTGCTCGTCCAGCACGTCGAAGCGCAAAGGCCCCTCGCCGGAGATCACGGGTTATGCAAGGCCGCCGCGGACACCGCCGCCCCGCCCTCCACAAGCACGCGCCGCCCCTCCACGCGCAACCGGCCCTCGGCAAACAACTGCACCGCGCGCGGATAGATGCGATGCTCCTCGACCAAAATCCGCGCAGCCAGCGTCTCGGGCGTATCGTCGGCCAGCACCGGCACGGCCGCTTGGACGATGATCGGCCCCTCGTCCACACCCGGCGTGACGAAATGCACGGTGCAGCCGGCCAATTTCACGCCATGCTCCAAGGCCTTCTTCTGCACGTCCAGCCCGGGGAACGACGGCAGCAGCGACGGATGGATGTTCATGATCCGGTTTTCAAACGCCCCGATCAAAATCGGCGTCACAATTTTCATGTAGCCGGCCAGCAGCACCAGCTCCACGTCGTGTTTGTGCAGCACGTCCAACAGGGCGCGGTCGTAGGCCTCCCGCGCATCCGGCTGCCCGGCGAACGGTTTGGGATCGACAAAGACGGCCTCCGTGCGATGGCGCTGCGCGCGCTCCAAGGCCTGGGCGTCCCGCTTGTTACTGATGACGACGACGAGCTGGGCGTGCAGGCTGCCCGCTTCGATCGCATCGATGATGGCTTGCAGGTTGGATCCTCGGCCGGACGCCAACACGCCGATGCGCACGCGCCTCGCCTTGCCGTTAACCGACATAGCGCACGCTCCGCTCGTCGGCCGCGCCTGCAACGATCTCGCCGATCACCCAGGCGCGATCGCCGAACGTCCCGACCGTGGTGATGGTGGCAGCGGCCGCTTCGGCCGGCACCACGAGGATCAGCCCGATGCCCATATTGAACACGCGATACATCTCGTCGGCGTCGACCTGCCCAAGCCGTTGGATCAGCGAAAAGATCGGCGGCACGGTCCAGCTCGCGCGCCGAATCACCGCGTCGCAGCCCTTGGGAAAGACCCTCGGGAGATTTTCCGTAATGCCGCCGCCGGTGATGTGGGCCACGCCTTTGAGCGCGCCCTGCGCGGCCACGGCTAAGACCTGCTTGACGTATATCCTGGTGGGCGTGAGCAGCGCCTCGCCGACCGTCGCCCCCAACTCATCCTGTCTCGTCGTGACGGTCAATCGCCCCTGGTCGAGCAATGCCTTGCGTGCCAGCGAAAAGCCGTTGCTATGGAGGCCGCTGGAGGCGACGCCGATCAGCACATCTCCAGGCGCAATGCTCCGCCCGTCGATGACTTTGGGGCGATCCACGACACCCACGGCGAATCCGGCCAGGTCATACTCCCCGTCCGCATAGAACGACGGCATTTCAGCGGTCTCGCCGCCGATCAGCGCGCACCCGGCTTGGCGGCAGCCCTCGGCAATGCCGCGCACGACGCTTTCCGCCGTGTCGATCGCCAACTTGCCGGTGGCGAAATAATCGAGAAAGAACAGGGGCTCGGCGCCGCTGACGACGATGTCGTTCACGGACATGGCCACGAGATCGATGCCGACCGTGTCGTGCTTGCCGGTCAGAAAGGCGATCTTCAGCTTGGTGCCGACGCCGTCCGTGCCGGAGACCAGCACCGGGTCGGTATATTTTTTGGGATCGAAGCGGAACAGCCCGCCGAAGCCGCCGAGATCCGACAGGACTTCCGGGCGAAAGGTGGCGCGTACCAGCGGCTTGATCCGCCGCACGAATTCATTGCCGGCTTCGATATCGACGCCGGCTTGGCGATAAGTGGTCATGGGAGGCGCAGTGTACCCAGGGGGCGCGACGAGGTCAACGCGCCGGTTCAGGCACCCGATGCAATTCCACCAGCGCTTCCAGGTGCGCCGTCTGCGGGAACATGTCGAACGTGTGCAGCCGCGCAATGGTATAGACGCGGTCCGGTGCGCTCACGGCGGCGCGGAGCCGTCCTAGATCGCGCGCCAACGTCGCCGGATCGCAGGACACATAGAGCAAGCGCGGGGCCTTCAAGGCGGCCACCCCGTCGAGCGCCTCCGGCGTGAGGCCGGTGCGCGGCGGGTCGATGAGCACCAGATCGTAGTCGCCCGGAGTCGCCGTCGGCAGAAAGGCTTCCGCCGCCATCGGACGAAAGCGGCACCGGCCGATGTGATTGCCTTCCGCCGCGCGCCGCGCGTCGGCCAACGCCGTGGGATTGCCCTCGACCAACGTCACCAGCGCCCCACGCTTGGCCAGCGGCAGCCCCAGTGTGCCGATCCCCGCGTACAGTTCCAACACACGCAGGCCCGGCGTAGGCGCGGCCCAGTCGACGACCGTCTCGGAGAGCAGCTTGTTGATCGACCAGTTGGATTGCAGAAACGAGCGGTCGCTGATGCGGATCAGCATGTCGTCTAAGCGTTCCGACACCCACTCCTGCCCCTCGGCCCAACGCGGGCTCCGCGCCTCCGCTGCGCCCTGCACCACGCAGCCCACCAGACCGGGCAAGCCGCGCATCAGCTGGAACACAGCATCGGACTGCCGCTTCGCACGCGCGTCCGTCTGCAACACCGCGAGGACCTCGCTCGACGACGTGGAGGCGCGCAGCTCAATCGACTCGATCCGGCACGAAGGCCGCGACCATGCGGCGAGCCGCACAGACAATTGGGCCACCACCGCGCGCAAGGAATCAGGCAACACCACACAATCGGTCACCGGAATGACCTTGGCGCTACCTTCGCGATAAAATCCCAGGGACAGCCCATCGTTTTGCCGCAGCACCGCGAACCGCACCACCGAGCGGGTGCCGTAATCCTGCGAAGCGGCCACGACCGGCGGCACATGCGCCGCGTCCGGCAGCTCGATCTTTCCCACGCGCGCCAAGGTTTCGAGAAACATCTCCCGCTTCAACGCCAGTTGCGCGTCGTATCGGATGTGCTGCAAATGGCAGCCGCCGCAGGTGCCGTAGACCGGACAGGGCGGCGTCACACGATCGGCGGAGACCTCGACAATCCCCACCACCGCCGCTTCGCGATATTGTTTGTGCGACTGCGCAACGGAGACATCCAACGTCTCGCCCGGAATCGCCCCGCGTACGAAGATCGCCTGCCCCCCATCACGCGCCAGGCCATAGCCGCCCTGGACGAGTTTTTCGATCGTCACGCGCAGGGGCTCCGACGGACCGCTCGGCTTCCGGCTGATGAGCTTTGACTGATCGGGCTTCGGCTGCGCCGTTCTGAGATGTTCCGGCTTAGGCTGCTCCGGCTTAGGCTGCTCCAGATCGAGCCGCTCTATCCTCGGCTGCTCCGGCTTGCGTTGTTCCGGCCTGGGTTTTTCTGGCTTGAGATGTTCTACCTTCGGCTGCTCGGCCTTCGGCGGCTCTTGCTTCTGCAGCGTCGACTCAAGGCTTTCAAGCGTCAGACTCTCTGATGCAGGACTCTCATGGGGAAGCTTGTCGGCGAGAACAGGCTCCGGCTGTGACGCGCTCAATGACTCGCTCAGCTCTGCCTCAGCCTCCGGCGTTGGAACCGGCAGCTTTGGCTTGCTCGCCTTGGCGACCTTGGGCTTTGGGTCTTTGAGCTTCGGTTTAGCGGGCTTTGAGTCAGCCGCAGGAAGAACATCCGACTTCGGCTTATCCGACACGATCGCTTTGTCCGCTATCAATTGTTCAGACGGCGGCGCCTCCTGAAGCGTCGCCACTGTCTCATGCTCCGCAGCGCGAGGCTTCGGTTGAGGCGCGCGCACCGGCGCTGCAGGCGTCGTCGGAGATCGACGCGCAGTCTGGGCTTGCTTCTGCGCGACCGCCCTAAGCCCACCAGGCACAAGACCGCCGACCTGTGGCTTGCGGACCTTCACACGATCGGGCTTGAAGCCTTCAGACGCCACTCTCCGGCTCCCGGCACCGGGCCTGGGCGGAGAGCCCTTCACACCACCGAGTGTTGGACCGGCCGGCGGTGACGGAACAGGTCGTGCCGCGCGCTGATCCTCACCGCCCACGACGGGACGCGGTGATTTTGCGCCGCGCGATCGCGACGTGCCGGGGCGGAAGCCGCCCAATGTCGGGCCGCCGGGCTTTGAACGAATCGGGATCGGATGCCCCGCCTCAAACCCGCCAAGCGTGGGCCGACTCTGTGGGAGATTCCCCGGCCTTGCGCTGCGCTGGTCACCGCTCTCGCGGCGCGGTCCACTAGGGGAAAACCCGCTCGTGCGCGCACGGTCAGCCGTGAAGCCGCCTGGGCGCGGGCCTTCTGGTCGATAGCCGCCGAGCGTCGGGCCTCCGGGCCTGGGACTTCCCGGCCTCGGGCCTTGCGCCATGCCGCCGCTGCCGCGCGGGCCGGTCAGCTTGTAGCCGCCGAGCGTCGGCGCGCCGGACGGGCGACTGTCCTGTCTTGTGTTCGCGGAGGAGAAACCACCTAACGTCGGACCGCCCGGCTTGCCGCTGCCAGGCCGTGGACTGCCCGGTCGAAAACTCCCGGAGCGTGCACGGTCAGGCGTAAAGCCGCCCGGTCGCCCCGCTCTTGAATCTGCACCTCTTGGTGGTCCGCCTCTGAATGCTCCACCTCTCGATGGTCCGCCTTCTGATTGCCCTCCTCGCGGGCGCTCGCCACCTGCCGAAAATCCCCCAAGCGTCGGACTCCCCGGCCTGCCTGCCCCAGGTCGCGCACTGCCTTGTCCCATGCTGCCGAAGCTGCCCTTGCGGCCGTCGTCGCCTCGGCGCGGACCGCCGGGTGTGAATCCACCCGTTCGCGGGCGCGCGGACGTGAAGCCGCCGGGCCGCGGGCCGCCAGACGAGGATCGATTGGGCTTGAACGAGCCCTTCTGAAACGGCTTCTTCCTGCCGGGATTGCGTGGCGTCTTCATACGAATCGGTCTGTCCTTCCTTCTCAGGGCGGTATCGGCGCGTCACCCGGCAGCCGACTGCGACACGGCGGCTCCGTCGACGCAGGATGCTGTCGGCCTTGCGAACGCCCGCGCTCGGCACATCGCCGCGCGGTCGGCGCTCACATCAACTTTCCGGGCGAAGATCGATGGCGAGCAATTTGATCTTGCGGTGCAAGTGGCTCCGCTCGATCTTGAGATCATCGGCGGTGCGGGAGACGTTCCAGCGGTGTTCCTTCAGCTTGCGCGTGATGTAGTCCTTCTCGAACGCGTTCCGCGCATCACGCAACGACTCGTAGTCCTTCAACGCCAACGCGGGCGGAGCGGCAACCTGCGCCGCCGCGGCGCCGTGAACCGTGGGCCGCGCCTGCAACGCCAGCGCCACATGACTTTCGTCGACACTCGACCCGGCTACCATAATCATCAACCGTTCGACCAGGTTGCGCAGCTCGCGAATATTCCCCGGCCACTCATACTGTTGCAGTTGCTCCATCGCGGCAGGACTGAACTGCTTGGGCTTGAGCCCCTGCTCCGACACGTGAATCTGCATGAAGTGATCGACCAGCATCGGGATGTCGTCGCGACGCGCGCGCAACGGCGGCACCGTGACGGGCAACACGTTGAGGCGATAGTAGAGGTCCTCGCGAAAATGGCCGGCTTCGATTTCGTGCTGCAAATCTTTGTTCGAGGCGGCCAGCACGCGCACATCCACCTTGATGACCTTGGTGCCGCCGACGCGATTGAACTGCTGCTCCTGCAACGCGCGCAACACCTTCGCTTGGGTCGCCAGACTCATATCCCCAATTTCATCGAGGAATAACGTCCCGCCGTCCGCCTGCTCGAACTGTCCGCGCTTCTGCGTCATCGCGCCGCTGAAGGCGCCTTTTTCGTGGCCGAACAGTTCGCTCTCGATCAGGGTTTCGGGAATGGCCGCGCAATTCACCGCGATAAACGGCTTCGACGCGCGGGGACTCTGCTGATGAATCGCGCGCGCGACCAATTCCTTGCCGGTCCCGTTTTCGCCGCCGATCAGGATGCGGCTGTTGGTCGGTCCCGCCGTCGCAATCAGCTCGCGCAACCGCTGCATCGGCATCGACCGCCCGACCAGTTCAAACTTCCGTTCGACCTTCGTGCGGAGGGTGAGGTTTTCGCGCTCCAGCCGATGTTGATCGAGCGCATGGCGCACGCGCAGCGTGACGTTTTCGAGCGAGAGCGGCTTCTCGATGTAGTCGTAAGCGCCGAGCTTGATGGCGCGCACAGCGGTGTCGATGGAGCCGTGGCCGGACATCATCATCACTTGGATGTGCGGCGTGGCCTCGCGCAGACGCTTGAGTGTTTCCAGCCCGTCCATCTCGGGCATCCAAATATCGAGCATCATCAGGTCCGGCGGATCGGTCGCGGCGATCTTCAACGCCTCGACGCCGCTCTTGGCCGTCTGCACCTGATAGCCCTCGTCCTCCAGGATCTGGCCGAGCGAATTCAGAATCGCCACTTCGTCGTCGACTATCAGAATCGCGTCCGCCATCGCTCCCTACTCGCCTCCGATGCCCTACTCCAACTCCCGCCTCAGATGTCTGTCTTAGATGTCTGCCTTAGCTGTCCGTCGCAAATCCCGGGTCTACGCTGCGCCCTGCAGCCTCGCGCGATCAGTCCTCACATCACACCGGCAACTCAAACGTGAAGACCGCGCCCTTCGGCTGATTGTTTGCCGCGGTGATTTGCCCCTCATGATCGTTGATCACGCGGCGACTGATCGCCAGGCCCAGCCCGGTCCCGGTGCGCTTGCGCGAAAAATAGGGCACGAACAGTTTCTCCTGATCCTCGGCGGAAATGCCGCTGCCCTCATCCGCGACCGTCACGATCGCGCGGCGTCGCCGCCCGTCAAACTTACTCGTCACCCACAGGCGGCCCTTCTGGTTCATGGCCTGGATACCGTTATCGCATAAATTGACCAGCACGCGCTTGATTTGTTCACGATCGAACTTCAGGTTCGGCAGGACATCATCCAGCTCCGCGATGATCTCCACGTCGCGGTGCGCGTTCTGATACAGCGTGACCACCTCGCGCAACACATCATTCAGCGAGCCCATCACCAACTGCGGCGTCGGGAGGCGCGCGAACTTGGAAAACTCATCGACCATGCTCTTGAGGCTGCCGACCTCGTTGACGATGGTCTGCGTCGCCTCGTCGAAAATCTTGTCGAAGTCCGGCGCCTGCTCGAAGTATTTCTTACGCAGCCGCTGCGCCGACAATTGAATCGGCGTGAGCGGATTCTTGATCTCGTGCGCCACCCGCTTGGCCACTTCCTGCCAGGCCGACGCCTTCTGCGCCTTGATCAACTCCGTGAGGTCCTCAAAGATCAGCACGTAGCCCAGGTCGCGCCCGCCTTCCTCCTGCATGCGCGAACAGCTCACGCCCATCGTCAACAGGCGCCCCTGCATCTCCAGTTGCCCTTCCAGCGAGAGCGTGTCGCGACGGTCCGCGAGCATCCGGTCATAGACCGTTTGAAAGAGGTCGAGCTTATATTCCTTAAACACTTCGTTCGCGGACCGGCCGTGAATGCGGTCGGCCCAGATACCGAGGATGCGCTCCGCCGACGGATTGAACGTGGTGATGACGCCCTGCCGGTCGATCGACAGCAGGCCCGCCGCAATCGTATCCACCACCGTTTGCGTGTAGGCGCGCCGACGCTCGATCTCCACGTTGGACTGGCGCAGCGAGTCGTTGGCCGACTCGATCTCCGCCTTGCTCGTCCGCAGATCCGCCGTCATGCGGTTGAACGACTCGATCAAGGTCCCGATTTCATCGGTCGCCCGCGCCTGAATGTGCACGGTCAAATCGCCTTGCGCAATCGCCTCCGTCGCTTCCGCCAGCCGCTGGATCGGCACCGTAATGCTGCGCGCCACGTAAAACCCGAACCAGGTCGCGCCGAACAGAATCATCACCGTGACCGTGGCCACAAACAGGTAGGCACCGGCCTTGATCGGATTTTTCATCGCCTTGATCTGCTTGTACTCCGCGTAGCGCTGGCCGATGCCTTCCATCTTCGCCAACAGCGACTCGGGCACGTAGGCATCCACCACCACGACGCCCTCGACCTCGCCCTGCCGCACGGCCGACAGGATCGGCACGCCGGCCCGAATCAAGCGGCCCTTCTCGGCCTCCTGCACGGACGTCAGCTCCTGCTTCGTGGTGATGACCTGCAGCACCAACTGCCCGATGGGCATGTCCAACACCTGCATCGGCACGTCCTGCGCCAACGCCTTGGTGAGCATCTCCATCTTCGACGAGTAAATTTCCACGCCCGCCACATTGTGATCAGCCCGCTCCCGCGCCATCGCCGCGATCAGCAAATCGCGCTGGGCGGGCGCCATCAAATCTTCGCGGTAAATCTCCTGACTGACCGCGCGCGCGCTGTTCGTCGCCAAGGTGATGTGGCCGGTGTGGTGCATCTTCGCGACCTCGAACGAGTCCTTCATGACCCGGTCGATCTGGTCGCTGAACCACACGTCCACCGCCTTATCCACCACACGGCTCGCGACGAACGCCAACAGCAGCGTCGGGATCAGTGAAAACCCGATGAACGCGGCGACCAACTTCGTGCGAAACCCGGAGCCCGCCAGCCGATGCCGCCGCTCGAAGTACGCCTTGATCAAATTGCGGGACAATAGGAGGGTCAGGACGACGAGCCCGATCAAATCCAAGTTCAACAGCAGCAGCACGAAGGCGTAGCTGGTGCTGGGCACGAAGGAGCCGTCGGCCGCTTCGTTCGACACGCCATAGAGATAGTAGTAGCCGGTCAGGGCCAGGCAGGGAATGAGGAAGAGCAGCACGATCCAGACGGGACGCAGATGGCGCGGACGCGGGTCGCTTTGGTCCGATGGCGGCCTTGACGAGGCGCCCGTCGAACCTGACGTCGCGGCGACGGCCGCTGTCGAGGCCGCGGCCGATGCCAGGGCCTTGGCTGTGGGAGAAGGACGTCGCACGTTTGGTTCAGACATGGAGACCTTGCGTAGACCGGCTCGGGATTCGCGTCATCGCTCGACCTCGCCGACGAAAGCGCACGCGCTGCGGCGACGCCGCGTGATCCGAATGACAGGACACAGGTGGACCGGGATCGACGCCGACGGGACGGCATCGCCGCACAGGTCGGACACGCAGGCGCGCAACGCAGGGATCTGGATGCAACAGGCGACGACGGTGGGAGCGACGGGAACCGACTGCCCGACGGCCAATGGGGCGGCCTCCTTCAACGCGCGAACGTGAGCGCGGGCGTCCACTCCCTCAGCGGGGGGCGGTGGCGGCTTTCCCGGACGAGCGCTCGACGAACTTCATGCGCAACGCATAGAGCATGTCCGTCATGATCGACGACTCTTCCTGCGTTAGATTGCCCTTCGTCTTAGTCTCAAGAATCGACAGGATATCGATGATTTCTTTGGCCTGCTCAAGATTCACGGGGCCCGGCGCCTGCCGCGGGTCGAGCTGTTCGCCCATCAGCATGAGTGCGGAGGTGCCCATCGAAAACACGAACGACGAAAAGGTGAGCGGCGCGGCATGTTCGTGGTGGTGCTCGGAATGGCCCGGCTCTTCCTGCCCGGCCTGCATCGCCGGCTCGGCGGCCGCGTTCGAGGCCGCGGACGTCTGAGGGGCCGCGGCGGCCGAAGGCGCATCCTCCGTGGTACGGCCACGCTTATCACGCACGACAAAACTGCTTTCAGATTCCCCGCTCATACTCGCCTCTTTACCATCGCTGTGGCTGTGATCACTGTGTTCCGCAGAGCCATGCCGTGCATGGATCCGCCGTACTGCTGCGTACCGTAGCATAGGCCCTAGGGTCGTTCAAGGCAGCCGCAGTGGCGCGTCGGACGACGGCGCGCCACGGGCGAACATTGCACCCGCTTGGGCAGTCGCGGTAAGCTCCGCGCGTCGTCGACGCCGTCGACATCACGGGATAGCCGACTCCACATGACATTGCTGTCGCCCACCTCATTGCCGCAGGACCCATTCGCGCGTCTCGTCGCCATCATGGCCGCGCTGCGGGCCCCCGAAGGCTGTCCGTGGGATCGCAAGCAAACGCACGAGACGCTCAAGCCCTATCTCCTCGAAGAAACGTATGAGGTGCTGGAGACGATCGACAAAGGCGACGCCAAAAAGCTGCGCGAGGAACTGGGCGATGTGTTGCTGCAAGTGGTCTTCCATTCGCAGATCGCCTCCGAAGCCGGTACGTTTGCCATCGACGATGTACTGACGACGCTCGCCGAAAAATTGATTCGGCGGCACCCGCACGTATTTACGAATCCCTCCGCGACAGAGACGACCCAAGATGGAGCGGCGCCGCTCTCGCCCGAGCAGGTCTATCAAAATTGGGAGCAGATCAAAAAGGCGGAACGGCAGGCGGCAGGCGCCTCAGCGTCCGTGCTCGACGGCGTGCCGTCGACACTCCCGGCACTGCTGCGCGCCTATCAATTGCAGGCACGGGCCGCGCGCGTCGGCTTCGACTGGCCGGATTCCCGCGAAGGGCTCGACCAGGTGCTGGCGAAAATCGAAGAGGAATGTCGCGAGCTGCGCGAGGCGGTGGCACAGGGCGCGCCGGAAGCCGACCGGGCCGCCGAACTGGGCGACATTTTGTTTTCGGTCGTCAATCTTGCCCGCAAATTGAAAACGAATCCGGAAGATAGCCTGCGCATGGCCGCCGGACGATTTGCCGACCGCTTTCATTTCATCGAGGCCGAAGCGGCGCGACGCGGCACGTCGCTCGACCAACTGGAACTCGCCGAGATGGATCGCTTGTGGGACGAGGCGAAGAGGCACCTGCAATCGGAGAGGAGCGCATCGCCGTCATGAGTGAGGCGAAGGACCAGGGGCCATCGGCCTCGGACGACACGTCGTCGCGCGCGCCGTCGGACGGCGGATCGCCCGCCGCGCCATCAGCCTCGGCACAACCCTACGAAGAGGGCAAACGCGCCGGTGCGCATCCCCTCGTGGTGGTCTTCAGCATCATCTTCGGCCTGTGGGTGGTGATTTTCTTCGTCTTCGCCCCGGCCAATAAGCGCGACCGCCCGGATGCCGTCCTGAGTCGCCCGGACGTCTCCGACCAGCACCACGATAAAGACCACGCCACGGTCATGTATAAGGTGCATGCGACCGCGCCGGAGTATAAGGCGATCAGCTTAGTGGTACCGGAGGGCGCCACGCATAGTCAGGTGGTGGGCCTGCTGAAGTCGCTGAAGGCGAAACGGCTGGAGCATGAGCTGGACGCGCTGTTGCCGCCGACCACGCAAGGCCATGCGCTCGGCCCCTTAGCCTACGTCGACATCTACATTTTCAGCGATCCGAAATACGCGGGACCGGAGACGATTGCGCGCTTAGCCCGCGGGGCGAAGGCCCCGACGACGATGCTGGGCGCCGCCGTGCCGTTTGAAGTGGCGATGGAGCAGGTGCGCGGCCATTACCGGATCGACCTCGCCAACACCGCCCACCCGGACATGGGCTCGCTCGGTTTGTCGGATCCTTCCGGCGTCCATTCCGAACATTACCGGAAATTATTCTAACGGGCACGAGGCTCCGGCTTCTGCACCGGCTTCTGTTCCGGCTTCTGCACCCGCCTCCGCGCCGCCGCGTTGTTTGATTGGCGGCAAGACCTTACAGCTTCGCCCGTACCCGCACTTCTTCCCGCAATGCCGCCTGCTTCTCGTCGAACCAGACGGCGATCTTCTCGCCCAAATGACCGAGCTCGCCGACGAACGGGGGAATGATGACGTTCTCGCGCTTGGCCATCAGGCCCGCCTCATTCGCGAGGACCAGCTTTTGATCCGCCACGTGACGAGAGAGGAGATTCGCCACCACCATCTGTTGCCCGGGCGTGCCCTGCGTACCGGCCAAAAGCTTGGCCTTCAGCGGCTCGAGTTCATCGGGGATGGAAATTTTCACGCGCGCCGCCTGCGGCATGGGCCACATCGGACGCTGAAACGAATAGTCGTAGGAAAACACCAGCTCACGCGGCTCGCGAAACGGGCCGCTGGTATTCAACACGGTATAGGGCTCGGCCATGACTCGGACCTCCACAAAATCGGACAGGATCTGGGACGACACAGACCTCAAGAAATCGGCACGGGCACCATTGGCATGTCAGTGGCAGGCCGTCGCCCCGTACCGGCGCTAGGCCGCAGGCCGTGCGAGCACGGCCAGCACCTGCGCCGCGCGCTCCTGCCCGTCGCGAATACAGTCGGGAATGCCGATTCCGCGATAGGCCGCACCGGCCACGACAAACCCCGGGTAGCGGCTGAGAGCCGTATCGATCGCGGCCACCCGATCGAGGTGCCCCAGCGTGTACTGCGGCATCGCCCGGTGCCAGCGATTGACCTCGACATATTCCGGCGTCGCGCGAATGCCCGCCAACCGCGCCAACTCCTCGCGCACAAGCGGCACCAGCGCTTCGTCTGACGCGGCCAGCGCCGACTCGCGCCCCACGCCTCCCATATACACACGCGCCAACACTCGATCGTCCGGCGCGCGATGGCTCCACTTCAACGACGTCCAGGTCGTGGCCAGCAACAGCTCTTGCTCGGCGCGTGGAATCACGAACCCGAAGCCGCGCACCTGCTCACGCACGTCCGCCGCCCGGTACAACAGCGACATCGTGGCGGTCGACGCGTACTCGATCTGCTCCATCACCCCGGCCGCTGACGGACTCAGCGGACGCACGAGCTCGGCCGCCGCAAAGGCGGGTGTCGCAAGAATGACCGCGTCCGCCGTGCGCGCCGTCCCGTTCGAGAACGTCAGGTCGTACACCCAGCGCCCCGGCGCATTGGAGCGCACACGCACACTCTCCACACCGCAATTCGTTCGCAGTTCCGCGCCCAGCTCGGTCAGCTTGGCCACCGTGGCGTCCACCAACTCCGCCAGTCCGTCCTTCAACGTGACGAACAGCGAATGCCGTGGCGCAGTTCCGGGTGTCGCCTTTGCGGGAGCCTGCTTGCCCGCGGCGAGCATCCCGCGGATGACGCTGCCCTGCGTTTGTTCGAGTTCGAGAAAGCGTGGAAACGTCGCCCGCAAACTCATCTGTTCCGCATCGCCCGCATAGATCCCGGCCATTAACGGTTCGATCAACCGTGCGGTCGCCTCGCGGCCGAACCGCCGTCGAAAAAAAGCCGCCAAGGATTCGTCCCCGTTCGGCGCTTTCGGCGGCAGAATATATTCCAAGCCCATCCGAGCCAATCCGGACCAGGACAACAACCCGCTGCGGATAAACGGCCTGATGTTGCCGGGGCGAATCACCACCATGCCTTCCGGCAACTCGCGCAGCGCGCCCTGCGAATAGACGTAGGTTTGGCGATGCGCGGCATTGGTGTTGATGAGGCGATCGGACAGCCCAAGGCGTCGGCAGAAATCGAGCGCCCAAGGTTTTTGCGAGAGAAAGGAGTCGGGCCCGGCTTCGATCACGCAGTCGCGCACGCGATGCGTGACGATTTTCCCTCCGAAGGTCGGAGCGGCCTCGACCAGCAGGCAGCGGATCGCGCGGGATTGCTGCCGAGCCTGCTCGACGCAGGCCAGCGCCGCGGCCAGGCCGGTGATGCCGCCGCCGATGACGACGACTGTCTGAGGTGATGCGGTCACTGCGTCAGGGACGGCGCGGCGAGGGTCGACTCGTGCGTATGCACGACGTCGGCGAGGGCCTCAACGAGCGCAGGCGAGGCGTTGAGCATCGGGATACGTTCCATGCGCATGCCGGCTGCCTGCGCGCGGGCTTTCAGTTCGATGTCGAGATCGTACGTCACCTCGACATGGTCACAGAGGAAACCGATCGGCGCGATGAGGACGTCACGGTGGCCTTCGGCGGCCAAGCCGTCGACCACGGATTCAATGGACGGCCCGATCCAGGGTTCAGCGGTGCGCCCCTGGCTTTGGAACGCCAGCCGCGCGACGGCCGGATGTACGAGGGCGCAGACGGCCTCCATGGTGCCGCGCACTTCGTCGGGATAGGGGTCCTGCATCTGGAGAATGCGCTCAGGCAAACTGTGCGCCGTGAACACGATCGGCACCGACGCGCGCCGGTCCGCGGGAAACAGCTCCAAGCCACGTTGGACGTTGGCGGCGATCGCGGCGATGAGTGTGGGATGGCGATGCCAGCTTTTGACGTAGCTGATCGGCGCCGCGTCAGGCGTCGCCGTCTTGGCGTCTTCCACCGCGCGGATGTAGGCGCCGATGCTCATGCTCGAATATTGAGGGGCCATGCACAAACCGATGACCTGCTCGGGCAGGTCGTCCATCAACTCGGCAAACGCCGCTTTGATAAACGGGTGCCAATGGCGGAGGCCGACGAACACGCGATAGCGCTCGCCGCCGGGCCCGTTCAACTGCTGCTCCAATTGCCGCGCGACCTGGCGCGTGATTTCCAACACCGGCGACTTGCCGCCGGTCTGGCGATAGCGCTCTTGAATTTCGTGGATCAACTCGGGAGGCGTGGGCCGTCCGCCGCGGACTTCCTGAAGGTACGGCGCGACATTGTCGAGGCTATCCGGTCCGCCCATAGCCATGAGCAGGATGGCGGTCGGTCGTTGCGGTCCTGGCATGGCGACTACTCGGACTCCCTACGCGTGACAGTTGTGACTCACCCGTGCCTGGGCACTTAGGCGCGGGCGCTGAGCGTATGCACCATCTCGATGGCCGCGGCCACCTGATCCATCGACGTATTGGGCAGGATGCCGTGGCCCAAATTGAAGATATGCCCCGGACGATTGCCCGCCCGACGCAGGATATCTTCGACACGCCGCTTCAACTCCGCGCGCGGCGCAAAGAGCGCGACCGGATCGAGATTGCCCTGCACGGCGACATCCTTCCCGAGCATCGCCCACCCCTCGTCGAGATGAATGCGCCAATCGAGGCCGATGACCGTGCCGCCCGCGTCGCGCATATGTGTCAGCAGCGTCGTGGTGCCGGTGCCGAAATGAATGAGCGGAACATTTTCGTGCGCCAACCCAGTGAAGATCGTCCGCACGTGCGGCTGCACATAGTCGACGTAGTCGTTGGGAGAGAGGCACCCCACCCAGCTATCGAACAATTGGATGGCCTGCGCACCGGCGCGCACCTGCGCACGCAGATACCCGCAGACTTCGCGCGCCAGCTTGTCCATCAGCAGATGCCAGGCTTCCGGCTCGCGATACATGAACTGTTTCGTGAGAATGTAATTGCGCGATCCGCGCCCCTCGATGGCATAGCTGGCCAACGTAAACGGCGCACCGGCAAAGCCGATCAGCGGCACACGACCGTTCAACGCACGACTCGCCGCACGCACCGCCTCGGCCACGTAGTTGAGGGCTTCCCCGCCCGTGCAGATCAACTTGTCGACGGAGGCGCGGTCCCGAATCGGATTGTGGATGATCGGGCCTTCGCCTTCGGCGAATTCCAGCTTCAAGCCCATCGCTTCAAGCGGGAGCAGAATATCGGCAAAGATAATGGCGGCGTCGAGGTCGAACGCATCGATCGGCTGCAGCGTCACTTCGGCCGATAAGTCGGGGGTGTGGCAGATGTCCAGGATGGAATGTTTGGCGCGCACCTTCTGATAGACCGGCATGTATCGCCCGGCCTGGCGCATGAACCACACAGGCGTACAGTCGACCGCTTCGCGCCGACAGGCCTTGAGAAATCGCTCGTTTTTCATCGGGCGCATTCTAGACAGCGCCCCCTTCATGAGTCAAACCCTTGCCTGAACATCTGAAGGGCAGGATGTCGGCAGCCTTCTATTTTGGGGAGACCTGAAAATGGGGACGGGGCGCGAGGGCGAAGGGGCTTCTGGCGGGATACGTTCGTGTATGGAATGTCGGCGTTGCGGGGATTGGGTGGCTTCGCCTAGAGGTCGCCGCCTCGGCGACCGACCGGACGACGCTGCCACATCGCGTTGCCTATCGCTCGGATGGCTTCACGTCGGACCAGAGCCTCCATGAATGTTTCACCAGGGTGCCCACGCCTTCCCAGGTCGGATAGGTGACACGACCGCTTGCGCCGCCGTAGAAGTCCCCATTCACCACGGTCAGTTGCATCGCGTCGGCAAGCCCATCGAGGATCTCTTCACCTGACGCTAAATACACTTCTAAGTGATAGATGGCTCCGGACAGCGGCAACTCGGGCACAATGAAATCGATAAATCCGTTCCCGGAGAGATCCAGTTGCCGCCCGCTGGACAGCCCTGTGGCGCAGAGGAAGATCTTCTCGCCACGCTTGCCGTGCACAGAAACCGCGGCCAAACATCGGCGATGGGTTTTCGCCGTCATGGACTCATAGTGAAGCCGAAAGATAACTTCGCGCCCGCAGATCACGGACTGCACAGGGCGCCCGGTTGCGTCGAGGACTTGGAGATCCGAGACGATCACGGCCCCCGAACCCGCCCGGTCCGTTCGCTGGCGCAGCGGCACGGAGGTCAAAGACTCGGCCCGCCTCGCGTACACATCGACGACATCCCGTGTGGGGCCCGACTTATCCACCTTGCCGTGGTGCAGCAGGACACAGGAGTTACACAGGCTTTCGATCGTATCCAGATTGTGAGACACGACCAGCACCGTGCGCCCGCTTTTGCTGACATCCTCCATCTTCCCGATACACTTCTGCTGAAAACTCGCGTCGCCGACCGCCAGGACCTCATCAACGATTAAAATGTCCGGCTCCAGGTAGGCCGCCACGGCAAACGCCAGCCGCACGTACATCCCACTCGAATACTTCTTCACCGGGGTATCAAGAAATTCTTCCACCCCGGAGAAGTCCACGATTTGATCGAGCTTGCGGCTGATTTCTCGCCGCTTCATGCCCAGGAGCGCGGCATTCAGATAAATGTTCTCCCGCCCCGACAGTTCCCCATGAAACCCCGTGCCGACTTCCAACAGCGAGCTCACCCGTCCGTCGATCTCCGCGTGACCGTGGGTGGGCTCGGTGATGCGTGACAGGACCTTTAACAACGTGCTTTTGCCCGCCCCGTTTCGCCCGATGACGCCGACGACATCGCCCTTCTTCACCTCGAAGGAGACATCTTGCAGCGCCCAAAATTCCTCGGTCGTCATCTGGAGCGCCGGCCCGAGGCCGCACCATTCCCGCAAGCGGCCGCTCAGGCTCTGAGTGCCCTGTGGCGCAGACGGCACACCCTTCTGAATGGCATACCGCTTGGAGATACCGCACACCTTCAGCGCAATATCGCTCATCAGATAATATCCGGCATGGTTGATTCGACCTGTCGGAAATACACCAGACCGCTGACTAGTACAGTAAGGACGAGGAGGAGATTCGCCGCCAACAAGCTCACGGATGGCGCCGTCCCGCCGAAGAGCGTCCAGCGAAATCCCTCGATGATGCCGACCATCGGATTGAGGGCATAGAGCGTGCGCCACTCCGCCGGAATCACGCTCGACGGATACAGGACCGGGGAGGCATACATGCCGAGCTGAATCATGAAGGGAATGAGGTACCCGATGTCTCGATATTGGGCGTTGAGCGCGGACAACCAGACCCCAGCCGACACGGCCGTCAGCAGCCCTCCCGCAACGAACACCGGCAACCACAGCACCTGCGGTCCCGGGACAATGCCGTACGCGAGGAGCAACACGGCAAGAAGGGGAAGCGAAAAACATAAGTCGAGCAGCGGCGACACCACGGCCGAGAGGGGCACGATCAAGCGCGGGAAATAGATTTTCTTCACCAACTGCGCTTCGGCAATCAGGCTCCCGCCGCTCCGCACCACGGCCTGCGAAAAGAACGTCCATAAGAGCAGCGCGCTGAAGGAGAACGCTGGATAGGGAATTCCTTCCGACGGCACACTAAGCACGACGCCGAAGATGACCGTGAAGATCAGCATCGTCATGAGCGGCTGAAAGACCGCCCAGCCGGCGCCGATCAGCGTTTGTTTGTAGCGGACCTTAATATCGCGCCAGACGAGAAAGAACAGCAGTTCTCGAAAGTGCCAGAGGTCGGCCACATCCAGACGGAAGAGCCCCTGTTTCGCTTGAACAATCACCATCGGCAGTCACTCTCGTGAAACGCAATCAGATGGCCGGAACCTTCCGGTCAGCCTTTCGGGCTTCCGCCTCAGCTCACACGCTAGGGAGCAGATACGGCTCCCAGAATGCACGATCGTATCGAGCCCAGGCATGACAACCAAACGGAAGCTTCCGCCCGTTCTGCTCAAAACATTTTCTCGGCACGACCTCAAACGCAAACTGAAGCCCCTCCTGAACCGACGCGACTTTGAAAGCCGGATAGAAGCGCTTGGCCTCATCCGCCCAAAAATAGTCTTCATTCGCCCAAGGATTGGAGGGATCCGTCCAGACCTTCATCGCGCGCTGCGCGTTATTGAACATCCGTATCCGCTTCACATATTTTCGAGGCCAATTGAGATAGTGCAGATAGCGGGGGTGGGTAGCGCAATACCGTTGCCAATACTCATCGGGGTCGATGTCGTAGCGCGGCGAATCAATCACCTGCAAACAACTCTGGACGTTTCGTAACGACAATCCGCCGTTCCCGACTCGGTCGTGCTCCACTGTGGGGGAATCCTCGCACCGCAGCCAGGGCGCGCCCACATAGTCCAGCCCCCGCTCACACCATTCCTCCAGTTGATCGGAAAACACGAGAGCATCAGTTTGGTAGAGCAGGATGTACTGATACTCCGCGAACCGGCGATAAAAGCTCGGGGAGAGCATCATCCGCGCATTGGCCTGGGCGCTGCCGAAAAATTCATCCTCGAATCGCGCCAGCGTCAATCCGGGATAGGAGAAATCCAGGCTGCGGGGCAGAGCAAGGTACTTATCGTATCGGCCGAGGTAGTGAAACAGATGGCGAAACGAAATCGCCTCATCGTCCGTGATGCTCGTTTTGTGGTACCACGGGACGACGACCGCAACCTTTTTTTTTGCCGGCGATCGAAGCACCAGCCTCACCGTTCGTGGGCGCTGCGCAGGCGCTTGGCACCGCGGCCGATCCTGTCCGCCGCGGCCGCAGGAGGAGCGTCCAGGCGCCCCTCAGCTTCCTGAAAATAGGCTCGCTGTTTCAGCCATAGATCATGGGCGAGAGAATTCGCCGGCATTTCCACGTCATCAAATGTGAGCACGGCATTCCCGGGCACATTACGCTTGAGCCGGCAGCCCTCGGCCAACCCCATCGGAAGCAAGCGTTCCCGGTCTGCGATGACCGTGTTCTCACAAATCCCATAGGTCATATACTGCCCGAGCCCGTCCACAATCTCACCAGCAGCCAGGTTGATCTTTGCCGTCGCCACCACATCAACCTGAGGCGCGCCGAGCGGAGCAATCGTCGCGTCATTGAACAAAACGGCCCTCGCAACTGTCTGAGGCGTCTCGAAATGACACAGGTGGTAGGGCGTAAAGAAACAATACAAGGGGCCGCTTCCCATCTTGTAGAGGTCAAGACATTCCCTCTGCCCCGGATCGTCGTGCGTTCCGACCACAAAGACACCGGGAGCCGGACTAGCCCCCTCCACATAGTCGACCCACCCAGGACCACTCAAGAGTGCGTCAACGGGAAACTGGCTGATGGCCTCGTTGATCGGCGTACCGACAGGGACTTTCGGCCCCAGCATGCCTCGCTTGGCGACCTGCATGCCTGTCGCATTGGCCACCGTCGCCTGCTCAAATGCCACCTTGGTTCCATCCGCAGCTGACGCGGCAATTTCCGGCGATTGTTTCCACCGCTTGGCAAATCCCTGCTGCGTGGTCGGATTGCGGGTGCGATCGAGAAACTGCTTCATGCTGCCGCACAGGACCGGCTTGACTCCGAGTCCAGCGACAAACCGATAGAGATTCATCTCGACCCCGGGTTGATCCCCATCAGTATTCGTAAAAATCACGCCGGCCTTGTCGGCATACACCTTCAAAATCGGCCCGATGGTTCCATCGAGTTCCGCATTCGCTAAGATGACGTGCTTGCCGTGCTGGATGGCCGACAGTACAACCCGGGCTCCAAATTCGATCGTCCCCGTCGCTTCGATAATCGCGTCGATGCCTTCAGCCCGACACAGCAGCGAGGCATCTTCCGTCACCGCATAGCGGCCCTTGGCAATGCTGTCTTCCAGCTCCGCTACCGTCTCGACCACCTGCACGTCCTCGACGCCGACATCGCGATAGGCCTGCTGCGCCCGCTCTAGCCTGCGGTTGGAAATCGCCACCAACCGCATTCCCGGCACCACGCGTACAAGTTGATACGCAATGCCCTGCCCCATAAACCCAGCGCCAATTACGGCGACCCTGATAGGTGTCTTGTCGTGCTCGCACTTTGCGAGCGCTTTATCGACAATGATCATCGGTTGTTCCTTCGTCGGGGCTCGGACTCGAAACTGAACTTTTCCCCACCTGCATCCCGCAACTTCGGAGTGTGCACTCCCTACCACCCGAGTGCCCCCTCCCCGCAGAACAGGTTGAATAGCAGTGACTGTATACTAATTATTCCTACTGTCAACCATTCACGCTGCCGGTGAACGCTCACACATGCGCGCGAACCTCGCATACACCGAACGACAGAGCCCGCCTGGTGCTGATTCCCCGCACCATGAACGCTCCCGAGACGCCGCAGGAACCGAGTTGCAGGCCTTGCTCAACAACAACTAGGAACTCCGGCGGATCGTTCTGCATTCAACGCGACTCTCTGGGAAACGACAAAATACGTACATTAATTTGAAGTATCCATCCCAAATAAATACTCACTACGATGAGCCACTGATAACTCCACGACCGACTGCTCCACGGCATCGCCGACAGATCCCTCGCACCAGGTGCTCCCAACCATCATCAACGTGCCTGCCGCCGCCACATCGCCGATGCATTCGATACTCAACCAGTCAGATGCACCGAGGTTGCTGCCATGTTGGCTGATCATCAGGGATTGACTTCACTCGATCGCACCGTATAGAAACGCACTCGTCACGTGACATAATTGACCGTGGTATAGGAGTCTGGGCGTGACAAGCCCCTCCTAATAGTAGATAATGCAGAAATAGACCGCGTGCCCCGCAGACCTCGCACTCACACACCAACGCAGGCCGGCCGTGTGTGTCACCAGCACGGGCAAGGGAGATGATGTATGACAAGCCCTTCGCGTATCCGCTTCCGGGACCTTCTCATGGCCCCGGTGTATTGGTTTGACGCCTGGCGCCCCCACAAGCCGGACCGCCATCAAGACCCGAACAAGGTCGACTGGATTCAAGGCATCCCGTTCTTCGCGATGCATTTGATGGTCTTTGGGATCTTCTGGACTGGCGTCAGTTGGCCGGCGCTGGCCGTCTGCGTGGCGCTCTATGCCATTCGCATGTTTGCCATCACCGGTCTCTACCACCGGTATTTCTCGCATCGGACGTTTAAAACGTCGCGCCCCATGCAATTTATCTTTGGCGTCGTCGGAGCGTCCGCTGTCCAGCGAGGGCCCCTGTGGTGGGCCGCCCATCACCGGAAGCACCACCGCGTCTCCGATCAGAAGGACGACGTGCACTCGCCGATTACGAACAGTTTTCTGTGGAGCCACATGCTCTGGTTCCTGGCGCCGGTCAACGCGAAGACCGACATCAAGGCCGTCAACGATCTGGCGAAGTTCCCGGAGCTCTGCCTGCTTGATCGTTTCGACCTGCTGGTTCCAATCGCGCTCGGCACCGCCACCTATTACCTTGGCGTCGGATTGAATGCCCTCTGGCCGGAATTGGGCACCTCGGGGATGCAGATGTTGGTCGTCGGCTTCTTCCTGTCGACGGTCCTCGTCAGCCACGGGACCTACACGATCAACTCACTGGCGCATCGGTGGGGATCCCGCCGGTATGACACGGGGGACTTCAGCCGCAATAATTTCACGCTGGCACTGATCACCTTCGGCGAAGGCTGGCACAACAACCACCACTTCTATCCGGCGTCCACACGGCAGGGCTTCTATTGGTGGGAGGTCGACATTTCCTACTATGTGCTGAAGATGATGTCCTGGGCCGGTTTAGTCTGGGACTTGCGCCCGGTGCCGATGCACGTGCGTGAATCGCGGCCGCAGCAGGAAGCCGTCGCTATCTAGCCCACACCGCTCACGTCGTCTCGTATGAGGTCGCCGACCTCATACCCAGTCTGAATCGGATTCGTGCCGGACCTTCACTGGTCCGGCCGCTCTGGTTTCAAGCGCCGCTCGAATCGCCGCACTCTCCACATCCAATCGTTGCGCTTCCTCGGCCGACGCGATCCAGGCGTCCTCCGGCTGCAATTCAATCCGATAGTGATTGCCGCCCTCCGAAAACCATTCGATATAGGGATGCGGGGCCAGGAGCGGGTGTGGGTCGAAAGAAATCAAACTGACGGTTCCCACATGGGGACTTTCGAAATCGCCCAGCACGTGCCCGGCGAGCGCATCCTCTTCATAGCGCGGGTTGCGAAGGCAGATGAGCTGCCCGGCAATATCCGGCTTACAGTCGCCCCGTAAACACAGATCCACGAGTCCGACGCCGGCCAGCTCCAGACGGCCGACCACCAGGCCGGGCGTCCGGTTATCGAGAAACCCTTCCTTCACCCAGCGCCCATTTCCAAATTTCTGCGCCATCGTCCTCAATCCCTTCTGTGCGTTCGTATCCTCTGCCTACTTGCTAGGCGCGCACGACTTCTGCTCACGTCTATTGAGCGACCGAGGTCGCCGGAGCGGCTGCTGTCTGCCCGGACGTTGCCAGCGCCCGCGTCCCGAACGCGCCGACAAGCGTTGCCGCAAGAATACAGCCGCTCCCGATCCATCCTTGCAGATCGAGCGTTTCGCCGAGAAACAGCCAGGAAAGCCAGGCCGCCAAAGCCGGTTCCGCCGCAAAAATCAGCGCCACCTGCTGCGCCGGGACCGTGCGCTGCGCCCACATCTGAATCGCAAAGGCGCCGGTCGCCAACACGCCTGTCACCAGCAATCCAACAGTCAATGCGGTCGACGCGTGGAAGGCCTCCATCGGCGGCGCCTCCCACAACATCATCAGGCCCATGCCCGCCGTGGTGAGCACCAGCTGCCACAAAAAAATGGAGGTCGATTCGCCGGCTTTCGTAAACCGTTCGAGGCAGACGATATGCGCGGCAAAGGCGGCGGCGCACAGCAGCGTCAGCACATCGCCGATGCTGGCGGAGGCCGACGGCTTCACCAAAAGCCACAGGCCGACCATGGCCAGACCGATGGCCGTCCAGGTCGACGCCGCAAAGCGCCACACGAAAATCGGGACGAACACGACATACAACACCGTAATGAAGGCCGAATTGGAGGCCGTGGTGTAGCGCAGTCCGACGGTTTGCAGCACATAGCCGAGGCAGAGCCAGCCGGTCGCAATCACACTCATGCGTAGGACCGATGGCGACCAGGTGAGCCGTTGCTTGGTCGCCAGGATCAGCGCCCATGTCATGAGCGCGCCGAGGGCAAATCGCAGGAAGAGAAAACTGAGCGGCGGGATCTGCTCCAGCGCTGCCTTCGTCGCGGGAAAGGTCGCGCCCCAGATGAGCGTGGTGAGGAGCAGGGCAAGACGAGGCATCAGCGACAGGCCCATCCGCCCTGCCTACCCCTCGACGAAGAGAGACAGGCCTCGGATATCATTTGATGGACGCGATGCGCTGAGTCAGCAGGCGGGTTCATGCTCAACGGAGGGGTGCGATGAGCCGGATATCCGGGCCCAGCGCACCCCGCACAGGACGCCTGACACCGCCGTGGCCGGCTACGGCCGACACAGCGTGCATTTGCGGGAGTCGGACGTGCCGGACTGTTCCATGGCGATCACCGCCCGCTCCTTGTCCGGATAGTCGAACCAGCCCCCTTCCCAAAAATCAGACTTGGTGGGGACGGATGGCACTTCCGAACAACGCTCCCGATGGAGCGTCGTCCGGTCGATCGAACGAGCAATGTGAATCCAATAAATCATACGAAGATCGCGATCCCACGAATCGGCGGATGCCGTCAGGCGCGGCGCGCATTAGCGCCCGCCCATTACGGCACCAATTGCCATTCGTCTTTTTCGATAAACACCTTCACACCCGTTTCCAACTTCTTCACGTCGTCTTTTTCGAATAACCGCATATAGCGCTCGATGCGATCCTCATCGTCGATCCGCTCCTCCTGCATCAAGCCGCCCGCTGTCTTGTACCGACGAATCAATACCGGCATAGCCCCCTCTCCTTCTGTGCGTGCTGTTCGTGATGATCCCGTTGAGGACCGCCCGCCGCCACACGACCACGCACTCGCTCGATCCACGCATGAGCAAGTCGCGACCAGGCAGTCTGCAGGCTAGTCACTCAAACGGTAAGGGTGCTACAATAATGCAATTTTCACGAAGCGGTCAAGGTCGGCGCGGCGCATGAGCGAAGGCTTCCGTCGATCACCGTGGGCAACAAAGGGATCACACCATGCCGACCTACGAATATCGCTGCGAGGCCTGTCAGGAACAGTTCGAAGCGATTCAACCAACCTACGCGCGCGCCGAAGACACCGCCTGCCCCAAGTGCCAGGCGAAACAAGCGACGCGCCTCATGTCCATGTTTGCCTCGACCATCAAGGGGACGCATAAGCCGGGCTTCGCCGAGATGAAAGCCTATGACATGCTGAATGAGCGCAAGGATAAATTCGCCAAGCTGCCGCCGTTGACGGGCAAGCGCGCGACTCCCGAGCCCAACATCACGTCTCCCGGTTCGGATGGCGCAGCCTCCGGCGGTCCGGGCGGAGCCTAGGCGCCTCATGTCCGCTCAGCTGCCTGAACAGACCTCCCCCATCATTCGGCGTGGCGCGTCCGTCGTGCTCGGCCTCTGCCTTAGCGTGACGACGCTCCTGTTTGCCACTCCATCGGCGCAGGCCGCAGCCACCGGCACACTCGTCATCAGCGGCAACGGCCCCGAACTCCCGATGATCGAAGCGCTCGTCCATGCGTTTGAAAAAGCGCAGTCGCGCGTCTATGTCGATGTGGTGTGGGACGCCGCCGCCAAACCCACCGAACAGGTGCGTAGCGGAGGCGCACAGCTGGCAGTTGTGGGCGCGACCGAACCGGATCTCCATGCGACACAGATCGCGTGGGACGGCATCGGCATTATCGTGCACCTTTCGAATCTTGCGAAGGACCTGACCTCCCAACAGATCGGCGAGATTTTTTCCGGCAAATATAAAAGCTGGTCGGAAATCGGCGGCCCGGACACCACCATTCAGGTCATCGACCGTCCACCGCAGGAACATGTGCGCCACGCGCTGGAAGCCCAACTGCAGATCGAAGGGAAGATCGCCCCGTCGGCCCTCGTCGTCGGCAAAGACGAGAAGGTCATCAAGACGGTCGTGGGCATGCTGCCGCCGAAATCCGCCGTGGCCTTTCTGTCGCTCGAACAGGCCCTCCAGGCCGTGCATTCCGGCGTCGCGATTCGACTGCTCTCGCTCGATAAGGTCGAACCGGAAGAGCCGACGGTGAAGGACGGCCGCTATAAGCTCCGTCGCCCCGTGCTGCTGCTGTCGGCACAACCCCAATCTGACGCGGTCACCGCCTTTGAAGCGTTTTGCACCTCACCGGCCGGCCAGAAAATCATCGACGAGTTTTATACCCCGATGGCTCCCTAACCGATGCTCGAAGGAGGACCTGTGATGATTCGTTCAACCACTCCGCTCATCCTTGTGTGCGGCGGTTTCATCGGCCTCTGTCTCGCCACGCCGCTCAGCGCGCAGGAGGGGCAAATGAACGAGGGCGCGGGCTACACCATGTGGGGCACCGAATCCATTAAGGGCTCGGATGAAGACAAGATTCAAAAGGACCCGGTTTGCGACCGCAGTCGCCGACCGAAAGTCGTGAAGGTCGATCCGGATGAAGTGAAGCCCGGCGACAAGGTGACGATCACGGGCGAGAACTTCGGCACGAAGGAATGTTTCCACGGGGTCTCATTCAGCGCGGCCTCCAAGAGCCCGGTGACCTACACGCTGGTCAACGACACCACCATTGAAGCGACGGTGCCGGACATGAAGAACGGCATGACCTTCGTGGTCGTCGTCGCCGGCGGCGGAAGCGCGCAGTCCAAAGGCGTCCTGGTCCTCCCGCACTAATCCGTTTCGCACGATCTGCGCTATCGGGTCGCCGGTCTCAACGATCGGACCCGGTAGCCGCCCGTTCATCTTCCGCTTGTTCATCCCCCGCACAATCTGCTTGCGCCTCTGAGTTGTAAGCTGGCTCAGCGCCCCGCACGGGATCGCACATTCTCGACTTCGCCAACAGCGGTGTGCTAGGTTACGCCCACTTTTTCTCCCGGTCAGCCTGCGCAGAGACAGTGAGCGGGCTGCGGGATAGGTCTGTTTTATGTTCAAGAAAATCCTCGTTGCCAACAGAGGCGAAATCGCCATGCGGATCATTCGCGCCTGCCGCGAATTGAACATCCGCACGGTCGCGATCTATTCGGAAGCCGACTCCAGCGGGATCTACGTCAAGAAAGCCGACGAGGCCTACCAGGTCGGTCCCGGCCCGGTGAAGGGGTTCCTCGACGGCCCACAGATCGTGGCGATCGCCAAGCGCGTCGGCGTGGACGCCATCCACCCGGGCTACGGCTTCCTGGCCGAGAACGCCGAGTTCGCGCAGCTCTGCCAACAGTCCAAGATCACCTTCATCGGCCCCTCGCCCGAAGCAATCAATTTGATGGGCAGTAAGGTGAAGGCGCGCGAGATCGCCATGCAGGTCGGCGTCCCGGTCGTGCCCGGCACGGACGACGCGATCACCAGCGCGAAAGAGGGCCTGGCCTTCGCGAAGCGAGCCGGCTATCCGGTCATCATCAAGGCCAACGCCGGCGGCGGCGGACGCGGCTTGCGCGTGGTGCGTTGCGACGAGGACTTGCAGGAGCAGATGGAGACCTGTTCGCGCGAGGCGCTCGCCTCGTTCGGCGACGGCGGCGTCTTCATCGAGAAATATATCGAGCGGCCTCACCATATCGAATTTCAGATCCTGGCCGACAAGCACGGCCGGACCATTCACTTGGGTGAGCGCGACTGCTCCATCCAACGGCGCCACCAGAAGCTGATCGAAATTGCGCCCTCGCTGGTCCTGACGCCGGAACGCCGCGCGGAAATGGGCGAGGCCGCCATTAAGATTGCGCGGGCTATCTCCTACGACAACGCCGGCACGGTGGAGTTTCTCCTGGCGGAAGACGGCCGCTATTACTTCATCGAGATGAATCCGCGCATCCAGGTGGAGCACACGGTCACCGAACAGATCACGGCGATCGATATCGTGCGCAACCAGATTTCCATCGCGGAAGGGCACCCGCTCGACATCAGCCAGGACGACGTACGCTTCCTGGGCCATGCGATCCAGTGCCGTATCAACGCCGAGGACCCCAAGAATCAATTTCGCCCCTGCACCGGGACGGTCTCGGCCTACTTGTCGCCCGGCGGCATCGGCGTGCGCATCGACGGCGCGGTGTACAAGGGCTATACGATCTCGCCCTACTATGACGCGCTCTTGGCCAAACTGACCGTCCGCGGACGCACCTGGGAAGAAACCGTCAGCCGCATGCACCGCTCGCTGGAGGAATATGTCCTGCGCGGCGTGAAGACGACGATTCCCTACATGCAGGCCATCATGCAGAACGCCGATTTCCGCGCAGGCCGCTTCGACACGACGTTTATCGACGCGCACCCGGAGCTGCTGGACTACGAAGAGACGGACCAGCCGGAAGACCTTGCCCTGGCCATCTCCGTGGCGATCGCCGCGTACGAGGGCCTCTAATTTCGGCACGAAGGACAGACACCGCCATGGCACGAGTCTCGAAGAAATCATCCGCCCGCGCTGCCAAGCCCGCACGCGCCGCCAAACGCACCGCACCGGAAACGAAAGCGGCCAAGCGCCCGGCGCCCAAGCCCAAGAAGGATCGTGCGGTCGCGCCCGCGCGCAGTGAGGAACGCCCCGCGATGCAGCTGCAGGCCGCGCCCGGCAAGACCCTGCACCTGACTGATGTCGCGTTGCGCGACGGCCATCAATCGCTCTTGGCCACACGCATGCGCACCGAGGACATGCTCCCGATCGCGCAGAAGCTCGATGCCGTCGGCTACTGGTCGCTCGAAGTCTGGGGCGGCGCCACCTACGACACCTGCCTGCGCTTTCTGAAGGAAGATCCCTGGGAACGGCTGCGCGCGCTCCGCGAGGCCATGCCGAACACCCGCCTGCAAATGTTGTTGCGCGGGCAAAACATCGTCGGCTATCGCCACTACGCGGATGATGTGCTCGAAAAATTCATCGAGCGGTCCGCCTCAAACGGCATCGACGTGTTCCGCATTTTCGACGCGCTGAACGACGTGCGCAACATCGACCGCGCGTTGCAGGAAGTCAAAGCCAACGGCAAGCACGCCGAAGCCGCGATCTCCTACACCGTCAGCCCCGTGCACAGCCTCGACCGCTTCGTCGATCTTGCCAAGCGCCTCGAAGACATGGGCACGGATACGCTCTGCGTGAAAGACATGGCCGGGCTCCTTTCGCCGACGGATGCCTACCGGCTCGTGCGGCGCCTGAAAACCGCCGTCAAAGTGCCGATCCACCTGCATACGCACTACACGTCCGGCATGGCGTCGATGGCGTCCTTGATGGCGATCGTCGCCGGGCTCGACATGTTGGACACCGCGATTTCGCCGCTCTCCGGCGGCACGTCACATCCGCCGACCGAAACGTTGGTAGCGGCGTTGCGCGGCACCCCCTACGACACCGGGCTCGACCTGCGCCGCTTGGAACCGATCGCCGATCACTTCCGTACGGTGCGCCGCAAGTATTCCCAGTTCGAGAGCGACTTCACCGGTGTGGATGCGGAAATCCTCACGTCGCAAATTCCCGGCGGCATGTTGTCGAATTTGGCGGCCCAGCTCACCGAGCAGGACGCGCTCGACCGCATGAAGGAAGTGCTCGAAGAAGTGCCGCGCGTGCGCAAAGAAATGGGCTACCCGCCGCTCGTCACGCCGACCAGCCAAATCGTCGGCACACAAGCGACGCTCAATGTGTTGACCGGCGAGCGCTATCAGGTCATCACCAACGAAACGAAGAATTACTTTTTGGGCCTCTACGGCAAGGCGCCCGGCGCCGTCGACCGCGAAATCCAAGCCAAGGCGATCGGCGACGAAGAGCCGATCCGCGGCCGTCCCGCCGACCGTCTGGAACCGGAGTTTGAAAAGCTCGCGGACGATTTTCCGGAAACCGCCGCCACGCTGGAAGACCAGTTGTCGTTCGTCCTGTTTCCCGCCATTGCGCGCGACTTCTTCGAGGAACGGGCCACCGGGCAGCTCAAGCCGGAACCGCTCCGCCCGCGCGAGGAAAAGGGCCCGGCGGTCGGCACCGACCTGCACTTGGCCCCGGCGGAGTTTTACGTCAACGTCCACGGCGAGACCTACCACATCCACGTGTCGGGCTCCGGCCGCAAGGTCGACGGGAAGCGTCCGTACTACATCCGCGTGAACGACAAGCTCGAAGAAGTGACGCTCGAGCCGATCCATGAAGTGCTCACCGGCGTGCCGGACGCCTCGGATGAGGGCGGCGGCAAGAAAGCCGGGCGCCCGCGCCCGCTGAAGCCGGGCGACGTCGCGCCGCCCATGCCGGGACGCGTCGTGAAGGTGCTCGTGGTGGTCGGCGATCAGGTGAAGGCGGGCGATCCTCTGCTGATCATCGAGGCCATGAAAATGGAAAGCCGCGTGCCGGCTCCGATAGACGGCAAAGTCACGGCCCTCTACGTGGTCGAAGGCGACAACGTCAAGACCGACGAAACGTTACTGCAGCTGGAATAGCGCGGCCGGATCATCCCGATCCCGCCGCCGCTGAGGGAGCGCGTGAGTCCGGAGGGATCAGATGACCGCGCGTTCGCAAGGCTGGACGCTCCGCCGCTGCGCCCTGCGCTTCCCAATCCGATCCGTCTCGGCCTCCGGCGCCTCGCGCTCTGGCTGAGCCTCTTGCTCCTCACCGCCTGCACCAGCGCCTCCATGCCGCTCCCCGACTGGTACGATACGATCCAGCGGCTTCCGCTGCACTCCGTGGTTGTTGACGGTCACCGCCTCGCCTACCTTGACGAAGGCGACGGGCCGCCGCTGCTGCTCCTGCACGGATTCGGCGGAGCCGTCTGGCAATGGGAATATCAACTTCCCGCACTCTCGGCGACCCACCGCGTCATCGCGCTCGATCTCGTGGGATCCGGCCTCTCCGATAAACCCGACATCGCCTATCGGCCCGATGAATTCCTGCGCTCCGTCACCGGCTTTCTCGATGCGCTCCACATCGAACGCGCCACCGTCATCGGCAACAGCATGGGCGGGGGCATCGCCCTCGGCCTCGCGCTCACCGCGCCGCAGCGCGTCGACCGCCTCGTGCTGATCGGCGGCCTTCCGCCAAACGTTCAAGGCACCCTCACCAGCCCGCTCATTCGGCGCGCGCTCGAAACCAAGGCGCCCACATGGCTGGTCCGGTTCGCCGGATGGCTGGCAGGGAGCGCCGCGTCAGATCGCGTGCTGGAGGAGATTGTCTACGACCATCGGCTGCTGACGGCCGCGGTGCGGGAACGGTCGCAGCGCAATCGACGCAAAGGCGGCATCATCGGCCCGGCCCTCGCGACCGCGCGCACGCTGCCGATCTGGGAATCCGACTATGCCCCGCGCCTCTCCACGATCACACATCGGACGTTAGTCCTGTGGGGCGAGCAGGATCGCGTCTTTCCTCCGGCCGTCGGCCGCAGCCTCGCCGCGCAGCTCCCACAGGCGCAGTTCCTCGCAATTCCACAGGCCGGTCACATTCCGCAATGGGAACAGCCGCAGGTGGTGAATCGCGCGATCGTCGATTTCCTCTCTCGTCCCTAATGCACGATCGTGCTACAGTCCGGCCTGCGGGGCGATGCCCCCACCATCATCGCGCTCGTACCCTCAGGAGGAATGCCATGTCCCGACAGAGCCGCCGACTTGTTGCCGCCGCCCAGCTGCTGACGCTCAGTGCCGTTGCCGTCCTCCTGCTGTCCGGATGCGGCAGCACGCGCACCAAACCATCCAATGGTTTTACGTATAAGGATCTTCCCGTCGCGCAGAGCAGCGCCGTCGCCGGAGAGGGTCACAGCGTGACGTTCAAAGGCACGCCGCTCGACTTGACGGGCCCCGGCATCACCACCGGCCGCCCGCTGCAGCCGACCCTGGTGACGAAGTCCGATCTGTCGTTGGTGCCCATCACCGAGACCGCCGGCAAAGGCAAGGTACGGATCGTCAGCGTGGTGCCGTCAATCGACACCAAGGTCTGCGAACAGCAAACGCACCTCTTAAGCGAAAAGAACGGCGGCCTGGACCGCCTGATCGAGTTGATCACCGTCAGCGTGGATACGCCGTTCGCGCAGAAGCGGTTTGCCGAAGAGGCGCGGATCAACAACGTGACGTTTCTCTCCGACTATCGGTCCGCGGAATTCGGCAGGGCGCACGGCCTCTATCTGAAGGGCCCGCACATTTTGTCCCGCGCGCTGCTGGTGATCGATCAGAAGAACGTCGTGCGGCACATGCAGGTGACGCCGGAATTGGCGCAGCTCCCGAACATGGAAGAAGCCTTTCGCGTGGCCCGCACGTTGATCGGCGGCGAATAGCGCCCGCGCCCCACACGACCATGCCGACCTCGCGACGCCCATCGTTTTCCGCGCATCTCAGAACCCTGGCGAGTCCCATCTGGGATGCGCAGCTGACCCATCCCTTCGTCGTCGCGCTCGGCAACGGCACGTTGCCCGCGCGCAAGTTCCGCTACTACATCCTGCAGGACGCACGCTTTCTCGGCGATCTGGCGCGGGTCTTTTCGGCCGCCGCGCAGCGCGCGCCCGACGCCGACTCCGCGCTCCGCTTCAACCGGCTCGCGCAGGACACGCTCGTCGTCGAACGCAGCCTGCACGAGAGCTACGGCGCGCAGTGGAAATTGAGCGCCGCACAGATGACCGCGACGCCGATGGCGCCGACCACCCATGCCTACACACGGCACATGCTCGCCGTGGCCACCGCCGGATCGGCCTGCGAGATTGCCGACGTGGCGCTCCCCTGCGCCTGGATCTACTGCGTCGTCGGCAAGCACCTGCTCAAGCAGGGCCCACCGAAGGCCGACCATCCCTACCGTGACTGGTTGATGCTCTATGCGTCGCCGGAATTTGAAGCGGTGCAACGATGGATGCGCCGACAGATCGATCGCTGGGCGGCGACGGCCGCACCGGACGAACGCCGCCGTATGGAAGAGGCCTTCGTGATCAGCTCGCGCTACGAATGGATGTTTTGGGAAATGGCCTGGACCGAGGAACGCTGGCCGGTATAGCCACACGACCGCCTCACACCGCACGTCCCCTCTCGATCTCTCTCAGCGGCACGTTCCGACAGACCCGACTCGTTGGGAGACTCCCTACCTCTCCGCATCCACGATGATGGAGCGCATCTCGCCACTCGTGTCATCCACGCAGCGGTTCCAGAGCCCGATGGCATAGTAGAGCGGCGAGTGGTCGGCAAAGGAGCAGGCGACGGGAACCGATCGCCAAAGCCGGTCACCAACGCGCGCCGCCACAGAGAGAGGCGCCGACGCAGGGTCCGATGACAGCGCATGCACCTCGCCGACATGCCGATAGGGCACCGGAGGAACGCGCGTGACGGCATCGGTTCCATGCACCAGTCGATACAGCGTCACGTCGTAGCCTGCGGCAAAGCGCCGGTCTCCGACACGTGGCGAACCAAACGTGTAGGCCGCAGGCGGCAGCCCCGCGTCCTGACAGCGCTGCGCCGCCAGCGTCGCGAGCGCGCCACCCAAACTATGCCCCGTGAACCAAATGCGCCGCCGCGCCCCGGAAACGCGGGCCAGCCCCAGAAGATATTGCCCCAGGTCCCCGTCCGTCGGCCGACCGGATGACGACGACTCGGCAGGCTCTTGCCACACCTGCGCCAAGGCCTCGCGAAAACCTCGGTGCACGAATCCCCTGTTCCGCCACGGCACAGGCCGGAAGTCCAGATCGGTTGCGATATCGAGCAGCACATCCCGCCACGTATTTTCGCCGTCGACACGCGGCCCGGGCTTGCGCACCTGCGTGCCGCGAAAGGCCACGATGATGCCCGCTCCACAGTCGGCCACATGCGCCACCGTGCTCACGCCTTCGAACAGGCGAACGGACGCGGCCCCGGCGCGTAGCCATTGCGCCCGCACGAAGCGCGCATCCGCATAGGCCAGCAGCGCGGCATCGGCCAACCACGAGGCATTCACCGGATCGAAGCCGATTGCATCGCCCCGAAACCGCCAGGTCGAGGCACCGGCAAAATACTCATAGTCGTAGTTCGGCGGGAGCAGCGTCTGAAGTGTACGGGGCGGGATCGCTTTGCGTGCAGGCATAGCTCCTTCCTACCATAGGCGCGGACACACAGCCATGAGCACAGTCCATTGCCACCCGCCAATCGCCTCCCCTTGAGATGCTGCCATCAAAGGCGGCTGCTCCGAGCCGCCACGCCAAACCACCGCGCCGGGCGGCTGCCTGGGCCCAATCGTTTCTGCTACAGTGGGCCGCGATCCGTCGCATGCGCATCCTGAAGGAACGCCTCCTGTCCGACCGCCTATGCCCTACCGCACCGTCTTTGAAATGACCTGGGCCGCGTTCCCTTGGCCGCTGCTGCTCTTGAGCACCGCCGGTTTGGTGGTGGGCATCGCGATTCTCTGGACGCGCGAATCCCGCGAGTCCGTCAGCTGGACCTGGCTGGGCTGGGGCCTCACGACCCTCTCCGGACTCGCCACGGGCTGGCTCGTCTGGACGATGATCGGGCACTCCGCCACACTCCAGGCGCTGGCCGCCAACCAACTGACGATCACGGAGGGCACGGTCGAAAACTATGCCTTCTCGATGCACGACGGCCACGGCTTCGAATCCTTCGTCGTCGCGGGCCGCCGGTTTTACTATTCCGACTTTCTCACGACCGGCGGGTACAACACCCCCGCCAGCCAAGGCGGGCTCATTCGCGAGGGACTCCGCGTGCGCATCACGCATGTCGGCAACACGATCGCCAAACTGGATGTGGCCGCGCCGTAGCGGCGCGAGGCAGCGCGTCTGCGTCGGGCCGTTCGAGACTGGACAGGCGCACCCGGGTTCGTATACCTCTATCATCCCGATGCGTGGACGCCGTCATGCGGCGCTGCGCAGGCAACGACCGATACCTGAAGGAGTTTCGATGGCTACGTTGAAGCAAGTCTTGACGATCGCCGGGTCGGATTCCGGCGGCGGCGCCGGCATCCAGGCGGATCTGAAAGCCATGTCGGCAAACGGCGTGTTCGCGATGTCCGTGATCACCGCCGTGACCGCGCAGAACACCGAGGAAGTCACGGAGGTGTTCACCCTCCCGACAGCGATCGTGGCGGCGCAGATGGATGCGGTCTTCGACGATTTCGACGTGTCCGCAGTCAAGACCGGCATGCTCTCGTCGCGCGAGATCGTGACGACGGTGGCGACACGGCTGAAAGCGCAGCGCGTGACGAATCTCGTGGTGGACCCGGTGATGATCTCCAAGAGCGGCCATCGCTTGCTCGCGCCCGACGCCAAAGAGGCGCTCATCCGCGAGCTGATCCCCTTGGCCGACGTCATTACGCCGAACACCCATGAGGCGCAGGAACTCTCGGGCATCGAAATCGCCACGTTGGCCGACGCGCGCCAGGCCGCCAAGATCTTGGCGAAACTCGGCTGCCGCCATGTGCTGATCAAAGGCGGCCACTTGCTCGCCGAGCGCGGGACCGACCTGCTGTACGACGGCCGCTTCTTCTCCATCTACAAGGGCGAATTCATCGAGACGCGGCACACTCACGGCACCGGCTGCACCTACGCCTCCGCCATCGCGGCGCAATTAGCGCGCGGCAAGTCCATGCCCGATGCCGTGCAGGCGGCCAAGACCTACGTAACCGAAGCCATTCGACACAGCCTCGCCATCGGCCACGGCCAGGGCCCGACGAATCACTTTTACTTTCTCCCGCAGGGGGCGTGAGCATGAAAAAGCGATTCGGGCCGCTCTGGTTCGCGCTGACCGGCCTCGCCTGGATCGTCGTCATGGCGATGGCCGGAATGGCGCTCTACGTAGGGACCGTGCGCAGCACACCGCTCGCCCCGACGTTGCGCGTGGTGCATGCGCACGGCGCCCTCATCGGCGGCGTCCTGCAAATCCTCGTGGGCGCCTGGCTCGCGCGTCGTCGCGCGCTCGGACATCCGCATGGCGGCTACGTCCTCAGCTACCTCGCGATCAATCTCGGCACTGCGGGACTGGCTGCCGGTATCTGGCTCCACCTCTATGTCGTGGCGGGCTTCGCGGGGATCGTGGCGCTGGCGCCGCTCCTGCCGCTCTGCGGCGACCTGTTCACCGCGTATAAGAAGGACGGCCTCTTCGCCGGACTGTGGCCCTCCTGGCTGGGCGCGTTGATCGCCACCGCGTTCCTCGTCGGCAGCGGCCTGGGCATAGGCTCGGCCCTGGGTCTCGTCCCGACGGACTGGATCATTCATACACGCCTGGCGCACGTACATGTGCTGTTGCTCGGCGTGCTGGTGCTCGTCGGCCTCGTCCTGCTCCGCCCGCTGCTTGCCGCAGCCTGTGGTTCACGCCCGGCAACCGGCGGACTTGCCGCCATCGCGCAGCTCGGCATCGTCGCCGGCATCATCGGCCTCCTGACCGGATTTTTGATCGGCCACCTCACGACACAAATTGCAGCCGGTGCGCTGCTGCTCACCGCGCTGTTCGCCTACGGCGCCACACTGCTACAGATGTGGCTCTCGGCAAGCGCCCGACCGGCCGGAGCGGACGCGTTGCTGGTCGGCTTCCTGTTTCTGCTCCTCGGCACCACGATGGGGCTGCTCGTCGCCATCAACTTCCTGTATGAGCCGCACCCCTTTCCGTTCGGCACGCTGCACCTCGTGGCTTATACGCATCTCACATTCGTCGGGTTCGTGCTGGCGCTTCTTTTCGGCGGCTTCGCCACCTGGCTCCCCCAGGACCTCGCGGAGGAGCGGGTGCCCAGTCACAAGAAGCGCCCGGCCTACGCAGCGCGTTTAGGCACAAGCATGTCACGGTGGAGCGGTATCCAACTGGGCGCACTCGTGCTTGGGACGATGGGCCTTGCGGCCGTAGCAACGCTGACCTGGCAGAATCCGATGAGCGCGGCCATCGTCCAGCAGACCATGTGGGCTTCGCTCCTACTGATCCTGGTGAGCCTCACCATCTTCGCCGTCCAGATCACGGCGACGCTGGGGCGGCGGCCGGACGACCAGGAACCTACCGCGTGATCTGCGCGAGCAGTCTGCTGACTAGAATCACCCGGCGACCGCTGAGACGACAGCAGCGCCTGCGGTCTGCTTGCGCACCGCCGCCCCATCTCTGATGCACGAACGTGCCGTCACATTCACCGACGCGGCGGGGCATCGCATCGCAGCGATCCTCGCCAGGCCCGATAGCCCCTGCGGCGGCCTCGCCATTCTCTGTCACGGATTTCAGTCCACCAAGAACAGCAGCACGAATAAGGCGCTCACACGGTTGCTGACCGCTCGCGGCATCGCCACCCTACGGTTCGACTTTTTCGGACAGGGTGAGAGCGACGGACCCTTCGAAGCCATCACCGTCACCCTCGCGGCGGGACAGGCTGACGCGGCGCTGCGATGGGCTGAGGCGGAAGGCTACCACGACATCGCGCTGGTCGGATCCAGCTTCGGCGGGCTGGTCGCACTGCTCGCCGCCGCCAAGGCCCCGACCATCCGCTGCCTCGCGGTGAAATGTCCCGTGCCGGATTTTCAGGAAGTGCTGCGATTGGAATTCGGCGAGGCCGGTATGGCCGAGTGGAAACGGACCGACACAATTCCTGACCTCCACGGCAATCCCGGCCGCCTCGCGCTGCGCTACGCACTGTACGAAGACAGCCTGCGCCACTCAGGCTACGATGCGGCGCGGGCCATCACGGCGCCGACGCTGATTGTCCAAGGGGATCGTGACGCGCTGGTCCCGCTCCACCAGAGCCGACACTTGCAGGCGGCCCTCGCCGGTCCGACAGAGCTGGAGATCCTCGAAGGTGCGGACCATGGCTTTACCGCCGCACCGCACTTTCACCGCATGACCGGTCTGATTTGCGACTGGCTGCTGCGCTTCCTTCCGCATACGTCGACGCCGACTGCCTAATCATCACCGCATCTCCAGCTCCGTCTGCATCGCCGCCTCTCGGCACCACCACGCCGCGCACCCAACCTACACCTGCACAAAATGCAGTTTGTGTTTGTCGACTCTACGCTCTCGATTACACTGACCCTGCGATAACTCACATCATCGATGCTGACCGTCACACACTGCATCGCCTCGCTCACTCTGTGGAGTATTCAGATGCCGCCCTTTGCGTCTCGTCAACATCGCCGCAGCAATCTCCAGTCCGGCGCACTACTGTCGATCGCCGGGCTCACGCTGTGGCTCAGCGGCCCGGTCTCCGCGGAATCCACACAGGAGCCGCAGGCCCCCTCCGCTCCACCGGTGATGACGCCGCATCGCTTGATTCCACCGCCGAAACACAATCGCACGACACTGAATCCTGACGCCCAGGCCACACCCTCGCCCCACTCTTCTCGTGCTGCACAGCCGAACGGCGAGCGCAAACCGGCCGTCAGGGTTCCCAACGTCGCGGGCGCTACGCTTGAATCAGCCGGCTCGACCGCAGCGGGCACCCGCCGCGAGTCATCGGTCGCAGGTCTCGACCGCACCAATACCTTTGCCTTGCCGGACGTCACCGGGCCGACAAGCCAGCCTGCACCGGAGCGGAGCACACAAGCACCGGCCGTGGCGACGCCGTCCACATCGGGGCATTCCCTGATGCGGAGCGGAGCCTCGGTGACCACGCCCGCAGTCCCGCTCACGCCGGCCGACTTGGGCGGCACACGATCAGCCGGAACGCAGGGCGCTGTTTTTGGTGCGCCCACCACCACCGCCAATGCCGGAGCGGCTGCGCCAGGCGCCCCGACGGCCGGACGCGGCTTTACCAATCTCTTGAATCGATTCCCGACACTCGCGCCGACACTGCAGGTCGACCCGGCCACATTGCCGCCGTCTGCTCCGGCTCCTGGTACACCGAACTCCCTCGCACCTGGTGTCGTGCCGCCGGTTCCACAGGTCAACGCGCCGGCGCCGGCGACGCCTCCACCAGCAGGCACCAGCTACGGACAAACAGTCTTGCATTGGAACGCGAACGGCGAAGGGGATCTGGCCGGCTACAAGATCTACGTCGGCACGCAAAGCGGCGTGTACAACTATCCGGGCTCGCCGTTTAACGTGGGGCGCACGACGAGTACTACGATTTCCAATCTCCCGCGCGGCCAAACCTACTTTTTCGTCGCGACGGCCTACGACCAGAGCGGCAATGAAAGCGGCCAGTCGGCCGAAGTGAGCAAGAGCCTCTACTGAGCGCTGGTGTAGCAGCGCGGCGCGAACGGCGACATTATCGCGGCAACGGCGCGCGTTCGGTCAGGGCGCAGCGGATGCCGGTGAAACTATTCCGCGTGTCCGGCGGCAATTTCGACCGCGCATAGGTCAACGCATATTTCGGCAAGTCCGACCAGGACCCTCCGCGCACGACCTTCAACGATCCCTCCGCCGGCCCCGGCGGATTGCTGGGCGGACTCTCCTCGTAATACTCGATCGCATACCAATCCTGCACCCACTCGCCGACATTCCCGGCCAGGTCATGCACGCCCTCGGCGCTGGCGCCGAGCGGATAGGTCCCGACGGCCATCAGTACCTGCTCGTACGAAAACCTTGCGCCGAGCCCGACATTCGCACGCTCCCGCGTCGGCTCCTGATTGCCCCAGGGATAGCGCCGCCCGTCCGTCCCACGTGCGACCCGTTCCCATTCCGCTTCGGTCGGCAGGCGCTTGCCCTCCCATTCGCAAAACCGGCGCGCATCCTCCCACGAAACTCCGATCACCGGCTTGTCGCCATGACGCGCAAGCACGACCGGCTCCCAGCCCTCCGGCGCCGCATGCCCCGTCGCGCTGAGAAATGCGGCGTAGCGCGCCGTCGTCGTTTCAAATCGATCGATCAGAAAGGCGTCCAACCACGCGTCATGAGCCGGCCGTTCATCCTCAAGCCCGACCATGCCATCCACGCCCATGCGAAACGAGCCGGCCGGAATCGCGACCATGGCCGATTGGACGTGTGACGATGCGGGGCCTGGGGGCGGATGTCGCAATCGATCGAGTTGTGCGGGAGCAGAGAAGGGAGCGAGCGAGACGAGCAGCAGCGCAAATCCAAGCAAGCCGACCAGTCGCCGCGGACGAGCGCGATTACATGACATGGCCGCCGACCACCCAATGGCGGTCATCGATCACATCGATCATCAAGCGCGACAAGTTCATCTGCGCGAGCTGTGCCGCGACTTCATCTTCCGTGAACGAAGCCAGCAACGAATTGTAAAAATCCCGTTTGAGAATGGGATCCTCGTTTGCGGCGTACTGCTCAACGATCGCGCGCGCCTCCTCAGGCGTCTCCGGTCGCAGCAGATCCATCACGAGAATGCTGGCGCCGGGCCCGGCAAGCCGCTTCAGGTGAAACCAAAACTGCAAGGGATTCGGGACGTGATGCAGCAGGCTGCCGGAGAGCACCGCCGTGGCCGCTTCGTCCAGCTCAACCGATTGAAAGGGATGACACAACAGCGTCACCCGCGCGCCAAGGCTGGCTGTCACCACCGCCGACTCCGCCAACTCGATCATTGGCCGACTCGCGTCCACCGCCGTCACACGCGCCTGCGGATAGGCCTGCGCAAAGCGGATGGGAATGTCCGCAGGACCGCAGCCCAGATCCACCACATGGCCGCCGCCCCAGTCGGGGAAATACTCACGAAAGCGATCGACGAATCCCTGGTTCTCCTCGGCAAAATCCGCACGCGCGTACGCCAAGGCCTGCGCAGGATCGTCCATCAGTTCCGGCTCCAGCACCCGTTCCATCATTGCACAGACTCCTTCGACTCCGTCTTCGACTGAGCGTTCCCCCCGACCAGTACCAGACCAACCGCATCACCAGATCGGACGAGGCCCTCGCGCAACACCTTCGCGTAGACGCGACTCCAGCCGGGATGCCGCTTCTGACCGATCCGGTGAAAATCGCCTTCGTGAAACCACTGGGCATTGAATCGACAGGGCGTCGTGTAGCTCATGATTTCCACTTCCACGGCATCCCCGATCCGCAGGCGGCAACCGGGCACCACCTGGTCCCACGGCACACCGGCAATCGTGAAATTCTCCCCGGCGGATCCCGGCGCGATGCTGTGCCCCTCGCGGCGCAACGCATCGATGCGTTCCTGGGCATAGAGACAAACGGCGCGGTCCGGGCCGCCGTGCAAGGATCGGTTTCGCTGCCGATCGCCCTCGACGCCCTGGAACGAGATGTGCGCCTGCGGGACCGCCTGCTTGGGAACGCCGCCGTCGGACACGCTGATCTGCACCAAGCGGCCGGGTGTCTCATCGCTCATGCCGCACCATCGCCCTCGCAGGCCTGCCCGGCGCCCAGGCGCAACGCCACCCAGCCGTCGCGATCGCGACGCTCAACGACATAGGCGCCTTCCTGCGCAAAGACCGCGCGCATCTCCTCCACTTGATCCGCCAACAACCCGGACACGAACAGCGACGTGCCGCGTCGGACCAGCGCGCCCAGCGGTGCGGCGGTCTCCGTCAACGCGCGGCGGTCGAGATTCGCGAGCACCAGATCCCACCCGTCCGAAGCCTCGATCGTCGCCGCATCAAGCAAGCCCTCGCGGAGTTGCAACTCCGTGCCGAATCCATTGTCGGCCGCATAGCCTTGCGCAAAACTCACCGCCTGCCCATCGCAATCGATCCCAAGGGCGGACCCTGCGCCCAACCGCAGCGCCACCATCGCTAAAATGCCGGTGCCGGTGCCGACATCCAACACACGTTCGCCGCCGCGCACGACCTGCTCCACCCATTCCACCAACAATTGCGTCGTGGCATGATGCCCGGTACCGAAGGCCAACTTGGGCTCGATGATCAACTCGATCATCCCCGGCTTTGCCTCGACCGTCTCCCAAGGCGGTCGCACGACGACGCGGGCGCCGATCCGAATCGGCTTCACGGTCTTCGCCCATTCGGCGTTCCAATCCTGATCGAGCACGGGCTCGACGGTCATCGTGTCGACGGCCGCCGCATCACCCAAGGCACGCAGGGCGGTTGCCACACTTGCGCGGGCCTCGGCAGTCCAGGCGGCGATCGGCCAGTAGAGGTGCACGCGTCCGGCCTCGTCCCAGGCGCCGGTTTCCGACGGAGCGGACAACATGCCGAGCAGCTCCCCCGCATCGACCTGCGTTGCAATGCAGACATCGAACCATGTGTTTGTCGGCAGACGCTCACTCATGGGCACGCCGACTCCTTTTGACCACCCCGTCCCATGGTGCCGCATCGGCACACCATTGACCTCGTCCGCACGAACTCAGTATTGTCCCTCGCACCGCATGCCCCTCTCGTCCCCAACCGGGCTCACCCGCACACGTACGCTCGAACGGGCCTTGGCTCGCGCCGATCGACAGCTCGCACGCGGCGCGCACCGCAGCCAACAGATGACTTACGCGCGGCTGGCGCTCGCGCTCACCAGTGCCGCGATCATCATTGTGCTCTTTCGCATGGAACAGTATGTGGCCGGCAACCTGGCCGTGGCCGCGGCGATCAGCCTCTTCCTGCTCGTGGCGCACTATCATAACAGGCTCGAACAGGGGATGCATCGCTGGCGCCTGTGGCGCGACATCAAACGGACGCACCTGGCCCGCCTGCGCCATGATTGGGACGCTATTCCTCCGCGCGAACACGGCGCGCCAACGAATCACGCCTATGCGCAGGATCTGGATCTGGTCGGCCCACGGTCGCTGCTCCGCCTCATCGACACGACGGTCTCATCCACCGGCCGCGAGCGGCTGACCCAGTGGCTCCTCACGCAACCAGATGATCGAGCCGCCTGGGAGTCACGCCAAGCCCTGGTCCGTTCGTTGACGAGACACACGCGTTTGCGCGATCGCCTGGTGTTGGAAAGCCGTCTCGTGGATGGACAGGAGCTCGACGGCGCACGCCTGCGCGCCGTGCTCACGACACCGGCCGGCTGGCCGTCCCTACCGACTTGGCTGGCGATTGAAAGCGGCGTCGCACTGACGACGTTGGGGTTGCCGATCCTTCGGCTCTCCGGCATCCACGGCTTTGCTGAAACGCTCGGCCACTATTGGCTCCTCTCCTTCTTCATCTATGCCGGATTGTTCCTCTGGAGCGACCGCAGCGACCATGCCTTTGAACATGCGCTCTCGCTTGAAGGCGAGTTAGAACGGCTGAGCGCCGTGTTGCATGTGCTCGAACGCCAGGGAGCCGTCGCACCGCCGTCGCCGACAGGCGGAGAGCCGGACGCGCTTACGACACTCTGCCGCCGCTTGCAGGATCCAGCACAGGCGCCCTCGCGTTCGATGCGCCAGGCCTCGCGCATCGTGGCGGGCTTGAGCGTGCGCGCCAATCCGCTGATCCACATCGCCGCCAATCTTCCCGGTCCCTGGGACCTCTATTTCACCTGGCGCTTGATGCACCTGCAGACACGCATTGCCGCACAGGTCCCCGGGTGGCTGGACATCCTGGCCGAGATGGAGGCAGCCAGCGCACTGGCGACATTCGCCTGGCTCCACCCGACGTACAGCTGGCCCTGCCTGCAGCAACCATCGCAAGAGCCGATGGCGCAACGCCGCGCGCTTGAGGCGGTCTCGCTCGGGCATCCGCTGATTCCCGCAGAGGTCCGTGTCACCAACAACGTGGCGCTCGACGGAGTCGGCCACATTCTGCTGGTGACCGGTTCGAACATGTCGGGGAAAAGTACGTTCCTCCGCACGATCGGCGTCAACATCTGCCTCGCGCAGAGCGGCGCGCCGGTCTGTGCGACTACCCTCAGCTGGCAATGGGTCCGCCTGGAAACCTGCCTACGCGTGGCGGACTCCATCGATGCCGGGCTGTCACATTTTTATGCCGAAGTGAAACGCCTGAAGGGGATTCTCACCGCAGCGGAACGGCGCGACCCTGCGCCGGTGCTGTTCTTGATCGACGAGATTTTTCGCGGGACGAATAATCGCGAACGGCTGATCGGCAGCCGCGCCTACATCCTGGCGCTCAGTCGCACGCGCGCCTTCGGACTCGTCACCACGCATGACTTGGAATTGGCCGACCTTGCCGACCGGATGCCGCACCTCACCAACATCCATTTTCAAGAGACGGTCCGGGAGGGCACGCTCCATTTTGACTACCGCATGCGGCCGGGCCCCTGCCCGACCACGAACGCCCTGCGCATTATGGAGTTGGAAGGCTTGCCGACCGATGGTGGCGATTCGACCAGGACAACTTGAAGGAACATCCGAGGCAGCCCGACCCGTATTCGACGGTCGGGCGCCTCGGGATGCTGTATTTAGAAGCTGGTCACGAACGATTCGTCACTCGGCGTCTGACCGAGCGGGATGCTTCCGCCGCTGCCATCCGGTTGAATGCTGAAGAGATCCCGCGCCGCACCAGCGGCCTTCCGCTCATAGATCACACGGCCGCCGGACTCACCTTGATATTCTTCATCGTCGGCTGTGGCCGCTAAGGCGGTTTCTGCCGCACTGCCGTCGACCGGCCGACTGAGAATGTCCGATGGGCTCGAGAGACTTGCTCCCGAAAGGCGTTCGAAAATCACGCGATTGCCGATGGCCCCGACAAAAGATTCACGACGGTCCGACGCCGCCAGTTGCGTCTCGCCCCCAGATCCATCGACATTGATGCTGAACAAGTCTGCCTGATTGCCGATTTCCCGGCGGAACACAACCCGGGTCCCCACCACGCCCTCCGCATATTCACTAAAGGCCCCGCTGGTCGCGAGAGGAGCCGGCGTACCTCCCCCAATATCCACGCTGTACACATCGGCTTGCCCACCTGCGTCTCGCGTAAAGAGAACACGATTGCCGACTGTCCCGGCCACAAATTCATTGTCGCCGCTGCTCGCCAACGCCAGCGGGCTCGACCCGTCTGCATTCACCGCATAGATATCGCACTGGCCACCGTTCGGCGCACAACGCTGAAAGAGCACTCGACTGCCGAGCACACCTGCAAAGACTTCATTGTCGGGACCCATGGCAATCGGAACCGGCCCGCCTTGCCCGTTCGCCTCCACGGTATAGAGATCACCCGACGCCTGACCGGCTGCGCGACGCTCCATCACGACTTTCGTTCCGATGACACCTACAACAAATTCATCGTCTGCCGTGACCCCAATCGATTGGAGATCCGATCCGTCCGGCAGCACGCTGAAGACATTCGATTGCCCGCCGGATCGCTGTTCATACAGAATCCGTCCGCCGACCGTTGCAGCGTAAATCTCGTCGTCGTTCACATTGTTCGCGATAGCCTTTGCCCCTGTGCCGTCGAGATTGACCACCCACAAATCCCGCTGCCCGGGCAGACTCTCGGTCACTTCATAGACCACGACATTGCCGATCACTGCGCGTACATACTCGTCGGCGGCCGTCGAAACGATCGCCGTATTGGCGCTGCCGTCGAGATTGACGCCCCAAATGTCTCGTGCGCCAAACCCAACCGGACCCTTATGGTAGAGGGCACGGTTACCGACCACGCGTGACCACGACTCTTTCTTCGTTGCATCCGCAGCCAGCGTCACCAGCCCGCTCCCGTCGGATTTGATCAAATAGAGATCGTCATTCCCGGCCGTTGATCGGGTGAAAATCACGTTGCCCTGCACGGCCGGAGGCGGAGGAGGCGTAATGACACCCGGCGGAGGATTGTTCGGGGGATTGTTACCGGTGTCGATGGGTACGGCACTGTCACCACCACCACCGCAGCCCACCATCGCATTGCCCATCGCAACGCTCAACAGCAGCGCCGCTCCCCGTACTCCACGACTCATTTGCATAGCGCTATCCTTTCGCCGTCGATCCTGAAACTCGCCATCGACATCCCACTTCACACGACCACCGCTCGCGCCGAACAGGATCACCGCGAGCCTCCACAGCGGTCGCTCTATCACGCGCCGTACGGTAGCACGATGCCCCGTGCCAAAGGAACCCATCCCACCCCTTTGAGGCAGGTGCGACTACCGCTCGCACCACCTCCGCTGACCCACAGAGCATCCGTCACATGGACCGCGAAGACCAGGATCACCGCTACCATCGCGGCGCCGCGAATGCGCTGTGGATCAGAACTCTCCTAGACCGCCTTCGCTTATTCTCCGTAGAAATTTTCCGTACTCGCTTTCTCATAGGTACTTTCGTCCCGCCAAAACGCCGCCGCGCATGGCCACGGCTCGTATGCCTGCAATCTCGCCATAGCCTGCCGCATCGAATTCACCACCGTCATTCGGACGGAGACCGGTTCCGTTTGATCTTTCACGCCGCCTCGGTCAAGATGCCGGATCACGATCGTGCGACGGTATTCCCTGCGGAGATCCCTTGTGAGCAGACATTTGAGCGCCCTCCTGGCCGCGATCCTGTGCGTACAAGGCTGCGCCTCTTCACTCCCCCCGCGTCCCTATTTTGAACAGGACCAATACGGCCGCTATTATGAAACACAGGACGGCCACATCGTTCGCGTCGACGATGATGGCACCATGTTCGATGTCACCTGCACTGATCCCGACTTGGCCAAGGGACTGCCGCGTGAAGATCTGCTTCGCGTCCTCTGCCCATCCGGGAAAGTCACGGTTGTAGGAAAAGCGAAACGCGTCGGCACAGACGGCCTGACAGGGTCGATCGGTCCGGTGAGCGGAAAAGGGCCGGTCGTGATCCCGAGAACCGGAACGACCGGTGGCGCACCGATCAGCGCGCCGAGCGGCTCCGACTGGGACCTCAGCCCCTATATCGTCGTGCCGGAATCGGGGCGCTGCGAACCGCTGTTCGCCCCCCTGTCCGATAGCTGGACATCCCAGAAGCGGCGCTCCTGCGCCCATCGTGTATGGGAAGTGCCTGCCGCACTCGTAGCCTATCCCGTGATCGGCGCCGTCGTCCTCGGTGTCGCCACGGCCCCGGTGTGGCTGCCGCTACTGATCTTCAGCAAGAAATAGGCACGGACCAGGATCCACGACGCCCGTTCGATGAGCGAGACTTCTCCTTCACCAACGCCTGTCCCCACGCATCCGTTGCGCGGCCTCCTCATTGCGCAATTCTGCGGCGCCTTCAACGATAACGCCTGGAAGCTGATCGTGGCCCTCCTCGCCATCCGCCAGGTGGCCGCCGAACTCGGCCGAGACCATCCGTCCTTTGAGATGGCCTCGCAAACGCAAACTACAAAAGCGTTTGTCGTCTTCACGCTGCCGATCATGCTCGTGTCGCTCGTCGCGGGTGTGCTGGCGGATCGCGTCAGCAAGCGCACGGTGATCATCGGCATGAAGGTGGTGGAGGTGGCGCTCATGGCGGCCGGCACGGTTGCCCTCTGGTTCGACCCAAGCGGGCAGTTTCTTCCGTTGATCGTCCTGGGACTGATGGGTGTGCATAGCGCGCTGTTCAGCCCGGCGAAGTACGGCATCCTCCCCGAATTGCTCCCGCACGAGCGACTCTCCGCCGGCAATGGCCTGCTCGAACTGTGGACCTTCATGGCCATCATCACCGGCACCGCGGCCGCGGGCTTTTTACTCGACGCGGCCGATCCGCACATGTGGGTCGCGGGCGCCGCCCTCATGGCCCTGTCGGTGATTGGCGGACTCGCCTCCTGGACCGTGCCGCGCGTCCCCCCGGCGCGCACCGCCGGCGGTGTGGTCAGCACACTGCAGGGTGCCTGGGCGGCTCTGCGCGAGGATCGCGTGCTTCGCCTCGCCATCATGGGGAACATTTTCTTCTGGACCCTCGCGAGCCTGGTCGGCCAGGACATTCTCATCTACGCGAAAAGCACGCTCGGCCTGTCGGACGCGCTCGCGGGAATTCCGATGACGCTCCTGGCCGCCGGCATCGGAATCGGCGCAATGCTGGCCGGTCGCCTTTCCGCTTCCAAGATCGAACTGGGGTTGATTCCCATCGGCGTGTTGGGCATGTCGGTCACGCTCCTCACGATCGGACTCCTGGCCCCTCCACTCGCAGGCACGCTGACGCTGCTCGGCCTCCTCGGCATCGCGAGCGGGCTGTTCGTCGTCCCGATCAATTCCCTCGTGCAATGGCGTGCGCCGAAGGATCGATGCGGGGCCGTGATCGCGCTGCAGAACAGCGCCGTCTTTACCGGCATCCTCTTCGGCTCGCTCGGCGCGGGACTGCTCGGGCACCTGGGTCTCCATGCCGCCGGGATTTTTCTCGTCGCCGCGGCCGGTTCGATCATCGGTTTTCTCTGCGCGCTGCGACTGCTGCCCGAATCGTCACTGCGCGCGGTGCTGCTCATCCTCACGCGGACGCTCTATCGCGTACGCGTGCTCAACCGCGAGGCGATTCCCGCAACCGGCGGCGCGTTGCTCGTGCCCAACCATGTGTCGTTCCTCGACGCGGTGCTGCTGATCGCCTGCATCGATCGACCGATCCGCTTCGTGGTCGATGCGCGCTATGTCACCCTCCCGGTTCTCCGCCCGTTCATGGCGCTGACACAGGCCATCCCGATTTCGTCCGACGCCGGACCGCGCGTCATCCTGCGTGCGCTCCGCGAGGCCGGACAGGCCTTGGATCGCGGCGAACTCGTCTGCCTGTTTCCCGAAGGACAGATTTCCAGAACCGGTGGGCTGTTGCCGTTTCGGCGAGGCTTCGAACGGATCGTGAAAGGCCGGGCGGTGCCGATCGTTCCCGTGCACCTCGACCGCATTTGGGGCAGCATCTTCAGCTTTGTCGGCGAACGCTTCCTCACAAAGTGGCCCCAGCGCATCCCCTATCCCGTCACCATCTCGTTCGGTGCGCCGATGCCGTCGACGACCACGGCGGACGCCGTGCGGACCGCAATCCGAGATCTGGGTGAAGCGGCCTGGCGCCTGCGCAAGCCCGACCGTCCGCCGCTGCACCGCTCCGCCATTCGCGCCTTGCGCCGCCATCCGTGGCGGTTCGTCATGGCCGACCCGAGCAAGCCGCGCCTCGTCGGCTGGCAAATCCTCACCGGCATCGTCGCGCTGGCGCGACAGTTGCGACCGCATTGGGAGAACCAGCCGCGCGTCGGCCTGCTGCTGCCGCCGAGCGTGGGCGGCGCGCTCGCGAACGTGGCCGCGACGCTCTCCGGACACACCACCGTGAATCTGAATTACACGGTCGGCCGCGCCGGGCTCGAACTGGCCATCGCCCAGGCCTCGCTGACGACCGTCCTCACCAGCCGACAGTTCGTGGAGAAGGCCAAGCTGGAACTGCCAACGACGATCACGCCCATCTGGCTGGAGGACATCTCGGCCTCGATCACCGGTGGGCAGCGCCTGCTCGCGATGGCCCTGGGACTCTTCGCCCCGCTGGCCGTGCTGGAACGACGCTGCGGAGCGACGCGCACGCCCACGGTCGACGACATCGTCACCATCATCTTCAGCAGCGGCAGCACCGGCGAACCAAAGGGCGTGATGCTGTCGCACTTCAGCCTCGACTCGAACATCGACGGCGCAATGCAGATTTTCCATGTAGACGCGCACGACCGGCTACTGGGCATCCTGCCGTTCTTCCACTCCTTCGGTTTCATGCTCCCGCTGTGGTTGGCGCTGATCTACGGCACCGCGGTCGTCTACCTGCCATCGCCGCTCGACGTGGCCGCGGTCGGCGACACCGTCCGCCGCTACCGCCTGAGCGTCTGCATCGCCACGCCAACATTTTTGCAATTATACTTACGTCGCTGCACGCCGGAACAATTCGGGTCGCTGCGCGTGGTCCTCACCGGCGCCGAGAAACTCCAGGAGCGTCTGGCCCAGGCGTTTCAGGACCGCTTCGGCATCAGGCCCCTGGAAGGGTACGGCACGACGGAATGCGCACCGGTCGTCTCCGTGAACTGTCCGGACTTTCGCGCCGCGGGATTTTTCCAACCCGCGTCCCGGCGCGGCAGCGTCGGCCAGCCGCTGCCCGGCATCGCACTGCGGATCGTCGACCCCGACAGCTTCGTCCCGCTGCCGACGGGCACCCCGGGCATGTTGTTGGTCAAGGGCGCGAACGTCATGAACGGATACCTGGGCAAACCGGAGCTCACCGCCAAAGTGGTGCGTGACGGTTGGTACATCACCGGCGACATCGCCTATGTCGATGAGGACGGCTTTCTCTACATCACAGACCGCCTCTCGCGGTTTTCGAAAATCGGCGGCGAGATGGTCCCGCACGGGCGCGTGGAGATCGCGCTCCACGAAGCCGCAGGCGCCGAGGGGCAGGTGCTGGCTGTCACCGGCGTTCCCGACGACAAGAAGGGCGAACAGTTGGTGGTGTTGCACACGCTGGACGAGGCCCGGATTCCCGAGATCCTAGAAAAGGCCGCCGCGGCCGGGTTACCGAATCTCTTCACGCCCCGGCGCGACGCATGGATCAAGGTCGAGCAGTTGCCGGTCTTGGGCACAGGCAAGCTTGATCTCGGCGCATTAAAACGCCTGGCCGCGGAGGCGCTCCGACGTACACGAGGCGTCGCCTGAGCCGCAGGCGGGCACGCACACCATGATCGACGCCCACGTCCACCTCGCCGCCCTCCCCGAGGGCGACAACGGCTGCTACATTTCCCCACGCCTTCTAAAGAGCCTGCTGTTTCGCCTGCTCTTTTGGAAACACGGCTACTCGGCGGCGGACGCGCCCGGCACGAACCGGCAATACGTAGCCGACCTGCATCGCGAACTGACCGCTTCGCGCTACGTCCGTCAGGCGGTGCTGCTGGGGATGGACGGCGTGTACGACCGCCGCGGGCTGCTCGATCTGACCAAGACGAATTTTCTGGTCAGCAACCGCTACGTGCTCGACGTCGCACGACGCGAGCCGTCCGTCTTCTTGGCCGGCGTCTCGATCAATCCGCAACGGGCGGATGCGGTCGAAGAAGTGCATCGCTGCGCCGACGCCGGCGCGGCCCTCGTCAAAGTCCTCCCCAACGCCCAACAGTTCGACCCGGCCAACCGCGCCTACCTGCCGTTTTACCGCGCGCTGGCCGAGCGGCGACTTCCGCTGTTGAGCCACGTCGGCTATGAATTCAGTTTGATGGGCACGGACCAATCGGTCGGCGAGCCCGATCGGCTCCGCCCGGCGCTGGACGAGGGCGTCACCGTCATTGCCGCCCACGCCTGCTCCGCGGGGCTGATGCTCTACGAAAAGTTTCTGCCGACGTTTCGAGCCCTCGTCGAGCGCTACCCGCACTTCTACGCCGACATCTCCGCCCTCACGCTGCTGAACCGCATGGGCATGCTGCTCCAGTTGCGCCGCCATCCGGAATTGCAGCAGCGCCTGCTGTTCGGCACCGATTACCCGCTCTCCGTGACCCATGTGCCGGCCTGGGGACGCGTCGGCCTGGCGGGCCTGCGCGAGATCCTTGGCGCAAATAACCGCTTTGATCGGCAATTCCTGGTCTGCGCCAAACTCGGCCTGGCCTTTCACTCGCTAGACAGCCTGCTGCCTCAGGCGCAGGGCACGACACCGTCCACGCCGCCCAACGTGGCCTCGACGCCCCCGCCTCCGTTACAATGACGCCGTAACGATGAACGCCGCACGACGCCGCGCCAGACCGCCGCTATGACACGAGACGCGATCCTCGCCGCCCTGCGTGAACGGATTGTGGCCTTCGCGACATCTCGTGTAGGACGGGATCAGGCGCAGGACCTCGTGCAGGACGTGTTGCTGTTGCTGCACGAAAAGTATCCGGAGGTCGGAGAGCTGACGCAGCTCGTCCCGCTGGCGTTTCAGATCCTGCGGTTCAAGATGGTCGATGCCCAGCGGAAAGCGGCGCGACGCGGCGAAGACCGACAGCAACCGATCGAAGAGGTGGCCGTGGCCGATCCCCGGGACGATCCGTACAGCGCCGCGAGTCGGAAACAATTGGAAGAGCGCCTGGCGAGCGCGCTCACCCAATTGGGCCCCCGCTGCCGCGAGCTCTTTCGCTTGAAGCTGGAAGGGAAGTCGTTTCCACAGATTCAACTCTTGATGCGCCAGGAATCGATCAATACCGTGTATACCTGGGACCACCGCTGCCGCAAAGACCTGCTCGCCGCCATGGGCGGGGGCTGGACGGACTGACGACACCATGTCGGAATTCGACCTCGAACATCTGATCGGCGGATTCGCCACGAACACGCTCACGGAATCCGAGCACCAGGCCTTGTTCCGTGCGGCCATGGTGAACCAGCGCCTCTTCGACCTGCTCGCCGACGAACAGGCGTTGAAAGAGCTGCTGGATGATCCGGCCGTGCGACGCCGCCTTCTGCAACAGTTGAAGGACCCGCAAAGCTCGGTCCATGTCGGGTGGTTCGATCAGGCCATCCGCTGGGCCACGCGCTGGGACACCCTCGCGGTCTCCGGTAGTCTGGCCGTGCTCGCGCTGGCCACCTTCTTCGGATTGAATCTCTACCGGGAAAGTCAGCAGATCGTGCGCGAGGAGGCCGCCAAGCCGGGCCTGTCTGACGTCTTACGTGAACCCACCGTGCGCGCCAAGTTGAATGCCAAAGCACCAACTGAGCTGTCGCCACAGGATCCTCGCGCAGGCCAGGCTCCTGCCGATGCCGAACAACGACCGCAACCAGTCGAGGCAAAGGAGGCGACGGATACATCGCTCACGAAGTCTCCTCGTAGGCAGTCGGCCCCTGACGAAGCAGGCACGCAGGTCGCCCAAGCGACTCGTGCAGGCAGCACATCGGCAAGCTCTCCCGCGCAGGCCGGGCAATCCGCACAGGCCCATGTCGACGACCGCGCCGTGAGCGCCGCTCCGGCAGTGGCTCCGGCACCGCCGGTCGTGCTTCCCCGCGTGCCGCCGTCGCTGCAAAAAAAGCGGCGCGCTGATAACAAGGCGGCCTCCGTGAGGTCCGAGGAATCCGGAATTCCGAAGGACAGCTCCGTTCAATTGCCGGCAGTTGCACAGCAGGAACCGCCCCAGACCGGGCAGCCGGCTCAGCCTGCTATGGAAAAGGGAGCAGCAGATGACCGCCTGCCGGAGCCCTCCCCGGCCGTCGGAAACGCGCGCACGGTGTTCTATGCAGAGGCCGCAAGCCCAAAGGTCACCGCGCCGAAGCACGATCAGAACCCGCCGGCACCTGCGCAGGGTTCGCCTGAGATGGAAGCAGCTCAGCCTACTGCGGACGCGGCTGGGGCGCCGTCATCACAGACGGGCACGGATCGCACGGATCCGATCGACGCGACTGCGAGCGAGGCTTCCACGGACGGCAGCCCGTCGAACGATTCGCCGCCACCACCACCCCCGCCGCAACCGTTAGCGATTCGCTATTACCAGCGCCCGCTCCCGCTGCAAGGCGCCGCGGCACGCACCGAAGGCCTGGCCTTGCGGGAGTTGACGCTTCAAGTCAATCAGCCCGGCTTTGTCTATGTGATTACGCGAGATGCCCACCGCGGATGGACGGTCCTCGAACCGGCTCGGACGGCCGCAGCAAAAGGACTCGCCACGGCCGAGGCTCGGCGGACCTATCGCGTCCTCATGACGAGCGCATCGACGCCCCTGCCCGATCATCGCACCTATCTCGTGTTTTCACGTCAGCCGGAGGCGGCGCTTGAACAGGCGCTGGCACTGATGGGAGGGACGCGCACGGAAGCGGAGGTGGCGCAGGAATTGGAACAGCTGCTTCGGCCGCTACTGGCAACCTATCCCACGCAATCGCTCACAGCTGAGCAGGCCACAGAACCCACCAGCGGCCGCAAGACGGGCACATTTACGTATGTGGCTGAGGCCGGCGAGCGCGCCCAAGACCGTCTCATCTATCGTATCCCGCCGATCCCGTAGTAACAGGAATCAGCAGCTGCTCGCGCACCAGCTACGGTCGCGCGTTATCCGGGGAAACCGTCGGAGTCGGAGCACAGCTCGACAGATCACTCTCGCTGAGGATGCGCCAGCCTGAGGAATGCTGGAGGCGAATCTGTAAATGTCCCGGAGAGTCATGGCAAGCAGTCGCCCCTCTCGATCCCAACCTGCCCGCTTCCAGCTTTCACCATGCATGCGATATGGCGCTAACAAGGCCGGTATCTCCTCGTGAGCCAGCGGCCAGAAGCCCCATCTCGCATGAGGACAGGCTACCTGGCATCAGCAAGACACTTTTCCCACTCGGCGGTATACTTCAGGCAAGTCGTGACCGCGCCCGCAACCCCAGACGGACATCACTACGCCCATGCCTGACAACGATCCCCAGACTGCCTCCCCATCGACATCCACCACGGAAGAGAAGGTCTTGAGTCGCTGGGGGGCTCGTCCGCTCCTCAAACGCGGCGCCGATCCCCAGGAAGCCCCGGTGTATCTGTTCATCACCTGCGCCGCCACGGCGACTCGAATAATGTTTTACGTGCCGGCCCCCCCCAGATCAGCGCCACGTCCGGCGCGCCGCGCCAAGAGATCACAAGCCGCACGCGCATAGGGCCGCGGGAACTCCGCGCGACAGCATCACCACAAGGATTTGACCCCATTTCGCGGGCCAGGCATGATGTCCCCATCACATGTGATGGGAGGACCGCCAATGACCTTGCGACAACATCCTCAGGCCCACGCGACAGCGCTGCTCAGTCTTCTGCTCCTGGCCGGACTGACCACCGGATGTACGCTCAAAGCGACGCTGGATTCGGTCAGCGATAGCCTCTCGAATTTCTTTTCTTCCACATCCGGACGCTCGTGGTTGACGGAAGACGGCCTGGTTCGCGACGATGCGAAGGCCCAGGCGTTCGTGGTGTCCAACTGGTCGAACCTCTCGCAGGACATCGCGAAGGCCGACGGCGAATATCTCGGCTCCTTCGAGCATCTGCTGGCAGTTCCGGGGGCGCATCGAGACAGCTTCCGTCGCGTAGCACAAACCCATCTGACCCTGTTGACGACGGACTGGGCGGACCTCGCACGATTTACGGAAGTCATGAGTGCCTCGGCCGAGCACCTGCGACCGGCTTCCGCCACGATCCGTACCGCTGCCGTTCGATAAGCCCGGCAGCTGCGCCAGCCCCGAACGAGCACATCGACAGCACGAACAATGGACATTCCCTCAAGCGGACTACGCCTCACCCATCGCCAGATCGTTCACCCGACCGATTTTTCCAGCGGCGGTGATCCCGCCTTTCGCCATGCCTTGAAATTGGCCTTGGCGGCTCGGGCGCACTTCACAGTGCTGCACGTGGACGATGCGGAGGAGGCCGACGGCTTCGACCAGTTTCCACGAGTCCGGCCCCTGCTCGTGCAATGGGGCGCGCTGCCACCGAACGCCCCGCAAGAGCAGGTGCAGGCGCTGGGGCTGTACGTCAAAAAGGTCCGTGCCGCCTCCCCGAATCCCGCGCTGGCCGTCGTCCAGCACCTCACGACGCATCCCAGCGATCTGGTCGTGCTGGCCACGCACCGCCGCGGCGGCCTCAGCCGCTGGATTCAGCGCTCGGTGGCCGAACCGATTGTCCGCGGCGTTCAGGCCCCCACCCTCCTGGTGCCGGAAGGCGTCGACGGATTTATTCGTGAGGCCGATGGGCAGTCACAGCTCCGCCGTATTCTGATGCCGGCCTCACACAGCGACCGCGCGCAAATCGCCGCCGAATCCATCGCGCAGGTGGGGGACCTGCTCGGCTGCGACGACCTCACGATCCACATGATCCACATCGCCGATACCCATCTCACCCCGGCCTTTCGCCCTCCGCAGCGACCAGGCTGGACGTGGGAGGCGACCAGAACCACCGGCGAGCTGGTGCCCGCCATTCTGCGCGTGGCAACGGAGATGCGCGCCGACCTGATCGTCATGCCGACCGAAGGGCACACGTCCTGGGGAGATACGCTGCACGGAAGCACCACCGAACAGGTCCTACGACAGGCCCCCTGTCCGGTTCTCGCGATTCCGATTCACTGAGGTACGGCGGCTGCGCGATCGGCGAGTAGCTCGCCGTCTGAGATGAAGGGGATCGGCTGAGCCGGAGCACGTTCAGCCAGCGGGAGCCCGTTGCGGAACACCACAATATGTGAGGCGACGGCCGGCACACGCTCGCCGGGAATGAGAATGCCCGTCAGATTGAGCGGATCGGCCGCCGAGAGACGCAACTCACTGAGCGGGACCGCCGACGCCGCACCCTTTCGCAGACTCCGGAGCGCATCGACTGCTTCCGGCAGCGCATATTGCTCACCGACGAATCCGGCCACGAATCGCCCGCCCCGCACATCGCCCTGCAATTCCATCCGCCGCAACGCAACCAAGAGGTTACGCCAGGACGTCACGAGCGACTCGCGCCGCAGCAACTCGCGAAAGACGACGCCATAGCGACGCAGCAACTGCCGCGCAACGCGACCGGCAAGATCGCCACTCGCCGACGGCTGAGGCGCGGCGGTTTGCAGCAACGCCCATCGTCCCGCCGCATGCCGCGGACGACGCTGACGGTGCCGCCCTTCGGCGCGACGGCGATGCGGATCCATCAGCGCGCGCAAATTGTCGAACCCGTCCGCCGTCACAATCCCCGCCGCCACCAGCTCCCACAGCCCCTGCTCCACGTCCGACGGCAAGAGCCCCGTCGCGGCGACCAGATCGGCGAAAAAGCAGGCGCCGCGCTGACTCAACGTCTGACGAATGGCCTGCGCCGAGGACGAGACCGTGATCGATCCGGCGCCAGCCTCGCCATGGCAGGCAGCCAGCAACCAGTCCGCGTCCTCACGCAGAAACATCGCGATCGGCGCCACGCTGGTCGGCACAACGGCCTTGGCGGCACTGCCGAGCGTCGTCGAAGCCGTCGCCCGCGGACTCAATCGCCCCCAACTCACGACGCCGCTCAAACACAGCCGGTCCAGCCACTGTGGGTCATACGCAGCCACACGTGCACGAAACAGATGCGGTTCCCAGGCATTGGCGGCTGCCTCGTAGCCGGCCAGTTGACCAATGACTTCCCGCAAGCCAGCCTCGCCATGCACACGGGAGCCGGGCGTGACATGCTGCCAGTGCAGCAGGAATCGCATGAAGTCGGCCGCTGAGACCGGCTCGATGTCGCGCCGTAGCCGCCCGATCGTCAGCCGGTGGATGCGCGCCAACACGCGCCGATGGCACCATTCCAGTGTGTCCGGAGCATCATCGACCTGACCGACCGCGCTCCCCGCACCGTTCGTTGCACCGGGTGCCTGCGGCGTCATACGGCCGCGAATCACCTGCCCCGTGGCTTCCAACGCGAGCAGCGCCGCCGTCACGCGCGACGCCGCAATGCCCAAGCGCGCACCCAGTGCCTCCGCCGTTGTGGGTCCGAGACTTTCCATCCACCCCTGGATCAGGGTCTGGGTCGCCGCCTCATCAGGTTGCTCGAACAACCCTGGGGCCAACGCAGCCAGCTCCTGCGCCATCCAGCCCTCATACAGACGACCGTCTGCCACCACGCGATGACTCCGCACCGCCAGACGACCGGCGGCGACCAGCGGCGGCACGAACAGGGCCCAGTCTTCCGCCTCGGCCCGCGGCACCCAGACCAACGTCAGCAAAGCGTCGTGCAATTCATCGGCATCCCGCACGACCGGCCACACCTCACGCGCCACCTCCTCGATCGCCCCGGCATCCAACGCGCCCACGCCGGCAGCCAGGTCGGCCGGCAATGTCCGGCGCATCTCCACCGCGCGCGCCCGGCGCTCCTCCAACGGCGCATCGTCCAGAAACGCATAGGGATTGGCGTTCAAAATTTCATGCGAAAACACGGAGGGCACCGGCGTCTCAACGGCGACACAGTGAATCGCGCCGCTCCGGATGCGCCGCAGCACGGACGCCAACCCATCCACGTCCATGGCCTCGGTAAAGCAATCGCGCATCGTTTCGCGTGCCAACGGATGGTCGGGCACCTGCCGCTCGACACGCGCCCCGCGAAAGTTGTCCTGACAGGCAATGGCATCGGGAAAGATCGCCGCCAGCAGGTCTTCGGCTTTCATCCGTTGAATCTGCGGCGGGACTTTCTTGCCCTGCGCGAACCGCAGCAACGCCAACGACCGCACGGCATTCCACCGCCAGCGTGTCGTGAACATCGGCGCCGCGAGCACCGCAGGCGTCAGCACCTCTCGCAACGTGTCGGCCTGGAGAAACTCGAAGACCGACGCCAGCGGGAAACTGTGCTTTTCGCCGAGGGAAATCACCAGCCCTTCGTCCGTGGCGGCCGCCTGCAATTCGAAATCGAACGTCACGCAGAAGCGCTTGCGCAGGGCCAGGCCCCACGCCTTATTGATACGTCCGCCGAACGGCGCATGCACCACCAACTGCATCCCGCCGCTCTCGTCGAAGAACCGTTCGGCGATCACCCGATCCTGCGTCGGCACGGCGCCCAATACCGACTGGCCCGCCAACACATAGGCAATCGCCTGCTGCGCCCCGCGCGCGTCCAACGCGCAGGCCTGCATCAGCCACTGGATGGTCAACGGACTGGCAGACGCATGATCGGCGATCGCCTGTCGTAGCGCAGCGACCTCGGCGGACAGTTCGGCGGTGCGCGCCGGCGCCTCCCCGCGCCAAAAGGGAATATTCGGCGGTGCGCCCTGTGCGTCTTCGACGCGCACGGTCCCGCGCTCCACCCCGCGAATGCGCCACGAGGTATTGCCGAGCAGCATAATGTCGCCGGCCATACTCTCGACGGCAAAGTCTTCATCCACCGAACCAACCACGGTGCCCTCCGGCTCGGCCACCACCGCGTAGTTCGCCGTATCCGGGATGGCGCCGCCCGACGTAATGGCCGCAAGCCGCGCGCCGCGCCTGCCTTTGAAGCGTCGGTTGATCCGGTCATGGTGCAGATAGGCGCGCCCACGTCCGCGCGAGGTCGCAATGCCGTCAGCCAACATGCGCAGCACCGCATCGAACTCCGACCGCGCCAGCTGTCGGTAGGGATAGGCACGGCGAACCATCGCGTAGGCGGCGTCCTCATCCCACGACTGCGAGGCAGCCGCCGCAACCAATTGCTGCGCCAGAATATCCAGCGGCTCCGGCGGCACCTCGATGCGATCCAACATACCGGCGCGGATGGCGCGGACGAGCGCGGCGCATTCCAGCAATTCGTCACGCGTCGTGGCAAAGAGCCGTCCCTTGGGGACAGCGCGCACCCAGTGACCGGCGCGACCGATCCGTTGCAGGCCCGTCGCAATCGCCCGCGGCGAGCCGATCTGACAGACCAGATCGATCGTCCCGACATCGATCCCCAATTCCAGCGAGGCCGTCGCGACGACCACGCGCGTCACCCCCTCCTTCAAGCGCGACTCGGCCGAAAGACGCAACGCGCGGGACAAACTGCCATGATGCGCCGCCACCGCCTCCGGGCCCAAGTCGCGCAGCCGCTCCTCCAGGTGGTGCGAGACGCGCTCGGCCAAGCGCCGCGTATTCACGAATACGAGTGTGGAGCGATGCGCGCGAATCAGCTCGGCCAGCCGATCGTACAGATCGCTCCAAATCGAGGAGGTTGCCACGGCGCTCAACTCGTCTTTGGGAACTTCGACGCCCAGGTCCAACGTGCGTCGATGGCCGACATCGATCACCGTCGGCCCCGCTCCGGCGCCGCTCAGGAAGTGGGCTACCGTCTCGATCGGACGTTGGGTCGCGGAAAGGCCGATGCGAACCGGCTTGATCGTCGCCAAGGCATCGAGTCGCTCCAGCGAGAGGGCCAGGTGCGCCCCCCGCTTCGTGGCCGCGACCGCATGGATTTCATCCACGATGACGGTGCGAACGGTTTTCAACAACGCGCGCGACTTGTCCGCGGTCAGCAGAATGAACAGGGATTCGGGCGTGGTGACCAGAATATGCGGGGGCCGTCGCAGCATCTGTTGCCGCTCCACCATCGGCGTGTCGCCGGTGCGCACCGCCACACGCAGCGTCGGCACCAGCTGCCCAGCCGCTAACAGCGCCTCGCCGATATCGGCCAAGGGCTTGAGCAAATTCTTTTGAATGTCGTTGCTGAGGGCCTTCAGCGGCGAGACATACAACACCTGCGTCTCATCGCGGAGCTCACGCGCGCAGGCCTGCTGGAAGAGATAATCGAGACAGGTGAGGAACGCAGCAAAGGTTTTCCCGGAGCCGGTGGGCGCGGCAATCAGCGTATCGGCGCCGGATCGAATGGCGGGCCAAGCAGCGCCCTGCACGTCGGTCGGCTGTCCCACCGTGGTGCGAAACCACTCGGCGACAATCGGATGGAAGGCATCGAGTGGGCCGGGCGACATAGACGGATCGTACCACGCGCCCATACGGCACTCTAGGAGGAGCGGTCAGGCCTCAAGCCACAGTGACAGAAGACGCTGAAGACAATGCGTCGTGAAATCGCGAGCGGTGGCGGTCACCGAAAAACATTGGCGGGAAGCCAAGGGGGAATCTGAAAGGAACCCTACAGCGACTGAGCGGAAGCCTCGCGGTCAGTGCTTCCGCTTCACATAAAACCGACAGGCGCAGGACGAGCAGGCCCAGGGACGTGCGCCAGCCAATCGGCGCAGAATGTCCGGCCACTGAAACGACTTGCAGCCCTGCGAGAGGTCGCCGCACTTGGGGCAGCGCACCGGGACGGCGGAGGCCTTCCCTTCGATCTCCGGGTTCGACATGGTCACGGCCCATGCACCGATGACCCGTGTTCGTAATGACTCTCGTCGCAATGTATCAAACATCGGTCGCTCGACTTTCTGCCCAGAATGTCTCGGCTCCCGAGTACGCTCAGAAGCTTCGTGACGGTGGACTGGTATAGCTGGTACCTGACCTTCACGCAAGAGCAATGCCTGTTAATTTTGTGAAAATTTTTTCTGCCGGCTTCTGTAGAAACACTCGGCAGCCCGCGCCGATCACGATGACGCCCTCCGGACAGCTAATCGACCGCTGCAGGATGAATCACACACATGTTATCTATATGGATACGATCATTGACGAAATCGATACACTGGACCGCGACGAGGCCTCCACCGCATGCCTTCCACCACGCCCGCTCCCCGCACAACTCACCGCAGACCACTCCTGATCCTCGGCGCAGGCTACACCGGACGATTAGCCTACGAGTTACGACGACAGGGGGGGACCAGCGTCATGCTCACGAGCAGGGAACCGGGCTCCCGGCTCACCTTTGCCGCCGACGGCGACCGCTGCCGCTTCGATCTGCAGAGTCCAACAACCTGGGCCGACCTCCTCGCGCGCCTGCGCGGACCGTTCGCCGAGGCGGATGTCCTCTGGTGCTTTCCCGCCGAGCCGATCAACCAGGTCCGCGCCTTTGCCGAACAAGCCGATCTGCGCGCACGGCGGCTTGTAGTCCTGGGCAGCACCGGATCGTATGTAGATCCGCCGGATCCCTATCATCCAGAGGCCATAGCCCCGGCCTGGGTCGACGAACAGAGCCCGCTCGATACGACGCGCCCACGCGTGCAGGGGGAAGAATATCTGCGCCGCGATCACCAGGCTGTGATTCTACGGGCGTCCGGCATTTACGGATTTCGCCGAAACCCCTTGCAGTGGATTCGCCAGGGGCGTGTGGGCCCCTCGCGGAAATACGTGAATTTGATCCATGGCGAGGATTTAGCGGCGATCTGCCTGGCCGCGCTGGAGCGCGCGGTACCGGGAGAAATCTATAACGTCAGCGACGGAACCCCGCGAACCTGGGAGAGTATTTGCCAAGAGGCCGAGCGGCGATGGCAGGTGCATCCGGTCGCCCCACCGCGAGACCGCGGCATGGGCAAGCGCGTAGACGCCCGCAAACTCCTCACCACCCTGGCGGTCACCCTGCGCCATCCCGATCTGTTTGTGGCGTTGGATGCAATCGAATCGGCCGAGCGGAACGCAGGACGCGCCACCTAGCGGAGCAGCGCCATCACCGACAGGCAGACGAGCAGATTGTTGAACGCATGCGCCAACATGCCCGGAAGCAGGCTTCCGGTTTTCTCGTAACTCCAGGCCCAGAGCACGCCGCTCCAACAGACACCCAGAAAGCCGACGATCCCATAGCCATGCGCGGCCGCAAACAGCAAGGCGCTGATCAGCGCGGCTGGGCCAAAGGCCAGCCGTCTCCGCAGCAGACCGAACAGCAGGCCGCGAAACGTCATCTCCTCGAAGAGCGGCGCAAACACCACGTACTCCATCAAACTGATCGCGAGCGTCGGTCCAGACGCCCACACCAAATCGACGTCAAACCACTCGGCCCAGTGGGTCGGCAGGTCACCCCACTCTGCCAGACGCCCCAAAAGCCATTCACCGAGTAACCCCGCGCCTACGACGGCCGCGACGGCGGCCCACAGGGCATAGCCGCGCCCGGTCATGACACGGAGCCCGAAACCGCCCCGTATGCCGACACCGGCAGGATCGAGCAGGTGCCGTTGCGCCAGGAGCACCAGTGGAAGATAGGTCAGCGGGACCGCCACCACGCGCAGCAGTAGATCGTCGGAGGCGCCGTAGAACATCATCAGCACCATCGCGACGCTGCCGAGCGCCCCGCCCCGCACGAACACCTGGGCCCCCAGCCGCCCCGGCCATGGTGGCGGCAACCGGGCCGAAGACACCTGGAGCCATCCGGCAGGAGCGGATGTCGCAAGACGCACCAGCACGACCGCGCCGACCACGAGCATCCCCACCTGCACTGCGGTCAGCACACGGGATCGGGCCAACAGACGATCGGCGCGAGCCTGACCTGTCGCAGCCAGCGCGGCTCCCTGTGCGGGATCGCCCTGCCGGTCTGCCAACCGCCTGGCGAGATGCTCATAGAACCAGCCGGACGGCAGCGCATCCGCCGCCAACGCCTGCAACTCTAGGAGTTCGCCAGGAGTCACGGGCGCCTGCCCGTAGGCCACCTGCATCAGCCGAGTGTAAAGCCGACTTGTATCGTCAGCCTGATCCGGCCGTCCGAACGTCATCGGTGGAGGACCGTCGGATTGGGGGCTGGTTTCCGCCAGCAAGATCGCAGGGGGCAGTGCGGCCGTGGAATCGGCGCTGCGCGCAGCCAGCTCGCGATACCACGCAATCGCCTCAGCCCGTTCTCGTGCACTGTCGCCGGCGGTCCAGTCTGAGAACGCCCGTTCCCAAGCAGGCGCCTGCGCCATGGCCGCCTGCATATCCATACTCCGCCCGACCATGTGACCGAGCGCCCGCTCAGGGTCAGCAATGCGGTCGAGCGGGTGACTGATCCACATGACGTAGCTAATAAGCCCCGCACAGGCGATCAGGAGCGCAGCGGCGAGCCCCGTCACGAGCGGCGAGAATTTCGGATCGTAGGCCCATCCCCATCCCGTGTGGGGCGAGGGCGGCGGCACCTGTGGGGAGACCGGCACGCACGCGATGGGTTCGGAGGCAGGCGGATCGGGCATCATCGGCAAGGTGGAAGTATACCACGCAGGCCCTTTGTCACTGCGGGGGACGCGGATCGCCAGACGGCGGCCAGCGGAAGCCCCTCGCGCTTTCCCCGCGGGCGCGGCCGGAAGTCGGCGGAGATTGCGGGCGTGACCCGGGCATCGCGCTCGGCTATACTGCCGCACTCACAACACGGGCCGTCGTTCCACCGGGACGACGACCCCCTGCTCGAGCGAACACCGCCGACCAGGCCACACACAGACATCGCCATCACTATGGGATTGACCTTTCGCGGTATCGTTGTCGGGCTCCTACTGGGCGTGCTTCTGACGGTCGCCACCCTCTCGATTGTCGATCAGCTCAGCGAAACGACGCCGCGCGTCGCGCCGGAGAAGGCCGCTGAATATATCCACGCGGTCATCGAGGCCAACCGCACGAATTACACCGAAAACGTCGTCAACAAGATGCATGACCAACAGGTCGTGGAGGCCGTGGAGCATTGGCGCGAAGAGAAGGGCATTCCGCTGCCGGCGCAGTTTCTGATGGAGTCCGGGCGCCTGACCTCGCAAAAAAACTTGCAGATCACCTATCGACTCGCGAGCCTCACGCCACTATACGTCTGGAATGCGCCCACCTCCGACTTCGAACGGAAGGGGTTGCAAGCCGTCACGTTGAACCCCGAGCGTCCGGTGACCGGCTTTCTGAAGACCAACAAAGGCAAGTGGTTTCAGGCCATCTACCCGGACCGTGCCATCTCCGCGAGTTGCGTGGACTGTCACAATGCGCACCCCAATAGTCCGCGGCGCGATTACAAACTCAACGACGTCATGGGCGGGCTCATCATCACGATCCCCGTCGAGGAATAACCGCAGCCTCCTCCGACAGCCGCCGCACGACACCCTATGCCGACACCACGTTCCACCGAGACCCACACCCGCTATGCGCTGCGCCACGTCCGCGTGCTTGACGGCAAAGGCGCGCGTCATGAGCGGCAGACGATCCTGATCGACGGCGCCCACATTCGCGAGGTCGGTCCCTCGCGCAACACCAGGATCCCACGCGGCTATGTGGATCTAGACGTAGCGGGGGCGACCGTCATGCCGGGCCTGATCGACTGCCACGTGCACCTCTGCCTGGGCGGCGAACCGGATGTGGTTGCCACCATCGAACAGGATGCCCCGGGCCTCACGCTGTTGAAAGCCGTCGGCTACGCGCGCGAGACGCTGGCGGCCGGCGTCACCACCGTGCGGGATCTCGGCTTTCGCGACCACGGTATCTTCGCGCTCAAACGCGCCATCGACCAGGGGCTCGTACCGGGGCCGACCATCGTCCCGGCCGGCCTGGCCATCTGCATGACCGGAGGCCACGCCCGCTTCATCGGCTGCGAGGCCGACGGCCCCGACGCGGTGATGGCCACCGTCCGCGCACAAATCGCGGCCGGCGCCGAAGTCATCAAGGTGATCGCCTCCGGCGGCGTACTCACGCCCGGCACCTCACCGGACCAGGCGCAATTCACGGTGGAGGAACTCCGCGCCGCAGTGCAGGAAGCCGGTCGCGCCGGCCGCCGCGTGGCCGCCCATGCGCACGGCGCCAGCGGGATGAAGCAGGCCATTGCGGCCGGTGTGCATTCCATCGAACATGCGACACTGATGGATGATGAGGTCATCGCCGGTATGGTCGACGCCGGCGTCTTTATGGTGCCGACCCTCTCGGCCCTCGCCACCACCGCCGCCTGTCCGCTGCATGGCGGCGTTCCGGCCAGCGCCGTGCAGAAGGCGAAGCACATGCAGGCGCGTCACGAAGTGAGCTTCAAGACCGCGCTCCGTCATGGCGTCCGCATCGCGCTGGGAACCGACGCGGGCACGCCGTTCAACTATCACGGGGAAAATGCGCAGGAGCTGGATCGGATGGTCGCGCTGGGCATGTCGCCGATGGAGGCCTTGACCGCCAGCACGTCGGGGGCGGCGGAGCTGTTAGGACTGCGCGACCGCATCGGCACGATCGAAGCAGGGAAACAGGCGGATCTGGTCCTGGTGGACGGCGACCCCTCGCGCCGCATCGGCATCTTGCGGAACCGCGCGCGTATGCTCGGGCTCATCAAACGGGGCGACGTCACGTTGAAGCGCGGCGTTCTCGGCTGAGCATGCCTGCTTAGACAGCCTGGTCGCGCACAGCCCCTCACCGTTCGCAGCTGGATTCACACCGCATGCAGTGGGCGCCGCTAGCGCCGCTGATAGAACAGCTCAAGCGCCGCGGCGATACCGTGCGCACGTCCGCGGTCGTAGCGCTCGGCAAATTCCGAAAGCACCGCCTGCGCATGCTGTTCATCGTGGCGACCGATCGCGCCTTGCGACCGCATCATCTGCACCGCCACATCGAGCAACCGCGCGCGCCGCGCGTGCATCTCGGGCGTGACGACATCCGCCATCATCTCTCGCGCCCGCGCAAACACGAGGTCCTCGCGGAAGGAATCGTAGCCCTGCGCAGCCACCACACGTTCGCGAATGAGCGACAGCTCTGCCTTAATCCGCGCCGGCTGCGGCATCATCAACGCGAACAGTTCCTTGCGCGCGTCATCCTCCAATTTCGCCGCCATCGCCTCGATCGCCGCCTGCCGATCCGGCGCCTCTTCCCGCACCTCATCGCCCCAGCGCAAGCGCTCGTAGGACCGGCGCGCTTCCGGGTCTCCCAACACCGCGTAGGCCGCGTTGATGTCGCGAATTTTCGTTTCCGCGTCGCTCTTATCGGGGTTCCGGTCCGGGTGAAACTGAAAGACGAGCTTTCGGTAGGCTTTTTTGATTTCTTCGTCCGACGCATCACGTCGCACACCGAGCACTGTGTAGTAGTCGAGACTCGCCATGGGGGCGACTATACCACGGGGCTTTTCCCGGGAACCATGACAGGAATCCGAACGACCGCGCCTGTCCCGCCCGCATGCCGCACAGGAAACATCCGGTAGAAACCCGCGTCTTTTTTCGCGCCCTGGTCGCCCAACGCACTTGACAGATCCGAACTTGACGCTGCTCTCAATCGCGCTATCAATGTCCTATGCCGCATGACGCACAGTCGCCCGACGACAATCACGCCACTCCGCCCCCATCCGTGACAGGCCGCCCGCTGAGTTTTCAGGAACGGTTGGCTGCCGAAGCGGCCTTTGCGGGACGTCCCTGTAATCCCGACTGGTCGCAGGCAGCCCATGCCGTCTATCGCGGCATGTGTCAGGCGCTGGGGAGGCCGCTCACAGAGCCGCCACGCCGAAGCGCCGAGACGACCGCCGACAGGCTCGATCGCATGCTCGAGGTCTCGCAGCGCACCTCACAAGGCCCATCGCTGCGGCCGATCGCAACGAAGGGGGACATGCCGCTCGACAGCGCTGCGGCCCAGCCGTCGCAAAACGACAGCTCCGGATCCGGCTGCGCCGACGATGACATCCCCTGCACGCGAGAGGACGCGATTCAGTCCGGCGGATTGATCGAGATGACACCGCTGGCCGCACGGCTCGGCGTGCCCTACGCCGTCGGCATGACGCGCCCCGCCTGGGACGTTGTCGTCACCGCATCGCATCAGGTGCCCGAAGTCGCCTATGAAGGGCGCGCACGCGATATCCTGCTGGCGCTGCGCCTGCGGCTGATGACGGGCTCGGTCCATCGCGCCGTCATCGATTTCCCCGCACTCCTCTCGTTTCCGCCCGATTCCGTGCCGCAACCGCAATTGCTCCTCGCCGCCTTCCACGACAGTCCCGACGCACCGCCGAGCATTACGCTGCTCTTGCCGCGAGAATTCTCGCTCCTGCTGCACGACCGGAAAGATCCGTAGGCAGAACGCCTCTCGCCGACACGACGGCATCGCCCGCTTCCCTTGACAAGGACCGTATTTTTCCGTCAGCATGCATTGTCCATCCGCACAGACGTATCGTTTCCGCGTTCCCGCTCGGGAGCCGGCTGCAACCTCGACGTATTTTTTAAAGGTGACGGCTTGGCAGACGTCGTCGGCAATCTCGCAGTTCCCCTTGAAATCCCGCTCCTGATCAAGACCGACACGCGCGAAGTGTCGGGCTACACCTCGCACTACAGTTACGATCAGCTGGAGATCATGGCCACGGCGCCGCTTCGCTTGGGCACCGCTCTGGCGCTCCAGTTCACCTTCGGCGATGTCTGTCATCTCGATTTGACCGGGATCGTCGCCTACTGTCTCCCGACGACCTGTCGCGGCAAGCGGCATTTCGCCATCGGCATTAAGTTTACGTCCTTACGCCCGTGGGAACGGCAGATTCTGCCCTCGGCGATTCAGGAAGTGCACCGCAGCGAGGACACGGCGCGCCGCTCCTTTTTGCATGTGTCCGTTCCGCGCACCAAAGTCATCCCCGAAGGCGCCTCGCTCCAAGAGGACATCGCGCAGGACGAGCAGCGGAACCTCGAACGCGAAGAGCCGCCTGAAGAACGCCCTGCGCGCGTTACGGCCAAAGACCTGCTGCCGAAATTGAAACGCACCAGCTATTCGACGTCTGCGGCCAAGACGCGCCGCGAATGGTTGTCGAATCGCTCGGGCGCCGACCTGCAGCACATCGGGGTCTATACGGAGAACCCGGACAACCTGCGCGGCAACATCGAGCACTTCATCGGCAGCGCCCAAATTCCCATCGGCATCGCCGGGCCCCTGCGCGTCAACGGTCAGCATGCGCGCGGCACGTTTTACATCCCGATGGCGACCACGGAAGGCGCGCTGACCTATACCTGCAACGAAAGCATGCTGCTGATTTCCCTGTCCGGCGGCGCCAATACGGCCATCCTGGACGATCAGCTTCACATCTCGCCGATTTTCATCTTCGACACGGTCAAGGCCACGCAACGTTTCGCCGTGTGGATCGCCGCCAATTTCGCCACCATCAAGCAATACGCGGAGACCGCCACGCGCCACGGCAAACTCCTGGCCGTCGAGCCGCAGATTTTCGACAAGAATGTGGTGGTGAAATTTACCTACTGGACCGCCGACGCGATGGGCATCAACATGGTGACCTTCGCCACTGAAGAAGCCTGCAAATACATCATCAAGATGACGAAGCCCCGTCGGTTTTATCTGCAGCCGAACTTCTCCTCGATCAAAAAGGTCACGTCGCATAATTTCGTGATGGGGTTCGGCAAAACCGTCGTGGCCGAAGCCGTCATCCCGGCGGGGTTGGTCAAGCGGACGTTCAATGTCACGCCGCAAGCGATCGTCGACTTCTATCACACGGTGCGCCTCTGCACGGCGCATGTCGGCATGATGGGCATCAACGGGCACACGGCCAACATGTTGGCCGCCATCTTCACGGCCTGCGGACAGGATATCGCCTGCGTCGTGGACTCCTACGTCGGCGTGACGAATTTTGAAGTCACCGAAGACTACGGCCTCTACGTCAGCTTGAAACTCCCCAGCCTGTTGGTCGGAACGGTCGGGGGCGGCACCAGCCTGGTGACGCAGCGGGAGTGTCTGGAGCTGCTCGGTTGCTACGGCCCCGGCAAGGCGAGAAAGTTTGCGGAAATCGTCGCGGCCGCGACACTGGCGGGCGAGATTGGAATCTGCGCGCGGGTGGCCAACGGAACCTTTGCCAATGCGCACAAGAAGTATGGGCGCAAACCCGGGCTCTCATCGCACGATATGGGCTCGGACGCGGACCTTGAAGCAGGGTCCGATCCTGGCCACAGCACCTAATCGCGGCTCCGGCCGCACGCAGGGTATCCCCGGTGTGTGTCAGTCTGTGCCTTCGCTGCTCGATCTCCCTGTCGTCGTGGCTGCCATGACGAACAGGTTCAGATCCACCCCACTCCCCATGCCTGACAACGCGACTCGCTTCAGACCAGCCTCTCATCTGGTGCGCGCCCTGTTCGGGCCTTGGGCCCAGCAGACATTGAGGCATCGGCAGATGACGCGCATGGGGACTAGGCCGCTCCCAGCATGAATTTCTTTGCGCTCTCAGGGTTCCTCACCGGCATTACCAGCAGCGTGCTGGCGCTCGTGGTGTATTTCAAAGCGCCGAAGCACATGCCGAACCGGCTCTGGGTGCTGTTTTCGCTCGCCGTGGCCATGTGGGGGTTCGGGTCCTACCGCATCGCCATGACCACGCAGCCCGCCGCGGCGCTGCTCTGGTGGAAACTGACGCACATCGGCATCATCGCCATCCCGCCGCTGTTTCTCCACTTCATGTGCCTGTTTCTGACGATCGAGCGCACCCGCATGATCGGCGCGGCCTATGCCCTCGCCGGGCTGTTTCTCGCGGCCGATCTCGGCAGCGATTGGTTGATCCGCGACGTCCGCTTCGTCTTCGATACGTTTTATTACGACTCCCCGCCGGGGCCGCTCTACATTCCCTTCGTGCTGTACTTCTTCTCGATCATCCTCTACGGCCACATCGAAATGTTCCAGGCCTATCGGCACGCGGCCGGGCAGAAAAAGGATCAGCTGCGCTATTTTTTCCTGGCGACGGCTTGCGGATTCGTCGGCGGCAGCACCTCCTTCCTTCCGGTCTTCGGCATCGATATCTACCCGTTGCTGAACTTCACGGTGCCGCTCTACCCGATCATCATGTCCTACGCGATCGTCCGGTATCGCCTGATGGACATCAGCGTGATCCTCAATCGCAGCCTCGCCTACGCGCTGCTCCTCGGCGTCATCTTCGTGGCGGCCGCATTCGGGATGCTCCTCAGCGCCAGGGCGACCGCGACCACCGCGCCGCCGCTCATCACCGCCGCCCTCGCGGCGCTCTGCGGACTGCTGATCTTCTTCAGCAATCGTCGCTCCGAAACCAACACCACACTCGCCTGTTTCTGCGGCGCAACCGCGCTCTGGCTGTTCGGCATGTTCATGGTGATTTCCGCGCCGACGCGCACAGAGGCGCTGCACTGGGCACAGGCCGTCTTTATGGGGCTGGTCTTCGTCCCCGCGCTGTTCGTGCATTTTTGCATGCGGCTGGTGGGCCAACAGCCCGCCTCTGCGCGCATCCGTCTGCTCTATGCCATCAGCACCGGCTTTCTACTTCTGATTCCGACGCCGTGGCTCATCACCACCCCCTATCACTATTCCTGGGGCCACTATCCGGCGGCGGGCCTGCTCAATCCGCTGTTCTTGGTGTACTTCATCACCACGGCAGCCATCGGCTTGTCGCACTTGTTTCAGGCCTATCGCATCAATCTGCAGTACGGGAACGAGGAGTCCACGCGGCTCAAATACTCGTTCTGGACTTTCCTCCTCGGCTTCGCGGCCACGGTCGATTTCCTGCCCAGCTATGGGTTTGATTTCTATCCCGTGGGCACGCTCATCGCTGGAGCCTGGCTGGCGATGATGGTCTACACAATCGTGCGGCACCGACTGGTGGACGTCACGCTCCCAAGCTGGGACACCCATCGCCCCCTCTATACCCAAAGCCTCGGGCTGGCGGGCGCACTCCTCACGGTGGTCGTGACGATCCGGCTGTTCAGCCAGGAGTGGGACTTCACGTTAACAGGCGTTCTGCTCGCCCTCTTTCTCCTGTTCGCCGGATTCCTGGCGAATCTCCCCCGCACCATCGAAGGGCTGTTGGGCCGCCAACTGCTGCGCGCGCGCTATAACGCCTACGAAACGCTCGTCCGTTTTTCCCAATCGCTCGTGTCGATTTTGGAATTGCAGAGCCTGGCGAAAGAAATCGTACATACGCTCGCGGCCACCATGGGAACGTCGACCGCCTCCCTCTACGTATTGGACAATGAAAAACATCTCTATCGTCTGACGGCCGCGGAGCAGGACGACACCCGCGAGCCGATTCCGCCGACGATTTCCCGCGACAACGCCCTGCCTGTCACGCTCCATAAGGGACGTGCCCCGCTCCTGCGTGAGGAACTGGCCGCGCGCGTGCCCTCACTGCGCCTCGGCGTTCTCGACGCCATGGACAGCCTGCATGCGGACGCCTGCTTCCCGCTGTCGAGTAAGGATCGGCTGATCGGGTTTTTCGTGTTGGGGACGCGCCACGACGGCGCGACCTATTCGGCCGAGGACATGAGCCTGCTCACCACGCTCAGTCAGCACGCGGCGATCGCGCTCGACAACGCGCTGCTTTATGAAGATCTGCGCCGCTCCGAAGCGCTCATGCGGCGCACCGACCGCCTCCGATCATTGGAAACGATCGCCGGCGGCTTTGCCCATGAAGTCCGCAACCCGCTGACGTCCATCAAGACCTTTGTGCAGCTGGTGCCGGATCGACGGGACGACAGCGAATTTGTCGATCAGTTCAGTCTCGTCGTCGCGGAGGATGTGAACCGCATCGAACGGCTCGTGCAGGAAATCCTGGACTACGCGCGCTACATGGAGCCGCAGCTGACGGAACAGGACCTCAATGAGGTGGTGACCTCCTGCCTCTACTTCATCGCGATCAAGGCCACGGCGCGCGGCGTGACAATCACGCGCGACTTGGGGGAGGACCTCCCCCTCGTCACCCTGGATCGCCAGCAGATCAAACAGGTCCTGCTGAATCTCTTCATCAACGCGTTGGACGCGATGACCGAACGTTCGGGGCAACTCGGCGTCCACACCCATGTGTTCCGCAAGGCGGATGGGACCAGTTGGGTGCAGATCGAGGTGGCGGATACCGGCTCGGGCATTGAGCCGCAGAATCTGGAACACATTTTCGACCCCTTCTACACCACCAAACATAACAGTACGGAGCGTGAAGGGACCGGATTGGGTCTCACGATGGTGCACCAGATCGTGCGCGAGCATCGCGGCTACATTGATGTGGTGAGCGAAGTGGGACGCGGCACCACGTTTTACGTGAACCTACCGGTCACCCCCGAGGATGCGCCCCGGCAGGCCCCTGCGTCAGCCGACGCGCCAGCCGCGGCCCAGCCGTCCAAATCGGCCTGAGCTTCGTGTCTACGCGTCAGCAGCCGAGGACCCTGCTGTCCGAGCGGACGCCCGACGCAGCAGGCGTGAGACCTGTCGACAAGCGTCCTCCCGCGTGCGCACCTGCCCATCGAGCTGCGCCTCCCGCAAACGCGTCAACATCTGCGCCATCAACGGCCCTGGCGGCACGCCCAACTGACGCAGATCGTTCCCGTCCAGCAGCGGCTGCAACTCACGAACGACCGTGAGGTATGTGCCCAGCCGTTTCCGTACGAGCGCCCGATTGCAGCGGGCCGCCACATACACCAGGCCCTCGTCACCGCAATCAGATAGCAGCCGCGCGAGGCGCGACGGCGCCATCGTCTGCGGCGCGGACAACGCACAACAGATGCGCCGCTGCCTACGCCGAATCATCGCGATGAGGCCTTGCACACGCTGATCGAACTCGCAGCGCGCAAATAGTCGACGCAAGGCGGCGGCCGACAAGGGCACCGTGAGGGCCAAGAGCCATACGACCCACTGGTCGAGAGATCGGCCGGGAATGGCTTCGCGGTACCAGCGGATCGCGCGTTCAACCGAGTCCAGCGCTCTGGTCGAGTAAGTCGCTGCCAGGGCCGGCTGCACCGCGCCGAGCAATCCTGTGGAGCGCGCAAGTCGCAGCGCGCCGCGCGGATCGCGCTCAGCCAGCATCCGTTGCAGCTCTCGTGTCAGCCGATGCGGAGACAACCGGGCCATCACCCCGGTCGACAGGGCCTGATCGAACCAACGCCTGGTGTCTCCGGTGAGCGCGCAGTCGAGACGTGCCGCAAATCGCACGGCGCGAAACAACCTGGTGGGGTCGTCCTCAAAACTCCGAGGGTGCAACACACGAATGAGGCGCCGCCGGAGATCCTGTACGCCGCCGTGCGGATCGACCAGCCGACCGGCGGCTGCGCCGTTCAGGCAGAGCGCCAACGCGTTGATCGTGAAGTCCCGGCGGGCGAGGTCCCGCTCAATGGACCCAGGCGCCACGGTCGGCAGCGCGCCGGGAGCCGCGTAGGTCTCCGTCCGCGCCGTGGCAACGTCCACGAGGAGCGCCTCCGCGCATCGGACCTGCGCTGTACCGAACGCCGGATGGGTACGTAGTCGTCCGCCATGCGCCTCCGCGAAGGCTTCGGCGAAGGCGATCCCGTCACCCTCGACGACCAGATCCACATCGACCTGCGTGAGGCCGAGCAGCAGATCCCGCACGGCACCGCCGACCAGATAGACCGACTGTCCACGGCGATCGCCCAGTTCTCCGGCCGTACGCAAGACAGCGCGAATCGACGGCGGCAGCCGCCGCAGTCGCGCCGCAATCGCCGACTGTGTGGTGACGATGCGGGCGGGGGCGGGGGATGGCTCTGTCGACCTGCGCATCAGTGGCATCGACCTCTTCTCGCGCAACGACTGTGACGACGGCTGCCTACGGATGCGGCGGGGGCCCGTTCAAGCTCCAATCGAAGTCGAGATACTCAATACGGTAGGGGCGCTGCTCCAAATCCTTCACCAACGCCGGATCGTCCAGGTACGGCTTGATGTACTGGATCACGGAGCCCCCTTTCCGAATGAACGCTTCCGAAAACCAATTGAAGAGCGGCGAAAGATACGCGACACGCGCCTCCCGGTCGAACCGGTTTTTGTTCGGATCGTTGATGAAGATTCGTGCAGCCTCATCCAATTGCCGCTCCAACTGCCCCGCCTCATAGGCCCAGGGCTGCAGCCGCGGACTCGATCGAGCCGGATAGGCCAGCGTAAAATGCAGCCGCGGTTCATCGCGTGTCGGCACCGCCATACGCCGCTCAATGTTGTAGAGATTGACGAGTGAGCCTCCCACCACATGATCGTCTCCGACAAAGTACCGATACCGCCCCCAGAGCGAAGTCGGCGCATACCCATCCAGGATCCCCTGCACCGCCATAGCATTGAAGGCGTTAATCCAAAAGGCCAGCCGCACCTCGCCCGTCGGGAGGATCGTTGGGTCAAGCCGCTCTATCGCCGCCAGATAGGCGGGGAAGTGTTTGTCGGCGGCGATCGCCGGGTACAACACCTGATCACCAGACACATGGGTGCTGACTACGCGATGCCACGCAACATGGGAAAATTCATCCGGATAGAGCGGCGACGCAGGATTGTAATGGGCGGGCGGCAAGGACCCGCAACCCGCGAGCCAGGTCATCGCCACGAGCAGGCAGAGCAGCGCGAGCCATGCCGATCGACCGTCGATCCGCCCTGGAGTTTCGGCGCGCCGTGTGGTTGGGATCAGACCGGCGGACCGAGGAATCAATTGCTTGTCGTCGTTCATGAACGGAATTGAACCAGATCGCACTCGCTCGGCACAAGGTGCGCGGCTGCTCACCATCATCACCGCACCACAATTCCTAGCAAGGCTCGACGCAATCCAGTCGCTTCCCTGCTTCGCCCTCCGCGAATCCTCGCACTCGCTCGTCGGACCTTCTTCGCATGTGTCGCGCAGCAGGCCTATGGAAAGTTGAACAGAAGTGAACAATCTCGGCCGGATTCTTGACCAACCATCCCCCCGCCATGCCGCAGAATCAGAGCCATGCCGTTCCCCTGGCGCTAAGCGCTTGATTTGCCGCTCGCGCCTGCGCCCCGTCAACTGGCACCAGCCTTGCGACAGAGTCCGCCATGACTCAGCCGTCCCCTGGCATCGCCGGGATCGTCGGCGCACCACAAAGGAGGCTCGCTATGCACATGTTCCAGATACTGGCCATCAGCTCCTTACTTGCGGTGTTCAGCACGTCCGGGTTGGCCCTGGCCGGGGAGAAGCCCAAGAAGCCTTCGCTCGATACGAAGCCGGGCCCCGCGCACCGCATGCTGGAAGGCAAAGTGAAAGCGATTCAGGGCGAGGTGTATACGGTGGAAGATTACGAGGGCAACGAAGTGCAGGTGTACGTAAGCAAGGATACGAAGACCTTGCGGGGTCCGAAAAAAACCGGCGACCTCCTGCGGGCCGAGATCACCGCCGGCCACCACGCCAATTCAGTCCAGTAGCATTAGGCTACGCACGGGATAGGGACTCACGAGGGGCCGACCCCGAGAGGGGTCGGCCCCTGCTGTGTGTGGAGAGCGGGGCGCTGGAGCTGAAGATCAAACAGACAGTCGCACCGGCAGCCGACAAACGCTTCCTCACACCACCTGCGTCGCAGGCCTACGGTGCAGCTCGAAACTGGATATCGCCATAGTAGGCCGTGGCCGTTTCGCCGGTGTTATCCGTATCGGTCATGATGGCGACGCCGGAAATGGGGCGCGGCTCTTCGTTGAAGGCGCGCCGATAGTCTTCATACACGTTACGCTCCTCGTCGATCCACGTGCCGACGCCATCCGGACCGCTCTCCACCACCACCATCATGGTCCAGTCCGTATAGGGATTTGCGACGATGCGCCCCTTGGCAGTGCGCCGATCCCAAATATAGTTCAGGGCGCGGAACGGCAGGTCCTTGCCGAAGATCGCACGGGCCAGTTTGTATTTCGCGGCTTCGAACAGCGTCGCCCGCGACGGGTCATAGGCAAAGGTAATGTAGAGACGCGCCGGGTAGTCGTCTCCCGACTTCTTGGTGACATCGCCCTTGTCGAGCAGGTTCATGACCTTCCAGCGCCAGCGGACGATCGGAAAGGCCTTGGGGTCGATCGCCTGCGCGCGGATCAGACCGCCGGCCGACGCCTCCGCCACCGCCTTCACCACCACCTGCCCACCATCCTCGACCAAGCTGTAGCGGGTGCGGGCCGGGATGCTTTCAAACGTCAGGGGCGTCCATCCGCTGGGCCATGGTCCGCCGACGGTGGCCGCCGAAAAGGTGCCGACATCCAACGTCGTCGGAGACTGCGCCTGCGCGCCGCACACCACACCGACGACGAGCGCGCAGACCATCAGGCGCCACCAGCGCGTGTCGATCCGGCGCATCGCGTCAGCTCCGCCGCCAAGCAAAGAGTCGCGTCAGCCAGGCCTTCGTACGCGGCGTGAACTGCGCCTTGCGCCACAGCGTCGCCGCCTTGCGCCAGGCATCGGCCTGCGTGGGATAGGGGTGGATCGTCGTGGCCAGCCGCTTCACGCCGCCCGGCACATTCACCAAGACGGAGACTTCACTGATCAGGTCACCAGCATGCGGGCCCACCATCGTGGCGCCCACAATCGTCTCCGTCCCCCGCCGCACATGCAACCGCGCAAACCCATCCGACGCGCTGTCCAGCACCGCGCGATCGACCTCCTCAAACGGCACGGTGTACGTATCCACCTCGAAGCCCTTCTCGCGCGCTTCAGCCGCATACAGGCCGACATGCGCAATCTCCGGCTCGGTGTAGGTTGCCCAGGGCATCACGAGAGAGGAGGCCTGCGCATAGCCCAGTCCGAACGGATGGGGAAAGAGCGCGTTCTGGATGACGATCTTCGCCATCGCATCGGCGGCATGGGTAAATTTGTAGCGCGAGCAGACATCGCCCGCGGCGAAGATGCGCGGATTCGTCGATTGAAGCCGGTCGTTCACCGTAATACCGTGCCGATCTGCGGCGACCCCCACGCGCTCGAGTCCCAGCCCCTCCACATTCGGCGCACGCCCCGCCGCCACGAGCAACGCCTCGCCTTCAACGATCCGCTCCGCGCCCTCCGACTGGACGATGGCGCGATGCCCGTGGTTCACCGCCTCCACGCGCAGCACCTTCGCGCCGAACAGCATCCGCACCCCGTCGCGCTGCAGACGCTGTTGCACGATGGCAGCCGCATCGCGATCTTCCTTCGGCAGCAGGCCCTGGTGCGTCTCGATCAGGGTCACGGTGGTGCCGCAGCGCGCGAAGGCCTGCGCCATTTCACAACCGATCGGGCCAGCCCCAAGCACGGTCAGGCGAGGCGGTCGTTCCGTGAGGTCAAACAGGGTCTCGTTCGTAAGATAGGGCACGCCGTGCAGCCCGGGGATATCGGGAACTGCGGCCCGCGCGCCCGTGCACAACACCGCGTTGACGAACGGGAGACGGCGCTGGCCATCGCGCCCCTCCACGATAACGGTGTCCTGATCGGCAAACTGTGCCTGCCCAAAATAAACATCGACGCCGAGCCCGGCGTAGCGCTGCGCGGAATCGATCGGGCTCAAGTCGGCCCGCAGGCGCCGGAGTCGTGCCATCACGGCGGCAAAATCCACCTGGGCGCCCGGCGGCACCCGGATGCCGAAGTCCTCGGCCCGCTGCACCTCGGCCCAGGCCCGCGCGGAACGCAGCAGCGCTTTCGACGGTACGCAGCCGACCGTGAGGCAATCGCCACCCATCAAATGCCGCTCGATCAACGCCACCGTGGCCCCCATGCCCGCCGCCACGACCGCGGTCACTAAGCCGGCGGTGCCCGCGCCGATCACGACCAGGTTGTAGCGACCGCGCGGCGTCGGGTTCGTCCAGCCGGCCGGGTGCACCTGATCGAGCAGACGCCGGTTGTGCTCGTCCATCGGATGTAGGCGCGGCAAGGTGCCATCCGTCCGATTCGGCTCGTGTGGCGGATTCGCCGCCTGTGAGGGAGTCGTCGGTGGGAAGCTCATCGCGGTTGTGCGGGTGCGCTGTTTGCCGTGCGGGCGGACCATCGCTGATACAACACCGGGACGAGCGCCAGCAGTCCCAACAAAGTCAGCGCCGTGACCACACCTGGTGAGGCCACATCGCGCAGGGAATCGATCGAGCCCAACTGGCGCCCCGCATAGGCGTAGACGAAGCCGCCGGGAATGATCCCGACCGCCGTCGCGACCACAAACGTGCCTACCGACATACGCGTCAGTCCCGCGACCAGATTCACAAGGAAAAACGGGAACAGGGGAATCAGCCGCAGCGTCAGCAAATAGTGAAAGGCGTTGCGCGCAAAGCCCTGCTGCAGCGGCGCCAATGTCGCGCCGAACCGTCGCTCCACCCACTCACGAAACAGATAGCGCGCGCCGAGAAACGAGGCGGTGGCACCGGTGGTGGCGCCGATATTGGCCAGGACCGTGCCCAACACCGCGCCGAACAGAAACCCGCCGGCCAACGTCATGATCGCCGCACCGGGCAACGAGAGGCCCGTCACGACCGCATAGCTTGCGACAAACAGCAGCGCGGCCAGGACCACATGGGCCTCGGCGTAGGTCAGCAGGCGATCGCGATTTTCCTTAAGGCTGTCGAAGGAGACGAGGTGCGAGAGATCGAAATAAAAGAAGGCCCCGATGGCCGCCAGCGCGGCAGCCGCCAGCACCACCTTGCCGATAGACGTCGGAGGCGCAGCCGGTTCAGGCAGGGAGGCAGGCGTGGAGGTCATAGTAAGCGCGCGTATCATGGGCACTCTCGTCAGGCCTGTCAATGCAGTGCGCGACCGGACGCAGCGCCGCACAGGCGGCAGGACCGCAGCCGAGCGTATCCATTTGGGCTCTCGTCGTATCCGAATCGTCCCTGTTCTCCATCGGCACGGCGCATTCGTCATGGAGTGCCGCACGGTCTTGCCTGCGACGATGCGTGTATTCAGGCATTTTTCGTAGGATGGCCACCTAGACTCTCGCAGACGTACGGGAATGGAGTTTGCCTTTGATCATCCTGTTCCATCATGGAGCAACATCGGCTTGCCATTCCGCACTGTCTTGCCTGACGCACACAGGTACGAGTAAGCTGACGCCCGGGTGGGCGCCTCGGCAGGGCAGCCGCAGCCTCAGTCACCGAAAGGACTCCGCGATGAGCCTCATCGAACGTGCAAAGAATCTCTTGCTGAGCCCCAAGGCCGAGTGGCCGCGCATCGAGGCGGAGCGCACCAGCCCACAGGAACTCTTCACCGGCTACATTGCGATTCTGGCGGCGATCGGACCGGTGGCGTCGCTCATCGGAATGTCGGTCGTCGGGATCGAATTGCCCTTCGTCGGACGTATCCGCACGTCCCTCCTCGATGGAATCCCCACCGCGCTGATCACCTACGCGCTCAGCCTGGCGCTGGTCTACATCCTGTCGCGAATCATCGACTGGCTCGCGCCGACGTTCGGCGGCTCACCGGATCGCGAGCAGGCCATGAAACTCGCGGCCTATACCTGCACCGCCGCCTGGATAGGCGGATTGTTTTCGATTCTTCCGGCTCTGTCGATGCTCGGCATCTTCGCGGCCATGTACAGTACGTATCTCCTCTATACCGGCTTACCGGTGCTGATGAAATCCTCGCCGGATCGGACCGTCGGCTACCTCGTCTCGGTGCTGCTGCTGGGCTTTCTCGTCATGATTCCCATCACCGGCCTCCTGATGTTCATCAACCCGGCCATGCATTCCTCCTACGGCGTCAGCGCCGATCCCGCGCCCACCGAGTCGCTCAAGCAGCTTGAATCCCTCACGAAGGGGCTGGAGCAGCTCGGTAAAGAGAGGGAACAGCCGGCCGAGACAACTGCCGCCACGGCTCCGCGCAGTGCTCCTCGCGCCGCCGCAGACGGCGCAGCCACGGACAGCACCGGCGGGCGCGACATCCAACAGGCGATGGAAACCGTCGGCACCCTGTTGGGCGCGCTCGGGCAGCAGACATCCAATGGGGGGCAGACTCAGGTCGCGGACTTTCGAGTCCTGCAAACGCTCTTGCCGGACTCGCTTCCGGGGATGCGCCGCGAAGCGCCGACCGGGGAACGGGAAGCGATGTTCGGCGTGGACCGCAGTCAAGCCACGGGTGTCTACGTGGGAGAGCACGACAGTCGCATCACGATCGATGTCGTGGATATCGGCGGCCAGCTCGGCGCACTCGGACTCGCGGCCTTTTCCTGGGCCGCCTCCAGCGCGATCATCGACAAGGAAACGGCCACCGGATATGAACGGTCGGTGACCTATCGAGGTCACAAGGCGCTTGAAACGTATCAGACACGGGAGCAGTCCGGGTCGCTCGCCGTCATGGTCGGCACCCACGCGGCCGTCACCGTGAGCGGAAGCAGGGTGCCCATGGAGACCCTGCGCAAGGTGATGGATCGCATTGACTTAGACCGTGTCTCATCGGCTCGCAACTCATAATCTTTGAAGGAGTCTCCTGATGCCCACCGCGTGCACAGTCGACACCCAAGCCCTCCGCAACGGATTTGCGCCGCTCCCATCGCACCGATCAGCACGACGCGCCGGCAGTGCCAGCAGCGTCGCGGCGATGGCGCTCATCATCGGGGCCTTGCTCGGAATCGCCGCAGAATCGGCACAGGCCACGGAGCAGCAGGAGGCCGCACTCCTGTTGGCACAAGCCGGGACGACTCAACCGCAGGTGCCCGGCGTCTCGTCCGGCGGGTACGGACAGCCGTCACGACCGCCTCATGGCGTCGTGCCCGTGCCGGTTCCAGTACCGGTTCCCGGGTACTATGGCGTTCCCACCCCGCATGGCTATGGGATGCCTGGTTATGGAGTGCCGGGCTATGGCGCACCGGGCGTCGGCGTTCCAGGATACGGGTATGGCGGCATGCCCCACGGCAGCTACGGCTATCCCGGCGCATACGGCACACCGCCCTTCGGCAGCCAACCCTATACCGGACCGAAGGCCGGGCAGGTTCGCCTCATCATCGACCCCGTCGACGCGAAAGTGTTTATCGATGGTCAGGAAGTCGGCCAGCAGCCGGATTTGAGCTACGTCGTGAATCTGCTTGAAGGTCGACATCGCCTCCAGATTGCACGCGAGGGCTTTAAGCCGCACGATCAGCCGCTGGACGTGCCGGGGGGCGGCGGGCTTGTCCTCACCGTCCAAATGGAAAAATAGTTACGAAGGGATGCGCTCACCGACTCGTTGCATCGACTGAACCGGAAGAAAGGCGCTCCACATACCGCGCGCGACCACCCTATGGACGATCCGACAAAGCTGACGAAATCGAAGGAAGCCTGGGCGCGCGAAAAGCGTGGGCTGGGCGGACGTGAAGTCGACGACGAGACCGAGGACGCCGCGCGGCTGCCGCCTGGACAACATCTCGTCAACACCTGGCCTGTGCTGGACCTTGGGCGCAAGCCGGAGATCCCGCTGCCCGAGTGGCGCCTCACCGTTACCGGCCTGGTGGCCAATCCGGTCACCTGGACCTGGGAGCAATTCCTCGCGCAACCGCAGTGCACGCAGACGTCCGACTTCCACTGCGTGACAACCTGGAGCACGTTCGACAACCGATGGGAGGGGGTGCGGTTTCTGGACCTGATGGCCGTCGTGCGGCCGCTGCCCACGGCCCGCTACGTCTTCTTCACCGCCTTCGACGACTACACCACGAACCTTCCGCTCCACGCCTGCGCCGATGCCGACGTGCTGCTGTGCCGCGCCTGGAATGACCAGCCGCTCACAACGGCGCATGGCGGCCCGCTGCGCATGATTATCCCGAAGCGCTACGCGTGGAAGGGCGCCAAGTGGGTGAAGGAGATTCGGTTTTCGGAACAGGATGAGAAGGGGTTTTGGGAAGTGCGCGGCTATTCAAACAGCGCCTTCCCCTGGCAGGACGATCGCTACGGATGACCGGCCGATCCGTCGCCCGGTCGGCGCTTACTTTCGGATCCACTCACCGGTTGCGGATTGAATCATGTGCCCGGGCTTTGTATTGGCGATCGCTTTTTCGCCCGCCAACGTTTCAACCTGCTCCACGCGGGTGCCGTTGCGCTGGGCGATCTCTTCATAGGCCTTCCGACGCTTGGCGTTGATATCGTTCGCCACCGCCTGCGCATCCGGATGCGCTTTCACCACGCCCAGGTAGCCGCTCGGGCGTTCGCCGACAAGGCCCTGACTCTTGGCCTCATCCAGCGTCAGCGCCGCCGCCGGCATGGCCAGCAACACTGCCGAGCCCAGCACGATCCCACTGACCAGACCCTTTATGATTGCCCGCATGGTCTCATCGCCTCCTTGCACCGACACCGTCGATCCCGTCCCGTCTCGTTAAAACAAGCCGCTTTCACGAGACATGACCTGCTCAAGGTCCTTGTCGACCTTCACCCGGATTTCATGGTCGATTTTTACGTTCAAATTGATGGTGATCGGCTTATCCGACGGCGCGACCTCCACCCTCGGCGTGCAGCCGACGCCGAGCGCCGTGATGCCAAAGACGACGAGGCCACCGGCACAGGTCCGCCACCACACACTGTTGGATGCTTCCATTCGCGTCTACCCTTTCACGGCGCCCGTCTCGACGTTAGTGCGACCGACCGCCACGCGGCTCGAACCGCTTCCCGATCGACTCTTGAAGCTCGCCGACGAGGCCCAGCGTCTTGAGTAAGGCCGGAATGTTTTCTTCGACCGTGAGGTTGAAATGCACCGGCCGCCCCGCTTGCCACGTCGGATTCTTGCCTTCCAGTCGCGTCGCGAGCGTCAGCGTCCCGTTTTCCATCAACCGCGCGGTCGCGGTGAGGACATTGTAATGAAAGTCGGCGAGCGGTTGCAAAACCATCCCTAACGCCGCCTGACTTGCGGCACGAGCCGCAGCAGAATCCTCAGCCGGTCGATAGCGAATCACCCCGCCCGGCGGCCGCGCGGCGACCGTCCCCTGCTCGACGGACAGGCCGCCCACACCGAGCGTCAGCGGAATCGTGCCGTCGAGCACGCCCGTGCCATCCAGTCCCTTCTGTTGCTCCAGATTCAGCACCTCTTGCAGCTGCAGGCCCTGCAACGCCAGCGTCAGACTATGGGGAGCCTGTCCCGGCCGATACCGCAACCCGTCACTGCTCACCGTCCCGCCGAAGACTGCTGCTCGAAGTTGCTTCGCGTCGATCCAGGTCGGCGCCCATGAGACAGCTTTGCTACCGGTGGGATCGCTGCCGGTGCCGCCTGGAGGCGGCCCTCCGCCCGGACGCTCCCATCCCGCCTGCACCTGTGCCGAGAGACGGGTGATATCAATCCCGGCTCTGGCCGACGCCATTGTGATCGTCGCCGGCTCCGGCATCTGCAGCAGCCCCTCGCGCAGCTGCACCTGCGCAGCCGTGGTCAGCCCTGAGAAGGTCATCTGTCGCATCCGTCCGGCTACTTCGTGCAGTTGCACCAGCACCGTGCCCTCGCGCAAATCGAACGGCCCGCTCGCGGCCCGCTCCCAGGCGAACGACCCGGAACCTTCCACCGTACCACCCGTCGCATCGAAGGGAGCGGACCAGGGCGTCACAAGCGTGGAGAGGGCTCGACCAGGCTCCAAGCGCATCGGCTTGACCGTGAGGCGCGCTTCACCGATTCCCTTTTCAGCCTGATGTGAGGCCGTGCCGGTGAGCGCAAGCAGACCGTCCGACGTCGCAACCTCCACCTGCGCACGGGCGCCGACCGCATCGATCTTCCCTTCGACCGTCCAATCGCCGGCGGCCAACGTCATCCCTTGCACCGTCGGACGCACCGCGAGCACACGCAGGCTGCCCGCGCCGGTCCACCCGCTCCACGCACGTGGCGCCGTCGCGAGAGCTGTAACGGACGCCGTTGCTCGGTCGAAGGCGACCGCCTGTCCGGCAATCATCACCCCCTCCGCACGGAGATCGATCTCACCCGACGCGATCGTCTGCACCGGCTCGGCCTTTGGGTCGAGCGCCATCCGCCACGGCAGAGTCCGTCGCACGGTCAGCGACGCGCGTTCGGCGCGACCCTGCGCCGCCGCCGGCTTCACAAGCTGCACGTTCGATCCGGGTTTCAGACGCAGTTCCACGTGCTGCGCGGTCAGCGTTGCGGCCGCCGTGAGATCCATCGTCACCTGCTGGGCCGCAAACCACGATCGGATGGTAGGACCGCCCGTCCCCTGAAGGTGCAGCGTCCCGTCGGCGTCCAACCGATCTCCACCGCGCCACGCGATCGACGAACTGGTCGCCTCCAACGACAGTCCCGATGGGCGATCGCCGATGCGCAGAGCCAGAGGACCAGTCACGCGCAGCATCGGAGGCGTTGACGCATCCGCATTGACCGTGCGCCCTGCCAATACATCCCACCGGCTAGCCCACCGGCCTTCCACCACGCCCTCTGTCACCACCCGCACCGGCAGGCGTGACAGTTGATGGGGCAACAACCCCGCAGGCAGGTTGAGCGTCGTCGTCGAAACCTGCGCCTCCCAGCGCGCCCCCTGCGCGAGCGTCCACGTCAGCTGCCGGTGCGCCCAGGCCCAGGTCCCCTCAGAGTGACCGGTCAGGCCGGTCAACCAATCCGCCCAGGCGGGAACCGTCCCGCTGATGCGATAGCCCCCGGTGATTGTGGTCTCCGGTTGAAAAAGTGCCTCGGCAGGCGAGACATGTGCGGAGGCGGAGCCGTTCCACGCCACATCGATCGTGCCGGTCGCTGCCTGTATCGCCCCATCAAGCGGAAGAGCCAAGGCGAGGAGCGGAGCCAATTCGTGCACATCCGCCTGGATCTTTCCCGAGAGCGAGACGGTCGCATCCGACGGCGTGATCGTGGATTCAAGCGAGAGCACGGGCTTGGGCGTCGACGTCGCCGTGCCGGTCGACACCTGCAGCGCAATCTCGCCAAGGGACGTACCGTTAAGCGCAACCCCATAAGGCGGCGAGCCCTGCGGCTGCACGGTGGCGGCCACGAGCGCGCGACCAGCCTCGACTCGCAGGGTTCCCGACAGCGTGCCCTCGTGGACCTGGCCGTCATGCCCTTCGCGCCGCACTGCCAGCCATCCCAACGACAGCTCACGCAACGGCGGGAGCGAAATTGGGTGAAGCCAGTCCGAAAAGGACGCCGGCGAAGCCGTGGTAGACGCGGCTATCTCGGGCGCGGACTGGGTGAGCTGTATCGAGGCCTGCGGAATCAGCACTCGTTCGACGCGCCTGTCGCGCAGCGACGCGAGGCTGTACTCCACCCGTACCTGTTCCATCGTCAGGATTGCCAGGTCGGCGCCGAGCCTGCGCTGACAGGTCAGCAGCGGAAGATCCAGATGCGTGACGGTCGGGCGCGCCACCTCGACCGCCGGATGCTCACAGCCCTGCGCAGAGAGGACGCGCGTCAGCACTGACGACGCAATCGCGGGCCAGGCGAGGTAGAGTCCGCCCAGCAACGATGCCACGAGCAGCAGGATGCCGAGTATCCATGCGCCCATACGACTCAGGCGGTTCAGGCGCACAGAGGCCCCGTGCTTGACGCCAGGCTGTCACCACAGACACTTGGACTGATTCTGAATCCCATACCTTGATGAAGATGAGGCACGACCGACGAAGCCCTCCCAGATGTCCCGCGGCGCATGCTACCAAACTCGCGATTCGAGTGCCTACGACGGATAGGCAGCGCACATTGAAGCCCTCATTCGCCATCACGCCTCAACACGATTGCGTGCCAGCCAAGGATGGCGTTGCGACGTCATTCCCGCTACCATGGCGCCCATAACGCCCTCGCCTCGGCGCGGGCCTCTGCATCGAACTATCCCGATCTGAGTTGCTCATGGCTGCACCCGATAAAGATACGAGCGCATTATTTCTTTCCGGCTCCGTCGTCCTGATTGCCGCCCTTGGCGGCTACCTCTGGTACCAAGCGCCGTTGAAAAGCGCACGCCCCGCAAACCCCGGCCTGGAACGACACGAGGCCGCCTTGGCCAAACGTGCGGAGGCCCGTCTCTGGCAGGACCCCTTGGCCGCCGTCGACGCACACCTCAAGACGTCAGGGGAGAAAGCCACCCAGACGGACCGCCGCGGCTGGCTCACACTCGCCAACGAAATCGCGGCGCGCCTCGACACCGACGCCACGCCCATCACTACCAACATCTTGATGGTGATGATGGACGGCAGTCCCTACGTTGAAGGCACCGAACAGCGCATCCGCGACCGGTACGCCGTCGGCTCCGCGTTGAGTGCCGCCTGCTACGTGCCGGAAGACGGCACGCACGTCGGCTATGCCCTCTCCGACAGCGACCCGCCGATTCCGCTGCCGTTCGAATGGTACAAGCCGCGCGCCTTGCGCGATTGTGCGCCGTCCGCCGCCACGCCGACCGTCCACGGCCAGGTGCTCGTGCTCTGGCTCAGCGACGAACTGTTCGGCAACGGCCACCCGCTGCGCACCCTCTCGACACTTACGACCTCACTCTCGCAACTGGTGAGCGAGCGGTATCGCGCACGCGCGCCCACGGCCGGCATCCCGCCGCTGACGTTCGAAATGATCGGCCCGTCCGGCTCCGATCTACTGCGTGAAATGGCCCAAGAGGCCAAGGAAGCTGGCGACTCCGGACAGCGGCTCTCCTGGCCGCCGACTCGCGACGGCGGTGCGAAGGCCGCGTTGCCCATGTATTCACCCGCGGCCACCGTGTCAGCCGAGGTGATCGCCCACAGCCTGCTGGGCCCGCGGCGCGGCGCGGCGGTGGATGCCGATCAGTGGCTCGTGGACACCTTGGAGCGGGCCGGCGTCCGCCTCGTCTACCGCATTCCCTCCGACTATGAGCTGACGCGTACCCTGCTGCACGAGCTGTCCGTACGCGGCGTGCGCGGAAACGCGCATATCGCCATTTTGGCCGAATGGGATTCGTACTACGGCCGCACCCTGTCGTCGGAATTTGTGGCGGCTGCCTGCATGGAAGTCGCGGAGTTCGAGGCAGCGTCCGGGACATCCGGCGCCTCCGAACGAACCACGGCCTGCGGCGGACATGGGGCGGCGCTGGAAGCGGTTGCCAATCCCTCCGCGCAACAGCGGCTGGTTCCGCACTTGCGTCAATATACGTATCTACGGGGATTGGACGGCGAGTTGCCTGGCGGCGAATCCGGCGGGGCAAAAACGCCCAAGGCTGCCTCGCTCCTCAATCGCGGAGCGGATCGCTCACTCGACGCGCTGGAACGGCCGGAAGGCGAAAGCCAGTTGGACTACGTGCGGCGCCTGGCGGATCGGCTGGAAGCCGACTCGGAGAACCGCGACTTCCGCGCCATCGGCATTCTCGGGAGCGACGTCTACGACAAGCTGCTCATCCTGCAGGCGCTGCGGAAGCGCTTTCCCCATGCCCTGTTCTTCACCACGGATTTAGACGCGCGGCTCATTCACCCGAGCCAGTACGATTGGACGCACAATGTGATCATCGCCTCGCACTTCGGGTTGCAGGTGCACCCGGCGCTGCAGCAGGCGATTCCGCCGTTTCGCAGCAGCTACCAAGCGGCTACGTTCGTGGCGGTGCTGCGGGCGATCGGGCATCTGCAAACGACCACGCCCACCGGCGGGTTCACGACACCCAGCGAAGCGACCGTGACGCTGGGTCCGCGCACGGCCCCACTCGTGTATGAGGTCGGCCGTACGGGAGCGGATCTGCTCCCCGGCAGCGCCCCTCCAGCTACAGGCCAAACCGATCGCCCGCAAACCGGCGGCGTAACGACTGCGGCTGCGGTGGCGCAGGATCTGGACGCCATCAATCACCCGGTCTCCTCAGTCGGTGAGGCCGCGGCGTTACACGACCGGCAAGTGCGGTTTCTGCTGCTGGCCGTGGCCGTGCTTTGTGCAATCTATCTGGCCATCCCGGTGATTCGCTCGATCCCGGAGGACATGCTCTCCGCCGACATGGGCCAGTTCATCATCCATACGGCCGTGGCCATGGCCGTGGCCCTGGGACTCGCGACCGCCGCGGCACAATGGCTCGGCACGCGCCCCGATGCGGAGCCGTTTTTTTGGGCGGAGGGCATCAGCATCTGGCCCAGCGAAGTGCTGCGGGTAACGGTGGCGGTGCTGGCGATCGGCTTTCTGCGGCTCGCGCAGACCCATCTGACCGGCAATGCCGAGCGGCTAACGAATAGCTACGCCCTGGATGAGGCGGTACCGCCGACGGCTCCGCCGATGGAGTGGACGCGCTGGCGTCATTGGACCAACTTTCTGTCGCCGACGACCTGGAGCATCGACTTCTCTCGCAACGCGGTCTCGCCCTCCGCGCTCTGGCAGGAGCACATGGCCTATGAGCGCACGGCCTGGCGCCGCATCGTCCCGCAAACGCTTCTCATGGGCGTGCTCGGCATCATTCTACTCAACGCGTTCGGCCGTCCCCATCCGCCGGTGCGCGGCACGCTGGCGTTGGTGGTCCATACCGTGTCCTGGGTGCTCTCGTCGCTGCTGACCGGGTTGCTGATTTTTTACGTCGTGGATGCCATTCGCGTATGCACCGGTTTCATTCACCAATTCGCGTTGGAACCGACGCGATGGGCGCCGCGCGTGTTGCAGGCCTTGAGCGAGCGCCGCAACTTGCCGCCCGATATCGTCAGCGAGTGGATGGATATTCGCTTCATCGCCGAACGCACGAAGGCGGTCGGGTCGTTGATTCACTATCCGATTTTGGCGCTCTTCCTGATGGTCTTCGCGCGCCATCGCATCTTTGACGATTGGTCCTACCCGCCCGGCATGCTGCTCATCTACGGCATCTGTGCCGCGTATATTTTGATCAGCGCCGTGCTCCTGAGCATGGCCGCGGAGAAAGCACGCCGCAGCGCCACTGGACGCCTCCGCGGATATCTCTATGAATTGCGGGGACAGGCGCACGTGGCGGGACAAACGGAGCGCAGCAATCAGCAGCTCGCGCAGGTCGAGTTGATGCTGCAGGATATCCACGGCATTCAGGAGGGCGCCTTCGCACATTGGACGCAGCATCCCGTCTTCCAGGCGGTGCTGGTGCCGTCCGGCGGCTTCAGCGTGCTGGCCCTGATGGATTATTTCCTCACGCAGTAATGCGCGGAGGCACGATCGGGGAAAGTTGTTGGAAATCAGGAGTGGCTGAGGCACCGGCAATGACGGGCTGTATGGGAACGAGAACGGCCGCGCCAGGGCCGGCGCAGCAGAACAAACCGGAGGATAGGATCAGAGAGAAGAAGAACCGGGAGGAGGCGCCTACAGCCGCTCGCCGTACTTGCGGAAATGCTCTTCTTTGGCACCGGTGATCCAGTCGTCGCGCAGAATCCGGCCTTTGAACGTATCCAGCTTTTGGTCGATGGTCTGGATATCGTCCTTCGTCCAACTGGCGATTTGGCGGAAGTAGAAAATACCCTGCTGATGAAGTAACCGCTCCAGCGCAGGACCGACGCCCCAGATGCGCTTGAGATCATCCTGCCCCGCGCGTTCCGGCGGAGGCGCCGCGCCCCACTTAGGAACGGACGGGTCAGAGACCGCTTCCGTGAACATTTCAGCCTGCGCGATCGGCGCGACACGGGGGCTGGGAGCCGCCGCCGCACTCACCAACTCCGCCTGCGGTTCTACCGGTGTCGGTTCGACCGCCGCCGGTACCCGCTGCGGCCGTTCCCCTTGCACACGGGCCGCGTTCAGCTTGGCTTGGAGCCGCTCGACTTCAACAACCGGCACCATCTGCGTCAGCTTATCGGTGAGGCGCTGCACGTCCTCATCCCGCTCCGCCAACCGTCGTTCGGCCGTCTCGATCATCGCGCGCAGCGAGGCCTCGTCCTGCGCTCGGGCTTCCAATTCACGCACACGTTTGCCTGCCTGTTGCGCTTCCTGCTCGGCATCGGCGACCAATTGCTGCATCCGCGACAACTCGGCGTCGCGCGTGCGGACCAAACGGTCCAACGTATCCCGCTCATCCTGAAGGCCCTGCGCCTGGATCACCTCTTCGCGCAGCGAGGCGATCGTCTCCTCACGCTCGGAGAGCTGATTCTTCAAGGCGGAAAGGTCGCTTACGCTTCGCTGGAACCGCGCCAGCTCCTCATGCAAATGCTCGATGGTGCCGTCGCGCTCGCCCAGGACCTGTCGGGCCCAGGCCTCTTCCTGCACGGCCACGGACTTGGCTTCGGCCAGGTCGCGCTCCAATGTCGAGATCCGTTCCTGCAGCTGCGTTTCCTGCGCGTCCAGATGCTGCTTCGAGACCATGGCGTTGAGCTGCTCACGCAAGCTGGTCAGCTCATGCTCGCGCTGGGTCAACGTATCAGGCAGCGAGGCAAAGGCCCGCAGCTTACCCTCCAAATCCGCGATGGTCGCCTCTTGCGTCGCCACCTTCACAGGCATGCCTTCGAGCGCGGCGATCCGCGTGCGCAACGCATGCACATGTTCGTCGCGTTCGCCCAGCTGCGCCTTGAGGTGCGCCAGCTCATCCGCCGCGATGGAGGCCTGGCTGGTCTTGGACTGCGCCCCCGCATGCACCCCATCCAGCTCTTTCTGCAGCGCCTGCAGTTTGCGCTCGGCGGCGGTCAGCTTCACTTCCAGTTCAAACCGCGTGATCCCGACCTGCTGCTCCTCGACGGTGAGTTTTTTCAACATCCATCCCACCACCGTGCCGATGGCCGCAGCGGGGAGAAGACAAAACAGCAGCTCTTGAATGATCGGTCCCATATGCTTGCTTCCGTATGCCTGCGTCGACCGCCGTCGAGTGCGCGGGGCCGCCTAGAGGGCCTGGAACGTCACACGGCGGTTCACCCGCCGTCCATCTCGCGTTTTATTGCTCGCCACCGGCCTGGCGTCGCCGTAGCCCTTCGACACCAGTCGACGCCCATCCACGCCGCGCCCGATCAGATACTGCGCCACCGCGACCGCGCGGGCCTGGCTGACCATTTGGTTGAACCTCGGATCCCCGTAGTTATCGGTATGCCCGCCGATTTCGAGCTTCACGTCCTTATCGCTCTGGAGAATGGGCACCAGCTCATCCAACAGCTTGGCGCTGCCTGGCGTGAGTGTCGCGCTGCCGATTTCGAAGTCGATCGACTTGCCGGCCATCGCGTCGTGCACGCGCGTCACCAAGGCGGACGGCTTACCGCCGGACACAGGTGTCGCGGGTTTATTCGCCGCAGGCGCGGCTGTCACCGCAGCGGCCGAGGCGGCAGCAGCGGGCGGCGACGTTTGCGCAGTCGGTGAAGCCGGAGGTTGATGCGCGGCAGTCGACGTCGAAGCAGGCGGCGCAGCAGGAATGCTCGGCGCGGGCGCGCCCCCACCGCTGACCTGCACATGGCTATCGACTCGAGCCGTATTCCCTAGCACGGCCGTGATGTCATCCTGCCGCTTCAGCTTTTCCGCTTCCGTCTTGGCCTCGCCGCCGAGCACGACCTTCGGCCCCTCGAACGCCACAGAGCCCGTTCCCCAATTCTTCAGCCGTTGAATCACTTCGCCGGCGCGAGGCAACCAGTCTTCCGAGCGCACATTCGGTTCGACAGTGAGTTGATTGACGACGTTGCCGGCGCCGAAGACCTGATAGGCCTTCGCCACCAATTGCTGCTTGAGCGTGACGTCCGGGACGCCGCCGCGCAACACGATCTTTCCGCTTTCGATCCCGAGGCTGAGATGCGCGCGCGCCGGTTCGGCCACGAGGGCGGACGACACCCCCGCAGTCATCGTACGTTGGGCGCACAACATGGCGAGCACGAAGAGGGCGAGAAGACCGAGTGTGATGACCTTCGGCTTTGTCATCGTACTCCTGACAGTCTTGTCTGAATGGGCGTGGATTGGATGAACCTGGCCGGCGGCGCGCCGGGCGCGGGCCCCTATCAAAATCTGCTGCAAGCTACACCACGGAACCGGGAGGCGTCAATTTGCTTTCTTGCCCGTCGTGACGGCCCGTCCGGCGCCCCGACACCCGCTCGATTCCCGCAATCGCGAGCGCACCATCCGTCGGGATGCACACGGACTCGGCCGGCTCGTCGGACTAATCACTGGGGCGCCCTTGCGTCGGCCGTCCGATCTCGGTATGACTCGCCCTGTGAGGGGCGATTCGTCCCGACCAGGCAGCACCCAACCAGCAGGAAGGCCCTTCGTGAACGACCCGCATATCATCACCGCCGTTGACCTGTGGCCGCTCGATATTCCGCTGACCGACCCCTTTGTGGTGGCCACAGGCAGCTGCGTACTGGCGCAGAACGCCTTCGTTCGGCTAACCCTCGCAGACGGGACCGTGGGATACGGCGAAATGGCGCCGCTGCCGGAGGTCGGCGGCGAAACGCGGGACGCTTGTCTCAGCCGCGCAACCACGCTGGCGCCGACCTGGATCGGCTCCTCCGCGCGACGTTATCGCGCACTGGCCGCGCAGCTCGCCGAGCAGGCGCCCGACTATCCGGCCGTCCGCTGCGGCCTGGAGACGGCCCTCCTCGATGCGCTCGCGCGCGCAGGACGGCTGCCCTTGTGGAGTCTCTTCGGCGGCATGGACGTTCGTCCATACGAGACGGACATTACGATCCCGATCACCGACCAGGCGGACACGCTCCGGCTCGCACAGGGGTGGTACGCGCAGGGCTTTCGGCTGTTCAAAATGAAAGTCGGCCACGATGTCGACGAGGACATTCGACGGTTGGCGGCGGTCCACCACGCCTGTCCCGGCATTGCCTTCATCCTCGACGCCAATCAGGGCTATTCGCGGGAGCAGGCGTCCACTGCCGTGAAGGCGCTGCTGGCCGTCGGCGCGCGCATAGTCTTATTGGAGCAACCGGTGCCGCGTGAGGACTTGGACAGCATGGCCGCGCTGCAACAGGACTGGCGCATTCCGGTGGCGGCGGATGAATCCGCCCGATCCGTCGCGGATGTGCGCATCGTGTTGGCGAAACAGGCCGCCGCGTTCATCAACATCAAGATCACGAAGACGGGCGTGATGACCGCGCTGGATATGGCCGAGCTGGCGCAAGGCGCGGGCCTACGCCTGATGGTCGGGGGCATGGTGGAAACGCGCGTCGCGATGGGATGTTCGTTCGCGCTGGTGATGGGCTTGGGCGGATTTGAAGTGCTGGATCTCGACACGCCGCTGTTGCTGGCGACCGATCCGCTCACCGGCGGCTATCGCTACGAGGGCCCGAGGCTGCAACCCTGGCACGATCCGGGTTTGGCCATGTCGCTGCCCGTTCCAGAGAACGCGATACGCATTACGTAGATGCCGGCGTTGCTCATAGGGCGCGAGGTGGCACGGACAGCGGCGTCGACCGGTCCGGCACCGGCTCCCCGTCGTCACACCGTTTGCAGTTGAGCGTAGTGCCCAGATGCTCCTGCCGCCCCGCCTCCGTCAACACCCAGGGCCTGGTCGTCATGGGTGGCTGATGCCGCACATGCTGCCCGTGCCCACAATCCAGATCCGCCACCCAATCGCCCACATCGTCGAGATGATAGCCCACAATCGCGCGCGTCACTCTGAGTCCTCCACGTACACCGTCACAGCCTCTCCGATCGGCGCCATTATGCTACACTGCGCGCCGGTTCACCAACAGGGACACCGGAGGCACGCATGACGGTATCGACGGCTCGCATCGGCTTCGTGGGCGTGGGACGCATGGGCGCGAACATGGCGCGCCGGTTGAAAGACCTCTCCTTTCAGGTCGTGGCAGTCACCGACGTGGACAGCGCGCGCAGTGCGGAGCTGGCGAAGGAATTGGGCTGCACGGCCGCACACAACCCGGCGGCGGTCGCGGCCCTTGCCGACTGCGTCATCACCGTCGTCACCGACGACCGGGCCATGCGGACGATCTTTGCCGCGAACGATCCGACCAGCCTCCTGGCTCAGGCCAAGGGACGCCTCTTCGTCAACTGCGCCACCCTATCGCCCGCGGTGCACCAGGACGTGGAACTCGCCGTCGAACGCGCGGGGGGCCAGACGCTGGAAGCCTGCATGGCCAGCAGCATTCCACAGGCACGGCAAGGGACCTTGTTCTTGATGTGCGGCGGGAAACGTGAGGCCTTTGATCGCGCCAAGCCCATCCTGGACGCCATGAGTGCGACGGTGCGCTATGTCGGCGCCACCGGACAGGCGGCCGCCGTCAAAGCGCTCGTGAACATGGTGATGAACTGCAACACGGCGGCGCTGGCGGAAGGGTTGGGTCTCGGCGCGGCGCTCGGCATCGACCTGACGATGCTGCGCGAAATCTTCTCAAAAACGGGCGCAAACTCGCGCGTACTCGAAACCGATGGGGAAGACATGCAGCTGCGCGCCCACGAATGTTATTTTTCCGCGGCGCACGCGGCGAAGGACTCGGGGATCGCGCTCGACCTGGCGAAGAACGCCGGGTTAACGCTCCCGGTGGCGCAGGCCACGCTTGCGCAGTACCAACGGCTCGTGACGCTGGGCAAGGGCGAGCTGGACAAATCTGCCGTCGCCGAACTCACGTTCCCGGACCGCGCGTAACGGCGCAGGCTATTGCCCGCCGACATCGGCAAAGGCCGGTTCGAGACCGGCACGCTGCCGAATCTCGTCCGGCGTAAACGACGCCCCCTCCTCAAACACGTTGTCGGCAGCGCCATTTTCTTCCTTGTACGTCCCCGCCGTATTCCGCACCCGATTGTGCGAGGCGCGATGGAAGAAGAGCCCTTGCGGGACGCGCTCGAGCACATTGTCGGCCACCAGCATCCCACTGCTGCCCTCGTCGAGATAGATACCTGGAATGGGCGAATGCCCGGCCCACGGCGACCTCGTCACGTCGTGCACGTAGTTGCCCTGAATGACCGTGCCCGGCTGGTTGGAGAGGGTGTAGATGCCCGCACCGTCGGCCATGGTCGTCATCACGCGATCGAGGCGATTCCAGGCTATGCGGTTATTACGCATGGCGTTCGGATCGTAGGTCCACCCCCAGCCCACGCTGATCCCGGTATACGGCACATCGCGCAGCACGTTGTGGGCGATGGTGGTCTCCGCCACATAGCCGGCAAAAATCCCGACGCTGGAGCGATAGTCCAATCCAACCTGTTCGATCCAGTTGTTGCTCACATCGATCCGCTCACAGCGCAACCGTGGATCCAGCACGCCGCGCTGGAGTAGGCCGTCAATCACGATGGCGCTCCCGGACAGATCCTCGAAACGATTCCCAACGACGCGCGCCTCACTCACGCCGGCATGAAGCGTCAGTGCCGTGGCCCCCAGGTGACGGAACGTGTTGCGCTCCAACACGAGATCATGTGCGTGTTCGATGAAGACGGCTGCGCGAACGCGTGCGGAATCGGCGTCCGGCCCAACGCTCAACAGCGCATCAGCCTGGTGCGTGGCAAATCCCTCCTCGCTTGGCTGGAGCCACCCGGCATACTCGAACGCAAGCTGCTCGAACCGCAGATGATGGACTGGCTCCTTTGCCGTCCCGCGCACCTCCAATAGCCGGTCCAGCACCGGCACCATCACTGCGGCCGACGCGAGCGATTCTCCCGAGCGAGGACGGTAGTACACCTGCGCCGCCGACTCATCCGCAAACCATTCGCCCGGCGCATCGAGCAACGCCAGCGCGTTTTCGAACAGGACACTTTCCTGGTCGTAGCGCAATGCGCGATGCCCCAGAAACGTCTTGCTCCGATCCGGCTCGCGCGGCACCACCACAAACCCTTCAGCGGACGGCGTCAGGGTTTCCACACGCACCGTGTCCTGCGTCCACTGCTTCAACAGCACCAGCTCGAGTGCACCCGCGTCGATATCCTTGGGCAGGGACTCCGTCGGAACGATGATGGTATGCGCCTCTTCATCCCATCGGACCAGACGCGCAAACTCCGGCACATTGGGAAATCGCGCGCGGATGGCGCGCACACCGTTCACATACAGTTGGCGAAAGCGATGCCCTCCAGTCGACGCGCGATAGAGATCCTGCGTCACAGCGGTCCAGTCCGTGATGCGCGCGCCGCCGCTCAGGATCACCCGCTCGCCTGGAAATGCACGGTAGGTCACAACAAAGCCCTGCTCGCCGGAATCTCGGTGATCAAAGCGCAACGGCTCCCGCAGGGAATAGGTGCCCGCGCGCAGGTACACGGTGATGTCCGACGCCATCGTCGGCGTCGCGGCCCGGACTGCCGTCTGCGCGCGGTGGATCGTGCGAAATGGCGCATCCTGCGTCCCCGCATTGTGGTCGTCGCCATTCGGCCCCACATAAAAGGCGGCTTCCTGCGCCGACCAGGCCACCGGCGCGACCAGTCCCAGCAGGCACAGACACACGAACGCGACCACGCATGGCCCTGTGTGACGGCGAAGTTGTTGTGATGGCACGAGTCACCTCCTCCTCCCTTGAAATATGCCCTTAGGTACCACAGTCGGGAGGATGCCGCTACTCGTGGAGGTGAGGATGCAGATACGTATGGGGTGGACAATCGAGGCGCGTAACTGAGACCGGCAACGGAGGCAGGCAGAGAGCGTTACCGCCTATCGCACGGACGGCATAGTGCGAGCCGAGCATGCCGTGCCTCGGCCCGCGCCATGACCTGTGTGCTGATTTACCGTTCGACGATATCGCCCTTCATCGAACCGAGCGCACCGAGCAATTCATCCTTCTCACGCTGCGGCACCTTGTAGTGGTCCAACGCGGCGACCAAATCCTGCACCAAGGCGTTGAAGTCAGCCTCGCCCACGCCCATGCCGGCGTGCGTCGCCTTCATTGTTCGACCGGTGTACTGACAGGGCCCTCCGGTCGCCTGGCACACTTGGTTCACCAGGTGCGTCTTGAGTTTCGGGATATCGGTGCTGGCAAAGAATTTATTGATCCGGTTATCGGCCGCCACATTCCCGACAAACCGATCCACCACCGCGGTAATCGCATCCTTTCCGCCCAGCCGTTGATACAACGACGCCTTCGCCGGTGCAGCCTGCTGTGTCTCCGCACAGGCGCTCAGTAACAACAGCCCCGCGAGCCCGACCACCCCAAACAGTCCTGACTTGACCATGCCGATCCCCCCTTGTGTAAGTGATGATTCCTCGCCCCCGCACGTGCCCCCTCAACGCTCCTCTGACCCGCCCAGAAATTTGCGCACCGCATCGAGACTCACTAGACCCGACAGCGCCTCGCCGTCTTCGCGGACCAGCAGCGGCACGCTGCCTACCCCCAGGTCTTCCCAGGCCTGTGCCCACTCTACGGCCAATGCGTAAGCCGCGGATTCATGCTGCTGTGTGGCAAGTCCAGCCCCTTCCGCCAGGGACCGGAGCACCTCCGCCTGGGAGATATCGAGATTGCGCTGCCACAGCGCACGATAGACCGCATGACAGAGTTGGCGTGCCAGCGTGGCATCTGCGAGGCCCGCAGCCGCGATGGCTCGAATGGCGGGCGCCGTATTCGGTTTGCCGGTCGGCGTCTGAATCGCAACCTCGGGCGCCAATTGCCGAACCGCCAGGACTTCCTGCTCAATCACCGCGTTGAAGCGAACATTCTGCTCGGCGCGCGGAATCGGCAGCATCGGCGCATGTTGCACGCCTCGCCATTCCACCCGCTCGTCGAACCCCAGCGCCGAGATCCGCTCCCCCAGCGCGTAGCAGAACGGACAATTCGGATCACTATACAGTATGGCTTTTGTCATGGTGTTATCTCCCCCAGCCTTCCTCATTAGCCCAGCCTGCCGCTGCCACACAGTGATTCACAACATCTTTATAGAAGCGAAACGTGTAAGAATTATCAGGTTATAAATCTTGCCGCGCTGGCCAATCTCCTGCATCAATCTATTTAATTAGCTTGCCGAAGTATATAGGCCGCCTAGTGACGCCGTCAAGACTTTTATGCGCACGCCTACTGCACCCATCTCCGGGGCCCACGGATTGTAATCCTCACGCCCAAGTGGCCCCGCCCCTCGCCTCCGTGCTACAACGCAGAGAACCGCCGCTCCGAACGGACGGCGGCACGAGACACGCAACGCGCATGTTTTGAGGCACTTCACAAGACGGAGATCGTCAATGCGGAATGATTCACAGGAACCTAGGCGACACCCCAAACATCGGCATCTGTGGCTGGCAGTCAGCGTGGGCGTCTTCACCCTGTATGCGCTAGCCGGACTCACGGAGTCTGCGTCGGCCGCGCGGGGAAGCGTCGACAAAGCCGAAGTCTTTCCGATTGAAAAGGCCGCGGCAATGCCGGTGGTGGTCGAGACGACCGGATCGGAGCAGGATCTGCGCGCCCAGATGCGCAAGGCCACGCAGGTGAACGGGCTAACCGTTCCCGTCAGTAAGTTTTCAGAGGCCGCGATGCACAGCTATGGATTTATCCCGCCGCAACCCCTCAGCATGGCGCTGGTCATGCGCAGTCCCGATTTGATGATCGAGCAACGCCCGGCGACCCCGAATGCGTTTGAAATTCACAAAGTGGACGATGGGAACGGCCTGCTGGTGGGATTCGTGGCGAAAGAGATGCTGGCGCAGCTGACTGCGGCACAGCGCCTGCACACCATCGCCGTCGCGCTGCACAGCAATCCGTCGGACAAAGCCCCGTACATCGTGGCCGTGCCGTTGATTAAGCTCGTAGTGGATCGCATGCCGACGCGACTCGATCCTTCGCGGCCGGACGGCACGATGGTGCTCACGGTGGATTTGCAGGGAACGACGAATCGGAAAAAGTCGCTACACGGCGGGCAGTAACCAGCAGCACTCTTCGACGGGACACGTGGCCTGGCTCCCTCAGCTGGAGCCAGGATAGAAACCTCTCGATATGGCGGCGACCCGAGACCATGGCATAACCAGGTCCGGGTCCCCACGACACTCAGCGCGCGACGGTCGCCACGAACGTCACCCGTGACCTAGCGCGCGAATTCTGCTTCCAATTCCGGTTCGCCTAAGGCGGCAAGCTGGCGCTCGCCCATGGCCATCAAAATCCCGTCATAGACCTTGCGTGCGGCATCCGACCAATCGGGGTTGAAGGGCATCCCCTGGAATGCGGCTTCCGCAGCCTTCTTCTCATCGTAGGTCAACGAACGCGGGGCGCCGCTCGTCGTACCCGACGCGCTGGCGGTCTGTGACTGAGCGATAGTGTGATTCGTGCTGTTCGGTTCCATGCATCCCTCCCTCAGACATCCTGTCCACTACACGCTGGCCCCACTGGCCCCTTACCTTCATGATCGGCGCTTCACCCCAAAACTAAAGTGAGCAAGCTTAATGCCACTCACTGCCGACTGAAGGATTCCATGGGTCCACTATATCCTCGCATGTTTTCTGGTCAATTGATTCATTAATTTGCGCGGGCCCAATTCGGGACCAGAGTCCTGCAGCCGCAGCCGCCCCCTCACCGTCCCGTCCCGTGCTGTTTCGCCTCATCGTGCTCAGCGTAACGACATTATGAGCGTACCGATGCCCAGGCCCCAGTACAAGGGCGGCAAAGCCCGCAGGCAACAATTCGACAATTCAATTGTCAGATCGACAGGAGCGCGATACCCATAAGCATACGTCGCCGGCTTCCGGCGCGTGCACTGACTCTCTATCAATCGAGGAGGATCTCTATGCGCTCTATCGTGATGCCCGCTCTCGCCGCCGCCATCCTGTTTGGAACCGCGTCGTTCGCCGCCGCCGATGAACTCTCCTCCATGGGATCGGAGATGAAGAGCGAGATGGGGTCGATGGCCAGCGATGTGCACGAGGGCATGAAGGCTGAGCACAGCGCCATGAAGGACGAGTTCAATGCCAAGAAAGATCAGCTCAAGAGCGAGCGCAAGGCGAAGCACGATGCGCTCAAGGCTGAGCACGGCAAGGCAAAGGACGCGTTGAAGGCCGAGCGGAACAAGGCGAAGGCGGACTTGAAGGCGAAGAAGGCGAAGGCCCGCAAGCACGTGGAAGAGACGGCGGATTCGGTGCACCAGAGCGTGAACTAAGTCCCGCGTTCCCCGACCGCCACAGGCGGCACGCGTCACGCAGCAAGACGTGCACAATACCAAGGCCTACGGAGCACCCCTCCGTAGGCCTTTTAATTTGGCTCTATCAGCAATGCGTAGATGGAGTGAAACTGCCGGAGATCGGGAAACTTAGACAGGCATGCACCGCGAACGGGGAGACTACTGCGTGTAGCGGACCTGCTCGATGCGATCGGCATGGTCACGGCAGGCAGCTGCCAGCACGCGTGGATCGGCCGCTAATCGCGACGGCGCCTTTTCGACATACTGATCAAGCACCGTGGGCAAGAACGTGTGCATGTCCTCGTCCCGATAGGCAGCTTGATGCAACAGTGCGGCATGTTCGCGCGCAGCGTCGGGATTCGACGAGGAGACGCAATGGCGATACGTCGTCCACAAGTGCTCAAATGTCGGCGTTGCCGACTGTGACACCACCACCGGCGGAGTGGGCGTGGATTGGCATCCGACGCTGCTCAACCCCGCACAGAGAACCGCGCTGACGACCCATTGCATTCGATTGGACACAGACAACGCTCCCACGAAAAATGTGCCCATCACTTATCACAGCTGACAGATCGACTCAAGCCGAGATTCTCACATGCATGCAGACGGCGACGCGGTGATCAGACAAAACCCGCTCACACAGGGCGCGCGACCAGACGCAGCTCATCCACGCACAGGCGCAGCAGCTCGCACACTGACCAGGCCTGCGCCGTGCAGCCGCGCGGATGATGCGGCGCCTCCGCATCGAAAATTTCCGAGACCTGCCCGAGCCCGGCCTCTCGCAAATGCGCCTCGAACCCCGCGACAAACGTCCGCGCCTCGGCGCGCGCCGACTCGGTTGCGCCATGCGTCTTCACCCACGCGGTGATGAACGGACCAAGCAGAAACGGCCAAACCGTGCCCTGGTGATAGGCCCCATCACGTTCGCGCACGCCGCCGTCATAGCGCGGACAATAGCGAGGATCCGACGGGGCGAGCGTCCGCAGCCCCATCGGCGTCAGGAGATTCGCCGTGACGACCTGTAGAATCCGTCGGGCTTGTTCCTGCGTGACCAGCCCATCCACCAACGACAAGGCATACAGCTGGTTCGGCCGTAACGATGCATCATCACCGTCCGGTCCGTCGATCACGTCGTAGAGATAGCCGCCGCTCTCATACCAAAACCGTGCACGCACCGCCGCCCGCGCACGGCGCGCATCCTGACGACAGCGATCCGCCGCCTGCTCCTCGCCGCACAGCTCCGCCAATGTTGCCGCCACATCCATCGCGCGAATCCAGAGGGCCTGAATCTCGATCGGCTTCCCCTGCCGCGGCGTCACGACCCAGTCGCCCACCTTGGCGTCCATCCAGGTGAGCTGCACGCCCGGTTCGCCGCCGGCAATCAACCCATCGTCAGCCACATGAATGCCGTAGCGCGTGCCTTCACGGTAGCCCGCCACGATGCGCTGCACCGCCGGCCAGGCGACCTGCCGCACAAACGGACGATCGTCGGTCGCCGCCACATACCGCCCCACGGCGTCAATGAACCACAGCGACGCGTCGATGGTGTTGTAGTCCGCCTCCCCCCCGCTTTCAGGCAGCCGGTTGGGAACCATGCCGAGTGAAATGTACCCGGCGAAGTTCGTGATGATCTGTTTCGCCAGCGCGAAACGGCCCGTCACCAGACAGAGCCCCGGCAGCGCGATGAACGTGTCGCGCCCCCAGTCGGCAAACCAGGGATAGCCGGCCAATACCGTCGGCCCTCGATCTGTCGTGCAGAGAAACGCGTCGGTTGCGCGCCAGAGCAACGAGACCAGCGTATCCTCGGTCGGCGGCACCGCCGCATCCGCACGACGTCGCCGCAGCCGTTCCTGTTGCAGTAGACGCGACTCGTCGTCCTGCGGCCGAGGATCGGCGGCGCACAGCAGCGTGGCCGGTCGACGCGCCGTCAGCGTCCAGGACAGTTCGCCGGGCGACCACCAATCCTCTTCCCCATCGAGCCCACGCGCCTGCTCCATCGGCAACTGCACGCGGCGAAACCATTCTGGCGCATGGCTGTAGCGACCATTGTGCGTGACCGTCACCGGCGGAAGATCCCCATAGGGATGCCACCGGACCGAGGCCCCTGTTTCGTCGTATGTCGCGGCCAGCGCGCTATTTTCGTGGTGCGTGGCATGGTAGTCGCGGCCGGACAGCATGGGCCGGGCCGTCAGGCGGATCGGACGCCTCTGTCGAGACGAGGACAGCAGGCGCCACCGAACGACCACCAGATCGCGTCCATGCACGCACAGGATGTCCCGTTCGAGCGAGAGGTCGCCGCACTGAAACGTCCAGCTGGGCCAGGGATCCAGGCGAAAGCCGGTGCAGAATCGATAGCCATCGGGATGCACCACGCCCGGGTAGAGATTGGTGGAGAGGGGAAACCGTTCGTCGCCGACGTGCAGCCACTCGTCGAGATGATTCACCAGCACCAGGCGCCCGGCCGGGGGATGCCGCGCGACCAACAGCAGCGCATGGTAGCGCCGCGTATTCGCCCCGGCGACCGTCCCGGAGGTAAAGCCGCCGCGGCCGTTCGATTCCAGCCACTCCAGCATTTGCGCTCGGTCGAGATTCTGGCACTCCGCCGCCGACAGCCGCATCGGCTACGCACCCGACTGTTGGATCAACTTGGCGACGAGCGCCGTCCAGCCCGTCTGGTGGCTGGCGCCGAGGGCCGCGCCCGTGTCGCCGTGGAAATATTCCGGGAACAGCGGCAGATCGCGCCAATGGGGATCGGTCTGAAACCGCTCCACGCCGTGATGCAGCGGGCGCCGCCCCTGCGCGTCCGGCACAAACAGATGCACGAGCCGCCGCGACAAATCCGCCGCCACCTCCCAAAGCGACAGCGCCCGGCCGGAGCCGGTGGGACAGTCCACCTTGTAGGCGTCGCCCAGAAAATAGTGAAACTTCTGCAGCGATTCGATGAGTAAGTAGTTCACCGGAAACCAGATCGGCCCGCGCCAATTGGAGTTGCCGCCGAACACGCCGCTCGCCGATTCGCCCGGCTCGTAATCGACCCGATACTCGGTGCCTGCGACCGTCCAGCGGTACGGATGGTCGCGGTGAAACCGGGACAGCGCACGCACCCCGAACGGCGACAGAAACTCGCCCTCATCCAGCAGGTAGCCCAGCACGTGCGGCAAGCGTTGTCGATCCACCAGGGAGAGGAACCGCCGCACACCGCCCTCCTCCGTGCGCGTGTCGACATGGCCGGCAAAATCCGGCCGGTTTTCGATGAACCATTGCATCCGGTGCTTAAACCGCGGCAAGCAATCGATCAGCTCCGCGTCCAGCGTCTCCACCGCAAAGAGCGGGATGAGGCCGACCATGGACCGCACTTTCAGCGGATGCACGCTCCCGTCTGGCAAGTGCAGCACGTCGTAAAAAAACCGGTCCTCGCGGTTCCAGAGTTCGATCTGCTCGCCGCCCGCGTTGTTCATCGCACGGCAAATGTAGACGAAGTGCTCGAAGAACTTGCTCGCCACGTCCTCGTACACGCGGTTCTCGCGCGCCAACTCCAGCGCGATCGCGAGCATGTTGAGGCAATACATGCCCATCCAACTCGTCGCGTCGGATTGCTCGATGTGGCCCCCGGTCGGCAGCGGCCGACTGCGATCGAACAGGCCGATGTTGTCCAGCCCGAGAAAGCCGCCTTGGAAGATGTTCTTCCCCTCCGTGTCCTTTCGATTCACCCACCAGGTAAAGTTCAACAGCAGCTTGTGAAAGGCGCGCTCCAAAAACACACGGTCGCCCGTGCCCCGCCGCTTCTTTTCGATTTTGTACACGCGCCAGACCGCCCAGGCATGCACCGGCGGATTCACATCACCCAGCGCCCACTCATAGGCCGGGATCTGCCCGTTCGGGTGCATGTACCACTCGCGCAGCAGGAGGACGAGCTGATCCTTCGCGAAGGCCGGATCCACCAACGCCAGCGCCACACAGTGGAAGGCCAGGTCCCAGGCCGCATACCAGGGATATTCCCATTTGTCGGGCATCGAGAGGACGTCCGCGTTATAGAGGTGCGTCCACTCGGCGTTGCGGCCGGCCAGGCGGCGCGGCGGCGGCTCAGGCCCGACGGGATCGCCCTTCAACCATCGACTCACGTCATAGTTGTAAAACTGCTTACTCCAGAGCAACCCGGCGAAGGCCTGCCGCTGCACGCGCGCCGCCTCGTCGGAGACATCCGGGGGCGCCAACGGAGCATAGAACGCGGCCTCCTCCGCTTTGCGGTCCGCCACAATGCGCGTGAAGTCCTCGCGCGACCGCGCCTCGGGCCCGGTCTGATCGGTAAAGCGCAGACGCAGGCGCTGCGGCCGATCGGGCTCGACCGTCAGCCGGTAGAGCGCGGCGACCTTCGAGCCGCAGGACTCAGGATTCACCGCATCCTGTTGCCCCTGCACGACATAGTCGTTGATCCCGTCCTTCGCGTACCGCGGCCCATCCGGATCGCCCCACAGCCGCCGCGTATTCGTCTCGTTTTCGGTAAAGAGCAGCGGCGGCGCCCCGTCGCACAGCAACCGGCGCTCCCCATAGTAGTGATGCGTGAAGGCCACCTGGCTCCAGCCATCGACGGTGTCGGCCTGCTGCAGCCGCGGGCGGCGCAGGTCCAAGCCCCAGGACCAGGTATTGCGAAACCAGAGCGTGGGCAGCACCGTCAGCTCGGCAGCCTCGGGGCCGCGATTCACCACATCGATCGTGATGAGCAGATCTTCCGGGCTAGCCTTGGCGTATTCGACGAAGACATCGAAATAGCGTTGATCATCGAAGACGCCCGTATCCAGCAGTTCAAACTCCGGCTCACTCCGCCCGCGCCGCCGGTTTTCCTCCACCAAGCGCGCATAGGGAAAGGCCGCCTGCGGGTACTTGTAGAGGTACCGCATGTAGGAATGGGTCGGCGTCGAGTCGAGGTAGAAGTAGTACTCCTTGACGTCCTCGCCGTGGTTGCCCTCATTGCCGGTGAGCCCGAACGCGCGCTCCTTCAGAATGGCATCGCGGCCGTTCCAGAGCGCCAGGGCAAAGCAAATATACTGATGTCGATCGGAGATGCCGGCCAGCCCGTCCTCATTCCAGCGGTACGCGCGCGAACGGGCCTGCTCGTGCGGGAACGCTTCCCACGCCGTGCCGTGCTCGCTGTAGTCCTCGCGGACGGTGCCCCAGGCGCGCTCGGCCAGATAGGGCCCCCAACGCTTCCAATGGCGGACGCGCCGCGCGTCCTCACGCAGCCGCTGCTCCTCAGCGCCAGTGGGAGGGCTTTCGTCTGATGCGGATCGGGCTTCGGCTGTCGGTTCGTTTCTCGTCGGACGGTCAGAGGCGGTGGAGGCGCCTCGCGGACGTGAGGGCTTTTTCACTGTGGAGGAATCAGCGTCGGCAGAAGGAGTCGGTGAGGATGGCGTAGATGGCTGACGCGGGGCGGAGCGTTTGGCTCGGGCCATGGGGTCTCCCTCGTCTCACACGAAGGCCCCCACTCTATGCCCTCTCCACCGGTTCGTCTAGCACGCCCGCTGACGGGAACCAGGCTGACAGGGCGGAACAAGGCTCAGCCGCGCCGGAGGCGGCGGAGCACCTATCATATTTACCTATGGAATGAATGACGGAAAGACGGGCAGTACGGGAGGGCGCGAGACAGCCCCACGCCGCGAACCTTAGCTGAACATCACGCTGTCTTGATTGAGCAGATAGTCGATCACTTCAATGCTGTCGCGGAGCTGGTTCTGGGCCTTTTCCGACATGGGCACGACCGCGCCCACCAACTTGCCGGCTTCGATATCGTCCAACGAGGGGACATTGACGCCACGGGCCTTGTCGAAATCTGCTCGGTAGCTAGCCATAGTGTCTCCTCGTCGACCGTGGCGAAGGTAGCAAGTCCCAGGCCGGAATGGCTGTTCCACTCTCCGACCATTAAGGAAAGCATAGCACACGTTTGAAAATCGACGAGACGACTATCCAAATTGTTGTTCGAGTACCGGAAAGGCGTGAAAAGGACGAAGGTCCAAACAGAGGGGAGGCCTGCGCTGCTACTGTGTGCGCGCCACCGGCGCGAAGGCCCCGAGGTAGGGCAAATCCGCAACATTCACCAGCGGGCTGTCCGCCCGCAGACGGAAGTCGTCGCCCGCCGGGTCGAGAAAGCCCGGGTTGGTCAGGAGATCGCTGTCCACGGCGAGTTCCGGCGCCTTCGCCGGCGGCGGACCGGGACGCGCGTAGTTCATCTGCGCGTTGGAGAGCGCATTGTGCGCGAACGTCACCGTGCTGGACAGCGCGACGGTAAAGCCCATCTGATTGAGGCTCACAATATTGCCCGTCACCTCACTGCGCGAGCGCGCCAGAAACGACGCGCCGCCGCCATTCTTCACAAACGTATTGTTGGCGATGACGGCCTGGCCCGCGTCCATCACCACCACCGCGTCGAACAACTGCCGGGTAATGAGGTTGCGCTCCACCCGCACCACGCTCTTGCCCGCCACGTTCACGCCGTGGTCGCTGTCGTGGATGTAATTGCCGATGACCAGCCCCTGCGAATCGGCAAACTGCACGCTGGTCGTTTCGCTCCCGCCGATATCGCAGCGTTCCACCCGCACGTCCTGCACCTGCTGCGCGAACAGCATGCCCTTGATCTTCAGCTCGCGCAGCGTGATCGCGCGTCCGTTGAACATGCCCATGGCGTGGCCGCCGTGCTCGTTGATCGTCATCCCGCTGATTTCGATGTTCGCAGCACCGTAGGGCCACTTGCCGACGTGAAACACGCCGACCCGCTCGCGCCCGATGATGGTGACCTGATCCGCGCCGTCGCCGATCAACTTCAACCCGTCTTTGCTGTGGATCGTCACGTCTTCCGGATACGCGCCCGCATGAACTCGCACCGTGTCGCCCTTCCCCGCCGCATCGACCGCCTGTTGAATCGAGCGATAGTCGCCGCTGCCGTCCAACGCCACATGGATGGTCCGCGGGCCTTTCGGCGTCGCAGGAGCCTCGTCGGCCAGGGCCGTGGCGGCACCGGAGACGAGAGATAGAATCGTGAAGAGCAGCGTTGGGACCAGCATCGTCCCAGCGTCTTACAGGCAAGCATGTCTGGAAGTCAACGCGGCGGACCCTGCGGGCTGCGGCGGATGGTCTTGCACCGAAGCCGAACCGCGTGGCCAGTCGCGCATGATTCGCGCGGATTCCTAGGCGCATGGTATCTTCCCGCCATGTTGCTGGTGGGACTAACCGGAGGCGTGGCCGTCGGAAAGAGTACGGTCGCGCGGGCGTTCCGCGACTGCGGCGCGCACGTGATCGACGCGGATCTGCTCGCGCGGCAGGTCGTCGAGCCGGGGAAACCAGCCTGGCGCGACATTGTGCGCACCTTCGGACGCGACATCCTGCGTCCCGACCGCAGCATAGACCGCGCCGCGCTCGGCGCCATTGTCTTCCGCAACCAGGCGCATCTGAAACGGCTCGGCGAGATCGTGCACCCTCGCGTCGCCCGCGAGCAGGCTCGGCTGACGCGCGCCATCGCCAAACAGGATCCCAAGGCCGTCGTCATCTACGACGCCCCAGTGCTGATCGAAGCGAACGCCCATCGGCGCATGGATCGGCTGCTGGTCGTCACCGCCGACCGTGAGACACAAATCGCCCGACTCCGTGCGCGCAACGGCCTCTCCCGTGTCGAAGCCCTTCGCCGCATCCGCAGCCAACTGCCGCTGGCGAAAAAACGCGCGCTGGCCGACACGATCATCGACGGAACCATGCCGCGCCGCCGCCTGCCCGCCACGATCCGCCGCCTCTACGCTGAGTTGAAGGCGCTCGCCTAGCGACGCGCGTTCCACACACGCCTCGTCCCGCGCCTATTCCCCACCACAGGGCCTATGCTAGAGTGCGCGCCATGCAGCACCTGGTCATCATCGGGTCCGGCCCAGCCGGGCTCACTGCCGCCATCTACGCGGCCCGCGCCAACTTGTCGCCGCTGCTCATTGAAGGGTGGCAGAGCGGCGGGCAGCTGACGACGACCACGGAAGTCGAAAATTATCCGGGCTTTGCCGCGCCGATCATGGGACCGGATTTGATGAAGGCCATGCGCGCCCAGGCCGTGCGCTTCGGGACGAATTTCCTGACGGGCGACGTTACATCCGTGGATCTCCAGCGCCGCCCCTTCGTGTTGCAGGTCGACGGCGCTGATGCGCCGATCACCGCGCAGGCGCTCATCGTGGCCACCGGCGCATCCGCCCTGCACCTTGGTGTCCCGGGCGAGCAACGGCTCACCGGACACGGCGTTTCGACTTGCGCAACCTGCGACGGGTTCTTTTACAGAAACCAACCCATCGTGGTCGTCGGCGGCGGCGACAGTGCGCTCGAAGAAGCATTGTTCCTCACGAAGTTCGCATCGAGCGTAACGGTGGTGCACCGACGGGACAGCTTGCGGGCATCTAAGATCATGCAGGATCGCGCCAAGCAGCACCCAAAGATTGCCTTTCTCTGGAACAGCGCCGTGCAGGAGGTGCTTGGCGAAAATCTCGTGACGGGCCTCCGCATCCGCAACGTGCTCACGGGCGCGACCTCGGACCTGCCCTGCACGGGCGTATTCGTGGCCATCGGGCACAAGCCGAATACGGAGCTCTTCAAAGGGCAACTGGCCATGGATGCCCACGGCTATCTGTTGCTGACCGACGGCGCAGCGACCAACGTGCCGGGCGTCTTCGCGGCCGGCGACGTGCACGACGCGCGCTACCGTCAGGCTGTGACCGCCGCCGGGGCCGGCTGCCGCGCCGCCATCGACGCCGAACGCTACCTAGAACGACAGGCCTTGCCGACGACCGCGTCGATCTGATTTTCCACCGCACCCGCAGGCCACCAGTCACCACACCATGCGTTGCATCATCGTCCACTACCATGAACTGGCCTTGAAAGGCCGCAATCGCCCGCTGTTTGAAGGCCGCCTGGTCGACTACCTGCGCGCCAGTCTGCGCCCGCTCGGCGTCCGACAGGTGCAGCCGCTCAACGGACGCATCCGCATCACGCTGCCGGATGACGCGCCCTGGGAGCAGGCCCGCGTGATCGTCGGGCGCGCCTTCGGCTGCACCCATTTCGTGCTCGCGCATGCCGTGCGCATGGACGTGACGAAGCCCGACCTGCAACCGATCATCGAGCGTGCCCTGGCCTTGGTGAAGGATCGCGCCTTTGGGACGTTTCGCGTGAGCGCCAAACGCGCGGACAAACGCTATCCTTGGAAGTCGGTTGAGATTGAACAACTCGTCGGCGCGGCGATCTGTGCGGCGACGCAGAAGCGCGTCAGCCTCAAGCAGCCCGAACTCACCGTGCATGTGGAATTGATCGCGAAGGAAGCCTTCATCGCCGTCGACCGCGAACCGGGACCGGGCGGCTTACCGGTGGGCGTCAGCGGCACGATCGCCTGCCTGCTCTCCGGCGGGATCGATTCCCCGGTGGCCGCCTACCGCATGATGAAGCGCGGCTGCCGCGCCGTCTTCGTGCATTTTCACGGGCGCCCGTTCGTCACCCGGGCCTCAGAGGAAAAGGTCCGAGAGCTGGCGCAGGTGCTGACGCCCTATCAACTGTCCTCGCGGCTGCACCTCATTCCCTTCGGCGAAATTCAGCGGACGATTGTGCTGGGCGCGCCGGCGCCGTTTCGCGTGGTGCTGTACCGCCGCATGATGATCCGCATCACCGAAGCGATTGCGCGCAAGGAAGGCTGCTGGGGATTGGTGACCGGCGACAGCTTGGGGCAGGTCGCGTCACAGACGCCGGAAAATCTGACGGTCGTGCAGCAGGCCGCGACGCTGCCGGTGCTGCGGCCGCTCATTGCGATGGACAAGATTGAAATCACCGATGAGGCGCGCCGCCTCGGCAGCTTCGAAACCTCGATCGAACCGGATCAGGACTGCTGCAGCCTCTTCGTGCCGCCGCATCCCAGCACCAAGACGAATCTCGAGACGATCCTCGCGATCGAACGCGGCCTCGACATCGCCGGGCTGACCCAACAGGGGCTCACCGGCGCGGAACTGGTCGAGTACCGCTCTCCGTAACCCGCCGCGTAGACAACACACCCGGCTCCTCACACATACCCGGCACCACCCGTGAGCCACGCCGCACTAGCGTCGCGCGGCTTCCTCGGCGATGCGGGCGATGAGTCGTTTGAAATGGGTGTTGAGTTCGCGCCGCAGGGCCAGCGCCACCACCCAATCGGGCGCGAGCGTCTTCGGCTGCATGATCAGGTCGAACTCAGCGCGCGTCGCGCCGGTCGACGGCTCAGATAAGTGCCAAGAACGGCTGTAGCGCCTGAAGTCGCCGCCGAGCAGCACCGTCGTCAGTCGCCCGTCCGCCTCACGGCGATTTTCGCTGAGCAGTCGACTTTCGCCCGGCACGATCGGATGCTGCACGAACAGCTCCGTCACCACGCGATCCTCATACCGCTGAATCGTGCCCATCCGCATTTCGGTCTCGAACAACTGCGGCCAGGCCTCGTAGTCGGTCAGCACCCGTTCGACGACCGCCCGCGATCCCGGCAGATCCAGCACCGCATGCGCGTGCACGCCGCCGCCCGCATCCGGCTGCACATCAACGACCGGCTGAACGACCGCTGGAACGCCCGCCTCTGCGACCGGGAAACCGCTCCAGACAGATAGAAACAGCACCACCACCATGGCGAACAGAATACAGCCGCGCCGCCCCGTCTCGGCGGCTATCGCAATTCGGCGCACAGTGAATGCCTCAGGCACTGGTCCAATTCCTCGCGACCACAACATCGCCCGACACAGGCCCGCATTGTACCGCGACCGCCGCAACACGTCTTGCGCATCCTTCGGCACGCCAGCTAGGATGCGCCGCATGATGACACGCGCACCGTTCACAAGCCTGTTTCTCGTACTCGCCACAACACTGCTCATGACCGCCTGGCCGGCCCCCGATGCGCCGGCGCAGGCCCCGGAAGACTCGCACGTCACCACCGAGCGCTTTTGCAGCTTCATGATGGCCAAGGGCGAGGCAAAGCAGGAATGCGAAGTCCCGATGCAGAAGGGCTGCAAGGTGGCGCAATTCCCCGGCACGACCACGCCATGGACGACGATTTCGCGCGGCGGCAAGACCACCTGCCATTTCGATAAGGCCCGCACGGACTGGCGCACGCGCATCATCGGCGTCTGCGGCGCCTGCACGACCGAGCACTGCTCGGCCTCCTTCCACGTGAAGCTCGACTGCGCGCCGAGCTGATCGCGCGCACGACCGCCATCACCCATGTTGCGTTCTGAGCGGGTCAAAGCCCTCGCGCTCGCCCAAGGATTCGACGCCGTCGGCATTGCGGCGGTCGAATCGTCCGCCGCGCCCGTAGCCGCCGATCACAGCAACGCTGCGAACACCTCTGCGCCATCGCCACTGCCCACGCCGTCACTGACCGAGTCGCTCCGCACACGCCTGACCAGCTGGCTGGATGCTGGGTATCAGGCCACCATGCACTGGATCGAACGGGCTCCGGAACGCCGCGCCGATCCTCGACTGGTCTTGCCGGGATGCCGCACCGTCATCGTCGTCGGATTGAATTACGACAGCGGCGCGCAGCCGAACGAAGGCCCTGGCATGGGCCGCATCGCGCGCTACGCCTGGGGCCGCGACTACCACCTCACCATCAGCGACCGCCTCACCGCCTTGACCGCCGAGCTCACGCGGCTGGCGCCCGACGCACAGCATCGATGGTACGTCGACACAGGGCCGGTGATGGAAAAGGCCTGGGCGCAGCAAGCCGGCCTCGGCTGGATCGGCAAACATTCCAACCTCGTGTCGGCGGAACACGGCTCGTGGCTCCTGTTGGGCGTCGTCCTCACGACCTTGGACCTCGCGCCCGATCAACCCGGTACGGACCTCTGCGGCACCTGCACGCTCTGTCTCAGCGCCTGCCCTACTCAAGCCATGCCCGTGCCCTACGTTGTAGACGCGGGGCGCTGCCTGTCCTATCTCACCATCGAACATCGCGGGGACGACATCGACCCCGAACTGGCCCGCCGCGTCGGCAATCACCTGTTCGGATGCGACGACTGTTTGGATGTCTGTCCGTATAACACCCAGGCGGGCATCGGGACGAAGCTGGACGAACCACCGCGCGACTGGGCACTGCAGCCGTCGCTGGCCGAACTGGGCAGTTGGTCCGAGCAGGACTTTCGTGACCACACCCAACAGAGTCCGGTCCGCCGTGCGCGCTTCGCAGGCTTCCAGCGAAATCTTCGACTCGTTCAGGCCGCCACAGCGCCCGCGGCGAGTCCGCCGGTCGGCACCGGCGAGTCGCCGTCGCCCCTGTAGACCTCTCCACAAAAGCAGGCGTATGATGCGGACAGATCGCCACCTGCATCCGCAGCAAGAGGCCTATGCGCCAGACCACCCTGCCGTATCGCCGCCCGGAGTTGGGCAAAGACTACTGGATTCAGGACAACATCCTGCCCGATCCCTTTGCGGTCGCGGAGCGTTGCTTCAATAAATCGACCTGGCTCATGGGCTCGCCCTGGCGGCCGGAACCCTGGCCGGGCATGCGCGCGCCGCAGGCACTCACGCCGTCGGAATTGGCGATCATCGAATCCTGCGTCACATCCCACACGGGGGTCGCACGCTTACGACCGCAAGCGGACCCCGCGCAGGGCGAGTCCGGGCATAATTACGTACAACTCGTCGGCGGGGGCGAAGGTGTGGCCCGCCCGCACGTGGACTCCAGCCGACTCTGCGACTACGCCGCCGTCCTCTACCTGCATCCCTATCCGCCGACCAAACATTCCGGGACTTCGTTCTATCGACTCCGTCTCCCTGACGGCAGCCTGGGCGGCAACAGCTGCCCGCCGCCCTATGAAAGCCTCAGCCAGATTCCGGGCTTCAAGGAAATGGACTTGAGCATGTGGGAAGAGGATCTCGAAGTGCCCAACGTCTTCAACCGCCTGCTCTTCTACAAGTCCGATCTCGTCCATTCGGCCACCGCCTACTTCGGCTGGTCGCACGAGCTGATTACGAAGCGCATGACCGCCGTGTTTTTCTGGAAAGCCGGGTCGTCGACGTAACGCATCGCCATCGTCTGGTTCGGTCGTCTCGCGTTCACCCGTCACACAGGGAGCAGCCATGCACCCTGCCTCGATTCTGGTCGTGGAAGACGAAGCGCGCATGCGCCGACTCTTCGAGTTGATCCTCGCCTCTGAGGGCTATGAGCTGCAGCTCGTCCCCAACGGCGCGGCCGCGCTGCGCGCGCTCGCCGACAGCCCCCACCTCGATCTCATCATCACCGACCTGCAGCTGGGCCCAGGCCCGACCGGCATGGACGTTCTGGACGCGGCGAAGCGGCTGCTTCCCACCGTGCCGGTGTTGATCGTTACCGGCTACGGCACCGTGAAGTCGGCGGTAGAGGCCATGCAGAAGGGCGCCTACGACTACATCGCCAAACCGATCGACAACGACGAGTTGAAGATCGTCGTCGCGCGCGCCCTCGAGCTGCACCGGCTGACGCACGCGCACCAGACCCTGACGGACTCCTTCGCAGAAGACTTCGGCTTCGACCGCATCGTGAGCCGCTCACCGGCCATGGCGAAGCTGAAGGCCTTGGCCCGCGACCTCGCCCGCACGGACACCACGGTCTTGCTGATCGGGGAAAGCGGCACCGGCAAGGAACTCTTCGCCCGCGCCATCCACTCGGCCAGCCCACGCGCGAAGGGGCCGCTCATCGCCGTCAATTGCGCCGGCATCCCGGAATCGCTCATCGAATCCGAATTGTTCGGCTACGAAAAAGGCGCCTTCACCGACGCCAAGCGATCCAAGCCCGGCCGGTTTCAGCTGGCCAACCACGGCACCCTGTTCCTCGACGAGGTCGGCGAGCTGAGTCCCTCGGCGCAGGCCTCGTTGCTGCGCGCGCTCGAAACGCGCCGGATCGAACCGCTCGGCGGCGTGCGGAGTCAGCCGGTGGATATTCGTGTCATCGCGGCCACGAATCGGGCGTTGCCGCGGCTGATTCAGGAAGGCCGCTTCCGCGAAGACCTCTACTACCGCCTGAACGTCTGCCAATTGGAAGTGCCGCCGTTGCGCGACCGCCGCGAGGATATTGCGCCGCTGCTCCAGGCCTTTCTGGACGAAGCGCGACGGCAACGCGGCGCGCGCCTGCAGCGCTGCACCCCCGACGCGATCGCGTTGCTCCAGGCCTATGCCTGGCCCGGTAACGTGCGCGAAGTGCACAACCTGGTCGAATGGCTCACCATCACCTGTCACGACTCACAGGCGGACGTCGAGCACTTGCCGAGCAATATCACGGCCGCACCGCCGAAGGTCGGGCCGACGCCATTGCAGAATAGCGAGTCGCTCCACGCGCCCGCGCCACCGCGGCGTACCCCGCTTCACGACAAAAGCGACGATGGGCCGCTCACCTCGCTCCTGTCGTTGGGACTGTCCGCCGTCGAATTGGAACGTCGTCTGATTCACGAAGCGCTCGAGCGCTGTCACGGCAATATCTCCGAAGCCGCCCGACTGCTCAATATGACGCGTAACACCCTGCGATATCGCCTGACCAAACACGGACGATCGCCGATCTCGCCCCCCAACTAGGAGCTACGCATGTGGCGTGCGCCGCTACAGCGGAAATTCTTGGTCGCCCTGCTGGTGGTCGGGCTGCTGCCCGGCATCGCCGCGTTGGCCGTGACCTATTGGTCGAGCCAGCGCAGCCTCGAACGCTCCATCGGCAGCGGCTTCCAGGAGATCGCGCGGGCAGCGGCGCTCCGGCTTGCCACGGCCATCGACAACGAAATCGAACATGCCACCAGACTCGCGCTGACGGTGGCACAGCTTCGCACAGCCCCGGACGGCACCACGTCCGTGCGCCTCCGCGCGACCGATGCCGACCTCGCCGCCTGGGTGGCACAGTCCGAAGACTATTTGAACGTGGTAGTGGCCGACGCGGATGGGCAGGTCGTAGCCGCCAGTCGGCCCGATCCGGCAGGGCGCAACGCGCAAGGGGAATTGTGGTGGCAGGAGCCCATGCGCGGTGACGAGGCAACCTATATCAGCGGGCTGCATCCGATCGGCGACGGACAGCACTACGCGTTCGATGTCGCGACCGCGATCATGGCCCCGGACCGACCGACGCCCATCGGCGTGGTGCGCTTGAGCGTCCGTCGCACGCTGCTGACCAAATCGATCCTGTCTATCCGAGTCGGCGAAACCGGGCACGGCATGCTGGTGGACACGGACGGCACCCCGCTGATCTGCCCGGTGCTGCCGCCGACCAGCCACCTGATGCCGCACGCGCTCATCAAACAATTCTCCACCGATCGTCCCACCTGGTTCGTCGCGGAGGACGATGCGCATGGCGACCGCCACACCTTGGTCGGCGCCGCGCCGGTACAGCTCTCCCATCGCCTCACCCCCCTCAGCCTGGGCGGCCAGCGGTGGTACGCGTTTGTACGTCAACAGGCCCGCGAAACCTACGCGCCGATCTACTCACTGCTCGTGACGGTCGGCGGCCTCGGATTGATCCTCGTGGTGGCGCTGGCAGGCCTCGGCTCGTGGGTCGGCGCGCGGTTGGTCGCACCGCTCATTGCGTTACGACAGGAGGCCGATGCCTTGCGGCGACGACTTGCCGCACCGTCTTCCCCAGGCGGTAGCCAGCCCGCAACATCGGGTCCCACGGCGAAGGCGGCCGCGGACGCCGCGACGTCGTCCGACGAAATTCACGATCTGACGCTCGCGTTCCACACCATGCGTCAGGCGCTCGACGACAATGTGTCGACGATCCGCACCCAGCAGGCCCAACTGATCCGACGGGCGCGCTTGGCCTCGGTCGGGCAGCTGTTGGCCGCCTTGGCGCATGACCTGCGCAATCCGCTCGGCGTAATTCGAAGCGCGGCACAGGTGATGCTGGACCGCACGCGCGACGCCGCCGTGAAGGAGGAAGTGGCTCACTACGTGATCGATGAAGTGGATCGGTTGACGGCCCGCATCACGGATTTCCTGCGCTATGCGCGACAAAAGCCGCCGGAACCGGCCGTGGTCGCGGCCGACGTCCCGCTGCGCGCGGCGCTGAAACAATGGGAAGCGTTGGGAGGACATGATCGGATTCAGGTCGCCTTGAACATCACACCGAACCTGCCGGCGATTGCGGTCGATTCCGAGCAGGTGATGGAAGCCTACGTCAACCTGCTCATCAATGCGCGGGAGGCGATGCCGAGCGGCGGCGAGCTGACGCTCTCGGCGGCGCGCGCGCCCAGCGGCGCGGTGGCGGTGACGATTCGCGACACCGGCTGCGGCATGTCGCCCGAGCAGCAGCGGCGCATCTTCGAGCCGTTTTTCACCACGAAGGAATACGGCACAGGCCTCGGCCTCACGAACGTGCAGCGCTTGATCGAGGACAACGGCGGGACGTTGCAGGTGGACAGTCAGGAAGGCATCGGCACCACGTTCACCGTGTATTACCCATCCGTGACGGGACAGCCCCCCGTCCTACCGTCCGGCCGACGCACGCAGGGGGCCAACGGATTTATACGCGAACCGACCGGTCACGATGCCGTGAAAGCCGTGATGCGGGAAGTGGTGTTGGAGGGTGACCACCCGCCGACACAGGAGCAGGTCGAGCCGACACCGCCTAGCGCGTCAACTCGACCATCGTGACGCCGTCGCCGCCTTCGCCCCGCTCGCCTGGCCGAAAGGTGGCCACGTAGGGTGAGGTACGGAGGTGCTCGCGCAAGGCGGATTTCAGCTTGCCGGTGCCATGCCCGTGGATGAGCCGCAACCAGGGCGCCCCGCCCAACACCGCACGATCCAAATACCCGACCAACGCGTCGAGCGCCTCATCGGCCGCCAAGCCGCGCACATCCAATTCCAACGCCGGCTCGACGATGGACCCAGCGCTGTACTGGCGCGGCCCGGTTCCCTGGGGCCGGTTCGGCGCCGCCTGAGTCGAACGAGGCGCTGCGTCTCCGCGGCGAGGAGTCGGCGCATCGACCGCTGCCAGATCCTGCACGGGCACCGACATTTCAATCGTCCCCACCCGCACGCGCACGCGGGCGCGCCCGGCCGGCGCCTCAACCAATGTCCCCTGCCCGCCCAGCGTTAGCACCTCGACGCGGTCGCCGACGGCTAACTGCTCGACCGGAATGTGCGTCGCACCGGGAGTCGCCGCCGACACCGCCGCCTCGGCCGCCGCGATTTTTTCCTTGGCGAGCTTTGCGAGCTTCACCCGCTCGGCCGCCCGCTCCCGCTTCACTTCCTCGACGGCGGCTAAAATCGCCGCGCGCGCACGCTGCCCCTCCTCCGCCAGTTTCTTTTTCACCGCCCGGCGTTCCGCCGCTTCCGCATCACGGATCGCCTCCAGCCGTTGCGTGGCCTCCTCGGCCGCCGCATCGGCCTCTCGGCGGCGCGCCTCCGCCTGCTGCAAAGCCTCGGCAACCAGCCGCTGTTTCGTCTGCAGATCGTTGAGCAGATGTTCCAAGGACAGATCGTCGGCCTGCAACAACGTGCGCGCCCGCTCCAACAGCGCCGGATCCATGCCCAACCGACCGGCGATCTCGATCGCCGAGGATCCGCCCGGCACCCCCGCAATCAAGCGATAGGTCGGCGCCAGGCGCGCCACATCGAACTCCACGCTCGCGTTGACGAACCCCGGCTCCTCCTGCGCCAACGCCTTCAGCTCCGTGTAGTGCGTCGTGACCAACCCGGTGACGCCGCGCTGCGCAAGGCGTTGCAGCAGAGCCTGGGCCAGCGCCGCGCCTTCGGCCGGATCGGTCGACGTCATCGGCTCATCCAACAGCACCAGCCAGCGACCGCCGGACGGATGGCCGTACTGATCGGCCTCGATAGCCTGGAGCAGCCGAATCGTCCGCGTGACGTGGGAGGAAAAGCTGGACAGATCCTTCGTCAAGTCCTGCGCATCGCCGATGTCCGCATAGACCGAGTCGAACCAGGCCATTTCGGAATCCCCCTCGCAGGGCAGGAGCAACCCGCTCCGCACCATAAGCGCGAACAGCCCCACCAACTTCAACGTGACGGTCTTACCGCCCGTGTTGGCGCCGGAAATCACCATGATGCGGGCCGGCCCCTCCAGCACCACGTCATTCGCCACCACATCGGTACGCGACAGGGCCAGGATGGGATGCCGCGCTTTGAGCAGGCGCACGCGCCCGTCCTCATTCAACTGCACGGGACGCCCACCGAGCCGCAACGCCAAGGCCGCCTTGGCCTGAATGACATCCAACAGCACGAGCACGCGCTGCGTCTCGCTCAGCGCGTCGCCCTCCTCGGCAATCTGCCGGGCCAATTCGAGCAGGATGCGACGGACTTCCCGGTCGACGGCCAGCTCCGCGACTTTGATCCCGTTGTTGAGGTCGACCAATTCGCGCGGCTCCAGAAATACCGTCGCGCCACTGGCGGAAATATCGTGCACGATCCCGGGAATGGCCGTGCGCATCTCCGCCTTGATCGGTACGACGTAGCGGCCTTCGCGTTGCGCTACATACTGTTCCTGCAGGATGCCCTCGTAGCGGGTGGACTGCAGAATCGCTTCCACGCGCCGCCGCATCGACTGTTTCAGGTCGTGCACCTGCTGCGTCAGCCGGCGCAACTCCGGCGAGGCCGAGTCCTTCATCGTCCCGTCCGGTTCGATGACCCACTCGACCTCGGCGCGCAGCGCGGAGAGGGTCGAAAGCGGCGGCAGCGACGCCGTCAGCGCGGCAATGGCTGGTGCCTCGGCCCGACGTCGTCCGATAAATCGCAGCACCTCCTCGGCCAATCGCAGGAGCACCGCCAGGTCGCGGAGCTCCAATGGCTCAACCGTGCCGCCTTTCGACACCCGGCTCAACACCTCGCGGAGATCGGACAGGGGCAGGGACGGAAAGGGGTCCGTGCCGGTGGACAGGAGGACCATTTCGTCCGTCTCGGCGAGCCTGGTGCGTGAGGCATCGATCGACGTTTCGATCGGCAAGGCGAAGCAATGGGCACGTCCCGGTTCCGACCGGGCATACTCGGCCAGGGCCGCAATGACACGCCCCCATTCCAACGCCCGCAGGGTCTCCACCGTATCCACCGACTGAGTCTGATCGTGCGCCATACCGTCCTTTCTCAAAAGCGGACGGCATCCTAGCAAATTCCCTCCGTGAAGTGCTGCCGATTCACGCAGGCGCGGGCTCAGCGTGCGCACGCGTGCGTCGAGCCCCTACGATTGAAAGACTTGACTGGATCCCGGCCGCTCAGTACCATCCTCGAACGTTTTGGGACTTTACTCACGATTTTGCGAGGGGAGTGCTGCGTCATGGCTATTCGCGTTGGGATCAATGGGTTTGGGCGTATCGGGCGGAACGTCTTCCGGACCTGCCTTAACGATCCGACTCTCGAAATTGTCGCCATCAACGACCTGACCGACGCGAAGACGCTCGCCTACCTACTGGAATTCGACTCCATTCACGGGCGCCTGCCGTACCCCGTCACGCACCGCGAGGATGCGATCGAGGTCAACGGTAAGACGGTGAAAGTATTGGCGAAAAAAGATCCGAAGGAACTGCCGTGGAAGGACCTTGGCGTCGATATCGTCATCGAATCGACCGGGCGGTTTACGGATCGCGAAGGTGCGGGGCGTCACCTGGCGGCAGGGGCCAAGCGCGTGATCATTTCCGCACCGGCGAAGGACCCGGATTTGACCATCGTGATGGGGGTCAACGAGGGACAGTATGACCCGTCGAAACACACCATCCTGTCGAACGCCTCCTGCACGACCAACTGCCTCGCCCCGGTCGCGAAGGTCCTGTTGGACACCTGCGGGATCAAGCGCGGCGTGATGACGACGATTCACTCCTACACGAACGACCAACAGTTGTTGGATCTGCCGCACAAGGACCTGCGACGGGCGCGGGCCGCCGCGATGTCGATGATCCCGACCAGCACCGGCGCGGCCAAGGCGCTCCATTTGGTCTTGCCGCAACTCAAGGGCAAGCTGGACGGCATGGCGATTCGCGTGCCGACCCCGAACGTGTCGCTCGTCGACCTGTCTTTTGAGACGGACAAGGACTGCGACGCCGCCATGCTCAACGCCGCCTTCAAGAAGGCCGCGGAGGGCTCGCTGAAGGGCGTGCTGCAATATTGCGAGGCCCCGATTGTGTCCATCGACCAAAAGGGCGATTCGCACTCCGCCACGCTGGACGGCCCGTTGACCACCGTCATCGAAGGGCGCTTGGCGAAAGTCATTGCCTGGTACGACAACGAATGGGGCTATTCCTGCCGCGTGCGCGACTTGGTGAAACTGGTCGCGGCCAAGGGCTAATCGCCCGGGCGTCGAATCCCATCATGACATGAGCATCAAGTGCGACTGCCGGTTGCGCGCGCAGCCGGATCTTGAGGGCGATCACTTAAGGGAAAGCCGATGAACCTGCATAAGCAGACCATTGACGACATCAAGCTGAAGGGCAAACGGGTCATCATCCGGACCGACTTCAACGTCCCGCTCGACGATGCCTTGCAGATCACCGACGACACGCGTATCCGCGGCACGCTGCCGACGATCAACCGTGCCGTCGATGAAGGCGCCAAGGTGATCTTGTGCTCGCACCTCGGCCGTCCCAAGAGTGCGCCGGACCCCAAGTACAGTCTCGCGCCGGTTGCCAAGCGGTTGCAGCGGTTGCTCGGCAAGGAAGTCGTGTTCGCGCCGGATTGCATCGGACCGGCGGTCGAGGCGCTGGTCGCCAAGATGAAGCCGGGCGACGTGCTCTTGCTGGAGAATCTGCGCTTTCACGCCGGGGAAGAAAAAAACGACGACCAATTCGCCAAGTCCCTCGCGTCGCTCGGCGACGTGTATATCAACGATGCGTTCGGCGCGGCCCATCGGGCGCACGCGTCCATCGTCGGCATCACGAAACACATCGCAACCTCGGCGGCCGGGTACCTGCTGAAAAAAGAAATCGAATACCTGGAAGGTGCGGTGGCGAACCCTGTGCGCCCGTTCGTGGCGATCCTCGGCGGCGCCAAGGTGTCGGGCAAGATCGGCGTGATCGAGAATCTGGGCAAGCGCGTTGATAAGGTCATCATCGGCGGCGGCATGGCCTTCACCTTCATCAAGGCGATGGGCTACGAAATCGGCAACTCGCTCGTCGAGAAGGACATGCTCGATTTCGCGCGCGGCATTCAGGAGCATGCGTTCTCGCGCGGCGTCAAATTCTACCTGCCGGTCGACTGCGTCGTGGCCGCAAGCCGCGAACCGGGCGCGGAAACGAAGATCGTGCCCATCCAGGAAATTCCTAAAGATTGGTATGCGCTGGATATCGGCCCGGCCTCGGTCAAGCTGTTCGGGGAAGCGGTGCAGAACGCAAAAACCATCCTCTGGAACGGGCCGATGGGCGTGTTCGAAGTGGATGCGTTTGCGCGCGGCACCCTGGCCGTGGCCCATGCCGTGGCGAACGCCTATGCGCTCACTATCGTCGGCGGCGGCGACACGGCCTTGGCCGTCCATCGCGCCGGCGAAACCGACAGCATGTCGTTCATTTCGACCGGCGGCGGCGCCGCCTTGGAGCTCTTAGAAGGGAAGCAATTGCCAGGATTGACGGCGCTCCCGGAGCGCCAGGACTAGTCTCGCGCGCCGTGGCAGCAGAGCGCTGCGTCCCGCTCGCCTCAGCCGTTCGACAACCTAGGTGATGATCGCTCAGCCTATGCGTCGTTTTTTTATCGCCGGCAACTGGAAGATGAATAAGACGGCCTCGGAGGCCGGCGGACTCGTCGAACAGCTCGTCGCGTCGCTCCCCAAGACGACGCACGTCTCCGTAGCCATTGCCCCACCTTTTACGGCATTGGCCGGGGCAGCCCAGACGCTCGCTCGACTCGGATCCCCCATCGCGCTCGCCGCACAAAATGTATTCTGGGAAGAGAAGGGCGCATTCACCGGCGAGATTTCAGCGCCGATGCTGAAGGATCTCGGCTGTCGCTACGGGCTAGTGGGTCACTCAGAACGGCGCCACATCCTGGGAGAGACCGACGAGGCGGTCAATAAAAAGGTGCAGGCCCTGTTGCGGCAGGGGCTCACCCCGATTCTCTGCGTGGGCGAAACCAAAGCGCAGCGTCAGGCGCAGCAGACTGATGATGTCGTGGGGCGCCAACTCCTGGAGGGACTTCGCGCCGTGACGGCCGAGCAGCTCGCGCGCATCGTCATTGCCTATGAACCCGTGTGGGCGATCGGCACGGGTGACGCCGCCACGCCGGACCAGGCGACCGCAGTCCATCGCCATATCCGCCGCACAATAGCCTCTCAGTGGGGACCGGCGGCAGGAGCGGACGCGGTGATTCTCTACGGCGGCAGCGTGACTGCCGCAAATGTGGCGCAATTCCTGGCGTCCCCCGAGGTCAACGGCGCGTTAGTCGGCGGCGCTTGTCTCGATCCCGTAGCTTTTGCTAAGATCGTCGACATTGCCGAAGCGACCGTCTAAGCCGCCCATCGACAATCCCTTTCAATTACCGACCAAAGGATTCTGAATGTACACGTTCGTTGTGATCATCCACGTCATTACCTGCCTGTTTATGATCGGGGCCATTCTGCTGCAGTCAGGGAAGGGCGCGGAGATCGGAGCCGCCTTCGGGGGATCCAGTCAAACGGTGTTCGGGAGCCGTGGGCCGGCGAATTTTCTGAGTAAGCTGACGATCGTCTTTGCGTCGGTGTTCATGGTGACCTCGCTCAGCCTAGCCATTCTCGCCAAGGAGCGGACCTTCTCCTCCACCGTGATCGATCTGAATCAAAAGGCCCCGGCCACCGCCCCGGCAACTACACCGTCGTCGGACGCCAAACCGGCCGACAGCAGCGCCGCACCCGCGACAACACCGAGCAAGTAACAGCCTTCGCACAAGCGCCCAGCAACCGCTCCGCTAAACGGAGCGGCCGCATTGTCGACGCCACCGCGCATTTATACTGGCGTCAGCCAATCCGCATGGGCGCTGGTCTCACCGCGCACGATACTGAAGAACGCCTGCTGCAGCGCCGTCGTGATAGGACCGGGCTTCCCTGTGCCCACCGTCCGACCATCCACTTCCCGAACCGGCGTCAGTTCCGCCGCCGTGCCCGTCACGAACATTTCATCCGCAATGTACATGGCGTCGCGCGTGAACCGCTCTTCCACCACCGGAATCTGCCGCTCGCGCGCCAGCTGCATGATCGCATCGCGCGTGATGCCGTCGAGAATCGAGGTCAACGGCGTGGTAATCAGCCGTCCCCGCCGCACGATGAACACATTCTCCCCTGTCCCCTCCGCCACATAGCCTTCAGGGTCGAGCAGGATCGCTTCATCGTAGCCGTTCGCCTTGGCTTCCCGCTTTGCGAGAATCGAATTGACGTAGTACCCGGAGATTTTCCCCCGCGTCATCGACACGTTCACATGGTGCCGCGTAAAGGACGACACGCAGGCGCGCATGCCTTTCGTCAGCGCCTCATCACCCAGATATGCGCCCCATTTCCAAGTCGCAATGGCAAGCTTGATCGGATTGTCGCCGGGATAAATCCCCATCGCCCCATATCCGACATAGACGAGCGGCCGGATGTAGCAGCTCTCCAGCTTATTGGCGCGGACGGTCTGGACAATCGCGTCGGCCACCTGCTGCTTGTCGTACGGCATCGCCATCATGGCGATATGGGCGGATTCGAACAGGCGATCGACATGTTCCTTCAAACGAAAAATCGCCGAGCCCTTTTTCCCCTGGTAGCATCGGATGCCTTCAAACGCGGCCAAGCCGTAGTGAAGCGAATGGGTGAGGACGTGCACGGACGCCTCGTGCCATTTCACGAGCTGACCGTCCATCCAAATGGTATCGCTGGGTTGCATGCGGAATTCTCCTTACAGGCAGGTCATCGCACGGGTCGCACGAACAGGTTTGACCTTGTATACTGCCGGTCGCGTAGTGTCAACGAGGGTCGGATCCCTCCCGGTCATTGCGATTCGGCGAGCGCGTCGCGCACGCGTCGTTTGACAGATCCGTCGTGATCGTGGTACACGTTTCGGTCTCTTTTTTGAAGGAAGTGAGTAGCTTATGTACGCCATTGTGACGTCAGGTGGGAAGCAGTATCGTGTCGAGCCGGGCGCACTCGTTCAGGTCGAACGAGTCGTCGGGGATGTGGGCGCCTCCGTCGCGCTCACGGAAGTCAATTTGGTCCATGGCGATGCGGGTCTCGTCATCGGCAAGCCAACCGTGGAGAACGCGCGCGTCACGGCTGAGATTGTTCGCCAAGGCCGGAGCCGCTCGATCATGGTCTTCAAGAAGAAGCGCCGGAAGAACTATCGCCGGACACGCGGGCATCGTCAGGCATTTACGCAGTTACGCATCACCGGCATCGAAACGCGCTAACTGACGCGTGCCGGTCGGCTTGGCCCAACCGGCAAATCCTCGCCGGTCTGCGCAGCCTGCACAGACTGTTCACCTCGACCGCCGGGCACGCCGTCCTGCTGAGAGCAGCGGCGCGACCACAGCGGGCGAATTTAAGATCCGATCCAACTGCGATCGAAGGACGTGAAGCATGGCAACAAATAAAGGCGGCGGCTCATCGAGAAACGGGCGTGATAGTAATCCGCAGTACCTCGGCGTGAAGGCCTACGGAGGCCAAACCGTGACGGCGGGCAGCATCATCATCCGTCAACGCGGGACGAAGTTCTTCCCCGGATTCAATGTCGGCATCGGCCGCGACCACACCCTCTTCGCGAAGGTGGACGGCGTGGTGAAGTTTGTGGGCGGCGACCGCAAGAAAGTGAACATCATCCCGGTCGGCTCTTCGTCCTAGTTCCCGACTTCGTGCACACCCGACGCCGGCTCGTCACCACCTGGCCGGCGTCGGTCTGAGCCATCGCCCCCGAGCGACCATTGTCCCGCTAGACAAGCTCCACTCCAGTTTGTTTCAATTCACTGCGTCTCACGCCCCGTCCCAAGCCGCGTGGCTCCTCCTGCGCCAACCAGGCACAGCGGACCGACCGAGTACGCCAGGGCCGGAGCATCAGAGCCTTCACAGTTAGGACGATTCATGTTTGTTGATCAGGCACGCATTACGGTTCGCGCAGGCAAGGGCGGAAACGGGATCTGTAGTTTCCGGCGTGAGAAATTCATTCCGCGCGGCGGGCCGGACGGCGGCGACGGCGGCAATGGCGGCTCCGTGATTGTCCGCGCCTCACACCGCCTCACGACGCTGCTGGATCTGCGCTACCAGCAACATTACGAAGCCAAGGCCGGCGACGCCGGACAGGACTCGAACAAACACGGCAGGACCGCGGAGGACGTGATCATCCAGGTCCCCGTGGGCACGCTGGTCCTCGACGATAGCTCAGGCGACACGGTCGTCGACCTCACGGAAGACGGCCAAACGTTCACTGTGGCGCGCGGCGGCCATGGCGGACGCGGCAACACACATTTCGCGACCTCGACCAATCAAACACCCACGCACTGCGAACCGGGCCGTCCCGGCCACGCGCGTGCACTGCGCCTGGAGCTCAAGCTCCTGGCCGACGTCGGACTGATCGGGTTTCCGAACGCCGGCAAGTCGACGCTCATCGCCGCCCTCTCCGCCGCGCGACCCAAGATCGCCGACTATCCCTTCACCACCCTCGTTCCGAACCTGGGTGTGGTGCGCGTCGACCAGGACCATTCGTTCGTCATCGCCGACATTCCCGGGCTCATCGAAGGGGCGCACGAAGGCCGGGGACTGGGTCAACAATTTCTCCGACACGTCGAACGCACCTCGCTGCTTCTGCATCTAGTCGATGTGTCCGAGTGGAGTCCGGATGAGCCGGTGGCCACGCTGGACACGCTTCGCAAAGAAGTGACCGCCTACGACCCCGCGCTCAAGAAGCGTCCCTTTGCGGTGGTCGGCACCAAGCTCGATGCGCAAGGCGACGGCGCGCGCTGGGAGGCCTTGCGTCAACATTGTCGTCGCAAACGGATCCGCTGCTTCGGCATCTCAGCAGCCACCCGTGAGGGGCTCGACGAACTGGTCCGTTTCCTCGGCACGCAAGTGCGCCAATTGCGGAAGGTGGCATGCGCCAGCAACTCCTAGCCCAAGCGACACGCATCGTCGCCAAAGTCGGCAGCAGCCTGATCGCCTCGCGAGAGGACGGCCTCCGCGAAGACCGCCTCGATCGCATCTGTGCCGAGTTGGCCGCGCTCCGCACACAGGGACGCGAGGTGCTGCTTGTGACATCCGGCGCCATCGTGTCCGGCATCAAGAAGCTGGGCTTGCCCGCCTACCCGAAAAATCTACCGGTGAAGCAAGCCGCAGCCGCCGTGGGTCAGAGCCGCCTCATGTGGGCCTACGAGAAAGCCTTCGCGCGCCACGGCCTGTCGGTGGCGCAGATTCTACTCACGCATCAGGACTTGGCCGATCGACGACGCTTTCTCAACGCGCGCCACACCCTGACGACGCTGTTGGAATTCGGCGTCATCCCGATCATCAACGAAAACGACACCGTCGCCGTGGATGAAATTCGCGTCGGCGACAACGACACGCTCGGCGGACAAGTAGCGCACCTGGTCGACGCCGCGCTGCTCGTGATTTTGTCGGACGTCGACGGCTTATACACGGCGGATCCGAGGCGCGATCCATCCGCCACGTTGATTACGGACATTCCCGAAGTCACCGACGACATTCAACGCCTGGCCGGCGATTCAGCCTCGTTCGAGGGAACGGGCGGCATGATGACGAAAGTTCGCACGGCGAGAAAAATCGCCGACTACGGCGTGGCCACCTTGTTGCTGAACGGCCAAACGCCCGGCTTGCTGGAACAGGTCTTGGGCGGCGCGCCCGGCGGCAGCCTGTTTTATCCGCGGACACAGCGGCTCTCCAGCCGCAAACAGTGGATCGCCTTCACCCTGCGCGCGCAGGGCCAGATCAGCCTCGACGACGGCGCCGTAGACGCGCTGCTGCAGCGGGGGAAAAGCTTGCTCGCTTCCGGCATCGTCTCCGTCGACGGCGAATTCGAAGCCGGCGACGCGGTTGCCTGTCGCGATACGCAGGGCAAAGAAATCGCCAAAGGACTGGTCAATTTTTCTGCCGAGACCCTGCGCCGCATCAAAGGCAAAAAAACCGCGGAAATCCGCGAGGCGCTCGGGCAGCAGGACTATAACGAAGCGATCCATCGCGACAACCTCGTGATCCTTCGCTAGCCACCGTGCCGGCCACCCCCTCACAGGTCTCGCACGTCGGCCTCGTCGGCGGTACGTTCAACCCCATCCACCGCGGCCACCTGGCGGTCGCCCGCGCCATCCACACCCGGCTCGGTTTCGAGCGCATGCTGTTCGTGCCCACGGGAGATCCCCCGCACAAGCGCCACCAGGATCTGGCGTCCGCCGCCCATCGACTCGCGATGGTTCGCCTTGCCGTGGAGTCGGAGCCTGGCTTCGAGGTCTCCGACATCGAGGTCCGCCGCAGCGGCCGCTCCTATACGATAGATACGATTACGGAGCTCCAGGCTCGCGCCGAGGCCGCCCACGTCCCGCAGCGGCTGTCGCTCTGCTTAGGCCTCGACGCATTTCTGGATATCGAGTCGTGGCACCGCGCGGACGAATTGCTGCGCCGCTGCGACGTCGTCGTCGTCTCACGCCCCGGCGTCGCCTTCGCGCGACTTCGCGGGCTGACGATGCTGCCGCCGCTCGATCCCTCTCGCCTCGCCGCGATGGATGCCGGGCACGCGGACTCTGCGGCGTTTCCACTACCCGGCGACCACACGCTCACGCTGCTGACGATCCCGCCCTGCCCGGTCTCCGCCTCGATGGTGCGCACACGCATCGCACAGGGCCTCCCGATGGATGGTCTCTTGCCGCCCCCGGTGGAACGCTATATACTGCGCGAACATCTTTATCAGGAGCTGTCCCATCCCACTCGATTCCAAGGTTAAAGCACTCGCCATCGCCAGAGCCGCGCAGGACAAAAAGGCCGTCGATGTGGTTGCCCTGCACGTGCAGGAGCTCACCTCGCTGGCTGACTATTTCGTGCTGTGCTCGGGTGAATCCGAACGACAAGTGCGCGCCATTGCCGACGCCGTCGACGGCACCCTCTCGCGTCAAGGCTCGCCGCCGCTCCGCATCGAAGGCGGCACGAGCTCGAAATGGATTGTCATGGACTTCGGCGACGTCCTGGTCCATATTTTCCATCAGGAAGTTCGCGAGCACTATGGACTCGAAAAGCTGTGGGCCGACGCCAAGCGCGTGCGGATTCCGGCCGAGACCAAGCCTGTCTCGACGGCCAAACCCGCCCGCACCGCAAAGCCCCGCACTGCCAAGCCGCGCGCCTCACGCATAAGCCGATAGGCAATTCATGCTGCGATTGCTGCTGACGATTTTCCTGACAACGGTCGGGATCCTGTTCTACAGCTATTTCCGCGAGCTGAACCCCGGCACCGTCACCGTCCATACGAGCGCCACCGATGCGCTCGAACTCAGCCCCGTTACGCTCGTACTGGTCTCGATGGCGATCGGCGCGCTGATCGTCACCATCATCGTGGGCATTCGAGAGACGACGCACCTCATCGGCACCTGGCAAAGCACGCGGCAACAACGCCGCCAAGAGAAAGTCACCTCGCTCCATCAGGACGGCACCCACGCCTTCCTCTCGAAGCGCCTCGGCGACGCCAAGGTGATCTTCCAGAAAGCGCTCGCCATCGATCCTCAGCGCGTCGAAACCCTGCTCTGGCTGGGCAACTTGTATCGCGCGGAAAACAACTTCGTCGAAGCGATCCGCCTGCACCAGGCCGCCAACCGCGTGGCCCCGCGCGAGGTGGAGGTGTTGCTGGAACTGGCCACCGACTTTGAAGGCGCCAAGCGGTTTGAGGACGCGCTGCAGGCCTTGGCCGACGTGCTCCGCATCGATTCGGATCACCTCACCGCGTTGATCCGACGACGGGATCTGCTGATTCGAATGGAAAAATGGGCGGACGCGCTGGACGTACAACATCGGCTGGCCAAGAACGCCTGGCCCGCCGCCGACGCCAAGGCACAAGCGGACTTGCTGGTGGGCTGTCATTACGAAGTCGGACGGCAACTGCTCGAACGCGGCCAACCGGACAAGGCGCGGCGCTATTTCCGGGGCGCGATCAAGAAAGATCGCGGGTTCCTCCCCGCCTACATCGGTCTCGGCGAGATTCTCATCCACGAAGGCAAGATCACCAGCGCGGCGGAAATTTTAGAGCGCGTGTTCACCAAAACGCGCAACGTCATTCTGCTGCACCGCTTGGAAGAAATTTACCTGGAACTGGGCGAGCCGGAAGAAATCATCCGCATCTACCAAGCGGCCATTCAGCAGGAGCCGCACAACAGCGTGCTGCAATTTTATTTGGGCAAGCTCTACTACCGGTTGGAAATGGTCGATGAGGCGTTCGATCTCCTCAGCGCCATTGAAGGCCCGCAGGACCAACTGGCCGACTTCCATAAGATCATGGCGAATCTGCAGCTGCGCCGTCACAATATGGAAGAGGCGGTGCTGGAGCTGAAAAAGGCGCTGGGCTTCCGAAAGCGCGTGGTCGTGCCCTATCGCTGCCTCAACTGCCGTGCGGAAGCGATCGAGTGGTCAGGGCGCTGTCCGAGTTGCCGCCAGTGGAACACCTTTGTGGCCCTGCCCTGGACCGGCACACCAGTGCCCACCGATGCGCGCCCCACGGTCGCCCCCGCGGCCCGGCCGAGCTATCAGAATGTTGCATCACCGTTTGAAACCGTGTAGGCTTTTCCCGCTTTTTCCAAGCCTGTCGCCACAGAACAGATCACCAAACTTTCGACGTAACGAGGCCCCGTGAACCGGTACCAGTCTTTTGCCGACCGTGCATTATGCGATGAACCCTTGAGCCGCACCGACGCCTTGAGCGTCCTCGCAGCCCCGGACGAGGATATCCTCCATCTGCTCGACGCCGCGTTTCAGGTTCGCCGCCGCTACTTCGGCAAAACCGTTCGCCTGCAGATGCTGCTGAACGCCAAGAGCGGCGCCTGCCAGGAGGATTGCCACTATTGTTCGCAGTCGTCGGTGTCTGAGGCGCCGATCGAACGCTACGCCATGGTCTCCACACAAACCATGTTGGACGGAGCCCGCCGCGCCGCACAGTCGAAGGCGCAACGCTATTGCATCGTCATCAGCGGACGCGCCCCACTGGATCGGGAGATCGGCGAGATCGCCGAAGCCGTCACGACCATCAAGCGGGAATTGCCGATACAGATTTGCTGCTCGCTCGGGTTACTGGACGAATCGCAGGCGCGCCGCTTGAAGACCGCCGGCGTCGACCGCATTAATCACAATCTCAACACCAGCGAAGCCTTCCACCCGTCGATCTGCACCACGCACACCTACCGCGACCGCGTGACCACGCTGAATGCGGCGCGCGCGGCCGGGTTGGAACTCTGCTCCGGCGGCATCGTCGGCATGGGCGAACGCGATGAAGACCTTGTGGACCTGGCCTTTGCGCTGCGCGAGTTGCGCCCCGACTCTATTCCCCTGAACACCTTGCATCCGGCCGAAGGCACGCCGCTGGAACAGTGCCGCGACCTGACGCCCATGCGCTGTTTGAAAGTGCTCTGTCTGTTCCGCTTCCTGCATCCGCGCACGGAACTGCGCGTGGCCGGCGGCCGCGAACATAACCTGCGCTGGCTCCAGCCGATGGCGCTCTTTCCTGCGGACTCCGTCTTCGTCAACGGCTACCTCACGACGCCCGGGCAACCGGCACCGGATGTCTGGAAGATGATTGAGGACTTGGGCTTCCAGATCGAAGTGCAGCCGCAGCAACCGGCAACCGTCTCGTAACGCCCGCCGTTACTCGTACCGCAAGCCGTCGGCAACCGGTTGTCGCGCGATCCAACGCGCCGGGACATAGGCGGCCGCCAGGGCCGTCACGATCGCCAGCACCGGAACGATCACCAACAGTCCCCAGGGAATCGACAAGGGAATCGTCCACCCGAACGACTGCTTGTTGATCACCCACACCAGCACCGCCGCAAGCCACAGACCGCCCACCAGTCCGAGCAGGCCGCCGACGGCACCCAAATAACCGGCCTCCCATAAGAGCAAGCGCGCGATCTGATGCGCACTCGCCCCGATCGCATGCAGCGTAGCCAACTCGCGCCGACGCTCCAGCGCCGCCGTCAGCAGCGTGTTGATGGTGCCGAACAACGCAATGACCAACGCGATCACTTCCAGCACGTAGGTCACCCGAAACGTCCGATCGAAAATCTGCAGGATTTCCCGACGCAACTCGCGGTTCGACATCACCGCCACCGGCCGCGCCGAGGCATCCAGAGCGGCCAGTGCGGCTTCAATCGCGCGCACCGTCGCCTGCGCGTCGGCCCCCCTTCGCAGATAGACCGGCAGCACGGTCGCCGCGTCGTCGTGCCACAGCTCGGCAAACAGCGCGCGGTCCATCACGATTTTCCCGCCGTCGGTCGCATAGTCGTAAAAAATTCCTGCAACGGGAAAGCGATGTGTCCCCATGGGCGTCGCCAGTTCCAGCTCGGCCCCTTCACGTAGGCCCAGCGCGGTCGCCAAGACTTCCGCGACGATCACACCCCGCTGTGCCGCCGCCCGTTCAAGAATCTCGCGTGAATCGCCGCGCACAAACAGATAGCGGCTATACGTGGCGTGCATCCGCAGATCCCGCGCAATCACCGCCCGCGGCCGTCCTGCCAGCTCCACCGCCAGATGCCGATAGGTATCCACCGCCTCCACGCCGGGCACCGTGGCAACGCGATCGGCGTAGGCGCGCGGAAACAGCCGCTGCGTTCGACTATCCACGGAACCGCGCAGCCACCCCTCCGGCGTGACGATCAACTCCGCCATCACGGTTTGATCGATCCACAGCTCGACCGTTTGCCGAAAGCTATGGATCATCACCAACACACCGATCATGATCGCCACCCCGACGAGCAGGCTGGACACGGTGATACCGTTCCGACGCGGCGCACGCGCCGCCGCATCCGCAGCGAGCGCAGCCAGCGACACATCACCCGTCGTGCGACCGCGCGCCGCAAGCGCGCGCACCAGGCCGATGGCCGCCACACAGACCGGCGCCACCGCGCTGAGTCCAAGCAGCAGCAACAACACGGAGAGATACCCGAACAAGGGCAGCCCCTCCGGAGACGGCGCCAGCGCAACCGCGGCAGAGGCGGCCAGCAGTCCCGTTGCGATCCACGCTTGCCGCGCCACGTTCAGCCCGGCCCCAGGCTCATAGCCGCCCGGAGCCAAGGCCCCGACCACCGACGTACGACTCGCCTCGCGACTGGGGACCCAGGCGCCGAGGAGCGCCACCGCCACGCCGAGCACCGCGCCCTGCCCGACCATCGTCGAGATGCGGGCGACCGTCCAGACAGACCCGGCCGCAGTCCCGACCGCCGCGTACAGGTCCCCGACCGTGCGCCCCACAATCGTCACCAAGGCCTGCGATAGCAGCAGGCCGGCGACACTTCCAATCGCGCCGCCGACGAGGCCGTAGCCAATGCCCTCGGCTAGAAACAGCGCCAGCACACCGCGCTCCGATAGTCCGATCGCACGCAGCATCCCGATCTCCCGCCGCCGCTGCGCCACCGAAAACGAGAGGGTGTTGTAGATGAGAAATCCGCCGACCAGCAGCCCGACCGCGCTGAGCATGACCAGATTCAACCGAAACGCCGAGACCAACGCCTCCAGCTGTTCGCCGCGCTGCGCGGGACGGCGGACCGTCACACCCGGCGGCACCTGCGCCGCCAGCTCCTGTTGCACCACGTCGATCGAAACATCCGGCATCGTCACCACATCGATGCGATCGACGAACCCGACCGAATCAAACAGTTCCTGCGCCGGCGCAATATCCACCAGCACCACTTCGTCCCAGAACGACGCGCCCTCGTCGTCCGGCTCGATGACGCCTCCGATCGGCAACGATCGCGCGTGCCCGCCCATGTCGAAACTGCGCGTTACCCCCGGCGCCACGCCCCACCGGTCGGCCAATCGACGCCCGAGGTACAGCCGATCCTCCAACACACCATCGACGTCGGCCGCCGCTGATTCCGCCTGCCAACGTATCGGCTTCACGGACGCCACCTCCAACAGATCCGTGCCGATTACGGTGACGGCACTCCCCGTTGTGATGTCGCGCGCCAGGCGTTGCACGACCGGCAGGGCCGAACGGACGGCAGGATGTCGCCGGACAGCTCGAATCACCGCCTCATCCAACCCCCGGTCGCCCGCCGCGACTTCGAGTGTCGCGGGCCCCGCCACCTGCAACACACCCGCACGGAAGGTCTGCAAAACGTCGCGATTGGCGCCGTCGATCGCGATCGGCGCCGCGACACCCAGCGCGACGCCGACGGCCGTGAGCAGCGTGCGCACCGGATGCGCGGCCGTATGTCCGATCGCCACCACCGCCAACGTCCGCAGCATCGGCGTCAGACTACGCATGTCCATCACCCGCCGCCTCGATCATTTTTTCTTCCACACCCGTCACAGACACTTGAACCATGGAGACCGACTCACGTATAAATAACAAGCAGCCGCACGCCGCGAGGAACGCTCGTGGACTTCCTTGCGGAATTCTACCGGTAGGATGTTTACAGCGGTCCGGTGCTGTGCTAGGGTGAATCGAATTTTTTACAGAGGACTTGTCATGGCACGTACACGTAAGAAGAAACCAGCAGAGAAGAAACAACCCGTCCGCCGCCCCAAAGCCCCCGTCGCCAAGAAGTCCGTGGCCGGTCCCTCGTTGACCCCGCGCCAGTTGGAAATTCTCCGATGCGTCGCGCAGGGTATGACCAACCGAGAGACCGCGCATCGCCTCAAGATCAGCGTCCGCACCGTCGAAGTGCATCGCTTCAATTTGATGCGCCGCCTGGGTGTGCGCAACGTCGCGCAATTGCTGCGCGAAGCGTTGAAGTTCAAGCACCTGCCGAAGAATTTTCTCGCCGGATAATCCGTCACAGCGTCGATACGCAGGACTGCCGAGCCCTCATCCGAGGGCCGGTCGTCTTGCGCGCTCGCTAGAGCTCCTTGAGGCGCCCGCGACAGGCGGCGACCGACGCATAGCCGCGCCGACGAAGCACGTCGGCCAGTTCCTGTTCCAGACGCGCGAAGACGCCGGGGCCTTCTTCGTGCAGCGCCGTGCCGATTTGCACCGCCGACGCGCCGCACAGCACGTGCTCAAAAATATCGCCCCCGTGCACGACCCCACCGGTTCCGATGATCGGCAGTTTCCCTTCGAAGAGTTTCCAAAACGCCCGCACGTTGGCCAACGCCACCGGCTTGATGATCGCGCCGCCTAACCCGCCGAATCCGCCCTTGGGCTTAATCACCACCGCTTCACGCTCAGGATCGACCACCAACGCGTTCCCGACCGAATTGATCAGCGACAGAAAATCGACGCCGACACGTCCGAGGACTTGCGCCATCTGCTGATGGTGCGCCGGATCGAAATACGGTGGCAGCTTCACTCCCATAGGGACCGTAATCAACGGCCGCACCCGCTTGAGCAACCGCTCCGACGCCTCCGCGTCATACCCGATTTGCGGCTTGCCGGGAATATTCGGGCAGGAGAGATTGACCTCGATCAGGTCCGGCCCGCTGGCATTGATCGCCTGCGCGATCGTCACAAAGTCGTCTTCACACAGTCCGGCCACACTCGCGATCACCGGCTTCCCGTGCCGACGCAGCGTCGGGATGATCTCCGCATAGGCGCGGTATCCCAAATTGGGCAGGCCCATCGAATTGATGGAACCGGATGGAAAACCGTAATACCTGGGCTCCGGATTCCCCTGACGCGGCTCGACCGTCATGGACTTCGTCACGACGGCCCCGGCGCGGGAGGCCCCCAGCGCATGCAACTGCTCCGGCGTCACACAGAGCGCGCCCGAGGCATTCATCAGACAACTGGGCAACCGCACTCCGGCGATGGTGGTCGAGAGGTCAACCGCAACGGCAGGCTCAGACACGCGCCACACTCCTCTGCTCGATGATTCGTCCGTCTTTCATGAGACACAGGCGATCCGCCGCATCAGCGGCCGCCTGACTGTGGGTGGCCAGCATGATAGTGCAGCCCCGCTGACGGGGCAAGGTCCGCAGCAACGCGATCACGCTGTCGGCCGACTCGGAATCGAGGTTGCCGGTCGGCTCATCCGCCAGCAGAAGTTTCGGCCGATGCACCAAGGCGCGCGCCACCGCCACGCGCTGCTGCTCCCCGCCCGACAGTTCACCGGGTCGATGCGCGGCGCGATGGGCCAACCCCACGGCCGCCAGTTGCTCCGCCACGGCGGTCGCGATCATCGTCGGCGCGCAGCCCTGCAGTACCAGCGGAAGGCCGACGTTCTCCGCCGCCGTCAGCCCCGGCAACAGATGGAAGGCTTGAAAGATCACGCCGATCACGTCACGGCGCGCCGCCGTCCACTCGTTGGACGACCAAGCGGTCGCACGACGTCCGTCGACCTGCAGTTCGCCGCTAGTCGGCGCATCCAAGCCGCCCACCAGATTCAGCAACGTGCTTTTGCCGCAACCGCTCGGTCCAAGAATCGCCACAAATTCGCCCGCCGCCACCGTCAGGTCCACACCGGCCAGCGCCTGGACAGGATTTGCGCCGCGGTGGTAGATCTTGACGACCTGGCGAAGCTCGACCATGGCGGGCGTGGAATCGGGACGGTACATGGGGACTCGGAGCTATACCACAATGTCCCGGCCACAACAATTACACAGGGCCGACGCCGTCTTATTGCCGCCCGCGCCATTGACGCCTGCTACACCGGCGCCGATCTGGCAACGAGTCTGGGATGCCCTCTGGTATGCCGTGCTCCCCGCCACCTGCGTCGGCTGCGACAAACCTCTCGGCGGAAACCGCATCCCATTCTTCTGCGACGACTGCCGTCTACAACTCGTTCCACTTGCCGGGCCGCAATGCCCGCGATGCGGAACGCCCTTCGCGTCATCCGTGACGCTCCAATTCAGCCCCGGCTATGTGTGCGGCGCCTGCCGGAGCGACAAACCGGCTTACAGCCGCGCCCTTTCACTCTATCCCTACGCGAGTCCACTACGCGACGCGATCCACCGCTTCAAGTACGGACGCACCCTCGCTCTCGGCCCGCTACTCGGGCAGATGATGGTGGACAGTCTCGGAAGCGCCAGGCTGGCCGAGTGCGCCGCATCCATCGACCTCGTCATGCCCGTGCCGCTGCCGCCGTCGCGGCTGCGCGAGCGCGAATACAACCAGTCGCTGCTGCTGGCCCGGTCGATCGCGCAAGCTATTGGCCGCCCGCTGGATGCCTTGTCGTTGGTGCGGGTGGACGGTGGGGCACCCCAAACGTCACTGACTCGCCGCGCGCGCGTCAAAAACCTCCGCTGCGCCTTTGCGGTGCAGCAGGCGGAACGCCTCACGGGACGGCGCATTCTGCTGATTGACGACGTGCTGACGACCGGCACCACCGTCAACGAATGCGCCAAGGCCCTGCGCAAATCAGGCAGCGGTCCCGTGACCGTCCTCACCCTGGCACGAACCCTCGCCGCCACCAACCGCCCTGCGCCCACCCCGCCTCGTTCCTCGCCCCTGCGGAATCTTCCCTAGCCGCATTTCCCCAAGCGCTTGACATCACAAGGCGTTCTTCATACCATCGACTCGGTACCCTGCATTAAACCGGTTGCCTGTGCCGCCTCTCGCACCGCACCTGATCGAGACCCGCTGATGATGTTTGCCGGCGAATACTACTGCAAGGTCGACGACAAGGGACGTTTCATCGTCCCGCCGACGATCCGTCAGCAGGTGGAATCCAGCGAGCAGGCCGTGGTCTTCGTCAAGGGCGCGGAGCAGTCGCTCTGGGTTTACACGAGCAGCGAGTGGGACAAGGTGCTCGATCGCATGCGGGCGAAGCTGGATGAAGACCAGAGTCGCATGTTCATGCACTTCATCGTGTCCGAAGCCGGCACCTCCGACATCGACAAGGCCGGGCGCGTGCTGATCCCGGGACGGCTCCGCAAGCTCATCCCCCTCGACGAAGAGCAGGAAATCGTGCTCGTCGGCATGTACCACCGGCTGGAACTGTGGAATCCCTCCGAGTGGAGACGCTACGTCACCAAGACCGAAGATCACTACGAACAGCACCGCGGCAAGATCGAGAACCTCCTGTAAGCCCCTTCGCACCGTACGGTGGCACGACGCAAAAGTCCTCCAAAACCGCTTTCGATGCGACTCGTGTCGTATCGTCCGGCGACGCCCGCGAATGACGCCCCTGCATCCAAACAGCGGCTGACCGCCAACGGACTCCCACAGCCGGTGCGGTTGCGCGCGCGCCCGCAGCTCTCCATGACGCAGCAGGCGACCGGCCTCGCGTTCCCCGCAGCGGAAATTGCCCCGGACCGCTTGACGATCACGCTGCCGGTGCCGCCCAGCATCAATCACCACTATGCCACCGTCCAAGGACGCCGCGTGATGAGCACGGCGGGCCGCGCCTACAAGACGGAAGTCGGCCAGCGAATCCTCACCGCGCTGGCGGGACATCGGCACCGCGCCGACCTGCTCGCATGCGTCCAGGCGGCGCCGCTCACGCTCACGATTCGGTTTTATTTCGCGTCGGCTATCAGGCGCGATGTGGACGGCGGTTTGAAGATCACGCAGGACGCCGTCTGCGACGCGCTCGGTGTGAACGACAACAAGATTGCGGAAATCCACCTCTACAAAAGGCAGGACCGCGAATCTCCCCGCATCGAGCTGTCACTCGCGCCTACCCAAGACCACGCCGAGCCGCAGTAAGCGCCATGTGGCGCACACCCACGCCCTACTCGTACCGCAACGCTTCGATGGGATTCAGCCGAGAGGCTTTGTTGGCGGGATAGAGCCCGAAGAAGAGTCCGATCGCGAGCGAAAACACAAAGGCCAGCACGATCGCCTGAAACGAAACGACCGTCGGCCACCCGGCCAGCGTGGTCGTTAATTTTGAGGCGGCCACACCCAGCACAATTCCGAGCAGCCCGCCGCACAGACTCAGCGTCATTGCTTCGATCAAAAACTGCAGCAGAATATGCCGCCGCTTGGCCCCGACCGCCATGCGCACGCCGATCTCCCGCGTGCGCTCGGTCACGGACACCAACAAAATATTCATGATGCCGATGCCGCCGACCAGCAGCGAGATCGACGCCACGGCAAACAGCATGTTCGTAATCGTCGAGGTAATGCCCTCCTGCACCTTTCCGATATCGACTTGCGTCCGCAGCGTAAAATCATCCGGCGTATCGCCCACCAGCCGATGCCGTGCGCGCAACACCTCGCGGATCTGCTCCACCGCATCGGACAAATCGTCCGGATTCGCCGTCGATGCGAACAGCGCGCCGACAGAGCCGAGAAACGACGTGCCGAGCACCTTGCGCTCCGCAGTCGTGAAGGGAATGAAGATCACGTCGTCCTGATCGGATCCCTGCGCCGACTGCCCTTTGGGCGCCAACACGCCGACGACACGAAATGGCACGCCCTTGATGCGAATCGTCGCATCCACCGGCTCCTCGCCCGGGTCGAACAGATTTTCCACGACGGTCTGCCCCAGCAGGGCCACGCGCGCGCCCGCGTCGACTTCCGCCTGCGTAAAGCCGCCGCCGCTCGTATAGCTCCAATCGCGAATCGTCAGATACGAGGGCGAAATACCGTTGACCGGGCCGCTCCAATTTTTGTTGCCGTACACGATCTGCAACACATCGCGCTTGCTCCAGCCCGTGTCGGTCAGCAGCGGCACCCGCTTCTTCAGATCCATGCCGTCGGTCACCGTCAACGTCAGCGCGCCGCCCTGCCCGCCGCGCACACCGCCGACGGTGGTGGCGCCCGGCAGAATGATGATGACGTTCGTCCCCATGCTGGCGATTTGCGCATGGATGGCGCTGCGTGCGCCCTCGCCGATGCCCACCATCGCGATGACGGCCCCCACGCCGATGATAATGCCCAACATGGTGAGTCCGGCGCGCAGCCGATTGCGGGAGAGCACCCGCAAAGCCGTGGCGAAGGTGAGGGCAAGAAAGGCGTACATCAGGCCGACCCGATGGGTGATGGCGTGGCGACCGGCGTGCCCGGCGCCACGCGGCGATCGGCGACGATCTCGCCGTCTTTGACGACGATCTGGCGGGACGCGTAGGCGGCGATATCCGCTTCATGCGTGACCACGATGACGGTCATGCCGTCCTGGCGGTTGAGCGCCTCCAACACGCCCATAATTTCTCGGCTGGATTCCGTATCCAAATTTCCGGTCGGCTCGTCCGCTAACAGCAGCGACGGTTGTGTCACCAACGCCCGCGCAATGGCCACGCGCTGCTGCTGCCCGCCCGACAATTGCGTGGGACTATGCTCTTCACGCCCGGCCAACCCCACACGCGCCAACGCCGCGGCGGCGCGCGCGCGCTGTTCGCGCAAGGGCATGCCGCGATAGAACAACGGCAACTGCGCGTTCTCCAGCGCACTGGTGCGCGGGATCAGATTGAAACTTTGGAAGACGAATCCGATTTGGTGATTGCGGATATCGGCCAGCTCGTTCGCGCCGGCGGCCACGACATCGCGCCCGTTGAGTAAGTATTGCCCGCGCGTCGGCGCGTCGAGACAGCCGAGGATATACATGAGCGTGGATTTGCCCGAACCGGAGGCGCCCACGATGGCGACGAACTCTCCGCTCTCGATCGTCAGGCTGGCCCCGCGGAGCGCCGCGACCTCGACATCGCCCACGCGATAGACTTTCCAGAGGTCTCGGCAGACGATCAGTTCGGGCATGGGGTCCGTCGGGATGCCGCCATCACAGGGCTAGAGCCCACGGTCGCGATTGCGCCGTTGGCCGGACCCAAAGCCTGGTGGGAGCGACGAGGACGAGGCGCTGCGCGGGCCGCGACCCGCGTCGACCCCGATGATCACCTTCTCGCCCTCTTGCAGTTCTGCGCCGACGACTTCCGTCATGGTGCCGTCCGAGACGCCTGCCTGCACCGCCACCGGTTCCGGCACACCACCGGCACCAAGGCGCCAGAGCCGTTTCCCGACCGACGCGGCAGCCGCACCACCGCCCTCGCCGCCGGCCGACTTCGGCGCTGCCGCATCCGCACGACCGGCGCCGCCCGCAAGCCCGGACGGCGGAGTAAACCGCAAGGCGGCGTTCGGGACTTTCAAGGCTTGATCGCGCTGCGCCACAACGATCGACACGTTGGCCGTCATGCCCGGCTTCAGCCGCAAGTCCGGATTGTCCACGCCGACCACCACGTTGTACGTCACCACGTTCTGCACGGCCAACGGCGCGTTGCGTACCTGTTTGATTTCGCCGCGAAACACTTCGCCCGGATAGGCATCGACGGTAAACGTCGCCGCGCGCCCGTCCGCCATGCCGCCGATGTCCGCTTCGCTCACGTTGGTATCCACCTGCATTTTCGTCAGGTCCAGCGCGATCAGAAAAAAGTTCGGCGTGGCAAAACTGGCCGCCACCGTCTGCCCGACTTCCACGTTGCGCGCGATCACGATTCCATCCACCGGCGAGCGAATCGTCGTGTATTTGAGATCCAGCTCCGAGGCGCTGAGCGCCGCTTCCGCCTGTTTCACCTGCGCACCGGCCAATTGCAGCTGCGCCTGCGCGTTCTCCGCGTTCGTCATCGCCAGATCGACGTCGTTCTGCGACACGAATTGCTGCCCCAGCAGCCGCTGCATCCGCTCCCATTCGCGTTTCTTTTGCGCCAGGTCGACTTGCGCCTTCGACACGGCGGCCTTGGCCATCTGCAGATTGCTCCAGGCCTGATCGCGCCGCGCCTGAAACGGCGCCGGATCGATCTGCGCGATGATTTGCCCCGCCTTCACGACGGAATTGAAATCGGCGCTCAGACTGCGGATATAGCCGGACACCTGGCTGCCGACCTGCACGGCGACCACCGGGTTGACGGTCCCCGTGGCTGTCACGACCGAAATCACGGAGCCGCGCTCGATCGTCGCCGTCCGGAACTTCGCCGGCGGCGCCTGATCGCCCGACCACATCATGTACCCGAGCACGCTCGCGCCCAGCACGACCAAGCCCGCGACCCAAATCAAACCCTTACGCATCATGAGTGCCTCTCGGCGCATTGTAGCAGGAGCGATGGAGCGATTCATCTTGCGAAAGACGGCGCAACGACACCATCGCGCGGCGCGATGCGCCCGCGCGCACCGCTTGCTAATGCTTGCACAACGATGATGATTGGGAGACGGACGAACGGACCCGGAGGGAACCAGGCGGGGCCGGAAACACAACGGGCCGTCTGCCCACTGTCGGCAAACGGCCCGTCACGCTGATACGTGCGCTCAGAATGCGAAGGAACTACGGCACGACCGTCACACGATCCTTAATGACGTCATACGTATCCTTCGGCACCAGGTTCTTGGCGACCAGCTCGCCCTTCAGGCGGAACGGGCGGCTGCTGACGATCTTGTCCGCCACATCCTTGGTGACGCCCAACTGTTCGACCATCTCGCTGGCGGAGGCCTTGTTCAGATTGAGCAGGTTCGCCGTGGACGGCGGCATCGCCGGCATCGGCACCGGAGCTACCTTGGCTACAGTCGGAGCCACCGGGCTGCTGGGCGCCGAGGCACCGGGCAAGCTCAAGCTGGACGGGGCACTACCCACCGCGCCGCTGCCCATGCCACTGCCGGTCACCGGACGTTCCTTCAGTTCCTTCTGGTACCGGGCCACCAACGACTTCAATGTTTCGTTATGCCGCTTCACGTCATCGTAATCATGCCGCAAGCTGCGCTGCTGCGCGGTCAACTGCGCCACCTTCTGCTCCAACTCCTTCGACTTGGTGTCGATGGAGCCGCGCTCCTTTTCGCGTCCATGCTCGATCCGCGACAGCTCATCGCGCGCCGACTGCGCCTCGTTGCTGAACTTCACGTTCAAATCCTTCATCGTCTTCACTTGCTGTTCCAGGGCGCTCTTCTGTGCGCGCGCCCGTTCCAGCTCGGCCTTCGCCGCTTCCGATTCCGCCATCGCTTCATTGTATTTCCCGGTGCTCACACAACCGCCGGCCAGCAGCGCCGCCGCCAGCACGCCGCTCATCGCTACGTAGCACTTCATGGAGGGTCTCCTTTCAGCAGACCAAGAAAAGATGGCTAGAACCAATCCTGTAGGGAGTCGAGTCGAGGAGAACGACTATGCTGCAAGATGTAGTGCAAGACCCCTAGTTTGTCAACTGGATCACCGTTTTCAACCGCACGGCGACACGACTGTCACCACGCGAGCCGCACACAGCGTGCGCGCGGTTCCGCCGCCGCCCTCACAGGACACGGCGCCGCGCCGACCGGGCGGAATTCGCCCGCACGCTTGACGGCATCGGAGGCCTCTGTGATGATGCCCACCGAACACGCGACTCACCTCTGCAAGGACATCCGCAGTGACGACATGGGGACCTGAACTCGCCATCATCTTAGGCATCGTCGAGGGACTGACGGAGTTTCTCCCGGTGTCCTCCACCGGCCATCTGATTCTCGTCGGGCATGCCCTCGGATTCACCGGCGACACCGCCGCCAGCGTCGAGATTTCCATTCAGCTCGGTGCGATCTTCGCGGTGATCGTCTACGAATGGCAGCGCATCCGCACACTCATGTCGGGGGCGCTACGCGAACAGCACGAACTGCGACAGCTGCTGGCGGAGAAGCGGACGGCTTCGCTCGGAGAAACGCTGCGCGCGTCGTTTGCCCGCCATCAACAGTTCTGGTTTGTGATCGGCGTCGGCTTGGCCTTTCTGCCCGCTGCGCTGCTCGGCTTTGCGGCGCACGGTTGGATCAAAGAGCAGCTGTTCACGCCGCGGATGGTGGCCATCTCGTCCATTCTCGGCGGGTTCATTATCTTGTGGGTGGAAACCATGAAGCGGCCGCCCGCGATTCGCGAACTCCCGCAGGTCACGCCGATCACGGCGCTCTGGGTCGGGGTCGCACAATGTGCGGCGTTGATTCCCGGCGTGTCCCGGTCCGGGGCCACAATCATCGGGGGGCTGCTCCTGGGCATGGACCGCAAGGTGGCCACCGAGTATTCCTTTTTCCTCGCGCTGCCCACGCTGATTGCGGCGACCGTGTATCAGTTTCTCAAATCGAAAGCCGCCATGAGCGGCGCGGACCTCGCGGCCTTGGGCCTCGGCCTCTTTGTCTCGTTCCTCACGGCCTGGGCCGTCATCGCGCTCTTCCTCACCTTTGTGAAGCGCCACACGTTACGCGCCTTCGCCTACTACCGCATCGCGCTGGGCCTGCTCGTTCTCTACGTATTTGCCTAAGTTGCCACCAGAAAGGACTTTCGCCATGGCTACCTCGCCGGATACCGTGCACGTGTTTGACACCTGGGTGAAGGGCTCGAAAGGGACGATCCACTTCGACGTCATGACGACGGACCAAGAGACGGCCCTGCGCCTTGCCCGCCGCTATCTGGATGGTATCGGTGAAGGATCGGCCCCGGTGACCGTGAAGGAATGCCAGTTCTGCCACAACGAACCGCTCGCGCTGTTCTCAACCGAGCAGCAGCGGCAGTTCCGCGAACAGGGCGGCTTCATCCTCGAACTGCCCGCCTGAGCACGCGTTCCGACTGCTGCGGGGACAGGATGATCCGGAAGACGGACCGCGCTTAGGTCGTAGGGCGCGTGGATCCGGACGCAGCCTCAGAGGGTGCGCTGTCAGATTTGGTGCCGTCCTCCGGGAGGCCCCGGGCGTCGCTGCCGAGCGGCGGCTTCTTCTCCAGAGAGAAATGGAGAATGAGGAAGGCCACCCCCACGGTAATAGCCGCATCCGCCACATTGAAGGCCGGCCAGTGCGCCGAGCCGATGTAGACGTCTAAGAAGTCGATCACCTCGCCATAGCGCACGCGATCCAACAAATTCCCGATGGCGCCGCCGAGGATGGCCGCAATGCTGTACTGCCCCATCCAATCGGAATCCGGCAGACGCATCAAAATCGTCCCGAGCACCCCCAGCGCAAACAGCGACGTCAGCGCAAAAAAGACGACGCGAAACGCCGGACCCGCCCCGGCCATAAAGCCGAACGCCGCCCCGGGGTTGCGGATGTAGGTGAGGTTGAAGAATCCGGGCAGGATCGGAATCGACTGATGCAAATACATCGACTGCATGACTTCGAGCTTGGTCAACTGATCGACCAACACCACGGCCCCGGTTACGAGGGAAAGCAGGAACAGTCTGACGGGTCCCGTCATCACCGAATGGCCTCCACACAGCGATCGCACAGCGTGGGATGCGCCGGCAGCTGCCCCACGCTGGCGCGATAGTTCCAGCACCGTTCGCACTTCTGGCCGTCCGCCTTCCGCACCTCCACCGTATACCCGGGCGAGGCCGGGAGATCAGACGCCGTCTGCAGGTCGACCGCGGACACGATACACAGCGCGGGCAAGTCCTTCAGATAGGGCGTGAGGAACGCTGCGCGCTCGGCCGTCGCGCGCAGGACGACCTGCGCTTCCAGCGGAGCACCGATCACCTTGTCCCGCCGTTTGGCTTCCAACGCCGCCTGCACCGCGCGCCGCACCTCCAACAACGTCTCCCAGCGCGAGGCCAATGCGGCATCGGCCCAGGCAGGATCCGCCTCCGGGAACGCCGCCAGGTGCACGCTCCACGCGTCGGCCTGCCGCGTCTTATCCGCGGGCAAGCTGCGCCAAATTTCCTCCGCCGTGAAACTCAACACGGGCGCCATCAGCGTCGTCAGCCCCGTCAGCAGATCGTACAACACCGTTTGCGAGCCGCGCCGTTGCGGCGCGTCCTTGCGACAGGTGTACAGCCGGTCTTTCAGAATATCCAAGTAGACCGCGCTCAGATCCACGGAGCAAAAATTATTCAGCGCGTGGAAAATCGCGTGGAACTCGCAGTCGTCGTAGGCCTTCCGCACTTTCGGGATCAGCTCGCCCAACCGCATGAGCGCCCAGCGGTCCAACTCAGGCAACTGCGCATACGGCACACGGTCGTTCACCGGATCGAAATCGTAGAGATTGCTCAGCAGGAACCGGGCGGTGTTGCGGATCTTCCGATAGGCGTCGATCAGGTGCGTCAGAATCTCCGGCGAAATACGCAGGTCTTCGCGGTAGTCCTGCGCCGACACCCACAGACGCAGAATCTCCGCGCCCGATTGCTTGATGACGTCCTGCGGCGCCACAACGTTGCCCGCCGACTTGGACATCTTCTTCCCCTGCCCGTCGACCACGAATCCGTGCGTGAGCACGGCGCGATAGGGCGCGCGCCGATCCGTCGTCACTCCCGCAAGCAGCGCGCTGTGAAACCAGCCCCGATGTTGGTCGGAGCCTTCCAGGTACAGATCCGCCGGCCACCAATGGCGCGGCTTCAGCACGGTCGCAAAGCTGACGCCGGACTCAAACCACACATCCAAAATATCCCGTTCCTTCTCGAAGGACGCACCGCCGCACGATTTGCAAACCGTGTCTTCGGGAAGCAGCTCGGCAGCCGTCCGCTGAAACCAGACGTCGGCCCCGCGCGTTTCCATGAGGGAGGCGACGTGGTCGATCACGCGCGGCTCCGCCAGCACGCCGCGGCAGCCCGTACAGGTAAAGCCCGGAATCGGCACGCCCCAGACGCGCTGACGCGACAGGCACCAATCGGGACGGTTCTCAATCATGCCGGTAATGCGGTCGCGACCGTAGGCGGGAATCCAGCGCACGCGCCCGATCTCGGCCAGCGCCTCCTGCCGCAACTCGTTCGTCTCCATGGACACGAACCACTGCTCGGTTGCGCGAAAGATCACAGGACTCTTGCAGCGCCAGCAATGCGGATAGGAATGGTTCAGCGAGAAGTGTCCAAGCAGGCGGCCGTTGGCCTGCAACCGTTCGACGATCAACGGATTCGCCTTGAACACATGCTGCCCGGCAAATTCCGGCACGGCGTCGGTGAACCGTCCGCCGTTATCGACCGGCGCCAAAATTTCCAGGCGCTCGCCCACCGACGCCGCGGCATTGTGGTTCAAGACCAGGATGTAGTCGTCCATCCCGTGCCCCGGGGCGATATGCACGCAGCCTGTCCCCTGCTCCAGCGTGACAAAATCGCCCAGCAAGACCGGCGACAATCCCGTGGTCAGCGGCCGCTGCAGTTCCAGCCCCTCGAAGCCCTCGGCGCCCTTCCTCACCCCAAGCACCGTATAGTTATCGAGGCGACAGGCTTTGGCCGTGGCCTCCAACAACTTTTCCGCAATGATCAGCACCTGCTCGCCGACCTGCACGAAGGCGTAGTCGATATCGGCGTGCAGACAGACGGCTTGGTTGGCAGGCAATGTCCAGGGGGTGGTGGTCCAGATGACGACCGCGACAGACGTCACACCGGCTGGAATCGGCAGGCCGCCAAATCGAGCAGCCAACGACGCGGGCGTCCCCGCCACAGGAAATTTCACGTAGACCGACGGCGAGACGTGGTCTTCATATTCGACCTCGGCTTCCGCCAACGCCGTTTGATCCTGCGTGCACCAGAGCACAGGCTTCAGCCCCTTATACACGCCGCCACGCTCGACGAATTTCCCGAACTCGCGGACGATCGCGGCTTCGTAGCTCGGCGTCATCGTGAGGTACGGGCTGTCCCACTCGCCGAGTACGCCGAGGCGCTTAAACTCGTCGCGCTGCACGGACACAAATTTCTCCGCGTACTCGCGGCAGAGCGCCCGAATCGCGATGGCGTCCAGCCCGCGCTTCTTGTCGCCCAGCTCCTTCATCACTTGATGTTCGATGGGCAAGCCGTGACAGTCCCATCCCGGCACATAGGGGGCATGAAACCCCGACATCGTCTTCGACTTGATAATGATGTCCTTCAGGATCTTGTTGAGCGCATGCCCGATGTGAATCCGGCCGTTTGCGTAGGGCGGACCATCGTGCAGCACGTAGCGTGGGCGCCCCTGCGCGGCCGCCCGCGCTTGAATCGCCGCGTACAACCCGCGCTCCGCCCACCAGGCCAGCATCTCCGGCTCCCGCTGCGGCAGGTTGGCCTTCATGGGGAACTCGGTCTGCGGCAGATTGAGCGTGCTCTTGTAATCCATAACCTTGTAGTCGTGATTGCCGAACGACGACGCGCCGTCGGAGCCCTGAGGCCACCTGCGGGGCATCAATGGGGGCGTCCTGCTTGTGTCAGGCGGGGAATATATCGGAAGGAAGGGGGACGGCACCAGCCTTTTTACAGGCCGCGCGCGCGGCGCGAGACACAGCCGCCGACCGGGCCGGGCGACACGTCGAGACTTGCGGGATTAACTCAAGGCCATCATGCGCTCCAGCGCAACCTTGGCCCATTCCTTTTCGTCGTCAGGGACGACGATATGATTGACGACACACCCGTCCACCAGATTCTCCAGCGCCCAGCAGAGATGCGGCGCATCAATGCGATACATCGTGGCGCACTGACAGACCGTGGAGGACAGAAAGTAGATGTGCTTGTCGGTCAACTCGTGCTTCAGCCGATTGACCAGATTCAGCTCCGTCCCCACCGCCCAGGAAGTGCCCGCAGGCGCCGCCGTCACAGTGCGGATGATGTACTCGGTCGACCCGACGAGATCGGCCTTGTTCACGACCTGCTCATGGCACTCCGGATGCACGATCACCGTGATCCCCGGATAGGTCCGCCGGAAGTACTCCACATGCGCGGGCTGAAACATCTGATGCACGCTGCAATGGCCCTTCCAGAGGATCAACCGCGCGCGCCGGATCGCCTCCGCACTGTTGCCGCCGTTCGGGAGCGACGGATCCCATACGATCATGTGCTCGGCCGGCACACCCATTTTATTCGCCGTGTTGCGGCCCAAATGCTCATCGGGGAAAAAGAGGATCTTCTCGCGCCGCGCCCAGGACCACTCGATGATGGCCTTAGCATTGGACGATGTGCAGGTCAGCCCGCCGTGCTCGCCGCAGAAGGCTTTGAGAATCGCGGCGGAGTTCACGTAGACCACCGGCATGACCGTCTCATCCACAGGCATCAGACGGCCCAACGCGTCCCAGCATTCTTCCACTTGCTCGATCGCGGCCATGTCGGCCATGGAACAGCCGGCCGCCATATCCGGGAGAATCACGGTCTGGTTCGAGCGGCTGAGCACGTCGGCCGTTTCGGCCATGAAGTGCACCCCGCAAAAGACCACGTAGGGACGATCGGCATACTGCTGCGCATATTTCGCCAGCAGGAGCGAATCGCCGCGCAGATCCGCATGTTGAATCACTTCGTCCCGCTGATAGTTGTGCCCGAGAATGAGCAGCCGCTCTCCCATCGTCCGACGCGCGGCCGTGATGCGGGCGGACAGCTCCCCGGCGGACAGCTGCTGATAGGTCGCTATGGGATGGATGCCGCCGCGCCTGACATCCGTCGGGCTCGGGGTGCTGCTGACAACCGGCAATTCGATGGCCATGCGCGCCTCACAATAACAAACATCGTCGAACGACAGGCACAGGACGCGATGGAATTCTACGGGACGACCTACGAACAATCAACGAGCCGAAAGGCCTACAGGCGCCCCGTCGATCGCGCGAAGCGGCCTTGCGTCCGATTTGCGCCACCTCGCTCCGGCAACAGTCGCGGCATCCGTTCGCAACACCGAGACCGCCCCGCCGACATGCCCTCGGTGATCGCGACTTGCTGACCGACGCGTCACGGTTTGCCCTGCGCCTCGTCTATGCACAACGCGCTCACGCCGCCCGCACCCCGCTCGGTTGACACGCCGGAAACACGCCATGTACGATGCCGGTTACATAGTCACAGCTAGGGGGGCCATACGGCTGAGAGTCCGTGCTGACGGACGACCCTTAGAACCTGACCTGGATAATGCCAGCGTAGGGAAGCGGTTGACCTCACCGAATTCGAGTGAAGCCGCCCCTGTTATCCCGGCGGCTTTTTTTGCGACCAACGATTGTTGACGATGCTGTGGCGCCCCACGCGGCACGAGCGGCGACCCTGCCGCCCCACGCCGCAGCGGACGCGTGAGCAGACACCGGGGCGATACGTTAGCTGAGGAGACACTCCATCATGAGCGCACCTCTCATCCATCCGACATCCATCGGCACACAGGGCAAGGGCGCACCGACGGACGCCAGCCCCACCGGCGATGCCATCACTACCACGCCGTTTCCCGCCTCCCAAAAGGTCTACGTGACCGGGCGTGCGGCCGGGGTGCGGGTGCCGATGCGGGAAGTCTCGTTGACGCCCACGCAGGCGCTGAACAACGGCACGCCGACGCCGAATGCGCCGGTCACGGTGTACGACACGTCGGGGCCCTACACGGACCCGGCCGTCGCCATCGATATTCGCGCCGGCTTGGCGCCGCTGCGGCGCCAGTGGATTCTGGAGCGGGGCGACGTCACGGAATTGTCCGACCTGACTTCCGAATTCGGCCGCGTGCGGGCCCGCGATCCGAAGCTGGAGAACCTCCGCTTCGCGCACGTCCGCAAGCCGTTACGCGCACGCGCCGGAGCGAACGTGACGCAGCTGCACTACGCGCGCAAAGGCATCGTGACGCCGGAGATGGAATTCATCGCCATCCGTGAAAATCAAAAGCAGGCGGCGGCCTCGGCCATGCCCGCGGCGAACGGCAACGGCCGCCCCAAGCACGGCGGCACGACCGAACATCCGGGGCAGGCCTGGGGCGCGAGCATCCCCCGCGTGATCACGCCGGAATTCGTGCGCGACGAAGTGGCGCGCGGCCGGGCCATCATTCCGTCCAACATCAATCACCCGGAGAGCGAGCCGATGATCATCGGCCGCAACTTCCTGGTGAAGATCAATTCGAACATCGGCAACTCCTCCATCGCCTCCTCGATCGACGAGGAAGTGGAGAAGATGATCTGGTCGATCCGATGGGGCGCGGACACGGTGATGGACCTGTCGACGGGCAAGAACATCCACGAAACACGCGAGTGGATCATCCGCAATTCGCCGGTGCCGATCGGCACGGTGCCCATCTACCAAGCGCTGGAAAAAGTCGGCGGCAAGGCCGAGGACCTGACCTGGGAGATCTTCCGCGACACGTTGATCGAGCAGGCGGAGCAGGGCGTCGACTACTTCACGATCCACGCGGGCGTGCTGCTGCGCTACGTGCCGATGACCGCATCGCGCATGACCGGCATCGTGTCGCGCGGCGGCTCGATTCACGCCAAGTGGTGCCTGGCGCATCACCAGGAGAATTTTGCGTACACGCACTTTGAAGAAATTTGCGAGATCATGAAGGCCTACGACGTGGCCTTCAGCCTGGGCGACGGGCTGCGGCCCGGGTCCATCGCCGACGCCAACGATGAGGCGCAATTCGCCGAATTGGAAACGCTGGGCGAGTTGACCAAGACCGCCTGGCGGCACGACGTACAGGTGATGATCGAAGGGCCGGGCCACGTGCCCATGCATCTGATCCAGGAAAATATGGAAAAGCAGTTGGCGGAATGTCAGGAGGCGCCGTTCTACACGCTCGGCCCGCTGACGACCGACATTGCGCCGGGGTACGACCACATCACGTCGGGGATCGGCGCGGCGATGATCGGCTGGTACGGCTGCGCGATGCTCTGCTACGTCACGCCGAAGGAACATCTGGGCCTGCCGACGAAGGAAGACGTGAAGGTCGGCGTGGTCACTTACAAGATTGCGGCGCACGCCGCAGACCTGGCCAAGGGACATCCCGGCGCCCAGGCGCGCGACAACGCACTCTCCAAGGCGCGGTTCGAATTCCGCTGGCAGGATCAATTCAACCTCTCGCTCGATCCGGACACGGCCCAGCACTTCCACGACGAGACGCTGCCGGACAACGCCGCCAAGGTCGCGCATTTCTGCAGCATGTGCGGGCCGCACTTTTGTTCGATGAAGATCACGCAGGACGTGCGTGACTATGCGGAGCAGAAGCAGGTCGAAGCCGAAGCCGCCTTGCGCGTCGGCATGCAGGAAAAGGCGGAGGAGTTCAAACAGTCCGGGGCGGAAATTTACCGCTAGCCCAGTCGAGGAAGGTGTCCCATGGCGAAACCACGTCCAGCGCCGCTGCGCGAACGCGACATCACGCGACAGATCGCGCGCGAGTACTATAAAGAGTTCGATCAGCTCATCGAGAGCGACGTCATCATCGTCGGCGCGGGGCCGTCCGGCCTAATCTGCGCGCATGATCTGGCGAAGATGGGCTTCAAAACCCTGATCGTCGAACAGAGCCTGGCGCTCGGCGGCGGCTTCTGGCACGGCGGCTATCTGATGAACAAGGCCACCATCTGCGAGCCGGCGAACGAGATTCTCGACGAGCTCGGTGTGCCCTGTAAAAAGGTGCACGAGTGCGAGGGCATGTTCATCGTGGACCCGCCGCACGCAACCGGTGCCTTGATCGCCGCGGCCTACGGCGCGGGCGCCAAGGTCCTGAATCTGACGCGCGTCGTGGATCTCATCTTACGCCGCGACGGCATTCTGGAAGGCGTGGTGGTGAACAACACCACGGCGGAAATGGCCGGGCACGACATCATTCACGTCGATCCGATCGCGCTGGAAAGTAAGATCGTCGTCGACGCCACCGGCCATGACGCGATCGTCGTCGACCTCCTGCACAAGCGCAACCTCTACAAGGCCGTGCCGGGCAACGGCGCCATGTGGGTGTCGCGCTCCGAGGAAAACGTGATGGACCACACCGGCGAGGTCTACCCCAATTGCTTTGTGGTAGGCTTGGCGGTCTCCGCCGTGCACGGCACTCCGCGCATGGGACCGGCCTTCGGGTCCATGCTGCTGTCCGGCCGCTACGGCGCCGAACTGATCAAAAAGAAACTGAAACACGAATAGCGCAGGCCGCACGCCACCGCGGCTCGCAGAATGCACCACCAGACGTATGGATGTTCAAGATTTTCTCCAGCACGGCGAAGGACGCGAGGAAGACAAGCGCGAAGCGTGGATGCTCTTCCAAAAGGCCTATGAACTGCAGATGAAGGGGGAGCTGGAGGAGGCCGCGCGACTGTACCAAGAGTCGATCAAGCTGCATCCAACGGCTGAGGGCTACACCTTTCTCGGCTGGACCTACAGCTTCATGGGCCGCCTGGATGACGCGATCGAAGAATGCCACCATGCGATTGCGCAGGACCCGGACTTCGGCAATCCCTATAACGACATCGGCGCGTATTTGATCGAAAAGGGCCAGCTCGACGAAGCCATGGACTGGTTCAAGCGCGCCATGCAGGCGACGCGCTATGAAAGTCCGGCCTTTCCGCATTTGAACCTGGGCCGCGTGCATGAGAAAAAAGGCGACTGGCAACAGGCTATCGACTGCTACAAGCAGGCGCTCGCGCTCAACCCTGACTACTCCCTGGCCAAACGGTCGTTGGGGCGGCTGATCAGCAGCATGAATTAACGAGCTGAGCACCAGATGCAGGCACCGCACAGGGCTTGCGCCGTGGTACCGGCTTTCCACACAAGCAGCCTCGTAACCGTCATCGCCATCATCGCACCATGAATGCCAAAACGATCCTCGTCGCCGTCAACGACATATTCTTCTACACGAAGGTGCGCGACGCGCTGCTGCCGCACGGCTACAAGCTGGAGCGGGCCCGCACGCAGGACGACTTCAACAGCAAAGCTGCCGCCGACACACCCTCGGCGGTCGTCATGGACATGAACGAGCTGCGGCTCGATCCGTTTCTGGCGCTCGGCACGCTCAAGGCGGACGCGAGGCTGGCGGCCCTGCCGGTGCTGGCCTTTGCCAATCATGAAGAAGTAGAGACATGGAACCGCGCGAAGGCGCTCGGCGTCACCAAGATCGTCTCCCGCAACGAATTTTCCGCGCGCACCAAAGAGTTGGTCGACGGGCTCTTTGGCACCCCGCAGACCTAATCGCCGTGTACCGACCCTCTTGCTTGTGAGCACACAACCCCGATGAATCGATCCCCACTTCATGCACAACAGGTCCAGCTCGGCGCCACCTTTCACGAGGTGGCCGGCTGGGAAGTCCCCGCACATTTTGGTGAGGCTCGCGCCGAGTATCAGGCGGTCCGGACCGCCGTCGGCCTGAGCGATCTGTCGCATCGCGGCCTCCTTCGCACCACCGGCGACGACCGCGTCAAATGGCTGCAGAGCATCTTGAGTAACGACCTGCTGCGGCTGCAGCCGGGCCAGGGCGTCTATTCCAGCCTGCTCACGCACAAGGGCAAGATGCTGACTTACGTGCGGGCGTACATCACCCCGGACGCCGTGCTGCTGGAAGATGTCGGCGACATCGGCGACACCACGGCCAAGACCCTTAAGAAATTTCTCCTCTACGGCACCAAAGCGAAGCTCGAGACGTTGACCGGCGCCTGGGGCCTCCTGCTGCTCAGCGGACCACGGGCCTTTGAAGTGATTCAGTCGGCCTTGCAGGTGGATCTCCAGGCGGCGGCGATACCAAGCCTCACCATCGCCACCCACGGCACACAACCTCTGTGGCTGATGCGTGGCGAGGAAACCGGCGAGCAGGATGTGCTGCTGGCGACTCCCAACGACAATCTGGCCGCGCTCTGGACCCTGCTCGTCACTACCGGCACGCCTATGGGCCTCCGCCCTGTCGGCACCGTCGCGCGCGAGATGCTGCGGCTCGAAGCGGGCCTGCCGAAAGCCGGCGCGGACTTGAACGAAGAAATCGTCCCGCCCGAAGCGAATCTCGAAGGCAAGGCCTTCAGCTTGAATAAGGGCTGCTACCCGGGACAAGAAGTGGTCGCGCGGATGGATACGTACGGCAACGTGCGCCGCCACCTGGTGGGACTCGTCCTGCACGACCAGACCATTCCACCCCCCGGTGCGAAGCTGTTCAGCGGCGACCGCGAAGTGGGCTGGATCAGCAGCGCGAGCTTCTCCCCCCTGCAAAACGCCGGGCTCGCCTTCGGCTTCCCCCTGCGGGATTTCAGCAAGGCCGACACGGTGCTGACGGTCGACATCGACGGCCGCAAGCACGAGGCCACGGTGAAGGCGCTGCCCTTGTATCGACGGCCCTAAGCCAAGGCGCAGTGGAATCTTCGGAGAAGCAGTAGGGCCGCCGCATCGCTGCAGCCGTCCACGCACTTCCGTTCCCTGCCGTTCCCTTGCCTTCCCAATGCATCACGAGCTACCGCTCGCTGCGCACTGATTGCACAGTCACGCGGAACGCAACGACATCGCGCAGACAGGCACCGATCCGCACCAGCCGCGCCGGTCGAGGGCGTCACCACGCCCTACGGCATTCACCGGCGCAATCCACGCGATCAAACTTGAGAGTGAAACAGCTTGTGGAAAGAAGGGCAGGACCACAAGGCCCCGCCCCTCTCAACACAGGAGGAAGGACGACGCTACTTTTCCGGATTGCGGGCGGTGGTCACGGCCTTCGCGAACGCCATGACAGACGCACGTTCGTCGTTATCGAGCGCCAACAAGAGATGGGTCTCCTCGCCGTGCATCAACCGCAGGCTGAGGAACGGGTCTTCGCGACGCTTTTCGCGGTTGTTCCAAATCGCGTCCACGAGTTGCACCTTGTCCAACTCCTTCACGGATACGATGTCGTAGCGAAAATAGGTATCGCCGATCACCATATCGAAAAACACGCCGCCCGCCGTGAGCGCCAGCACGTTGAAGCGCCCCTGGTCCTCATACCCTTCCGGGAGAAACTTATTGATGTGCAGGTGCGCGATCTTGCGGTCGCCCAGCGCCGCCTGCACATTTTCCTTCAAGGCGTTGTAGTCGATCTGCATGGCCTTCTCGTCCACACCCGTGGCCGAGGCCGCTGCATCCTGCATCCGTTCAAAGACATCGTTCGCCGATAACAACCCTGCCATGTTCCGTTCCCCTTTCTCGATCGCAACAGCCCTGCTGCGACTCCGCATCCTGTATGCGGTGTGTCTATAGTAATGCCGACGTCCCTACTCCAATCGAGCCTACCGCCATCATCCTTATTTGGGGCGTGCTGCCTGGCGCTGGCGCCATGATCGAGCCGCGCCCACCAGCCCCAAGCCCGCCCACGCAAACTCCAACACAATAAACCCGAGCTGCCGCTCGGCCACCGCCACCACGCCCAGCAGCACCGAGCCGACGATATTGAGCGCGAGGTACCCGGCGTCCAGCTCGCGACACCAGCCGCTTTGAATCATCGCGTAGCCCGCGAGCACCATGAGCGCGCCCAGTAATGACAGCGCCTGCAGTCCCATCAAGCGAGCCTCCCGCCCCAGTCTCCACGAGCATCACCGGGCGCTGCACAGACAAACAGCCGCCACCCGGTGCGGTCCAACCGACAGCATGTCCCGAAGGCGCCCCCGCACGACAACGGTGCAAACGGGCTACGGTACCTGGGCACGAAGCCTGATTGCAAGCGATCGACCAACCCTACGCAGAGCTACTGCTGAGCCGATCCGACAGGCGGCACCGGCCTCGACGTCGCCGCACTCCCCTCCCCAGCCGCGCGCACCGTATGACTATGGCGAATGCGCCCGTCGACATCCACGATATCGACCTGGAACGTCTCGCGATCGATCGTCACATGCCCGACGTTGTCGTAGCCGTTTTCGGAAAAGAGCAGCGTGGGGTGAAACGTCGGCGGCACCGGCACCAATCGCCCCGGACGCGCCGACAGCGGCCCCGCGATAAATTCATGGAAGTCGGGCGCTCCGTCCCCGTCCGCATCGTAGGCGATGCCCTGGGCATAGTGCACGTCGCCCGCCAACCACACCACGTTGCGCACGGCCTGCACGCGAAACGCCTCCACCAGCGCCGTCAATTCCGTCTGAAACCCTCGCCCATCCGCACCGCGTGCCCATCCGTCGTTGCCGGGGATCGTCGGCGCCCCCTTGTCCGGATTCGAGAGCGGCACCGACGTGAAGATGACTTTCCACGTCGCCGTGGACTGCGTCACGCCGTCGATCAGCCAGGCGCGCTGCCTCGCCCCGAGCATGGTCTTCTGCGCGTCATCGGGGTCGGTGTTGCGACTCCGATATTGACGCGTGTCGAGCAGAAACAGCTCCACGTCCGCCCCGTAGCGCCACGAGCGATACAGCCGGGTCGGTTCGTCGGTCGGCGCCCCGATCGGCCAATAGTCCAGCAACGCCTGCCGCCCCGCGGGCATCTGCGGATCGAACGGACCGGAAAAATTATTCCGCACTTCATGGTCGTCCCAGACCGCCCAGACAGGCACCTCTGCCAGCAAGCGCCGCAACGTGGGAGCGCCATGTTGATAGCGGTGCTTCGCGCGATACTCTTCCAGCGTCACCGCGGACTTTTCGCTTCCCGGCAGGTTCGGCGGCACCGGACACCATTCGTCGCCGTAAATCAGATCGCCGAGAAACACAAAAAAAGCCGGCTGGAGGCGACGCACGCGATCGAGCATGGGATAGTGCGGCTCGCCTTGCCGACAGCGACCCTGGCCGCCTAAATCACCGCTCCAAGCAAAACTGACCCGGGCAGGATCAGCGGGCAGTGGCGCGGTGCGAAAGGACCCGAGCGGACTGGCCACGGCCTGCCCGTCTCGACGCGCGCCGGAGACCGGCGTCGCCCAGAGCCGATAGAAATAAGTCGTCGCCGGTTGCAACTTCTCGATGACCGCCTTGAAGGTAAAATCGTGCTCAGCGGACGTCGCGGCCGGGACGGAACGCATCGCCGCCGTATCAGTACCCGTCGATTCAGCAGCCAGTGACGAGGGATTCATTGAACCGATTGAAGCGGTCGAACTCATCGAACTAGTCGACCCGACCGAACCAAGCGCACCGCTGCTCGCCGCCACGGCGGCCGACGCGGGCCACCATTCCACCTGCACCATCGCAGGACCATCCGTACGTCCCCACACAAGCGCAGAGGTCGACCGCACATCGCCACTGGCGGGACCGAGCGTCACGGCAACGGTTGATTGCTGCGCGCTTGCGCTTACTCCAACCGCAGGCCGGCTCTCAGCTTCAAAGGGACTGCCCGGCGGTAGACCAGGCCGATAGGAGGGCGTGCAGCCGATGGCCGCAACAGTGACGAGGGTCAGAAGCGCGGAGGGCACGCGAGAGGGGAACAATTTGAACAATGCATCCGGCGGGCGACGCGCGTGAGCAAGCACAGTGGGGATGATCATGGCGCCATCGCATACCGGATTGCGCTAGCCGGGTCAAGGCACGCCGCAAACGGCGACGCGCACGCCATGACCGCCGAGCCCGGCGAACCGCCCCGGTTGCAAACAGGACGGCCCGTTCGGCATACTGCCCGCACAGGGAGTACGCGAATGACCAACGACGTCTGCACGATTCAATTTTGTCGCCAATCCGTCTATGCCCCCGCCGGAACCAAGTCGGTATGCCGCGCGCATTTTCTGGACTTCCTCACCTGGCGGCGCCGCCGCGGCCTGCAGATGTTTTTGAAATACGCCGGCATGCCGATGCCCGACCGCGACGCGGTCGTGGACGAATGGCGCAAGACCGTGAAGGTGGATGAGCCGGCTGTCGTGGCGCAGGGCTCCCAGGGAACGAAAGCCTAACCGCAACTGTAAACCGCGCCCTCGCGCCAGTGCGGCGCGTTTCGGGTGTGGTGCCGGAGGGTGTGATGGTCGTTCGTTCAACGCACCGTATCCGGCTCGGTCATCTGCCCGCTCGCCCCACGCGATCCGCCACAGCCTGCATGATTCCCGACCCCTGTTTCTGCTTCATGCCCGCGCGAGCCGGCTTCACAGTTCTTGGCACCGCGCTTCTCGTCGCCGCCTTGTCCGCCTGCGGCCATGATGACGGGGGCCCGCCTGCGCCGTTCACCGCGCGCGTGTCGAGCGGACCAGGCGGCAGCGAGGCCGTGGGCGGAATCAGCGGCACCCCGGCCGTCAGCACCGATGGCCGCTTTATCGCCTTTGCCTCGTCAGCCACCAATCTGGTCGCCAACGATACCAACGACGTCGCCGATGTCTTTGTCGCCGACACTGCGACCGGGCAGATCACGCGCATCTCACAATCGAACGCCGGGGCGCAGGCCGTTGGAGGCAGCAGCCGCTATCCCGCCCTCAGCGGAGATGGTCGCTACGTCGTCTTTGAATCGGACGCGACCAACCTCGTGGCGAACGACACGAACGGCGTCACCGACATTTTTCTGCACGATCGCGTGACAGGCGACACCTCCCGCGTCTCGGTCACGAACACCGGCGCGCAGGCCACCGGCTTGGCGAGCTACCAGCCGGCGATCAGCGCGGATGGTCAGCAGATCGCGTTCGTCTCGGGCGCCGCCAATCTCGTCCTCGGCGATTCCAACGGACTGGACGACATTTTCGTGCGCGACCGCACAGCCAATATCACGACTCGCGCCTCCGTCGTCACAGGCGGAGCCCAGGCCACCGGAAGCAGCGGCAGCGCCACACCGATGCTGAGCGCGGACGGCCGCTACGTCGCCTTTGCGTCCGGCGCGACCAACCTCGTCGCCGGCGACAGCAACAACCAATACGATGTGTTTGTGCATGACCGCCTGTCGGGTGAGACCACGCGCGTCTCAGTTTCGAGCACCGGTGCGCAGGCAACCGGCGGACGAAGCGAAAATCCATCGATCAGCGCCGATGGGGCTTTCGTCGCCTTCCATTCGACGGCGACCAATCTCGTCGCGTCCGACACGAACGGCGCCAGCGACGTCTTTGTGCGGGACCGTACCGCCGGGCAAACCACGCGGGTGTCCATCGACAGCGCAGGCGCACAGGCAGCCGACGCCAGTGCCGCACGGGGCGGCGCACTGAGTCAGGACGGACGATTCGTCGCGTTTCAAAGTGCCGCAGCGAACCTCGTCGCGGACGATACGAACGGCCAGGTCGACGTCTTCGTGCACGACCGCGCAACTGGGAAGACCACTCGACAGTCGGTCACGGCACTTAATGCCGAAGCCACCGCCGGCGACAGCGGGAACGCGGTCATCAGCGGCAACGGCGCCCTTGTGGTGTTTGACTCGCTGGCGACCAACCTGATTCCGACCGACACCAACAGCCAACTCGACGTGTTCCGCGTCTCACGCCGCTAAGGATCCCGACAGCCCGCACGTCATCCGCACCAACATTCACCCCATCGACAGGTCCGCCGGATTCATCATCGCCCACGATACACACTATGCATAAACCGCCGCGTCTCCTCGGTCCATCCCAATCATTCCTCAAAAAATACGTACCCGCTGCCGACGAGGCCGCGCCGCATCAGTTTTTCGCGCCCTGTCCACGCGGGCTCGAGCAGGTCTTTGAAGCGGAATTGCACGAACTGGGGATCGCGGAGACGCAGCGGACGGACGGCGGCGTGGCCTTTCGCGGCCCCTGGTCGAGCATGTATCGCGCGAACCTGTGCAGCCGCATGGCGAGCCGTGTGTTGTGGAAAGTGGGCGGGGCACCCTACCGCACGGAGCAGGACGTGTACGCCGCGGCACGCGCCCTCCCCTGGCACACCTGGTTTACGCCGCAGCGCACCATCAAGGTCAAAGTCAGTGCGCGGCGGTGCCCGCTGCCCAGCCTGGACTTCCTCACGCTCCGCATCAAGGATGCGATCTGCGACAGCTTTGTCGGGGCCAGCCTGAAGCGCCCCAGCGTCAACACCGCGCAACCGGACGTGCGGATCGACGCCTTCCTCGATGAACGGTCTATCACGTTGTATCTGGATACGTCCGGCGAACCGCTCTTTAAGCGGGGCCAGCGTGTGAGCGGTGCGGACGCGCCGCTGCGGGAGAATCTGGCTGCGGGGATTGTGCGGCTGGCCGGATGGACGCCGGAGACGGTGCTTCTGGACGCCATGTGCGGCAGCGGCACCATTGCGCTGGAGGCCGCCTGCATGGCGCGCCAATTACCGGCCGGAGGGACACGGCGGTTCGGCTTCGAGCAATTGCTCGTGCACCAGCCTGCGGTCTGGGAGCGTCAACGGGCCGGCGTGCGCGCCGCCCAACGCGCCGACGCGCCGACGAAGATTTACGCGTCGGATCGAGAGCCGGCGATGATCCGCCTCGCCGCGCAGACGTTTCGGCAAGCGGGCGTCGCCGAGGCGATCCGCTTGGAGCAATGCGATATTTTGGAGCGCGAGGCGCCGGCGGAGTCAGGCGTCCTGATCATCAATCCGCCCTACGGCGTGCGGCTGAGTCACCCGGAGGAAATGGAAACGTTCTACCCACGACTCGGCGATGCGTTGAAGCAGCGCTTTGCCGGATGGCGCGCCTACGTCCTCACCAACGATCCGCGCGTGCCCAAGTTGATCGGCCTCACACCGACCAAACGCACCCCGCTCTTCAACGGCGCGTTGGAATGTCGGCTGTATGAGTTCATCCTCGTCCAAGGCAGCGCCCGCCGCCGCCTCACGCAGACCGCGCCATAGCCGCCGCTTGCTGTGCCGACATCGTGCAGCGCGACGGCTCACGGGCTAACCCATCATGCGGCCCGCCTACTGCCAGGGGCCAACTGACTATCCTGCGAATCGTGATGCGCTGACTTACCGTCGGCCAGCTGCAGGGCCATCCCGGGAAATCGTTCCCGCAGATAGGACAGCAGCGCCGCGATAAAAACGATACTCCCCGCCATCTCCAAGGCCTCTTCAAGGTGCATCAGGAGTTGATAGCCGAGGTTCGCCTCACCATGGGTTTTGGCGTATCGGCCGTCCAACATTTCAATGCCGATGGCGCCGCCGAGGTAGAGCGATCCGGCAATCACGACCAGGTTGCGCATCCATGGCGGAAGCCGCCAGATGAATCCCAAGAAAAACACTCCGACGGCTGCGACCCCCAGCAACGCCGGAACGACCCAGGCCAGATAAAAGATACCCGGCGCCTCAGACCCCATGACCCCACGCATCGGCTCGATGAGCGTTTCGTGAAAGGAGCAGTTTTCATCGATCGCCAGCAACACAAAGCCCCCGCAGAGCGCGAGCCACTTCAGACGGTCAGGATCCTGTTCGCGTGTGGTCAGCACAGTCACGAGCGCGAGAAGGACGGCCGCAGTCAACAGCAGGGTCGTCGAGAACAGGCTCGGAAGATTTTGTTCCACATCAATGTTGAATAATTTTTCCAGCGGCGCCAGCAGTCCCCACACATGATCGTGTCCGAATCCGTACCGAACGACTTCAAGCACGAGACTGAACGCCACAAGATTCACCGCCATGCCCGATAGCCATGCCACGACAGTCCTCGGACGAATATCAATCGCGTGGAATTGCCGCGGCATAGACGTCCTGGGATGGTGACGCATCGACCCCTCGCTCTGTTTATTGTGAGAAAAACTCATGCGGCGAGCTGCAGGACGGCTCATGACATTCGATCGCACGAAGCGACCCTCAAGGCTAGAGAAAGAGCACGAACAGCCTGGGCATCGATATCGATTTGGGCATGGAGTGTCATGCTCCCGACACTATCATGGAGCCCACAACCCCCCAAACCAATTTGCTTCTGCAAGCATCCCTCAATAGGGGCCGATACCTACGCGTGCGCTTCCACCTCAGTCGCAGGGTTGTCGTCTCACCGGCTTCACGGCGGCCATCCCGACAACCGGGCGTATTCGCTCCCGTGCATTTCAAGGGGTTCACCCAGTGTCGTGCCGCACATGCCCATGGCATGTTCCACGTAGATAGTTGATACTCACTGACGGTTGCGAGTTGCACGCAAGTCCGACACCCTTTATCCAGGAGAGAATCATGAGCGCTGCCAGCCCATTGAAACGCATTGCCGCTGCAGATTTGCCCACCGCCTCAAAAGGCGTGATCAAGTTACTCCTGGCTGACCATGACCTGATGCGCACACTCATGCAGCAGGTGAAGTCCCAACGCGCGACGCCCGCACAGCAAGCGAAAGCGTTCCGTGAGCTGAAGCACACCGTGCAGTCGCACGTGAAGGCCGAAGAGCAGACGTTTCTCGCCTTGCTGAAGGATATTCCGAAATTCGAGGATCATGTGCTGGAAGGCTATGAAGAACATCGCGTGCACGAGGCGGTCATCGCCTGTATCCCGCAAGCGAAGACGAAGGAACAACAGATCGAGCGGATGAAGATTTTCTGCGAAATCCTCGAGCATCACTTGGACGAGGAAGAAGAGAAGCTCTTCCCCGCATTCAAGGCCTATGCGGCGGCGTCAACGCGCAAGAAGATCGGCAAGAGGTTCCTGACCGTGCGCAAGCGCACCAATCGAACCGCGACGCTACGCGGGGCCGCGCGACTGACCTAGACGAACGGGTAAAGACCGAGGCGGGCAAGCGCACGCGACCCCGCAAAGACATCACCTCAGAAGAGTCGGACGGGGAGACAACATGATTTCCATGCTGATCGTCGGGTTGATCGTCGGAGCGGTCGCCAAGTTCCTGATGCCGGGGCCGGACCCGGGCGGCATCATCATCACCATGCTGATCGGGATTGCCGGTTCGATGGTGGCCGGATGGCTCGGGGTCTTTGCCGGGCTCTACCGCGAAGGTGAGCCGGTGGGATTTATCGCGTCCGTCCTCGGCTCCATCTTGCTCTTGTTCGCCTATCGCAAGATGACGAAGTAATCGCCATGCGTCACGTCAGTTGGCCTTACCTCTACATGCTCAGCGCGTGAGGGCGAATCTAGACCACTGAGGAGAAGCGGCGGGCTTGGGTGGAGAGTGCCCGCCGCTCAGGGTGCAGACCCAAAGCAAGTCTGATCTATCCGCCGCCCATGATGGGCGAGCCGTGGTGGTGGATGAGTTTCCATCCCTCCCCGACGCGTTCGAACAGGTTCGTGGCGAGCACGCGACTCTCGACGGTGGTCCCGTCCTGTTCTGTGGTCAGGTTTTCCGTACAGACGACCCAACCGACATCGCCCGCTACCTGCACGAGCACTTCGCTCAATTGGAACTTCATCGTGAAGGTGTGATTGAAAATCAGCACCCACGAGTCGCGCACGCCGGGCCATCCTTCGCGCAGCCCCCAGCCCGGATGGATGCAGGTCACGTACTCCTGATGCGCCCACACCGTATCCATGCGCCCGATATCGAGGCTCTCGAACGCGGCGTAAAACGCTCGATTGGCCTGCGTCACTTCTTCTATCCGTTGTTCGATCATGTGGTCCTCGCAAGAATGGGCGCCATCATGCGGGATTGTCGCCTGTCGGCGCAAGATAGCCTCGCACGGTCCGTTGCGTGGAACGAGACCTGCGAGGAAGAGGCCTGCGAATGATCGACCTAGGGGAGAGACACCCTCGACGAGGATCGAACTGTCGACGGCTGACTAACGCGGCGACAAGGAACGTTCGTTTGAAGTGGACGGGGCGGCGGTTGAGACATCGGACTGACTCCGATGCACGATGTTCTGTGGGGACTTCTGAGCAGGTTTGGTCAGGCTTCCAACCGAGGATACGGCACCGGCGACTGCGATAGTGGTGACGACAAGACCGGCAAGACGTGGCATACGCGACTCGCAAGTAGAAGGTGAGGTGCTATGTCGAAGCATAGCACTCGATCGCGAGTCGACTAGGGACATGTGGGGAAATTTTCAGCGACGCACAAACTTTTTTTCGCAAACTTCTTGGACGAAATTCTGATGCGCGATACAGTCAGATGAGGCGCATGGATTGTAGTTGTCTATAATGTTGGTCGACTTACTGCAAGTTATCAGCTCAACATCTTCCAGCCGCCGACCACACCCGCGCGCAGACGATCACGTACGGTCCCCTGTGCGCGGACGCGTCTGATAGCCCACCAACCAGACGCCGCCTAAAATAAGCAGGATGCCGAGCCCCTGCATCGTACCGATCCGCTCGCCGAGCACCAGCGCAGACAGGAGCAGCGCGGAGACGGGAATCAGATTCACAAACACCCCGGCGCGCGACGGCCCAACCCCCTGCACGCCATACAACCACGCCTGCTGCCCCAGCGCCGTCGCAAACACCACAAGGTAGAGCAAGGCGACCCAGCCGCCGAGCGGCACCGTGGCCAGGCCGCTCTCCATCACTTTTGGGTCGGTCCACAACAACGGGATCTGCAGGACGATCGAAATCAGCAAGGTCGTCCAATTGACGGTGAGCGCCGACAGGCGTCCCATGACCGTGCCGCTCCCGATGGTGTAGAGCGCCCAACTGATCAATCCCAAGAGCACCAACAGGCCGCCGAGCCACGGACTTTCGCCCGGCACCGCAGCGCCGCCGATGCCGGACACCAACGCGACGCCGGCAAACGACAGGGCGCACCCGGCGGCGACAGAGCGAAACGGCACATCGCGCACGAGGAGCGACGAGAGCAGCGCCGTGATCGCCGGACTGGCGCCGATGATCACGCCCGCGCTCGCCGCGCCGATGTAGCGCAGCCCATAGAGCGTGAGCAGGTGATTGCCTAGGACGCCGAGGCCCAACGCGCCGAGAATCCCGGCATCGCGCGCGGTCAGACGGATGATGCGGCCTTCCTGCATCCACCAGAGTGGAATGAGGATCGCCAGCGCGCCGATGCCGCGCAAGACGGACACCTCCACCGCCGAAAACGCACTCAGGGCATACTTCTGGCCCACGATGGAGCCGCCCCACACGACAGCTGCGACCGTCAACGCCGCATAGGCCCAGGTGGACGACGGCCCGGACGCCTTCTGCGGTCCGCGCGGAGACGGCGGCTGTTGGCGATCGCTCATGTCGCCGCACTTTCCGCCGCCTTGGGCGTAATCACAAAAATCCCATCGCGAATCGGCACCAGCACGGCCTGCACGCGCACATCGGCCGCCACGACGCGGTTCAGCTCCTGAATGGCGCGTGTGCGCGCATCCGTCGTCGAATCGTCGAGCACATCGCCGGACCACAAGACGTTATCGATCAGAATGACGCCCGTCGGCGCCAGCAACTCCATCGCGCGACGATAGTAGGCGAGATAGTTCTGCTTGTCGGCGTCGATAAAAATCACATCGAAGGGCCCGCGCAGCGTCTTCAACGTATCCAACGCCGGTCCCTGCTTGATCTGAATGCAGCGCCCGCGCGGACTTTGCGCAAAGTAGCGCCGTGCGAGCGCGATCGGCTCGTCGTCCAGCTCGCAGGTGATCACCTCGCCGTCCGGCGGCAGCGCCTCCGCCATCGACAGGGCGCTGTACCCCGTAAACATCCCGATTTCTAAGATGCGCCGAGCGCGCACCAACCGCACCATGGTCTTGAGAAACGCGGCCTCGTAGGGCCCGGTCACCATGCGGGCCAATTCCATGGTTCGTTCCGTCTCTTCGCGCAGCGCCCGGCAGAGCGCCGACTCCGGCGCCGAATGCCGCGCGGCATACGTTTCAATGGAAGGGTCGAGAAAATGGTCCATCAGGTCTCTCCTGCTCGCTGTGTGTATGCACCGTGTGCGTGGCGCCGCGTGGTCCTGCCGACGCTCACGCGCGGATAAAGCCGCGAATTGAAAACCATCGCGCGCTCACCTAGGATGAGGCGTCTCGTCCTGCATCATGCCGAAGGAGGCCGTCTGTGGCAACTCTCGCTACCTTGGACCAGTTGGTCGCCCGTCTACGGGAAATTCAGCACATCAATAGCGCCGCGTCGCTCTTATCATGGGATATGGAAACCTACATGCCGGCCGGCGGCGGCACCGCCCGCGCGGATCAGATCGCCACGCTGCAAGGATTGGCGCACGAGCGGTTTGTGGCGCCGGAGACGGAACGCCTGCTCGGACAATGGCTGGACTTGCAAACCGGCGCGCCGTTGGACCGCCCCGGCGACGCCTGGGACGAATCGGGACGCGCGCTGCTACGCGAGGTGTGGCGCGACTACCACCACGCGAAAAAGCTGCCGTCCGATTTCGTGGTGCGCATGGGCCGGGAGTCGTCGTTGGCGCAGCAAATCTGGGTGGAAGCGCGCGCCAAGAACGAATTCGCGCGGTTTCTCCCCAGCCTCACGAACATTCTCGCGCTCAAGAAGGAAGAGGTCGACTACTTAGGCTACAACGCCTCGCCCTACGACGCGCTGCTCGACCTCTATGAGCCGGGGGAGACGGTCGCGCACTTGACGCCGCTGTTTGCTCAGCTCAAGGCGCGCTTGGTGCCGCTGCTGCAGCGCGTGCTGGCCAGCCCCGTGCAGATCGACGACCACGTTCTCCATGCCTCCTACGACGCGACGCGCCAGGTGGAATTCGGCCGGCTCGTGCTCACGGCCATGGGCTACAACTTCGAGCAGGGCCGCCTCGACATTTCGGCACACCCGTTCACCACGTCGTTCCACCCGACCGACGTGCGCGTGACGACGCGCGTGTTCGAGCGCGATCTCCCCTCCTGCCTGTTCAGCTGCATTCACGAAGGCGGGCACGGACTCTACGACCAGGGGCTCAACCCGCTGCACTACGGCACGCCGCTCGGCGATTCCATCTCGCTCGGCATTCATGAGAGCCAGTCGCGCCTCTGGGAAAATTCCGTCGGCCGCTCGCGGCCTTTTTGGCGGTGCTTTTTCCCGCTCATGCAACGGACGTTTCCCGAATCGCTCTCGTCGGTCACACTGGAGCAATTCTACGCGGCCATCAACCGTGTGCAGCCGTCGTTCATCCGCGTCGAGGCCGACGAGCTCACCTACAACCTCCATATCATGGTGCGCTTCGAGATTGAGCAGGACCTCATCGAGGGCCGCACCAACGCGGCCGACCTGCCGGAGATTTGGCGGGACAAGATGCGCCGCTACCTCAATATCGTCCCGGAGCGCGATGCGGACGGCGTGTTGCAGGATATCCACTGGTCCATGGGGTCCTTCGGGTATTTCCCCACGTACACGCTCGGCAATCTCTACTCGGTGCAGTTTTACAATCAGGCGAAGCTTGAAATCCCCACGCTGGAGCAGGAGATCGAAGGCGGCCGTTTGATCGTCTTGCGGCAGTGGCTGCAGCAGAAGATTCACCACTGGGGCCGCATGTTCACGGCGGAGAAATTGGTCGAACGCGTCACCGGCGGCCCGCTGAGCCCCGAACCGTGGCTGACCTATGTGGAGAAGAAATACGGGGAGCTGTATCGGCTCTAACCGGAAGTCCGCACTCGGGCAGGAGACGTCACCGACCTCGGGCACGCACCGTCGGCGCGCTTCGCCCTTCGACCTGCCGGATCAGTAGCCCATCAGCTTGTTCAACTTGGCGAGGTCACGGGGCAGCAGCGTGAACTCCTGCGTGACCTCGATGCGGTGCGGCACCAACATGATCGTGTGGAACGAAATGTCTTCGATGCGCAGCTTGAAGTCCGGCCGCTCCGGCGTCGTCAACTCCACCGCTTCCACCGACTTGGTGATCTGCGACGTGTCCTGCGGCCCATAGGTCCCGACGACCGCCTGGATCAACTCCAAGCTTTTTTGGTTCGCCTCGTGCGTATCTGCACTCGCGGTGATCACCGGCACGATTTCCTCGACCACCTGCTCGGTGACGGAAAAGTTCTCCACCTTCTCTTTCCGACGCAGCGAGAGCAGATCATTGTCCAAGTCCTTACTGAACGCGCCGTAGGCAAAACGGAAAAACTCGAAGTGCAGCGTCCGAAATCCCTTGCTGAACAGTTGCAGCTCGCACAAAAAGCAGAGCTGCTGCAGGCGCACATCGCTCAACAACCCGTGCGGCTCCATCAAATGCAGAATGTAGAGCAGGAGCGCTCGATCGATCGTCATATGATGCGCTTGTCGCATAGCAATCTGTACTCCTGGTCTTCCCGTCGCGTCCCGCCATTCGGCCGCCGCGCGGCGCTGCACTATACCCGCGGCATTTCGGGAGGGTCAACGCACCCGCGCTCGTCACTCAACGACCGGCGACGTCCTGCCGCTGCGCGCGTCATGCGGGTCTCCGCAGTCCCTCTTGACCGACTCGCGCGTTTCGTTCTTTAATGCGCCACTATGCCAGGCCGGTCCGCGACGCCCAAGCCGCACAAAGAGATGGACGCGCTGCGCAGCCATCTCGCCAAAAACAATTTGAAGCTGACGCGCCAGCGTGAGCTGATCCTGATCGAGTTCCTTAAGAAGGAACACATCACCGCCGAGCAGATGTATCACGAGCTCGCGCGGAAGGATCCGCACCTCGGCTTGGCGACAATCTATCGCACGCTCAATTTGCTGTGCGACGTGGGGCTGGCGCAAGCGCGCCATTTCGGCTCACAGACCCAGTTCGACAATGTGTCGCATAAGGGCCACCACGATCATTTGATCTGCACCGGCTGCGGGAAGATCGTCGAATTCGAGCACGAGGAAATCGAACGCCACCAGGAAGAGATCGCCGGCGCCCATGGCTTCACGATTACCATGCACAAGCTGGAGATCTACGGTCTCTGCTCCAAGTGCCGCAACTGATTCGCGTCGCCGCCCACAGATCGAGAGCCTATCTCCAGCTCGATCGTTCAGCCTCAGCTCACTCGCCCCGCATCATATAGATCACCCGCACCGGCTTGACCCGTCCCACCCCGCCCCTATAGCGGGAACAACCGCCTGCAACCGCTGACGCCGCCGCATTCCCACATCTCCGATGCATGGCCCCGCACAGAGCCCACTGAAGCCGTCTCCGCCAGCACGACTGCTGCAACGCACCAGTGGAATTGACGCGCCGCCGGTCTTTTTGATAGCGTGTTGAGATGACGAATCAATTTCAAAATATGCACACCACGATTTCATCCCCCTTCACGACAGCCGCCCGGACCCTCTGTGCCGGCCTGCTCGCCCTGCTGACGGTCTCCGCGCTGGCCTCCGTTGCCGACGCGGCGGAGAAGCTGGTCGTCTATTCGGGTCGAGCCGAGCGCCTGATCAAGCCGGTCCTGGACGACTTTGAAGCCAAGACAGGCGTGCACATCGAGCTGCTGTCCTCCGGCACCACCGAGCTGATCAATCGGCTGCAGGTTGAGGGCGCCAAGACGGCTGCGGATGTGCTGATCACCAACGACGCCGGCAGCTTAGAGCGCGCCCGCGAACTGGGGTTGTTGCGGCCGCTCGCCCTGCGCGAAGTCGATCGCGCAATTCCCGCGCAGTTCCGCGCGCCGGACAATAGCTGGATCGGCTTGTCCGGTCGGTTTTGGATCGTCGTCTACAACACCAAGATGGCGAAGCCGGAGAGCATCAGCTCGCTCCTCGACCTGGCCGGGCCTCAGTGGAAAGATAAAATCGCGATTCCCAATTCCGGCAGTGAGTATTTGCAGGCAGGCGTCTCGGTGATCAAAGCCACGCACGGCGACGCGCAAACGCGCACCTTTCTCAACGGGCTCAAGAGCAATGCCGGCACACGCGTCTACGGCAAGAGCTCGCAGATCGTCGAGGCGGTTGCGAAGGGTGAAGTGTCTGTCGGCATCGTGAACCATTACTACGTCTACCGGCACCTCGCGACCGACCCGAGCGCGCCGATTGCCGTTGCGATGCCCGATCAGCAAGAGGGCGCGATGGGCGCCATCATGAACGTGGCCGGAATCGGCGTCTTGAAGCAGACTCCGCATCTGGAGAGCTCCAAGCTCCTCGTCGAATTTTTGGTGGCACAGGCCGGGCAAAAACTCTTTGCCGACTTGAACAAGGAGTACCCGCTCCATCCCGAAGTCAAAGCGGACCCCGCGTTGACGCCCCGCAACACGTTTCGCGCCGCGCTCGTCCCGCTGGCGAAGCTGGCTGAGCTGCGCGAGCCGACGATGGACATGATCGAGGAAGCCGGACTGCGGTAAGTCCGACCGCCCCATGGCGACCTCCGCATTGCGCGTCCAGCTCTGGTCTCCGCTACAAGTGCTCGTCATGGGCATTGCGTCGTGCTTGACGCTACCGCTCTTGTACGTGGTGTATCGCGCCGCCACCGCCGATACGGCGCTGTGGAGCCGACTCTGGCGCACGCGCCTCCCGGAACTGCTCTGGAACACCGCCACGCTGGCCGCCGGTGTCGGCATCCTCACATTGATTCTAGGTGTCTCGCTCGCCTGGCTCGTCACGCGCCTCGATTTTCCCGGTCGTCGGCTCTGGGAATGGGCGCTGATTCTCCCGCTCGCCATGCCCACCTACGTATTGGCCTACGTCTACGCCTATCTCTTCGGCACGAACGGCCCGTTGGATACGCTGTGGCAATCGTTTGCCGGCGCCGACCACCACATCGCCGCGCCGCAATCGCTCTGGGGCGCCACCATGGTCATGGCGCTCGACACCTTTCCGTTCGTCTATCTGCTGACGCGCACCGCCTTGTTGAGCGCGAACGCCTCGTATGAGGAAGTTGCGCGCGCCTGCGGCGTCAACGCCCTGTCGACCTTTCGACGCGTGACGCTGCCGCTGCTGCGACCGGCGATCTTCGCCGGACTCTCGCTGGTCGTGCTCTATGTCGTGTCCGATTTCGGCGCGGTGTCGCTGTTGCGCTATCAAACGCTGACCTACGCCGTGTATCAGCAGATGACCGGCCGCTACAACTATGCCGCCGCCAGCATCTTGAGTGTGCTCCTGGTCGTCTGCGCCATCGCGCTGTTCGTCATCGAACGCTGGTTTCGCCAGCGCAGCCGCTTCTACCAAACCGGCGGGCGGTTCCGCGCCGTGACGCCGCGGCGCGCCTCGCTCACCACCCGTCTTGCGGCCGGCGCCTACGCGGCCACCATCTTCCTGCTCTCATTCGGCATCCCCGCCGGGCTGCTGATCGGCTGGAGCGTCGAAGCGATTCGCGCCGGTATCCTCGACAGCCGCTTTTTCGAGTTCACCTGGAACACCGTGCTGCTCTCCGCCTCAGCCGCGACGGTCGCGGTGCTGCTGGGCGTGCCGGTGGCCTACCTCGCCACGCGCCGCCCGAACTGGCTCAATCAGCTCTGCTTGCACGCCACCTACGCCGGTTATGTCCTGCCCGGTCCGGTCGCCGCTTTGGCCCTGTTGGTCTTGACCATGGCGCTTGTGCCCGGTTGGTACGGCACGCCCGCGCTCTTGATCGTCGCTTACGTCGTGCACTATCTACCGGCCGGACTCCAATCGCTGGAACCGGCCATCCAACAAGTCACGCCCAACGTAGAGGAAGTAGCAAGGACGCTCGGCTATTCGGTCTGGGGCACGTTGCGGCGCGTGACGATTCCGCTGATTTGGAACGGATTTCTCAGCGCATGGATTTTGATGTTTCTACAATGCATGAAGGAGTTGCCCGCGACGCTGCTGCTGCGCCCGGTCGGCTTCGACACGTTGGCGGTCCGCGTGTGGCTGGAAGCGAGCGAGGAATTGTATCAATTGGCGGCCGCGCCGGCGCTGCTGATCGTCGTCATCAGCCTGCCGGCCTTGGCGCTGCTCGTCTCGCGCGACTGGCGCGCACAGGAGGCCACGCAATGAGGCGAGAGCCCCCATCCATCACCGGCGGCAACCCATCGCCCCTTCCCGGATCCGATGTCTGGACGGCCTCGGGCGGCTCACGCGTGCGCCTCGATCACCCGGTGGTCCTTGAGTTGACCAACATCAGCTGCGCATACGAGCCGCACCGCAGCGCCGTTCGCCACATTTCATTTTCCGTGCGGGCTGGCGAAATCGTCTGTTTGCTCGGCCCATCCGGCTGCGGGAAGACGACAATTCTGCGCGCCATCGCCGGCTTCGAGCCGGTGACGGGCGGCGACATTCGCTTGGGCGGTCGCCTGGTCTCCTCGCCGCAGCTCCAGATTCCGACCGAACAGCGCAGCGTGGGCATGGTCTTTCAGGAATATGCGCTGTTTCCACATTTGCGCGTGGCGGAGAACATTGCCTTCGGACTCCACCACATGAAGGCCGATCAGCGCGCCGCGCGCATCACCGCCCTGCTCGCGTTGACGGGCCTGACCGGCATGGAGCGCCGCTACCCGCACGAACTGTCTGGCGGCCAGCAGCAACGCGTCGCGCTGGCGCGCGCGCTCGCCCACAACCCGGTGATCCTGTTGTTGGACGAACCGTTCAGCAACCTCGACCCGGATATGGCAGCGCACATGCGGCAGGAACTGCACGCGCTGCTAAAGCGCACCAACACCACCACCATTCTGGTCACACACGATCACGAGGAAGCCTTCGCGATCGCGGACCGCATCGCCGTGCTGAACAACGGCGCGCTGGAACAGCTCGATACGCCGGAGATGATTTATCACGTGCCGGCCACCCCGTTCGTGGCGGATTTCGTCGGGCACGCGGACTTTATCCCCGGGGTCGTGCACCAGACGAGCGTGACGACCGAATTGGGCTCCTTCCCAAATCAGAAATCGTTGCCCACCGGCACATCAGTCGTGGTGATGATTCGGCCGGACGACGTGCGTGTGACACCCTCGGATGCGGGCGACGCCATCATCGTTGCGCGCCAATTTCGCGGCTCGGAAAATGTCTATCGTGTGAAACTGCGATCCGGGCGGCTCCTCCACTGCAGCGAAGCCTCGACGGCGGTCTACCCGGTGGGTGCCCATGTGGCCGTGACGGTGTCGGCCTCCCACACCGTTATCTTCCCCGACGCAACGCTGTCCACAACAGGAACGGCGGCCGCTCCCCTTACTCCCCTTGCTCCCCATGCTCCGAACGTGACACCATCATCCACCGCGGGTTGACAGGCCTTTTCACGTTCGGCTATCGGTAGCGCTCACGCGGTCCTCTTGCCTGGGAGTCCATCATGACCTTTCTCAAAGAAGCCGTCGATTACGGCATCATCGGGTTGCTCCTTCTCCTGAGCCTCTGGTCGGTCGCGATTGCGATCGAACGGTGGCTGTACTATCGGCGTGTTGATCCACGGGCCTACCCGGATCATCGCACCTTCGAGATCGATCTCACGCGGCGCCTCGTCGTCATCGGCACCGTGGCCGCCAATGCGCCCTATATCGGGCTGCTCGGCACGGTCCTCGGCATCATGCTGACGTTCCATACCATGGGAACCTCGGGGCAAATGGCGGTGAGCACGATCATGGTCGGCCTGAGTTTGGCGCTGAAAGCCACCGCCGTCGGCTTGTTGGTGGCCATTCCCTGCGTGGTGATGAACAACATTCTCCGCCGTCGCGTGTCGGAGCTGTTGACGCTTCATCAGGTGCAGCATGGATCGTGAGCTGAACCAGATCAACGTCATCCCCCTCGTGGACGTGATGCTCGTGCTGTTGGTCATCGTCCTGACCACGGCCACCTTCATCACCACCGGCCACATTCCCGTCGACCTGGCGAAGGCCAAGGAAGCCGGCGATCGTAAAGACGTCCCGCTGATCATCACGCTCACCTCCGAGGGCAACCTCTTTCTGAACGACAAGACTGTGACGTTGGAAGGTTTGAAATCCGCAATGAGCGCGCACCCGCGAGAATCGCTCGTGCTCGTGCGGGCCGACCGGGTCACCTTGCTGGAAAAATTCGTCGGCGTCGTCGATGAAGTGCGGGGCATGGGCTTTCACCAGGTCAGCCTGGAGGTCGTACGTTCGTGACGTCTGTGTCGTCACACCATCGACTCGATCGGATGACCCCACGTGCCCCATGGCTCGGACCGGAACCAGGCAACCGGCGCGGGAATTGGCACGGCTGGGTTGCCTCGCTGCTGTTGCATGCGCTCGGCATCTGGATGGCGTCGCTGCTGGTCGCGTCGTTACGACTCGCGCCGCAACCGGATCCCTTTCGATGGAATGTCGCGGTAACCGAGCCCTCTCTGTCCCCGCAATCAACGGAGCGCGCCGCTCAGCCCATCACGCCTGATCGACCGGCACCAGCGCCAACTCCGCCAACACCTGCCGTTCGGCCCACCCCGACGCCAGTGCCCAATACAGCGCTCGCGAAGGTGCAGGAACCGGTACAGGCACCGATGCCGCCGTCGACCACGCCGACACAGCCGGTTCGCCAGCAGACCGTGGAAACGGTGAGTCCACCGCCTGACGTTCCGGCAACGCAGCCGATGGCCATGCAATCGACACCCCTGCCGACCGCAGCCCCAGTGCAACGGGCGGAGACGCACGTCGCAGAGCCGATACAAGCCGCAGTCGCCCCCCCGCTGCAGGAGCCGAAAGCGCCGATCGCATCGGCACAACCAACTCCGACACCGGTGCCTTCGGCGCCACCGACTCCGATCATGAGCGAACCCGAAGTCACCCCGACCGCACCCCCTGCAACCGCGGCCGTTGCGGACACCGCGCCCATCACACCGAATCTATCCCAATCTGAGCCTGCACAACCGACGACCGCCGCCGCCTCATCAAGCGCGCCGGACCAGATCGCCTCGTTGCCGCCTACGGACCAGACCGTCGCATCGACGGTACCGACACCTAAGGCCGACTACAGTTGGTTGGCGCAGAGTCTGCTGGCAACGGTCACCGACAATCTCCGGTATCCGACGGAAGCGCGGCTGAACCGATGGGAAGGGAAAGTGGTTGTGAAATTGATGGTGACGGCGAACGGCGACATTGAAAGCGTCTCGATCGCACGTTCCTCCGGCCATGACAGCTTAGACAAGGAAGCGCTCGCGCTGCTCCAACGCCTCTCGCCGTTGCGACTCGACCGCCCGCTTGGGAAGGACCGCGTCACCCTGCAGATCCCGATCCGCTACTCGCTGCGCTGAGCCGAGAGCCGCAGCCGACCGCGCAAGCCGGACGACACGTGGACCGCGCCCTGCGCATCCACAATCACACCTTCCACATCCGGCAACGCTTCGATCAGCGCCATGCCGCGCTCCGGCCCCATGACGAAAATACCTGTGTCCAATCCGTCGGCCCACAGACCGTCCTTCGCGATGATCGTGACGCTTTGACAGCCGCGCGCCGGTTGCAACGTCGCCGGATCGAGGATGTGATGGTACCGCACCCCGTTCAGCTCAAATCCGCGCTCATAGTCGCCGGCCGTGGAGATCGCTTCGTCCTGTAGCTCGATCGTCGCCAACACCGAGCCAGGCTCGCGCGGATGCTGGATGCCGACGGGAAAGCGCGCGCCATCCGGCAACGTCCCGAACGTTTTGATGTCGCCCGCCAACGCCACCACCGCCGCCGTGGCGCCCTGCCCGCGCATGACCTCCGCGGTAAGATCCGCTGCATAGCCCTTACCGATGCCGCCGATATCGAGGCGCATGCCCGGGGTCTGCACACCGACCGTCTTGCGCGCCTCATCCACGACGACGGCGGAGAGATCAATCAGCGGACGGAGCCGTTCCAACTCACCCGTCGTCGGAATGCGAGGCTCTCGACTCATCCCCCAGGCCTCGACCACAGGGCCCATCGCAATGTTGAAGCCGCCCTCTGTCACGCGGGCCACCTCCAACGACTTCGCGATCAACTGCAGCGTCAAGGGATTGACCGTGACGGGGGCACCGCCGGCCGCCGCGTTGATGGCCGAGAGTTCGCTGGTCGGGATCCAGGTGCTCCACAGCTGTTCCAGATAATGAATGTAGCGAAAGCCCTCTACCACCGCGCGCTGCGCCACCTGGTCGGTCGGCGCCACCGCCGTCAGGGTGACGAGTGTGCCCATGTGCATCTGCGCGCGCTTGACCACGGCGTGCGAGACCGGGGGCGGCGCAGGCGGCGCGGATCGACACCCGCCGACGACCAGCAATCCGATCACGCATGGAAGTATCCCCGCGAGGTGCAGGGCCATCTGCACGCATCTCTTCGTATCAGCACCGACTTGCAGACCTGATGAAGAACGCTCTTGAGCCCGTTGTGTACGTCGTTCCATTCCCTCCGCCTTTCGACGGGCATTGAAGCGGATATCGATTTCTCCATCAATAGTAATTTTTCCGTTTTCATCTCTGGAGTCCCAACAAACCATCAAATGAGGCTCATAAAAGACCGTTTAACCGCTCCAGAAGCGGCGTTTAACGCTGCTTTATGGGCATCCACCTAAAAGGCCAAACGGAAAAATTTTTATTTCGACAGTGCCGCCTGTTTTCACCTGCAACGCATCGATTTCCCCCAGCAACCCGCCCATTTTCCAGAAAATGCGGGGCGGACAAATTACTCTGAGTTTCGGCAATCGACACCGATTGTCCACCGTCCGGCGCGCCAAAAATCTGGGCTTGACAGCCAGTCGGCGACTGCGAGATATTAATAATCGTTCTCAATTTCATCGAGACCATGCAACATACACTCACTCAGTCTTCCACCTCCGACGCCTGCGAAACCCGCTGCGAATGCGGTCAGCTCATGGCCAAACTCGGCGCCGCCGGCTTGGAGCTGAAGTGTAAACGCTGCAAGCGGATCGTGATCATTCCCTTCCACTCGATCGAAGGCTGGGCACGCCCGACCGCCTAACTCTCACATGCACCAAGGAGGCTCGTATCGACATCATCACAGCAGCATTGCACTGAGTGCGTCACAACACGTCAGACCAGAGACCAGCGAGTCCCGAGTCAGACCCGTTACCTATACGTTATGGAGGAAGATCATGAGGATCCGGTCAATCCTCGGGGCCCTGGTGCTTGCCGGTGCGTCGGCCATGCCGGCGATGGCAGAGAACATGACACCCGAAGACATTCAGCGAATGGTTGATGAAGCGGTGAATAAGCGGTTGCAGGAGCATGAACAACGTGAAGGCGCCCGCGAACGACGAGAGCCGATCGTCGGCGGAGACACGGCAGACCCTGGAATCGGCTCACTTCCCGAAGTGGGACGCGAGCGTCGCACCGATCAGCAGCCGGCCTTGTCGTTCGGCTCAACCGGATCCGGACGCTTGGTTTACGCGAAGCCCTTTGTATCGGCGCCCAAGGCCATCGTGGGCGGCTACATGGATATGCAGTTCCGCAGCCATCGGAAAGGCGTGCTTGAGACCGGAGGCTTCGGCAACGGCACCACGAACGGCTTTGACCAGCAACGGTTCGTGCCGTTTATCTATGCGGATGTGACCGAACACGTCAAATTCGCGGCTGAGTTGGAAATTGAGCACGGGATTCGTGAGGATGCGACTCAAGGGGCCGAAATCGGCCTGGAATTCGCCCACATCGACTATCTCGTCAAAGAACCGTTCAACCTTCGCGCCGGCATCTTGTTGATCCCGATCGGCAAGTTCAACCTGCTGCACGATTCGCCGTTGAACGACCTCACGGATCGTCCCCTGGTGAGCCGCCTGGTGATTCCCTCGACCATGGCGGAAACGGGCGCCGGATTTTACGGCACGATCTATCCGGGACGGACCAACAAACTGGACTATGAGTTCTACGTCACCACAGGGCCTTGCGGATACAACACCGACGGCAGCCCACGCATCCGCGAGGAAGACGGCACTCGCCGCACTCGCCAACGCAAATGTCCGGCCGAGGATGGTTTGGACATCAATAACGGCAAGGCCGTGTCCGGCCGTATGGCATTCAGCCCCATGTTGGGGATCGAAGTCGCAGGATCCGGCTACTTCGGCAATCAATCGGCCACCAGCTATAACCCGCTGAGCATTGCGGCAGTGGACTGGACCCTCCAACGCGGCCCCTTTGAGTTGCTCGGAGAAGCGGCCTGGGCCTATGCCCGCGGCAATGCGCGTGCAATTCCCGGCAATACGCTCGGCTTTGCACCCGGCACTCTGCTGAGCGGACTTAACACCTTCAACCCCGCGGCGGCCCCTCCGCAACGGATGTCGGGCTTCTACCTACAGGGCAACTACCACTTTATGCCCCAGTGGCTCACGAAGCTGTCGCCCAAGCGTTTCGGCGAAGGGTCCACGTTTACCGCGGTGATCCGGTACGATCGCGTGAATCTGAACATGGACAATCGGGGAGAAAATCAGGGGCGCCTGGAGCAAATCTCCTTCGGCCTGAATTATCGTCCGATCGAGGATACGGTCTTCAAAATCAGCTATCAGTACATGCCCAAAGCGTTTAACCCGAACACGAACGAACGAGTCCACGATAGCGCCGTGGTCTTGTCCGTCGCGACGTACTTCTAGTGCAATTGAGCGGGCCACCCGTCACGTACGGAGTGGCCCGCACGATCGATACGGAAAGGTGCTCCCCATGGTCTGGCTTCACAGAACGTTGCTGCTCACCGGCCTGCTGGCCGGCGGCTGCGCCACCCTCGCCGGCGGACAGCAGCAAGCTTTCGTTTGCCCCTACGACACCGTGTGGGATGCCACGCTGCACGTGATGAAGAGCGCTCCGTTGACCGTCCAGGACAAAACGAGCGGACGCATAGAAACCGGCTGGGTTGACCTCGACGGCACGGCGCGCTCGTTCGGGTTATTTGGGCGAGAGGGCTTCGGAAATCGGGAACGGGCCCGCATGACGGTGGACGTGACTCGCGCAAACGAGGGAGCCGCCGTCCGGGTGCTCGAAGACCGCCAGCGATGGCACGCCCGAGGAGGCGTCACGTCACAGGCCACCACCTGGACGCCGATCGAACCCTCCGAACAATCGATGCACGACGTGCTGGGTCGCATTTTCACCAAAGTGAGGGAACAGGGATGCTCTGCCACGTAACCCGTCTGCGCGCGACAACCACATTGCTCCTGTTCGGCCTGCTGTCACCGTTCGCGGATCTCGCCCGCGCCGAGCCGATCTGGGATAGCGAACTCAAGCGCTACCTCACCGAGCAGGAAATGTCGCATGCGGAAGTCTTCCTCACCGAGGAGGACGCCCTCAAGCTGGTCCTTGCGCGTTCCGAACGCATTCGCACCGACGTGCTACACCTCACGCCGGACCAAAAGGCACATATCGAAGCGCGGATCGGCTGGAAATTTCCGGAAGACACTTTCCATGTCATGATCGGGGAAACAGGAAGCCGCATCGACGGATACGCCATCGTCCAAAATACGATCGGCAAACATAAGCCGATGACGTACATGGTCGGCGCGGACGCGCAAGGGCAATGCACAGCGGTGGAATTGCTCGTGTTTCGTGAAGCACGCGGAAGCGAAGTGCGCACCAAGCGCTTCAATGTTCAATATGAGGGGAAAACCGTCTCTGACCCGATTCGCATCAATAAGGACATCATCAACATCAGCGGCGCCACCATGTCGGTACGTTCGATGAGCGCCGGGGTCAAGCGCGCACTTGTCCTGATCGACGAAATGTATTTGAAACCGCAAGGGATCGGCAGCGACCAGATCGCGTCCAAGAAGAGCGACAAGGGCTTTTTCGGCACGCTGTTCGGCAACTGAGCCGTCGCTCCGCACCCATGCGCAATTTCAACGCGAAGTTTCGACTACGGGATACCGACCGGCAGATCAGACTGCTCTACACGCTGTTTTTGCTACTGATGCTCGTCGGATTCTGTTTTTCGTTTTACTGGGCCCACACGATGACCTCCTTGTCGATCGAAGGGGTGGCCGCCCACTACCGCGGCTCGGACGTGACATTCGGCGAGCCCATGTCGTTTCGTGAGCTGGCAGAGATTACACACTTTCACCTGTTCACGATGCCCGTCGTGTTCATGATTTTGGTGCACGTGCTGTATCTGACCGGCGCGAGCGCGCGCATGAAAGTCGGCTTGACCTATGCGTCGTTCCTCGGCGTCATCTTGGACCTCCTGTCCCCCTGGCTGATCGCGTATGTCTCGCCGGTGTTTGTGCTGACGATGCTCACGGGTGACATGTTGATGTTCCTCAGCTTCCTCGGCCTCTTCGCGATTCCCATGTACGAAATGTGGATCGTGCAACAACCCCTGATGGCGGGTAAACAAGTCCACTAGGTCGACGGGCGCACGTTTCGGCAGCACAGAACGAGGCCAGCGGTTATTCACCCAGAGCCCATGATCCTCCCTCGAGGGTCATGGGCTTTTTTATTGGCTACGACACCGTACGTAGATACAGGCAAGGAGGATCGTCGATGTCTCAATCCCGTATGTCCTGTGACCGGCGCGGCAATCTCCGCAGCATCCTCAGCGATCTCGCGGCGCTCGACTTCGGCGAACCGATGGTCGGCGCACATCGCGCAGCCATCCTCCGTGCGATCCGCGAGCTGGTCCTCCTCATCGAAGCCAGCTCACCGCGGCAATGCGGCCATGGTCGCCGGACCGCAGACCTTGCACATCGACTGGGCCTTGCCGTGGGACTTCCGGCTGACGAACTTGTGGACCTGGCCCTGGCGGCGCTCGTGCATGACATCGGCCTGCTGACGCTGCCGCCGTCCCTGCTCGACGATAATCGTGAACTCTCCGCCCGTGAATTTGCGGTCTATCAAAGCCACCCGCGCGCGGGCGCGGAACTGATCGAGTCCATCTCGTTCCTCCGTCGGCCTGCACTGTGGATCGCGCACCACCATGAACGCTGGGACGGCTGCGGCTATCCCTATGGACTCCGCGGCACCTTCATTCCGCTCGGCGCCAGAATTCTTGCGGTCGCCGACACCTTCGATGCCTTTCTCTATCCGGCCGTCACCACCACACCGGAGACTCCGCAGACGCTTCGGACGACCCAGCGCGGCCCCGACTACGCCACCGCGCTCGGCCTCCTGCGCGTGGTGGCCGGCTCACAGCTCGATCCGGATCTCGTCGACCGCTGCACCAGCATTGTGTCCTGCTTGGTCGTCACCGGCGGCCTGGCATCGGCGCCGATGCTCTAACGTACCTCTCGCGAGGCAGGGTTGTGCCCCCCTGCCTCACAGGGCGGGGCGCTTGCGCGATATCGCAGGCCCCCCGCCCAAATCCTGAAGGGCATGAGAACAGATTTCGTCGAAACACAAAGGATACGCACATGATGGACTCCCCACTCTTAACAGCCACGCAAACAATTCGGACCGTGTCGCGCGTTGTTCTCCTCTCCGGGATCGTGCTGGGCGGATGCTCAGCGAATCCGACCCCTCCCACTCTATCCGATGGCACGCCGGGCGCCGAAGAGGCCGTCGGCGAACGCCTCTTCCTTGAAACCCGCTTCGCCCAGGCGTTCAAAACGTTTGTCGATGGGGGCGGCAACATCAACGATCCGAACGCCGGCGATCCCACGATGGACGCCGTCGAAACCACGGTGCCCGGATCGCCGCTGACACCGGGACCGTTTCAAGGGCGCTCCATGAATTGCCGCGCCTGCCATCTGGTGGATGACATGCTGGCAACGCCGGGCGGTATGCGGACCTATGCGGACTTTGCGCGTCGCAGTCCCATTCCTGCCCGTGCGGACGGCAAGACCCACGCGCCGCGTAATTCCCCGGCGCTCGTCAACGCCAGCGTCGAGCGGTCGGTCGGCACGGTGCTGCACTTCGATGCCGAATTCAATTCGATGGAAGATCTGGTCGCAGCCACCTTCACCAGCCGGAATTTTGGCTGGCTCCCGGGCGAACGAGCGCAAGCCGTCGCTCATGTGGCCCGCGTCCTACGCGAGGACAACGGCAAGGGGGATCTCGCCGCGCAGTTTGACGGGCAGTCCTACCGCGTGCTCTTCACCGGCACCAACAGCGCCATCCCGGAGGAGTTCCGCCTGCCGACGGCATTCCGCACGTTCGTGGGCTCAGGGACCGATCAGGAGCTGTTTGACGCCGCCGTCCGCGTCGTCTCCGCCTATGTGAAAGGGTTGGTGTTTTCGAAGTTGGACGACGCGGGCACCCCGATCCGATCACCCTTCGATATCTTCGTGGCGAAGAACCAGCTACCCGAGAAGCCGGACACGAACGAGTCGCCCCTCGCCTACACTCGACGATTCCGCCAACAACTCCTGGCACGCGAACAGGCGGGCACCCTGACGTTTGTCACGTCCAATCCCAATCGTCCTGACGGGACGTTTCAATTTCACAGCCGGCCGTTTACCTTCGGCACGACGGAGCTCGCCGGATTGAAGATCTTTTTGGCCGAACCGTCTACGCCGACGGCCAGCCCGGCAGAGATTGCCGCAGGGCGGATCGGCAATTGTTTGGCCTGCCACCAGGCGCCGCATTTTACGGACTTCAAAGTTCACAACACCGGCACGACGCAGAAGGAATATGACGACCTGCATGGGGCAGGACAGTTTGCGGCGCTCCCCATCCCCACCCTGTCTGCACGCAATGCCGACTACAACCGCTACCTCCCGGCGACTGAGCAGCATCCGGCCGCGCTGGAGCCCTTCCGTGCCATTCCCGCATCGGGGAATCCGGACCTGACGGATCTGGGCGTCTGGAACATCTTCGCGAATCCCGACATCCCCGGCCCGCAGGCCAAGCTCCGCAACATCCTCTGTGACGAGCAGCAGCCTTGCCCGCTCACCGATTCGGTCCTTTTGGATCGGGCCGTGGCGAGCTTTAAGACACCGGGCTTGCGCGACCTCGACCATTCCGCGCCGTTCATGCACAACGGACAGTTCAACGGCCTCGATGACATCATCACGTTCTATCGAGACGTATCGGCCCAGGCGCGCGCGGGCACGCTCCGCAACGCCGCGCCGCAATTGTCGGGGATCGCACTGACGCCGTCAGATACCGCGGCGCTTGTCGCGTTTCTGCGGGCGCTCAACGAGGACTATCAATAATCACCATGAAACCTGCCGCCACAGCCGTCTGCGACCTTCGTTGCACCTGCGGACAATTGGTGGCCCGCTGGGGCACCGAGGGACTGGAGATCAAATGCAAACGCTGCCGGAGAATTTTGTGTATTCCGCTTAACGACATCGGCGGCACACCGCCGCGCCTGCCGACCTAACCCGTCGGCAGACCAGGCCGCGCCACCAGCGCGGCACCGCAAGGCCAGAGGACGCACGTCCGGAGCCCAACACAGCCCTGAGTGTGGGGCTCTTTCTTTTGGTCCGTATGCGATACCCAATGATCACCACAACGGCAGACACCTCCATTTCCCGCGATCGGCTTCGTGAATTGACGGCCGAGCTGCACCAGCATGCCCCTCGCTGGGCCACGCGGCTAATCCATGCGCGCTCCGACCGCGAGCTGCTGCTGATCGTCAAAGATCTCTGCAACTTGTCGCATGCGATCGACAGCCTCTCGCCGTCGCCCGGCGATGTGCCCCCACCCGCGAAACGCCGTGCCGCACGCGGTTCCGTCGAAAGCGCGGTTAATCCGGATCATCCGATGTCCCGACACATCCGACACTTCATCACGAGCAACCTCCACCAGGGCCTGACGCTCAAGGTGCTCGCCGAGTTTCTCGGATACTCCGACAAATACTGCTCGGACCTGTTTCGCTGCACCATGGGGATCAGCTTTTCCCGCTACCTTCGTGGCGCGCGATTGGCTGCTGCGCGCCGCCTCTTGGCCACAACGGATCAGTCGCTCGCGGCGATTGCCGCGACCGTAGGGTTCAGCGATCAATTTGCATTCAGCCACTTTTTCAAACGCGCGACCGGCACGGCGCCGCTCCATTTTCGGCAACGCGAACGATGCCACCACCCAGCCCACTAACCATGCCGTCCACTCCCGTGAAAGATGCCGACCTCTCGATGCTTCGTGTCGCACGCGAACCCGCGTCCGAACTGGGAGCCCCACCGCATGAATCCGCCCGTCGACGCAGACGCCCCACACTCGTCCTCGGGGTCCTGTTGCTCGCATTGTGCGGAGCGGCGCTCTATGCGGTCCGCTCGCAATCCGTCTCGGCCGATGCAGTGCAGACCGTTCCGATTCGCGCGCTGTCTGGACAGCCCGCACCAACGCCCTTGTCGGCCAACGGATATGTGGTCGCTCAACGACAAGCCTCAGTAGCCTCAAAAGGAACCGGCCGCGTGGAGTACCTCGGCGTACAGATCGGCAGCCAGGTGCGCCGAGGCGACCTCATCGCACGATTACAACAGGATGACGTACAAGCCACACAGCACCAAGCCCTCGCCCAGGTGGATGTCGCGAAAGCGGCGCTGGCTAATGCGGAAGCCGAGCTGGAGGAGGCGCATTTGCAGCAGACTCGCACGCAGGCACTGCTGAGCCACGCGTATGTGTCTCAGTCCGAGTACGACACTGCCTCCACGCGTGTGCGCCGGGCCGAGTCAGTCGTACGGTCGGCCACCGCGGCCATCACAGCTGCCGAGGCCGACGTACGCAGCGCACAGGTGCTCTTCGACAACACCATGATCCGGGCGCCGTTCGACGGGACCGTGTTGAAGAAGTTTGCGGAAGTCGGCGAAGTGGTGGCTCCGATGGCCAGCTCGGCCAATTCGCGCGGCGCCGTCGTCTTGATCGCCGACCTTCACTCGCTGGCCGTCGAAGCGGAGCTGTCGGAAACCGCCATCGCCAAGATTCGTGTCGGCCAGCCGAGCGACATTACGCTCGACGCACGACCGGACACGCACTATGCCGGTACCGTCGCACAGATCGTCCCTACGGCAGACCGCACGAAGGGCACCGTGCTCGTGAAGGTCCAGCTGCTGTCGTTCGGACCCGAAGTACTGCCGGACATGAGCGCCAAGGTGTCCTTTTCGTCACCCCCTCAGGAAGCCGTCCCCCCTCGCTTTGCAGTCCCAGCGACGTCGCTGTCGACGCAGGACGGCCATGACATCATCTACGTACAAGACGGTGCCCATGTTCGCGCGATTCCGATACAGCGGATTGAGCAACGCGGAGACGATGCCGTCATTGAAGGCGCCCTCATTCCGGGCATGCTGGTCCTCCGCCACCCGCCGGCAGGCACGTCTCACGGTGAGCCTATTCCCTCACCCGCCACCTCGCAGTGAAAGGACCTATGGATTCCACGTCCCCCGTCATCCAATTTCAGAATGTGGTCAAGACCTACGCCAGGGGAGACCAGGCCGTACCCGTGTTGCACAACTTCAACCTCTCCATCCCCAGCGGGAAATTCTTAGGCATCATGGGGCCGTCCGGCTCGGGGAAAACCACGATCCTGAATTTGATCGCCGGACTCGACCGCCCCACCAGCGGAACGGTGCACACCGCCGGGCTCTCCGTGTCGACTCAGCGCGAGCAGATGCTGGCGCCCTGGCGCGCGCGCCATATCGGGTTCGTGTTTCAGTTCTACAATTTGATTCCCGTGCTGACCGCCGCCGAAAACGTGGAGTTGCCGCTCATGCTGACCCGACTCTCCAAGCAGGAACGCCGCGCCCATGTCAGCACCGCCCTCAACCTGGTGGGTTTGGCGGATCGAGCCCAACATTTCCCCCGCCAGCTCTCGGGCGGCCAAGAACAACGCGTCGGCCTCGCCCGCGCAATTGTCAGCGACCCCAACATCGTGCTGGCCGACGAACCGACAGGCAATTTGGATCGCGAGGCGGCCGACACCGTCATGACCCTGCTGGCGCGCCTGCATCGCGAGCTCCACAAAACGATCGTGATGGTGACACACGATCCGCGCGCCGCGGAATACGCGCAGGAAGTCCTGCATTTTGATAAGGGGACGGTGTAAACCGTGGGATATCGTCTCCTCATCCTGCGCAATCTGCGGCGGCATCCGCTACGCCTGGCGCTTACTGCAGTAGGGATCGCCGTCGTGATCGTGGCCTTCAATCTGATTGTCACGACGGTTCAGGCATGGTACGCGAGCGCCGATCAGGCCGTGCCAGATCGCCTGATCAGCCGCCACGCCGCGTCACTCTCGATCCACTTGCCCCTCGCGTACAAGGATCGTCTCGCCACGATTCCCGGCGTCACCGGGGTGACCTATGCCAACTGGTTCGGCGCCGTGTATCGCGACGCCAAGGGATTCTTTCCACAATTTGCCGTCGAGCCAGCATCCTATTTGGACCTGCATCCGGAACTGGTCGTCAGCGACGAGGCGCGGCGCGCCTTTCTTGCCGATCGCCGTGGCGTCCTCATCGGGCGTTCGCTGGCCGAACTCTACGGATGGCGCGTGGGCGATACGATTCCGCTGACCGGCACCCTGTATCCCGGAGACTGGGAATTCATCGTCCGCGGGATCTATAGCGGCGTCTCCCCCTCCACCGATACAGGCACATTCTTACTCCGCTGGGACTACATGAACGAACGACGACGCCTTATCGATCCGGACCGCGCCGGCACCGTCGGCTGGTATGTAATCCGTATCGCGGACCCCGCGCAGGCCGGTGTGGTCGCGAAATCGATCGACGCACTCTTCGCCAATTCCGCATCCGAGACGCGGACGGAGACGGAGCAGGCCTTTCAACTCGGTTTCGTCGCACTCTCCGGCTCCTTGATTGCGGCGCTGAAAGCGTTGGCCCTCGCGCTCAACGCCATCACGTTGCTCGTATTGGCCAACACGCTCGCCATGGGCGTGCGCGAACGCACACGGGAACTGGCGGTCCTCAGAGCGATCGGGTTTGAGCCGCGCCACCTGCTTCGGCTGCTATTTGGCGAAGCGCTGCTCATCGGCAGCGCCGGCGCACTGCTGGGACTCATCCTGTCGGTTCCCGTCTGCTACCTGTGGTCCCTGGCCCTCACCGCGAAGCTCGGCAACTTTTTCCAACACCTGACGCTCACACCCAACACCGTGGCCCTCAGCACCGGCGTGACATTCTGTGCCGCGATCGCAGCCGCCCTCGTGCCCACCGTGATCGTTCTCCGCACCAAACCGCTCGACGGACTTCGGCATCTCGGGTAGGAACGCCCATGTCCCTCACGCTGACCTACAGCATCCGCAGCCTGTGGCTTCGCAAGTCTACCGCGATGCTCACACTTATCGGCATCGCGCTCGTCACGGTCATTTTTCTTAGCGTGCTGATGCTGGAAGACGGATTGGAGCGGGCCCTAGTCGAGTCCGGCTCCCCGAACAACGCCTTGGTGCTTCGGAAAGGGGCCTCAACGGAAATTGCCAGCGGCCTGACGCGCGCGCAGGCGCAACTCATCCGAACCCTTCCCCACATCGCACGCGATGCGCAGGTGCGACCGCTCGCGCTGCCGGAAATGGTTGTCCTCATCAACATTGCAAAGACCAATTCCGACACGCCTGCCAACGTCGTCGTCCGCGGAACCGACGTGTCGGCCTTCGCGCTTCGGCCGTCCGCCCAGCTCACCGCCGGCCGCATCTGGCAGCCCGGAACCACCGAGATTGTGCTCGGCTCGCAGATTGCCGCGCGCTTTCTCACCAGTGGAATGGGCACACGGCTGACCATCGGCAAACGCGACTGGGTCGTCGTCGGTATCTTCGATGCGGGCGGCACCGCATTCGATTCGGAGATTTGGGGCGACGCGGATCAGCTCATGGCGACGTACGGCCGCGAGTCCTACTCCTCACTGACGCTCCGCCTCGCTGAAACCGAACGACTCCCGGCGCTACAGCAAGCAATGCTCACCGACCCGCGGCTCCAACTTTCCGTCACCCCGGAACGCGACTACTACCGCGAGAAGTCCATCACCCTCGCGACATTCATCCGCCTCCTGGGCCTCACCTTCACCGGTATCTTTTCCTGCGCCGCCGTGTTGGCCGGGACGATGACGATGTACGCGGCCGTCGCCGCGCGCACACGAGAGATCGGCATTCTGCGGTCGATGGGGTTCGGCCCCGCGCATATCTTCCGCCTGTTCCTTTCAGAAAGTCTGCTGTATGGCACCGGCGCAGGGCTTGCGGCACTGAGTATCGGGTGGCTCCTGCAATTCGTCACGCTCTCGACGATGAACTTCAGCACGTTTTCCGAAGTCGCGTTTCGATTGACCCTCACCCCACGGGCAGCCGCCCTCTCCGTTGCCTTTGCGCTGCTGATCGGATTGCTCGGCGGACTCCCGCCCGCCATCCGCGCGGCCCGCGTGCCTGTCACACAGGCACTTGGGGCGGCAGGTCGTTAAGCACCACCGCACCTCCGGTTCCCGTGACCGCCCTCCTCGGGAATACCCTCTCATCCGTTGCCAGGACTCACGGGCCGCAGCCGCCTCAAGACATCCCGCACGCGGGTCACGCGCTAGCATCCGTACAATCCGGCAAGTGAACATAGGGATCCGGCGAAGAAACATTCACCTCCTTCCGACTATGCTGTATATGATTTTGAGAATTAGTATCACTTGTGAAGGGAGCGCGCCTGCTCGTGCGACTGGCCGACGAAGACAATCCCTCTGCTCCACGGACCTCCGCATCCACGCTGGGGTGGGGCAGCTCGCTGTTCGTGCACGGCCTAGTGCTCACGGTATTGGCGGGTGTGGCTCCGCATCTCCCCTCACCTGCCCCCACCACAATCGCGCGCCTGGACATTCGGCTGACTCCGGCCCCAGGGGCCGACACAGCGCCACCTCTGCAAGCCACGCCCACACAGACAGCATCGGCTCCGTCATCGCCTGCCCGCGCTGCCATGGCCGCTCCCCGCGACGTCCCAAGACCGCCGGCCGTACAAACCGCACCCCGGGTGCACGCGGTCGAGTCAGCGCCCACATCCATGGAGGTTCAGCAGCGTCCTGCCGCGCAAGCACGTAGGGACGCACCATCGCCGGCAACCATCCTGACCGCGGTTCGCACAGATGTCGCGCAGAAACGAACACCAGCATCCGTGGTCACAACATCCGTGCACACCGGTGAGACAGCTCAATCAGTTGTGGCCGAGTCCCCAACACCGAGAACCCACTCCGATACCGCGACGGAATCGCTCCCGACGCAGACGCGAAGCCCACAGGTCGAAGCACGCCCGACGATTCACCAGCGTCCGGCACCACTTTCTGCGTCGCCACAAGCGGATCCATCCACGCCCCCCGAAGTGTCCGACGTGACGTCCTCAGTAAGTGAACCTGATCGACAGCCAGCCACCGAAACAGCCGCCGCTGACGCCCAGGGTGAGCCGCACGAAGACACAGCCGCAACCGGGCAAACGGCCCGCATGGACCCGACCGATAGTCCCAGCAATGACACCGCCGACTCGCCTGCTTCGGCTCACAGCGCAAACACGCAGGGCAGCGCGGAAGCCCATCCGTCCCAGACAGCATCCGCGCCCGCTGATGACAGTCGTTCCCAGCAGCCGTCTTCGGCCCCCGCGGCACCGGATAGCGGTTCGATGTTGCTGGCTTCTCCGACGCCATCGACCGCTTCGACAAACAGCCCTGCCCTTGTGCGGCAGGCCGACTACGGCTGGCTAATGGATTCGTTGCGGCGCCGCGTCGACAGCCTCAAAGCCTATCCCCGTTTGGCGCGCATGCAAGGCTGGGAAGGCCGCGTGGTCGTCCGTGCGACGATCAGCCACGACGGACACTTGGTAGAGGCTGTGGTGACCTCCAGTTCCGGCTACGCCGCGCTGGATGACGATGCCCTTCGGCTCATGCGCCGCTCCTGCCCGCTACATCTTCCGCAAGGGCTGGATCGGGCACAAGTCGACGTCTTTATCCCCGTTCACTATCGACTCCAATGATGCGGCGTCACTTCCGCTGCCATACGGACGCGGCACCAGCCATTGGCGCATGGCTGCGCGCACCCCACGCACAGCATACGGGCTTGCCCACTCTCTCGCCTGCCGACTCGCACGTATCCCTGCGTCTGCACCACGTCGCAGCCCGTCGCGAACCGGCACCCTCCGGCGCATGGTCACCCCACAGACCATGCGCTTGTACCCGCGCGACGACCCTGCCCTCCACAGGGTCGTCCGCCCTCTCGGGGGTCGACCTCGGATACTCACGATTCACCAAGGAAAGGTTTCACGTTTCATGACACGTCGACGAAGTTTTGTGACTCCGCTGCGCACCGTCATCACCGTTTCTCTCCTGACCGCCTGCCTGGCTCCGTCGGTGGTTCGCGCCACCGAGGAGCCCGGTAGCCACCAGGCCAGTCCGGCCGAGGCCTCCCCCACAGCGGAGAATTCCTCGGAGGCCGCGAGCGCCGGTTCGCATTCCTCCCTCCATGCTGGGGACATTGTCGTCACCGGCACATGGACCCCGCACGCGCAAAAAGACTCTCCGGTGGAGATCGAGCGCGTCACCGACACGATGCTGCGGCAGGCCGGCGCTACGCACCTCCGCCAAGCGCTCCAAGACGTCCCCGCCGTGGAGTTTCGCCGTACCGGCGGGCGGTTTCAGCAGTTTCAGATTCACGGGTTGGAGAGCATTCACACGCTCTTCCTCGTGAACGGGCAGGAACTGATCGGCTCGACGGAAGGCGGCACCTTTACCGAAACACTGCTCGCCTCACCGGATATCGAAGGGATCGAGATTGTCAAAGGCGCGGCCGCCGTGCAGTACGGCAGCGACGCGATCGGCGGAGTCATCAACATCCGCACACGGCGGGCGACACAATCACTCGGCGCCACGCTGATAGGACAATACGGCCGGTTCAACACCATGACCTCGTTTGCCGCGCCGGAGTTTCGCTCGGCAGACGGCAAATTCGGCGCCTATCTGTCGGCCGGCGTCTCACGCTCCGACGGCTTCGATTACAACCAGTCCACGCCGATTACGAACGGCGATCCGGCTTTCTCCACAAAGACCGTCAGCGCCACGTTCGACTATGCGCTGTCCGCCACGAGCACCGTCTCCTGGTACACGCACTATTCCGACAACGACCGAACCAGCCGTGGGGGCGCCAGCGCGGCCTCCACACGCACCGAAACGATCAGCGGCAACGAACGCGCACAAAACGTGTTGCGGTGGGATTGGAATCCCGATGCGGCGTCGACCCTCACCCTCTGGGGACACCATCAAACGTTTCAAAACGATTCCCGCACCTTCCTCCTGGGCAGCGGCGTCCGCAGTCGGATTTCGCGCTTCACGCAGGAGCTGTGGGAACCGCAACTCCAGTACACCCGCCAAATCGGCGACATGCACCTCCTCACGGTCGGCGGCGAGCACGACATCCGGAAAATTCGCGGGCAAGGCTTCGTCAGCCCCAAGACGCCGAAGGACCTGTCGGAATCCGCGGGCTGGATCCAAGACGAAATCGCCGTCCTGCCGTGGATGGATATCGTGCTCGGCAGCCGCTACACGACCAATTCCGAGGCAGGTGGTTTCTGGAGTCCGCAGGCGACCTTGTTGCTGAAGCCCGGCAATTTCCGCGGCCGCTTCACCTACACCCGAGGCTTCCGCAGTCCGACTCTCTCCGAGTTGGGCGCCTCCTTCGTGGAAGGCGGATTCTTCGGCATCGTCGGCAATCCCAATCTGGCGCCGGAAAAATCGTCCAGCTATACCGCGAACATCGAATACTACTTCGAGCGTGCCAAGATCGGCGCATCGGTCTTCCGCCACGACGTCAACAACCTCATCCAATTCCTCACCGGCACCTGTTCGCCCACGGATGCGGCGGCGCTCGGCGTCTCCCCGAACTTCTGCTCCCAACCGTTCAACATCGCCTCGGTCCGCAGCCAAGGCTTCGAGGTCGACGGCGGCATTCGGCCGTTCGACTGGCTCAGCCTTGACACGGGCTATATGTATCTCGACTCGACCGACCGCACGAGCGGCCAAATGCTATTCGGCCGCTCTCCGCACACATGGAAGACACGGATCACCGTGGAGCACGCCGGCTGGACCTTCACGACGCGGCTTCGCTACTTCTCCTCGTTCGGCTTTTCGGATGCCAATGGGAACGGCCGCATCGACCGCAGAAGCGACGAACTCTCGCCCGCCAACGTGCAAGTGGATATGCGTCTCGGCAAAACGCTGAAGAACGGGCTGGAGATTTACATCGGAGCCGACAACATCACCGAATCGCGCGTCCAGGTCGGCGGCGTGGCGCCCCTGGAAGGACAGCATCTGTATTACGTGGGCATGCGGATGTCGCTGTAATGCCCCTCACTCATAACGGAGGTGAACCATGTCACTCGTGTATCGCATCGCACTGTGCCTCAGTCTTGTGATGACCATCCTGACGACCGTCGCCCGGACAGTCTCGGCCGCAGACCCGTCCCCCACCAAAAAAGTGGGCGTACTCCTCGTCAACCATGGGTCCCGCTCGGCCACCTGGCGTGACGGCCTACTCCAACTGGAACGTCGTGTGAGCGAGCCCATCCTCACGGTCCCCGGCGTACGCGGCCTGAAGACGGCCTTTATGGAATATACGGAGCCCTCTGTCGCCACACGCATGAAGGAATTCGATCGCGAAGGGTATACCGATATCATCGTGGTCCCGATCTTTCTGACGGTCAGCCCGCATACCTTCGACGATATCCCGACGATCCTCGGGATAAAGGAAGATCCCCATTCGCTCCAGCAACTCAAAATCGAACGGATCGAACGGTACGCGCCACGCGCGCGCCCCCATCTCACCCCGCCGTTGGACTTCACCGACATTCTCCAAAAGAACCTCCTGCGCCGCGTGGCTGCCTTGTCACAGCATCCCGAACAGGAAGGCATCGTCCTGATCGGGTATGGCGACGAAACTTACGACCGTGAGTGGGTCACCCTCTTTAATCACGTTGCCACATTCATTCGCGCGCGCACGGGCATCGCCGGCTATGCCTATGGATGGTGCGGCCATATTGCCTCCTACAAGCCGGAGGAAACCGCACAGGCGATCAACACGGTGCTGAAAGGATCGAGCAAGGCGCTCGTGATTCCTGTCCTCGTCGCGCACGATGAAATGTTCCAAATCAAAATCATCGGCGATGGGATCGCCAAGGTCCCGAATCACGAGGAACGGGTGACGTACAAACCTGACGCCATTCTCCCCGATCCCGAGGTGGAGGCCTGGGTGATTCGCATTACCGAGGAATACGCGGGAAAGATCCAGGGGCGTGCGCTGTGAATACCGCCACCGGCATACATACACGCCCGCGCACCTACCGATGGCTGGAGTCCGATGCGCTCGCCCGGCTCAATATGGCGGCCCATCGGGATATCGGCTACAGCTGTGCCGCGCTCATTCTCGCCTACTGCCTGTCGGGGATCGCGCTCAACCACCGTGACGCCTGGAATCCCGACTTTATTATCTCCAAACACACGGTGCGCATACCGCACAGCTACACCCGCAGCGACATCACCCCCTCCACCATTGGCGAGTTGAGCCAGTTGGTGGGAGAGACACGCCATAGAGTGTTCGACTTCCCCACCGCCGATCAGGTGAAAATCTATTACGAGAACGCCACGCTGCACCTCGACCTCTCGACCCGTGAGGGCGTCTACGAAAAGGTGTCGCGGCGACCGCTCCTGTATGAAGTGAACGCGTTGCACCTCAATCGGCTAGCAGGCTGGAAGTGGGTATCGGACCTGTTCGCCGCCATCCTCATGATCCTGAGCCTGACGGGTCTATTTGTCCTGCGCGGCAAATACGGCATGGCGCGACGCGGCAAATGGCTTGTGGCGGCAGGCCTGCTACCGCCCCTGCTGGCGCTGTTGTTTTTCGAACTCGGCTAAGCGCAGCGCCTCACAGAAATGGACCCGCGCAAACCCCTGACAACGTGAGCACTCACTGCATGGCCGCACCGCCGGCCATACACGAGGGAAAGGAGTGTCCTGCATACCGTACGCCCATCCACTTAGATCTGAGAGAGCGCCCACTTTATGAATTGGAGGTTCCATGATCGTGCCTGCTGTGACCACGCACATATCGCAGTCATTATTCCCTCTGCCTCGCATCATGGCCCTGGGCTTCTTGCTGTCACTCGCCGGATGCGGCGGCAGCGACAGCTCCGCGCCGCCCCCTCCGCTCACCCGCACCGTGCTGGAGACCTCCCTGTCCGCCACCGAAACGGATCGTCTCCTCACCGTCGTCGCCGCCGCAGACGGCCGCTACTACGCCACAGGATTCGACACCGTGAAAGGCGATACGCGCATGGTGCTGGTGCGACTCACGTCGAGCGGCAGCCTCGATCCCTCGTTTGGGGACAACGGTATCGCACGCATCAACGTCGCGGTGGGCGGCAAGACCGCAGAGCTTGCGCGGGGGTTAGCCGTGCAGTCCGACGGTAAGATTGTCATTGCCGGTCCCATCGAACACGATGTGACGGCCCCCGTCGCGACCGCGCGGGACACGGATATTGCCGTCGTCCGCTTCGACTCTACCGGCCAGCTCGATCCGACCTTCGGCAGCAACGGCCTGGTTCGGCTCGACCTCAGTACGGGCGTACCGTCGGGGACCGCGTTCCGCGGCGATACCGTGTGGGGGTTGACGCGCATGGCGAACGATGACCTGCTCGTCATCGGCGGCAGGCTCGCCGACGGCGTTGGTCGTACGGATATCGACTATGCGGTGATCAAGCTCACGGCTCACGGCGCCCTGGACGCGACGTTCGGGACAAACGGTGTCGCCACGGTGGATGTTGGTGGAGGATCCGACAATCCGCGCACCGCGCTCGTGCAGCCGGACGGCAAGATCGTGGTCAGCGGCCACACTGCCGACATCGGCCCCGTCACCACCAGCCTGTTCCGCTTACTCCCGAACGGGCAACTGGATCCGAGCTTCGGCCAAAACGGCATCGTGAATGTGGCGCTGCTCCCCTTTGTGGCGGAGGCCTACGACGTCGCGCTTCAAGACTCGAATCTCGTCGTCGCCGGCTATGGCCGCGGGACTTCGCCGGGAACCGTCGACATCATCAGCGCACGCTTCCTGGCGAACGGATCGTGGGACCGCTCCTATGGCGACAACGGCCTGACCATGATCGATGTCGCGGGACAAGACGACAGAAGCCGCAAGCTGGAGGTGCTGCCGGACGGTCGTGTCCTCATTGTGGGACAAGGCAAGCCGACAGCCGCCTCGCAAGAGGCCGCCATTGTCGTCTTGAGCAAAGACGGCAAGCGGGATACGACGCTGAATGGAACCGGCGTGGAACTGATTGATTTCGGGGGACCGACGGACGCGCTCTTCGGACTCGCGCTCTCGCCCGACAAGAGCTCGGCAATGGCCGTGGGATGGAAAGGCGTGGATGCCACCGCAGTCAGCAGCACCAATAACGACGACGCGCGAGCCGTGCGCCTCTCGCTATCCAAGGCACAGTAAGCTTCGTACGGGATGAATCGCCGGCTCGTTCACATCGTCGACTGTGTAGGGAGCGTCCCCGGATGGGTAGCCTGCGTCAGGATGAGGTTGGGAGAGACCGCTGACGCTCAGGAGCCGACTGTCGCGTAGGACAGTCGGCTCCGCGGCCCCGCGTCGGTTAGGACTTGAGTTGCTCGGCGAGATAGCGCTCGGCACCGATCTGTTTGATGGTGCGAAGCTGCGTTTCGAACCAATTGATGTGCTCTTCCGTATCGACCGTCATCTCTTCCAAGAGATGTCGCGTCGTGTAGTCCTGCACCTTGGTGCTATGGGTCACAGCTTCGCGCAGCACCGCCAGATCTTCCACTTCAAAGGCCAGGTCCGCGGCAAGAAGTTCCGGGACACCCTTCCCGCCGGCCACCGCGTCCAGACGACTCACGTCCGGCTGACCGTCCAGATACAAGATGTGCTGAATCAGACCGGAGGAGTGCGCGACTTCCTCTTGCGCGAGATGCGCAAAATGCTCGTGCAGCCGCAAGTACCCCCACTGCTTACAGAGCGCCGCGTGCAACAGATATTGATGGACGGCGGTCAGTTCCGCACGCAACACGGTGTTCAACCGCTCGATGATGCCCTCTTGTGCTTTCATAACTCGTTTATCTTCCTTCGTGTCCTGATGATCTAACTGTCTTTTTTGATCTGTTCGGCCAGGTAGTTTTCCAGCCCGATCTGTTTGATCGTTTCCTGCTGCGTTTCGATCCAATCGATGTGGGCGTCCACGTCCTTGACCATCTCTTCAAGCATATGGCGCGTGGTGAAGTCCGCAACCTTGGCGCAGTGGGTCACGCCGTCGCTCAGCAGCGCCAGCATTTCGTGCTCGGCTTTCAGATCCAGCTTCAGCTGCTCCGGCACGGTCTCGCCGACATGCACGGTGTTCATCCGCTGGACGTTCGGCACGCCTTCCAGATAGAGAATGTGCTCGATCAAGACATCCGCGTCTTTCATCTCGTCGATGCTGCGCTCCCGCACTTTGTGATGCAGCCGCTCATACCCCCAGTTCTTACACATCTTGGCATGCACAAAATATTGGTTGATGGCCGTCAGATCGGCCGTCAGCACCTTATTGAGCAGATTGATGACCCCTTCCTTCGCTTTCATACGCCTCCTCCGTGATGGCCCACTGTCGGCGCCATTATGCGCAAACGGCACAACGAGGTCAACCTCTTTCTAAGTATAATTTATTAATATTGAAAGTCTTTCTCAATTCCTCGGCACCGCGCACCACCACGCGTGCGGCTCGCGCGTTTCGAGATCGAGCCCGTTGTGAGATCCTAACCGTGCCGAAAGAAATCCGGCGGAGCGGGAGCCGCGAGGGAACGACCGCTGACGGTGTTGTGTCGCGTGTCGTGAAACGGGAGGAAGGTCTAGCCGGCGTCCTGATAGCCGCAGTCGGCGTTGGCGCACTTCACCGTAGTGGATTGCTTACTGACCTTTTCGACCAGAAACGGCGCGCTGCAGCTTGGGCAGGGCTTTTTAACGGGACGATCCCAGAGCGCATACTCGCACTTGGGATAGCGGGAACAGGCGTAGAACACGCGTCCCTTGCGCGTGCGCTTCTGAACCAGGTCGCCGTCGCAGCCGGGGGACGGACACTTCACCCCCACCGACAGGGCGCGGGTTGTCTTACAGGTCGGATAGGCCGAGCAGGCCAGGAATTTCCCGAAGCGCCCGGACTTGACGACCATGGGACTGCTGCACTTCTCACACTTTTCGTCGGTCGTGATCTCTTCTTTCGGAACGATCTTCACCGTCCCGTCGGCCAGGCGCTCGAAGTTCTGCGTATTCTTGCAGGGCGGATCGTCTTTATACCCGGGGCACGCCAAGAACTTGCCGTTGCGTCCCCATTTGATTTCCAACATGCGCCCGCACTTTTCGCAGGGCAAATTGGTGGGCGGCTCGACAATATCCTTCGGTCCCGGGATGGTCTCCGCCACCGCCATGTCGCGCGTGAACGGATTGTAAAAGTCGCGCACCGCGGCAACCCATTCCTTGTTGCCCTCTTCGACCTCGTCGAGCTCCTGCTCCATCTGCGACGTGAAGTCGGTATTCAGCAGCTCCGGGAAGCCCTTCACCAAAAAATCGTTGACGGTGCGGCCCGTCTCCGTCGGCACGAAACGGCCTTCTAGCTTATCGACATATTTGCGGTCTTGAATCGTGGAAATAATCGCCGCATAGGTCGACGGCCGCCCAATGCCCTTTTCTTCTAATTCGCGAATCAACAAGGCTTCGTTGTAGCGCGGCGGCGGCTGCGTGAAGTGCTGTTTAGGCGCCAGGCCGTTTGCTGCGGCCTCCTGCGCGACCAACCGCAACGACTGCCCCTCTTCCATGTCGGGAAGCTGCCGCTCGTTGGCGTCGTCGGAATCCTCAACCGACTTGGCCTGGGCGTCCTGCCCGTCCGTGTCCTTGCCTTCCAAATAGACGGCGGTATGCCCGGGGAACTTCACAATCGTCCCGGTCGTCCGGAACGTGTAATCCGCGGCAGTCCCGAGGGGCGTGCTGTCCACGCGCGTCACGTCCAAAATCGCCGGTGTCATCTGCGACGCCACGAAGCGATTCCAAATCAGCTTGTAGAGTTGATAGGAGTCGGGCTCGAGGTACTGCCGAACGGACTCGGGATCGCGCGTCACCGACGTGGGCCGAATCGCCTCGTGCGCTTCCTGCGCGGCCTTCTGCGTCTTATAGACGTTCGGCGTCGCCGGTAAATACTCGGCGCCGAACTTGTCGCGAATGAGCTCGCGCACGGCATCGAGCGCTTCCTGCGAAATGCGCGTCGAGTCGGTACGCATGTAGGTGATGAGGCCGACGGGTCCTTCGCTGCCGACTTCGACGCCCTCATAGAGATGCTGCGCCAGCGTCATGGTCTTCTTAGGCGTAAAGCGCAGCTTGCGCGCGGCTTCCTGCTGCAAGCGGCTGGTGATGAAGGGCGCGACCGGATTGCGCTTCCGTTCCTTCCGCTCCACGCTGCGCACGAGGAATGCCTTGCCCTGCACATCCTGCACGACACGGTCGGCGTCGGCCGCGTTCGCAATCACCGCCTCCTGCCCGTTGATCGCCTGCAGCTTGGCCTCGAACGACGGCGGCTGCGCCCCCTGAAGGAGCGCCGTGATCGACCAATATTCCACCGACCGGAAGGCTTCGCGTTCCGCCTCGCGCTCGCAGATCATCTTCACGGCCACCGACTGCACGCGACCCATGCTGAGTCCGCGGCGGACCTTTTTCCACAGCAACTGGCTGCCCTGGTACCCGACGATGCGGTCCAGCACACGACGCGCCTGCTGCGCGTTCACCAGCTTCATGTCGATCTGACCGGGCGACTTCAGCGCGCGCTTGATCGCCGACTCGGTGATTTCGTTGAACAGCACCCGATAGATCTTGTCGTGCTTCTTTTTGGATTTGCCGAGCAGTTCCTGCGCGATATGCCACGCGATCGCTTCGCCCTCGCGATCAGGGTCGGGCGCGAGATAGACCGTATCGACTTCCTGAGCCTTTTTCTTAATGTCGGAGAGGACCTTGGACTTGCCCTTGATCGTCACATACTGGGGCTCAAATTCATTCTCGAGATCGACGCCGAGCTTGCTCGTCGGCAAATCCTTCACGTGGCCGACCGACGCCATGACCGTGTAGCCGCGCCCCAAATACTTGGTAATGGTGCGCGCCTTGGCGGGCGACTCGACGATGATCAGTGATTTAGCCATGTGTGCAACTGCGCAGCAGCCTGTGACGGGACCCTATCCCACTCGATGACTTCTACCGTACGATTCGCACGCGATGCAAGCAATTCCCGGATTCGGCCCGCGACCCACCATAGCACTTCTCAGCAGCGCAGATACAGTTGACCCGGCAGAGACCGCACCGCACCCTGCAATTCGAGACCGAGCAACGTCGCCATGACGGTGGGCCCGGCGAGTCCACAGTGGACCGTCAAATCGTCGATATGCACCGGCTCCGCCCCCAGTGCGTCGAGCACCAAGCGTTCGTCGGCCGTCGGCGTGTCGCTGGGTCCTCCTGCTGCCGCCTTCGCTGGGGCCAGCGGCGTCAACCGCGCGCGCGTGTCGGCATCCAACTGCGGCAACAACACCGTGAGCACATCCGCCGCGGACTCTACGAGCGCGGCGCCCTCTTTAATCAGACGATGCGGCCCGCGACTGGTCTCTTCGCGCACCGGCCCGGGCACGGCAAACACCTCGCGCCCCTGCTCCGCGGCCAGACGCGCGGTGACCAGCGCGCCGCTCTTCAACGTCGCTTCCACCACGATCACCCCACGCGATAGACCGCTGATGATCCGATTGCGTCGGAGAAAGTGATAGCTGTGCGGCGGCGAGCCGAGGGGAAACTCAGACAGCACCGCGCCTTGACGTTCGACATCCTTCCGCAAGGCCGCATGTTCCGGCGGGTAGACACGGTCGATGCCGCAGGCCATCACGGCCAGCGTACGGCCTCCACCGGCAAGGGCACCACGGTGCGCAGCGGCGTCGATACCGCGGGCCAGGCCGCTCACCACCGTCCACCCGGCGGCAACGAACTCTGCGCTCAACCGTTCGGTGAAGACCCGCGCCTGCGGCGTCGCTTTGCGCGACCCGACGATCGCCACCGTGCAGGTCTCGTCTGCACGCCAGTCGCCGCTGACATACAGCAGCGATGGCGGATCGGTGATGGTGGTCAGGAGCGCGGGATAGGCCGGATCGAGGCACGAGAGAACAGTTACGCGGCGTCGCACAATGCTGTCGATCTCACGATCGATGGCGGTCCGCGTCGCGGCGTCCGGGCCCTCGGCAATCGCCCGCGCCAGGGCCTCCGAGCAGCCACGCGCGCGCAACTCCTCGGCCGGTGCGGAGAGCAGCGCCCGAGGCGTGCCGAACGCCTGCACCAACGTCCAGCGTGTGCTGTTACCGAGGCCGTGGATGGCCTGGAGCGTCAACCAGTCGCGTAACTCATCCGCGTGCATAGGATTGCCGACGCCTGCGCTCCGGGCGCCCTGATAGGAAGTGACAGGCGCCTGCCTGGGCATCCTGCCGCATGACGCGCACAGAGAGAGCCCCGTGCTAGAGCAGCGCGATGTCGTATTGCTCGATGTGCAGGGATGGATCGCCGGTCACGAGGATTTTGCTGTTCGCAAAATGTTCCAGATCCTCGACGCCTTGACGCTCTTCATCCTGCAACACGCCGGCGACGGTCGGATGGGCGCCGACGACGATATGTTGCGCGTCCTGGCCGCGCCCCAACCGACGAATCTCGCGGAAGATATCGTAGGCCACCGTGGTGGGCGACTTCGTATAGCCGCGGCCGTCGCAGTAGTGACAGGGCTCGGACATGGCCCGGAAAATATCCTCGCGCACACGCTCGCGGGAAATCTCGATCAAGCCGAGATCCGAGACGCGCGAAATTCTGGTGCGCGCCTTGTCGACCGACATGGCGTCGACCAACGCGTGGTACACCTTGTCGCGATTGCGCTCCCGCTCCATGTCGATGAAGTCGACGATGATGATGCCGCCGATCCCGCGCAACTTCACCTGATAGGCGATCTCTTTAGCCGCCTCCATGTTGTTGCGGAGAATCGTCTCTTCCTGATCGCGTTTGCCGACAAACCGACCGGTGTTCACGTCGATGACGGTCATCGCCTCCGTATGGTCGACCACGATGTATCCGCCCGACTTCAACCAGACCTTGCGGGACAGCGCGCGCTGAATTTCGTGCTCGATGCCGAGATGATCGAACAGCGGGTCCTGCTTCTCGTAGAGGTGAATCCGCGAGGCAAGTTCAGGCAGAAAGCGATTCACGAAGCTGCGGATGGCGTCGTATTCCGAGCGCGAGTCGATCCACAGCCGGTCGACTTTACGCGAGAACATATCGCGCACGACGCGGAACGCCAACGACAGGTCGGAGTGCAGCAACGACGGCAGTTCGGGCCGCTCGCGCTTGGCCAAAATGTCCTGCCAGAGCACGTGCAGAAAATCGACGTCGGCCCGCAGGTCTTCCTCGCGGACGCCTTCGCTGACGGTCCGCACGATGTAGCCGAACCCCGGCTTGCGCAGCTGCCGCATGATGTCTTTCAGGCGGCTGCGTTCTTCGTCCTTGGAAATGCGGCGGGACACCCCGACGTGATCGACGCCGGGCATGAACACCAGATACCGGCCCGGCAACGACACGTAGCCGGTCACCCGCGGGCCTTTGGTCCCGATGGGCCCCTTGGAGATCTGTACCATGATCTCCTGCCCCTCGGTGAGCAATTGTTCGATCGGCTTGACGCCTTGGCGCTTGGCCTTCGCGACCTCCGGGCTCTGATCGTCGTCGTCGCTGTCGAACAGCGTTTCGCTCGGCCCTTCGTCCGTGCACACGTCCGACGCGTGCATGAAGGCGGATTTTTCGAGCCCTAAATCGATGAAGGCCGCCTGCATGCCCGGCAGCACCTTCGCCACACGCCCCTTATAAATGTTCCCGACGAAATCCTTATGCTTCGCCCGATCGCTAAAGAGGTCGGTCACGACCCCATTGTCGAGTACGGCTACGCGGGTTTCTTCCCGCGCAACACTGATCGCTATCTCCAATCCCATGTCGTCCACTCCTCATCTGTGCGGACCGAGGGGCGGTGACCAGGCCGGCAGTGACACGATCGGTGTTGTTCCGACATGCTCCGGTCGTCATACGCCCTCCCCGCGGTTCACACGGTTCATTCTTCGCCCCAACTCACGAGGCCTCCCGCCGAGACACCGCACGCCGCCGCCGGGAAAAGCCCTGGCGACCGTGGTCGGCCGGGATGCGTCGCACAATTATTCACACGTCCGTCAATAAAACAGCGCCAGTCGTCGGCGTTTCACATTCAAGAGGAGGCCCAAGGAGGCCAGGGTCATGATTGTGGCACTCCCGCCGTAACTCATCAATGGCAAAGGAATGCCCACGATGGGAAACATGCCGGCCGTCATACCGATGTTCACGACCATGCAAAAGCACAGCATGGCGCACACCCCGGCCGCCAGCAGCGACCCTAAGAGGTCCTTGGCCCGTAGGGCAATCTCCACCGACAGCGTTATCAATATAATAAATAGGGTCAGCAGCACCACCACCCCGAGAAAGCCCCACTCCTCCGCATACACGGCGAAGATAAAGTCCGTGTGGCCTTCCGGCAAGAACTTCAGCTGGCTTTGCGTGCCGCCATAGAGGCCCTTGCCCGTCAACTCGCCCGAGCCGATGGCGATGCGCGACTGCATCGCATGGTAGCCCTTGCCGGCCGGATCGTAGTCGGGGTCGATGAAGGTCAGCACCCGTTGGCGTTGGTAGTCGTGCAGCGACGTCCACCCGATTTCCCAGGCGAACGGAAACAGCATCAACGAAAACAGAAAGATGATGCCGAGCGCTTTCGACCGCATGCCGACGACCAACAGCATCGCCGCATAGACGGCCATGAAGCTGAGTCCGCTGCCCAAGTCCGGTTGTTTCAAAATCAGCAGCAGGCCGGGCAACATGATGGCGCCGGGAATCAGCACCCGCTGCATCCAGCCCGTGCGCGGCGCCGCGGCATAGTAGGTCGCCAGGACCAGAATCAGCACGAGCTTCGCGAACTCCGACGGTTGAAACGCGAAGGGGCCGATGGGGATCCACCGTTGCGCGCCTCGGCTGGTCTTGCCCATCATCAACACGACCAGCAGCAGCACGATGATCGTCCCGTAGAGCAGGTAGGAGAGCCGCGCGATCTTGTGGTAATCGACCAGGTACATGACGAGAAAGGCCGCCACGCCCATGCCGATCCACATGAGCTGCTTGAGGTAGAAGGCCATGCTGCCGACCTGCTGATACGTCACGCTGTAAATCGTGACGACGCCCAAGCCGAGAATCGCCACCACCACCGCCAGGAATTGCAGGTCGAACCCGTCGACGCGGCGATCATCCAACATGCGGTTGATCATAGCCCGGTCTCCTGTGCGGGGGCGGCCGACGCGGCGCGCGCCTCGCCCGACTGGGGTGCGGCGGTCGGCGGCGTCGTCGGCTTCAACGTGACATAGGCTTCGATCAGCGCCTTGGCTAAGGGCGCCGCGGCCGAGCCGCCGTGCCCCATGTGCTCGCCCAACACGGACACCGCAATCTTCGGCTTGTCCGTCGGCGCGTAGGCCACAAACCAGGCGTGGTCGCGAAACTTCTTGGGGATTTCGGATTCAGGCCCGGTCCGCAGGGCCGCCGTCTGCGCGGTGCCGGTTTTCCCGGCCATCGTCACGATGTCGGAGCGCGAACGCCCCGCCGTGCCGCGCTGCACCACACCGGCCAACCCCTTTTGAATGACCTTGAGCGTCTCCGGACGCAACGGCAACGTTTCCCGTGGGACCGCCGGCAGCTCCTGCATCTGCCCGATCGTACGATCCATCACCGCGCGCAGCAGATGCGGACGATAGGCCACGCCGTCGTTCGCCACCGTGCCGACCAGGGTCGCCATTTGGAGCGGCGTCACCGTCACGTAGCCCTGCCCGATGGAGACGGAAATCGTTTCACCCGGGAACCACTGCTCCTTCTTCGCCTTTTCCTTCCAGGCCGGCGAGGGCATGATACCCGTCCGCTCCGACGGCAACTCGATCCCCGTTTCCTTGCCCAGCCCGAACATCTTGCCGTACTGATGAATGGTCTCGATCCCCATCCGCTGGCCGACCTGGTAGAAATACACGTCGCAGGAATGCACGATCGCCTCGTCCAAATCGACCGTGCCGTGCCCGCCCTTTTTCCAGTCGCGGAACAGCCGCTTGCCGAATTGATAGCCGCCGTTGCAATGCACCGGCGTCGTCGGCGTCATCGTATGGCTTTCCAGCGCCGCCGCCGCCATCACAATCTTGAACGTCGAGCCGGGCGGATACTGCCCCTGCAGCGCCCGGTTCGTGAGCGGATGCCGTTCGTTCTGGACGATCTGCTCCCACTGTTTGCCCGTCAGTTCGCGCGACATCATGTTCGGGTCGAAGGCCGGGCGGCTGGCCAACGCCAACACCTCGCCGTTCGTCGGGTCCAACGCGACGATCGCGCCGTCCTCTTCACCTAGCAGCTCTTCCGCCAGCTTTTGCAGCCGCACATCGATCGTCAGATACAAGTCGTTCCCGGGCCGAGGCCGTTCGATCACCGTCGTATGCTTGGCGTGGCCCAAGGCGTCCACTTCCACACTTTTCTGCCCGGCCTTGCCCCGCATCACACGGTCGAACGACTTTTCGATTCCGTACTGCCCGATTAAACTGCCTTGGTGTAAATCGTCGCCCTCGGCCCGTTCCAACTGATCGGCCGACACTTCGCCCACGTAGCCGATGAGGTGCCCGCCGACGACGCCGTGCAAATAATTGCGTTGTGATTCGACTTCGACCATCACGCCCGGCAAATCCAACCGATGCGATTCGATCAGCGTCGCCTCACGCAGCGTCAGCCGATCTTTGATCTTCTTCGGCATTTGCCGCGGGCCTTTGGCCGCAAGCTTCTTTTCGATGACTTCCGGTTCGAGACCCAGCAAGCCGTTGAGCTTGGCGACGAGGGCGGGGCGGTCCTTCACGTCTTCCAACGAGACGTAGAGCGTGAAGCTCGGCACGTTATTGACGAGCAACACACCGTTGCGGTCGTAGACCAGACCGCGAGCCGGCTCGACCAGCACGGCGCGCATCCGGTTATTTTCGGCGAGGTCTTGATAGTAGGGGCCGTCACGGACTTGCAGATACCAGAGGCGCACACCCAGCAGCGCCACGACCAGGAGCAGCCCCAGCCGGAGGATGGCCAGTCGTCGCTGGACTTCGGACAGCTCGGCGTCGGACGCCCCGTACCCCATCGTCGTTCTGCGTGCTCCCGATTCCTCAGAGTCGATTCAGCCGCGTGACCGGCACGGCAACGCCGGTGAACAGCGGCAGGATAGAGGTCATCAGCCAAAAGACGACGGCCGCCAACGACGCATCCATCAGGGCCTGCGGCAACAGCAGCGTCGGCACCGTCAACAGCGCGTCCAACGGCGAGCGGCCGCGCGCCAAGTAGAGAAAGGCCAGGCCGCTGGCCGTCGACAGCAGCAGGCCGCTCACGGCCACCACGAGCGTCGTGACCTGCACGACCTGCCGCCCGATCAACCCGGCGGCGAACCCGACCACGCTCTTGGTGATGAGATTGGGAAAGGCCGCGCCCGCGGAAAATAAATCCTGCACAAAGCCCAGCAGCAGCCCGATCAGCACGCCTTCGAGCTCACCGGCCAATAGGCCGATCAGCACGACGGCGATCAGCACCAGATCCGGCTCCACGCTGCGGAGGCTCACGTGGCTCAGCACGGTGGTCTGCAACGGCACCGCGAACACGATCAGTGCGGCGTAGACCCAGCCTTTCACGGCGTGGCCTTCCCGGCCTTCTTCGGGCCGAGCTGGAACGTCTCCGGCGCCGGCGCGTCGGCCAATGTGGTGATGACCAAGACCTCTTCGACCTTCGCAAGGTTCACGGCCGGCTCGACCGCCGCCACTTGGAACAACTCGCCCTCGTCCTTCGCCACTTTATTCAGCGTGCCGATCGGCAAGCCGCGCGGGAAGCCGCCGACCAAGCCCGACGTCACGATCCAATCGCCGTCCTGAATGCCCGCCAGCAACGGGATATATTTCATCCGCACGCCGCGCTGCGCCGTCCCCTCCACAATGCCTTCGTCGCGCGTGCGTTGCAGCAGCGCCGCAATGGCATTGTTGGGGTCGGTGATCAGCAGAACGACGGCGGTCGTGTGCGTCGTCTTCACGACGCGACCCACCACGCCCACCGGCGTGATCACGCCCATCTCCGGCTCCACGCCGTCGGATTCGCCCTTGTCGATCAGAATGGCTTGATACCAGTTGGTCGCGTCCTTGCCGATCACGCGCGCGGCCACGGTCTGGTACGGCTGCTTCTCGCGGAACTGCATGATCGCAGAGAGGCGCTGCGCCACATCGGCCGACTCGCGCAGCCGATTGTTTTCTTCGCGCAACAATTCCACTTCGCGGCTGAGGCGGCGATTGTCGTCATGCACGTCCTGCAGCGCGACGTAGCCCTCCCACAGCTCGCGCACGGAGGATGTGACGCCCGCGAACGCTTCGATCGGCCAGGCGAGCACGCGCCCGACCGGGCCGCCGAATTGCAGCAGGAATCCTTGCGTCTGTGCGGGAAGCAGCAGAAGAAGCAACAGGAAGAGCGCGACTACTCCCAGGACGAAGCGCCGGGAGCCGTATGTCAAACGAGCTATGGCCATCCGTGTCCCGGACGGAACCGATCAGCGGGTACTGCTGTACTGGGACATCACCGACACTTTGCGGAGGAGGTCGAGTTCATCCAAAATCTTGCCGACTCCCAACACCACCGACGTCAGCGGATCGTCCACCGTGATGATGGGCAGGTTGGTTTCCTCGCGCAAGCGCGTGTCCATGCCCTTCAGCAGCGATCCTCCGCCCGTCAGCACGATGCCGCGATCGATAATGTCGCCCGCCAGTTCGGGGGGCGTATTTTCCAGCGCCACCTTGATGGCATTTACAATCGTCCCGATCGGTTCCTGCAACGCCTCACGAATCTCCGCGTCATCTACCACCAACGTGCGAGGGATTCCGGAGATCAAATCCCTGCCCTTGATCATCATGGTCTTCCGCTCTTCGAACGGATAGGCGGACCCGATTTCCACCTTCACCCGCTCCGCCATGTGCTCGCCCACGAGCAAGTTGTACTTCTTCTTAATGTAATTCATGATCGCATCGTCCATGCGATCGCCCGCCACCTTGACCGATTCGCTGTAGACGATGCCGCCCAGCGAGATCACGGCGATATCCGTCGTCCCGCCGCCGATATCCACCACCATGTTGCCCGACGGTTCGGTGATGGGCAGTCCCGCGCCGATCGCGGCCGCCACCGGCTCTTCGATCAAATAGACCTCGCGCGCACCGGCCAATTCGGCCGAGTCGCGCACGGCACGCTGTTCCACCTGCGTGATCCGCGAGGGCACGCCGATGATGATCCGCGGCCGCACGAACGCGCTGCGGTTGTGCGCCTTTTGAATGAAATGCCGGAGCATGCTCTCGGCCATTTCAAAGTCGGCGATGACGCCTTCTTTCATCGGACGCACGGCGGTGATGTTGCCCGGCGTACGGCCGAGCATCTTCTTGGCGTCGGCCCCGACGGCCAACACCTTTTCCGTCTTCTTCTCGACCGCCACGACGGACGGTTCGTTTAAGACGATGCCGCGCCCCCGTACGTACACCAAGGTGGTGGCGGTGCCGAGATCAATCGCCAGGTCATTGGAGAACCAGCCGAGCATGTCGCTGCCGAGTCCCACAGTCGCACTCCCTTCTCACCCGTCATAAAGACCGGGTCGTCCGTTACTCCATCCGTCTCGTCATTCGATGCCGCAGGAGGTCGGCGGCCTTCCGGCGTCCCGCACCGTCTCTGCCGCCCATGCCGCCCGGCTAGGGCGACCGCGGCGCATCCAGCGGCTCCGCATCCAACACTTGAGTCTGCGCGAACTCATCACCCAGCCGTATACCGCGCTCGTTCCCGATCACCAACAGCCCTTCGAACGCCGCCACCGCCAGAGCCAACAACCATCCGACGAATGGGAGCTGGAAGAGTAGAAAGAGTATCGCGAAAGGAAGATTTCGGATAATGGATTCTGAAAATGATGCAGACCCCCGGCGCGACAGGCTCCAGGTACGAAGTCCGACCACCCGTTTTCCGAGACTGCGCCCCTGGGACAAACCGTCCGCGGCAAGCAGGTAGGTAAGGCCCGCGAAGAATCCGACCGAGGGGACCGCCTGCTGGACGGCCGCTGCGATAAGTAGATCCACACAGCGAGCCAGGGCGCGATTCAGGCCGTGCGCTTTGGGATAGACCGCGAACCCATCCGAATCGACCGTCACGCGGACCGCCTCATCACTCTGGAGTATCGCGTGCGCTCCCAACTCGCGCGCAGTATAGCAAATACCCCGAGCCACCACAAACACACTTCTCACCGCCGTGGCCGCATGCCGAGGCAACGCCGCGCGCGTGGTTCATGAGTCTTCCTTCGGCAATTCTCTCTAGACTCGCGGCCGGGCCGCTGCGACCCGGCGCGCGCATCCCGCCCCACGCACGATCTTGCCCTGCCCGAGCGAGCCTTGTACAATGCCCTCTCTTTTTCGGGAGGACGCATGATCAAGCTGTTACGCGACGTCAATCACGGCCATCCGTGGGTCATCAAAACCATTATGCTCACGTTGGCCGTCGCCTTCGTCATTACCATGGGCTGGTGGGGCTTCGGCGAGCAAGGCTCGGATGCCATTGCCACCGTCGGCGAGCTGCGCGTGGGACAGGATGAATTCCGTCGCGTCTACGAGAACGCCTACCGTTTCTATCGCGACAATGTGCAGGGCGAGATCAAGGACGAAACCATCAAGCAGATGGTGATCGACAACCTGGTGGACCTCCGGCTCTGGACCACGGTCGCGCGCAATATGGGCTTGACCGTCTCACCGGAGGATTTGCGCGAAAGCATCATGCACCGGCCCGACTTTCAGAAGAACGGGCAGTTCGACCCAGACCTCTACAAGCGCATTCTGGCGGCCAACCGCATGACGCCGGCCTCCTTCGAAACCTCGCAAGCGGCCGAACTGTTGGCGAATAAGGCGCGCATGCTTGTACGGGACTCCGTGGCGCTCACCCCGGCGGAGACGGCGGAGGCGCAATCCTTGACCGCGCGCCAGTCGCAGGCGGACGCCAACAAGGATCAGGCGAAGGATACGCTCCTGCAGGATTTCTTGTCCCAGAAGCAGCAGCGCGCTCTGGCGGCCTATACCGAAGAGCTGAAGAAGACCATCCCCATCAAGATCCGCAAGGACATGCTCTAAGCGGCTACAGAATCAGCATCGCGTCGCCGTACGAATAGAACCGATACCGTTCCTGTACGGCCACGCGATAGGCCTCCCGCATCCGCTCGACACCCGCCAACGCCGAGACCAGCATCAGCAGCGTCGTCTTGGGAAAATGAAAGTTCGTCACCATCGCGTCCACGGCGCGGAAGCGGTAGCCCGGCGTGATGAACAGTGCGGTCTCAGCTGACCGCGGCCGTATCTCGCCGGCATCCGTCACACAGGATTCCAACGTTCGGACGCTCGTCGTCCCGATCGCCACGATACGATGGCCGCTCGCCCGCGTCCGCCGAATCGCCTCCGCTGTCTCGGCCGACAACGTCGCCGCCTCCGCCTCCATCCGATGGTCTTCGATCTGCGTCACGGTCACCGGCTTGAACGTGCCCAGCCCCACGTGCAACGTGACGGTCACCCACCCGATCTGCCGCTGCGCGAAGCGCGCGCGGAGCGCGTCCGTGATGTGCAGCCCCGCAGTCGGCGCGGCGATGGCGCCTTCGGCCGCCGCAAAGGTCGTCTGATACCAGGCGCGATCCGCCGCCTCCGGCTCGCGTTTGATGTAGGGCGGCAGCGGCATCCGCCCGCATTCGTCCATCACCTGACGGAAGGGCCGCGCACTGTCGATGCGCACCCTGGTCCCGTCGGCATCCCGCCGCGTAATCACCGCCACGGTGTCCGGCGCCACGTCCAACCGCTGCCCGACGTGCAGCCGACCTTTCATCAGCACGTCCCACTCGGTCTCGGCGATCTGACGCACGAAGAGGATCTCGACCTGCCCGCCGCTCCCCGCCTTCCTGGCCGGCACGCGCGCAGGACGGACCTTCGTATCGTTTGCCACCACCAGGTCACCAGGAGCCAGCAGATCAGGGAGGTCACAGACGCGCCGATGCTGAAGCGCGCCGGTCTGTCGATCGACGACCAGCAACCGCGCCTGGTCGCGCGGCTCCACCGGACGCGTCGCAATCAACGACGGATCGAACGGGAAATCGAATGTGGAGAGATCCATGCCCGCGCGCTCAGGACGGCTGCGGGACAGGCGAGAGGTCGACGTCGGCCACGGACTTCAGCTCGGTGCCCGGATAGTAGTAATTGAGAATCGTGCGGAACGGATAGCCCAGCTCGGCCAATTGCTTGGCGCCCCACTGACACATCCCCACGCCGTGCCCGGACCCAAATCCGGTGAACACCACATCCTGGGCCTGCGCCTCCACGTCAAAGCGCGTGCTGGGCAAGGTCGAATAGCCGACGACTTTGCGCAGATCTTCTCCCCGCAAGATCAGCTCGCCTTGCGAATGCAGCACCCGCAGGCGCGTCACGCGACCGGCGCGGCTATAGCCGAACGGCGTCACGCTGGCGATGCTGCCGACCGCCACACCCATGGCGCGCAGGCTGCGCTCCAGCTTGTCCAGCGGGACGGCCACACGCCACCGATAGTAGGGCGAATTCGTATCGAACGGACAATCGACGCCGCGCAGGTACGGCAGGTCCTTGGCCCACACGTTCATCGCATCTTCGGTCGGCCCAGCCGCAGTCGACGAGAAGGCCGCATAGATGGGCCGTCCGAGATGACTAACGACAAGCCCGCGCGTGCTCTCGACCGCGCGCGCGACGCGCTCGTCCACACCGCGCACGCCCTGATACACCTGATCCTGCGTCGTGGCCGCTACATCGTATTCCCGCGCGCCGTTCTGCGTCCGTTGATACAACGCATAGGTGCGCGCCGCCACGGCCTGCGCCTTCAGGAGCTCGCCGTGCCAACTCGCGTTCACTTCCCCCGGCACCACCCCCATCACATAGTCTTCGATGCCGAGATCGTTCACCACCAGCAACCCGCGCCCACGCTGCCAGACCTGCAAACCTCCACGCATCATCCATTTCGTCACCGACGGGCCTGCGCCCGGAATTACCACCCCACCGTTTGGCGCCGCCTTCACCGTACCGCCGGACGCAGAGGCTGTCGTGAGCGTGAGACGTCCCGTCGAGCTGGCCACATCGACCCGCTCGCTGATGATGGACGTGGTGTTCACCACCACACCGCGCGGCGTCATCGACAGGGCCACCGGCGAGGGCAGGGTCATACGCCTGCCTTCCATCGTGCTGACCGTGATGGCGCCGTCGCTCTGGACATCGATGCGTGGCACGTCCTGCGCCACCATCACCCGAATGGTCGGCGCGGGTCCCGCCGCCCAGGCAGGGACGACCGCGAGCCAAAGAACCGCCGTCAGCAGGATGAGTCTTGAGAGGATGCGCATCAGCGTTTGCCGATCCAATTGACCAGATACAGCAGGAGGCTCAGCACCAGGCTGACCACGACACTGGTCGCCAGCGGAAAGTAGAAGGAGACGTTGTCGCGTTTGATCGAGATGTCGCCCGGCAGCCGCCCGAGCCACGAAAAGAGATCGGCCGCACCGGGTGTCCGACCGATGACGATCAGCAGTCCGCCGACCGCCGCCAGCGCCACACCGGCGTAGACGAGCAGCTTCCCGATTCCACCCAGTGCGTCCACGGGGCCTCCCTTCACAAGAGGCGGCCGAACGTGATCCTAGGCGATCAGCAGTTCGGCGATCTGAATGGCGTTGAGCGCGGCACCCTTACGCAGATTATCGGAGACCACCCAGAGGTTCAAGCCGTTCGGCACGGAGGCGTCTTCACGAATGCGGCCGACATAGACCTCATCCTGCCCCGTCACGTCCAACGGCATGGGATAGAGCTTCTTCGATGGATCGTCGTAGACCAGCACGCCGGGCATCTCGGCGATCACCGCCCGCGCCTCGTTTGCCTTCAACGGCCGCTCCAGCTCGACGTTGATCGATTCGGAATGGCAGCGGAGCACCGGCACGCGCACGGTCGTGGCCGTAATGCGCATGGACGGCGCATCCAGAATTTTCTGGGTCTCGCGGATGATCTTCGCCTCTTCCGAGCAATCGCCGTCGCGGCCGAACGACCCGATATGCGGCAACACATTGAACGCGATCTGATGCGGATAGACCTTCGCTTCTACATCCTGAAACGACAAGATGGCCTTGGTCTGGTCCATCAGTTCGTCCATCGCCGCCTGCCCAGTGCCGGACACGGACTGAAAGGTCGTCACGACCACGCGCCGCACGCCGGCCGCCTGATGCAACGGCTTCAGTGCCATCACCAGCGGCGTGGTGGTGCAATTGGGGATCGCCACGATATTGCGCGGCATCTGCCGCGCGGCCAGCGGATTGACCTCCGGGACCAACAACGGCACATCGGCGTCCATGCGAAACACGGCGCTGTCGTCGATGACGATCACACCCGCCGCGCCCAGCCGCTTCCCGTATTCCTTGCTGATCTCGTCGGTGGCGGAAATCAACGCAAAGTCGATTCCCTCGAAGGACGACGCCGGCGTCAATTCCTCCACCGTCCAGTCGCGCCCCTGACACGTCATGACCTCGCCGGCCGACCGCTTCGAGGCGAAGAGCCGGAGCGTGGACAGCGGAAACCGCCGCGTCTCTAAGATGTCGAGCGTTTCCTTCCCGACTGCGCCCGTTGCGCCCAGAATCGCGACTCCATACGCCGACTTCTTCGTGACCACGTCCGTCCTCGTCTTCCTACACGAAAATTTTTCTGATGCGGTGATTGAAGGTATCCGCCAGCACGATGTTGCCCTGCGCATCGACGGCCACCCCGAACGGATAGCTCAGGCTCGCCTCCGACGCCGGGCCGCCGTCGCCGCCGAATTGCGCCACGCCGGTCCCGGCGATCCGTGTCGCGATTTTCTTGCGCATGTCCCAGCGGCGAATGAGATGGCTGTCCGAATCGGTCAGGATCAGGTGCCCCTCGAGGTCCAACGCGATCGCATTGGGACGCGACAGGTTGGTCGACCACTCGTTGGGCAGGCCCTGGTACCGATACTGACTGCCGTCGCCCGCGACCGTGCGAATAATCCCGGATTCCGGATCGATCGCGCGGATGCGCCCGTTAAACGTGTCGGCGATGTAGAGCGTGCCGTCGGTCGCCACGGCCAAGCCGCTGGGGCCCGCCACCGACGCCTGCGTCGCCGGCATTCCGTCGCCGTCGTACGCGGCCTCGCCTGTGCCAGTGACGGTGCTGATAGTCCCCGTCGCCAGGTCCACCCGGCGGACGCGATTGTTGCTTTGATCCGCGATGTAGAGCCATCCGCGCGTGTCATCCAGCGCGACCGCCTGCGGTTCATTGAGGGCCGCCTGGACCGCCGGGCCGCCGTCGCCGGAACAGCTGGCCTTGCCCGTGCCGGCCACCGTTGTGATGATGCCGCTGATCGCATCGACGCGGCGCACGCGATGGTGGCGCGTATCGGCAATATAAAGCGTGCCGTCCGTCGCCACGGCGATCCCGGAGGGAATGTTGAGCGACGCCTGGGTCGCAGGTCCGCCATCGCCGAGCACCTGCACCTGGCCGTGATCGAGCTTGCCGGTGACGAACCGGACGGTTCCGCTTAAGTCGGACAACTGCACGTAGCGGTCCGGCTTGTGCTCCGGCGGATCGGACAACAAATCTTCCTCGGCTGACTGCGACGGCCCAGGGTCGGCGGGCACCGAGTGGCCGGCCTCCAACTCGGTTCTCACCGTCCCTGCGACCGTGGCAATCGTCCCCGTGTCGGCGAAAACCTTTCGCACGACATTGTTTTCCGCGTCCGCAATGTAGAGGTTGCCCGCGCGGTCGAGCGCCACGGCCTTCGGCTCGTTCAGGGCCGCATCGGTCGCCCGTGCGCCTTCGCCCGAATAGGCCGGTTCGCCGGTGCCGGCGATCGTCACAATGGACTTCGCGGTCACGGGAGGCGTCTGGATTGTAGGATCTGCGTGCATGGTCGACATCGTCACCAACACCCTGGCGGTCGACCTCGCCTACGCGGCCATGAAGTTCCGGATGATCGCATCGCCCATCTCAGTCGTGCCGACCACACGCGCGCCGGGTCCGGCGATGTCCTTGGTGCGGAAGCCCAGGTCCAACGTGCGAACAATGGCGGTTTCGATGGCGGCCGCTTCCTTGTCGAGCTGGAAGCTGTACGACAGCATCATACCGACGGACGCGATGGTCGCGATCGGATTGGCGATGTTTTTCCCGGCAATATCGGGCGCGCTGCCGTGGATCGGCTCGAACAGGCCAACCTGGGCGCCGACACTCGCCGACGGCAACATGCCGATCGACCCGGTGAGCATCGCCGCCTCATCGCTCAAAATATCGCCGAACATATTATTGCAGAGCAGCACGTCGAATTGGCGTGGATTGCGCACGAGCTGCATGGCGCAGTTGTCCACGTAGATGTGGCTCAGCTCCACGTCCGGATAGTCTTTCTGGACTTCCGTCACCACGCGGCGCCACAGCTCGGACGACTCCAGCACGTTCGCCTTATCAACGGACATGACCTTCTTGCGGCGCTTGCGCGCGGCCTCGAACGCCACCTTGGCGATACGGCGCACTTCCTCGGTCGTATACACTTCGGTGTTGATGCCACGCTCACCGGTGGCCGTTTTTTCGATGCCCTTCGGCTTGCCGAAATAGATCCCGCCGATCAGTTCGCGCACCACCAACATGTCGATGCCTTCGATGACTTCCTTCTTCAACGTGGAGGCATCGGTCAACGCCGCATAGAGCTTGGCCGGCCGCAGGTTGGCATAGAGACCGAGGTGTTCGCGCAGACCGAGCAGGGCTCGTTCCGGGCGCAGGCTGTAGTCGAGCCCTTCCCATTTCGGTCCGCCCACCGCACCTAACAGTACCGCATCGCTCTGCTTGGCGATCGTCAGCGTGTCTTTCGGCAAGGGCACACCGATCTTGTCGATCGCCTGGCCGCCCACGTCCGCAGGCGTGAATTCAAACGTATGGCCGAATTTTTCGCCGACGGCTTTGAGTACCTTCACGGCCTCAGGCACCACCTCGCGTCCGACGCCGTCGCCCGCCAACACTGCAATCTTCGCTTTCATCCCACACTCCCTCGCTCACGCACGCGCCTGCCGACCATCGGACAGTCCCCGCGCTATTCCAACACCGTTTCGTCTTCGGGCCGCCAGGCCGGCTCGACGAGACAGAGAAATTCGATGCGATCCGTACCCGTATTCACCACACGCTGTCTCGCCCCGGGCGGCACGTACACGGTCGACCCGGCGGCAATCGGCTGTACTTCATCGTCGAGGCAAAACTGCCCGCTCCCGGCGATGAAATAGTAGACCTCCGAAGACGTCAGCCGATGCCAGAGGCTTCGCCCGCCCGGCGCGATCGTCCCTTGCGCCAGACTGTAGCCGACGGCCAACCCATGCTTCGCCGGGTGAAACACCTCGCGCAACCGCGTATGGTCGCCGGCAAGAAATTCCGGCCGCTCCGCTAGGGACACAGTGAACATACGGGCCTCGCAACGCGGCCACTCTACCTGCGCCCTCTTCGCTAAATCAAGTTGACCTTCTGCTGTCCGGCGGCGTCCTTCGCGGCCCAATAGGCCAGCTTGTTGACGGCGTTCAGATAGGCCCGCGCCGAGGCGACGATGATATCCGTATCCGCCCCGTGGCCGGACACCACACGGCCCTGCTCCTCCACACGCACGGACACTTCGCCCTGCGCATCGGTGCCGCCGGTGATGGCCTTCACCGCATACATGAGCAGCGTGGACTTGGTGCCGGTCATGGCGGCCAACGTCCGAAATGCCGCATCGACTGGGCCGTCGCCCTGGCCGGTTTGCTTGACCATCACCCCGTCGATGTCCAACTCGACCGTCGCAGTCGGCACCTGGTTCGTCCCGCTGGTGATATGGAGCGACCGCAACACCACCCGCTCCGATAACTTGGCCAACTCATCCGATACGATGCTTTCGAGGTCTTCCTCGAAGAGCTCCTTCTTCTGGTCCGCCAACTTTTTGAAGCGTTCGAAGGCGTGGTTCACCTCGTCGTCCGACAACTGATAGCCCAAGGCTTCGAGGCGTTGCCGAAACGCATGGCGGCCGGAGAGCTTGCCCATCACCATCTTGCTGTCCACCAGGCCGATGGATTCGGGCCGCATGATCTCGTAGGTCGTCTTGTCTTTGAGCAACCCGTCCTGGTGAATCCCGGACGCGTGCGCAAAGGCATTGGCGCCAACGATGGCCTTGTTCGGCTGCACGACCATGCCGGTGATCTTGCTCACAAGGCGGCTGGTCTTCATGATTTCTTCGGTGTTCACACGCGTGTCGGCGCCGTAGAAGCCGCGACGCGTGCGCAAGCCCATGACGACTTCCTCCAACGACGTGTTGCCCGCGCGCTCGCCGATGCCGTTGATCGTACATTCCACCTGCCCGGCACCTTCGCGAATAGCCGCAAGCGAATTACCCACGGCCAAGCCGAGGTCGTTGTGGCAATGGACGGAGATCACGGCCTGGGCGCTGTTCCGCACCTTCTCGCGAATGCCGCGGATCAACTGCCCGAACTCCCACGGCACGGCGTAACCGACCGTATCGGGAATATTGACGGTGCCCGCGCCCGCGGCAATCACCGCTTCGATCACTTCATAGAGATAGGTCGGATCGCTGCGGCTGGCGTCCATCGGCGAAAACTCGACATCCTCCACATACCCGCGCGCGCGCTGCACCATCTCCACCGCGCGCTTCAGCGCCTCTTCGCGCGTCATGCGGAACTGATGCTTCAAGTGGATATCCGACGTGGACAGGAACGTATGGATACGGACCTTCGGCGCGCCCTTCAACGCCTCCCAGGCGCGGTCGATGTCCTCCGGTTTGGCCCGCGCCAAACTGCAGATCGTCGACCCTTCGACTTCGTTGGCGATCCGCCGCACGGCTTCGAAATCGCCCGGGGAGCTGTACGCGAAGCCCGCCTCGATAATATCCACCCCAAGGCGCGCCAGCTGTTTGGCGACCAGGAGTTTTTCTTCGACATTCATGCTGGCGCCCGGCGATTGCTCGCCGTCGCGCAAGGTGGTATCGAAAATGCGGATCATACGTGTGGCGTCCATCGTTCACCCCCTCCAAAAACACAAAAGCCTTCGACCCCGAGCCCTACAGCTCCAGGGACGAAGGCCTTGATCGGCGCTCCGTGGTACCACCCTGATTCGATGGTGAGACGTTCACAATGAACGGCTCAGCATCCTTCATTGCCCCGTTTCGTGGGTCAGTCGGAATCCGCTACTCAGAGTTCACGGATTCGGCTCAGAGGCGAGTTCGACAATCGTCCCGCTGGCTCGCACCACCCGCCAGCTCTCTCCGTGGGATCGGGGTTGTCTACTACTCCTCGTCGTCGCCCAACACTACGGTTTTGACTCTACCAAAGGCGCGCCTGGTTTGCCAGCCGGCTTCACAAAGGGCGTCGTGACGAGCCCCGCCAACCGCCCGATCGGCCCCGACGCCGCATAACCGGCGCACAGCACAAACAACATCACCTGCGGCCAAGCCGCCACCAACATCACACCCAAGACGATCCAGACCAGATAGTTGAACCCGGCCCAGCCGTGGAAATCGAGATCCTTGAAGCTCCGATACTTGAGCGTGCTGACCATCAAGAACGCCAGCACCAACGTCATGACCAGAATCAAAAACGGCTTCACTTCCTGGCCCATGTTCGAAATGTGCGAATCGAACACGACCATCGTGGCCACCACGCTCGCGGCCGCGGGAATCGGCAAGCCCATGAAGTAGCGGCTTTCCGACGCGGTGGAAATTACGTTGAAGCGCGCCAACCGCAGCGCTCCGCAGGCCACAAAGGCAAACATGACGGCGGCCCCGACCATACCCTGGCCCTTGAGAGCCCAGGCGTAGATCAGAAAGCCTGGCGCCACTCCGAACGAGACCACGTCGGCCAGCGAATCATACTCCAGCCCGAACTGGCTGGTGCCCTTCACCCAGCGCGCGGACTTCCCGTCCAGCATGTCGAAGATCAGCGCGATCAGGATCGCGTAGGCCGCATGCAAATGGTTGCCGTCGTACACCGACAGGATCGCATAGAGCCCGCAGAACAAATTCCCCGTCGTCAGCGTGTTGGGGATGATGTACACAGCTTTGCGCCGTTGCTCCGACTTCGAGAGCACGCCCCGAATCGCCATGGTTACACCAGTTCGGCGAGGATACTCTCGCCGCCTTTCACCCGTGCGCCCACCGTCGTCGTAATCCGGCTGCCGGCGGGCAGATACAGGTCCATACGCGAGCCGAATCGAATCAACCCGTAGCGCTCACCCACCGCCACCCGATCGCCCGGCTGCACCCAGGAGACAATGCGCCGCGCGATGAGCCCGGCCACCTGCACGCACAAGACCTTGGCGCCCGTCGACGTGGTGAGACAGAGGGCGTTCTGCTCGTTCTGCAGCGTCGCCTCCGGCTTGTTGGCCGGGACGAACTTGCCGGGCTGGTAGAGGACCTGCTCCACCGTCCCGGCAAACGGGATGCGATTCACATGCACGTCGAACACATTCAGAAAAATACTGACGCGAATACTCTGCTCTTTGAGATACCGCGGCTCGAACTCCCGGTCAATCGCAATGACTTTTCCGTCGCCCGGCGAGACGACCGCACCCGGCGTGGTCGGCACCGTCCGCGCAGGATTTCTGAAAAACCAGGCGGTAAAGAGCGTCAGCGTCCCGAAGAGGCAGGTGAACAGGGTGGACCCCAGCGCCACCGACGCCAGCGTAGCCGCCGCCGTGCCGCCGACAAAGGGCACGCCTTCCTTCACGATCGGGATGCCAACCGCACGATCCGCCATGCGACTAGTTCTTCGCCTTATCGACCAACTTGCCCTTTTTCAACCAGGGCATCATGGCGCGCAGTTTCCCGCCGACCTCTTCGATCGGATGGCGCTCGCCCTTGGCCAACAAGGCATTATACACCGGGCGATTCGCTTGGTTCTCCAAGACCCACTCGCGCGCGAACTGCCCGCTCTGGATCTCGCCGAGAATCTTCTTCATTTCCTTCTTCGTCTCATCCGTCACCACGCGCGGCCCGCGCGTAATGTCGCCGTACTTCGCCGTCGTGCTGATCGAGTAGCGCATGTTGGCGATGCCGCCCTCGTAGATAAGATCCACGATCAGCTTCACCTCGTGCAGGCACTCGAAATAGGCCATCTCCGGGGAGTAGCCGGCTTCCACCAACGTCTCAAAGCCGTTTTGAATGAGCGCGGTCAACCCGCCGCACAACACGACTTGCTCGCCGAAGAGATCCGTTTCCGTTTCTTCGCGGAAGGATGTCTCGATGATACCGGCGCGTCCGCCGCCGATGGCGCTGGCATAGGCCAAGCCGACCTGGCGCGTATTCCCGCTCGGATCCTGGTGGATCGCGATCAGACAGGGTACGCCGCTGCCCTTCGTGTACTCGGACCGCACGAGATGGCCCGGGCCCTTCGGCGCGACCATGAACACGTTCACGCCGGCCGGCGGCACGATCTGTCCGAAATGGATATTGAACCCGTGGCCGAAGGCGAGGTACGCCCCGTCCTTCAGATTCGGCGCGATGTGCTGCTTATAAATGGCGCCCTGCTGCTCGTCCGGCGCGAGGATCATGACGACATCGGCGGACTTGACCGCATCCGCCACCGGCATGACCTTCAACCCGCTGGCTTCCGCCTTCTTCCAGGAGGCGCCTTCGCGCAGCCCGATCACGACCTGCACACCGCTCTCCTTCAAATTGAGCGCGTGGGCGTGGCCCTGGCTGCCGTAGCCGACGACGGCCACGGTGCGTTTCGTGATCTGCTGAATGTCGGCGTCCTTATCGTAAAAAATCTGCATGGGTACTCCTCACTGCCTTCAGGGGATACAGATGGTTGGGATGGTGCGGACGAACGGCGCACGCGGAGGAGGTCGCCTATTCGCGGGCGACTTTCTTCGCTGCCGACACGGCCGCGGCCCGGATCGGATCGCGCGCCACGGCCACACGGCCGGTCCGCACGAGTTCCTTGATGCCGAGCGGTTGCAAGAGGTTGATGATCGCCTCGATCTTTCTCGGATCGCCGGAGACCTCAATCGTGTACGTCGTCGCGGTCGAGTCGATGATGTTCGCGCGGAAAATATCCGCGATGCGCAACGCCTCGGCCCGATCTTCCTGCCGCGTGTGGACCTTGATCAACGCGGTCTCCCGCGAGACGAATTCGCTCTCGTTCAAATCGACGACCTTGATGACATCGATCAGCTTGTTCAGCTGCTTCACGATCTGCTCGATGATGCGCTCGTCGCCGCTGGTCACAATGGTCATCTGCGACATCGACGCGTCGAGCGTCGGCGCCACGGACAGGCTTTCGATGTTGAAGCCGCGACCGCTGAACAGCCCCGCCACCCGCGAGAGCACGCCGAATTTATTTTCCACCGTAATGGAGATGATATGTTCCATGGTCAGACTTGCTCGCTGTTCGCTCTTCGTAGGTCCGTGCGCCGCTTAGGCGGTGAGCACGGTATCTCTGCCGTCCGGCGAGCCCTTGCCGGCCGCTTCCATCTTCTTTTTCAATTCCGGCGAATCGCCGAGCAGCATCTCGTGGTTGCAGCCGCCGGCGGGAATCATCGGATAGCAATTCTCAAATTGGAACACCGGCACATCGAGCAGCACCGGCCGATCGATCGAGATCATCTCCCGGATCGCCGCATCAAGCCCCGACACGGTCGAAGCGCGCAGCCCCACCGCTCCATAGGCATCCGCCAATTTCACGAAGTCGGGCGAGGTGCCGAGGTCGCTGCACGCATAGCGTCCGTCGTAGAACAGGTCCTGCCACTGACGCACCATGCCGTGGAAGCCGTTGTTGATCACGACGATCTTCACCGCCAGCTTGTGCGCCACCGCGGTGGCCAGCTCCTGCGTATTCATCTGGAAGCTGCCGTCGCCGGCGACACAGAGCACCAACCGATCACGGAAGGCCGCCTGCGCGCCCATGGCGGCCGGCAACCCGAAGCCCATCGTGCCCAAGCCCCCGGAAGTCAGCCAGCGGTTCGGCTGCGCCAACTTGAAGTATTGCGCCGCCCACATTTGATGCTGTCCGACGTCCGTCGCCACGATCGGATCGCGATCCTTCGTCAGCTCGTACAACCGCTTCACCACCTGCTGCGGCTTGATCTGTCCGGCCGGATCCTGCTCATACGTGAGCGGATGGGCCTGCTGCCATTCCCGGATCTGATCCAACCAGGGTTTCCGTAGGGTCGCTTGCTCGCCGTTCACGGAGGCGCGGAGCATATGGTTGAGCTCCTGCAGCACGCGCTTGCAGTCGCCGACGATGGGAATGTCGACGTGAATATTTTTGCGAATCGACGTCGGATCGATGTCGATATGGATGATCTTGGCTTCGGGACAAAACTCCGACACTTTGCCGGTCACGCGGTCGTCGAAGCGTGCGCCGACGGCAATGACCAAATCGGAGTAATGCATGGCCATGTTGGCCCAGTAGGTCCCGTGCATGCCGAGCATGCCCATGGACAGCGGATGCTCGCCCGGGAACGCGCCTAACCCCATCAACGTCATGTCGACGGGGATCTGCGTCAACTCTGCGAGCTCGCGCAACTCCTTCGAGGCGCCCGAATAGACCGCACCGCCGCCGACATAGAGCACCGGCTTCTTCGCCTTGGCGATGGCCTCGGCCGCCTGCTTGATCTGCCACTTATTACCGTCATAGGTCGGGTTATACCCGCGGATCGACACGGTCGACGGGTAGTTAAACTCGGCCTTGTCCATCGACACGTCTTTGGGAATGTCGACCAACACCGGTCCCGGCCGCCCGGTCGTCGCAATATAGAAGGCTTCCTTGATCGTGACGGCGAGGTCATTCACGTCCTTCACCAAGAAGTTGTACTTGGTGCAAGGACGGCTGAGCCCGACATTGTCCGCTTCCTGAAACGCATCGTTGCCGATCAAACTGGTCGGCACCTGCCCGCTGAAGCAGACCACCGGCACGGAGTCCATGTAGGCGTCGGCCAGCGCGGTGATGACATTCGTCATCCCCGGTCCGGAGGTCACCAAACACACGCCCGCTTTCCCCGTCGCCTTCGCGTAGCCCTCGGCCATGTGGCCTGCGCCCTGTTCGTGGCGCGTGAGGACCACTTCGACATCTTTTTGCTGATGGAGTGTATCGAAAATTTTCAGGACGACGCCGCCCGGCAACGCGAAGATCGTTTTCACGCCTTCACGCTTGAGACACTCGATAAAGATTTCGGCTCCTGTCAGCTTCATATATCGGCCTCCCCTCTCGCGCGACACCCGTTCCCGTGCCTCGACCTTACACGTTCGGCCGCAGGGTGAGTTGCAGAGTACGCAAAAAACTCTGTGGAAATATAACGGCTTAAGGCTGGGGATCCTAACACCTGGACGTTGCAGGGTCAATATGCACAGGGCGCGTGGAGTCCGGCCGACCGGCTGCCAATTCAGCGCGCCGCATGGTACTGTCCGGCGCCATGAGCGCACCTCCACCGCGGACGCTGACGATTTTATCGCGCCCCGATTGCCACCTCTGCACCGTGGTCGACAAGATGGCGCAACGGCTCGCGCCCGACTGGCAGTTGCTTGTAGAAAAATGCGATGTGGACAGCGATCCGGAGTGGCAACGCCGATACGGCGCATCCATTCCCGTCGTGCTGCTTGATGGAGAGGCACTCTGCGCCGGACGCATCACCGAAGGCGACCTGCGGCGAGCGCTCGAACGGTCACAGCTCACGGTAGACCAGAAAAGTGCGCGAGAGAGAGGGCCGATAAGCCGGATTCTGTCCCGACTGGGCCTTGCGACCCGCCGAGGACGATCATTTCTCTAGGCGACGCGTCACCGCGCCGCTCCAGCAACCTACCCGAGGACCTCGGCCGAGCCGGCCTTGGAGCGCAGAAGGCGCCCGTGTCCCCCTATTTGGCCTTGCTCCGGGCGACGCTTGCCGTGCCGGTGGTGTTGCCACCCCCGCGGTGGGCTCTTACCCCACCGTTTCACCCTTACCTGAGCTCGCGGATGCGAGCCATCGGCGGTCTGTTCTCTGTGGCGCTTGTGTCGGATTGCTCCGCCTGGGCATTACCCAGCGCCCTGCTCTCGGAGTCCGGACTTTCCTCTCGTCGAGCGAACTCGACCAGCGATCGTCTGGCCCTCTCCATCGCGCAGGCAGAAGTATACGCGTGACAGGCCACCCTGCGCAAAGACGGGCAGGCTCGGCGTCGCGCGTAGTGGGATAGACCACCGGCGTTCGGTCAGAGCAACGAGCTGTGTAGCGTGAGTGGCTGAAAGCGCCGGCCCGGATGAAGGAGGCGGCACAGCCGCAGGAGGGTATACTCCTGCGGCGACTAGGCGGCGTGAGATTCGCGCCAGAGCGGGACCTTGCCGAGCAGGCCCGTCTGAGTCATGAAGGGTTCATCAAAAGCGGCCGGATCCCCGTACGGATTCGCGGTTTCACGATCCCACACATTCGCCATGTGAATGGCGGCAAGGATCGAAAAGCCCGGCTGCGGACAGAGCATCGGCTCGTGGTGAAAGGCCACCGCCTCCACGATCGCGTCGCGCAGTCCCCACTTGCCCAGGAGATATGCGCCAACCTGCGCATGCGTGGCGCCGAATACTTCGCGCTCCGCGTGTGACAGGCTGAGATGCTCCACACTCACGAGGGCGAGCGCCTTCCGGTATTCGTTGGGATGATTGGTGAGCAGCACCAACCGCCCGACGTCGTGCAGCAGGCCGGCCAAAAAGGAATTCTCGATCATCAAGCTACCGACATTCTCCACCGACGCGATCGTGCGCGCGTGGGTCGCGACTTTAAAGCCGTGCCGCCACACCTCTTCGATCTCCGGCTGGTTGCCGCCCGCCCGCTTGCTGTCATGGCAGACCTTGAATCCCAGGACCATCGACTTGACGTTCTCAATGCCGAGTAACGCGACGGCCTGCACGGGGTTCTCCACCCGCGACCGCATCGTATACGGAATACTGTTTGCCACGCGCAGAAGATTGGCCGTCATGCCCGGGTCTTTGGTAATGACCTGTGCAACTTTTTCAGCCGAGGAATCCTCCGACTGCAGCACACCGAGCAGTTCTTCATAGAGCGTGGGGATTGTCGGCATCTGCTTGATGCCCTTCACCACCGCTTCCACCGCCGCGTTCGACACCTGATCGCGCAAGGCCCGCGCCCGGTCGATCGAAGAGCGCAGCATGACCGGCGTCACCGGCTTCGGCAGCACTTGATGCGCGATTTTCAGCGCATGCGTGATGGTGTTTTGGTCTGCCGCCCCCGAAAACGCGATACGGATCGTATGCGGATACTTGGCCTTCACTTCATAAAACAGTTGAATCCCGCTCATGCCCGGCAGGTGAATATCGGAGAGGACCACGTCATAGGTGGCCTGCAGCAGTCGCTTCAGCGCTTCTTCCGCGCTCAGCACGAATTCCATGTCCCATTCCTCAGCCAGTGCCTTGAGGGACATGCGGAGAAAGTCCAGCACCCATTGCTCGTCATCGACGCACAGCAACTTTTTCACGAAGCGACCTCCATAGGCCCACGCGGCGATCGATCACACATCGTCAGTGTTTCTGTGCTGACCCGGTACGAACTCGACAGCCCATTATAGTCAGGCGGGGAAAAAGCGCTGAGCGGAATGTGATTTTGTGTCGGCGAAAATATCTCGCCCGTTAGGGCAGCGCACGGCACACGACTTCCCAATGCGCCGTCCGCTCGGCCAGACCAATGATCCTCGGATATTCTGCGTCCGGTGGACTGCCCGCATGATGCGCCGCCGCAGTGCGATGATGGAACCCGACCGCCTCGATAATCGGCGCCGGCAGTCCCCAGACACTCAACAGATACGCGCCGACTTCGGCATGCGTCGCCCCAAACACCTGCTGCTCGACCTCTAGCGGAGTACCGCCTCCACGCTCCACTACCGCCTGCCACTGGGCATAGGCCTGCGGCAACTGACTCGCGAGCACCAACGTCCCGATGTCGTGCATCAAGCCGGCGAGAAACGCCTGTTCGACGCTCATGCTGCCCATTCCTTCATGCACCGCCAGCGCCTTGGCCGCACACCCCACCGCGACGCCATGCTGCCAGAGCCGTTCACTAATCGGCGTGAGTGCGGGCGTGCGTTGCGCCGCCTCACAAACCTTCAGACTCAAGACGAGCGCCTTCACCGTGGGCAGGCCCAGCAACGCCACCGCATGCGCAGGGTTCGTGATGGTCCGGCGCAAACTAAAATGCGCGGAATTCACGACATGCAACAAATTGGTCATCATCGCGGGATCCTTCGCGATGATCGTCGCGGCCTTCTCCGCAGTGGCAGTCGTGCCCGCCAGCGTCGCTTCCAATTCTTGGTAGAGGGACGGCAGACTCGGGAGGTGTTGGATGGATCCCACCAACCGCTGCAGGGACGGACTGTTCAGCAGTTCTCGACGCGCGGCAACCTGTGCAATAGTCGCCTGCACGGTCGCCGGCGCCAGGGGTTTATGAAGCACCTGGTGCGCCACACTCAGGCCCCTCACGACCGTGTCCTGATGTGCGCAGCCGGAAAACGCCAGCCGGAGGGTCTGCGGGTAGCGGGCTTTTACCTCGCCCAATAATTGGAGCCCGCCCATACCGACTAAGTGGATATCCGTCAGCACAACATCGGCCGGTTGTCGCTCCAGCGAGGCCAGGGCCTGCTCACCGCTCGAGACAAACTCCAGCTCCCACTCCGCACGCAGCGGGGCCATCGTCGCGTGCAGGAGCTGCAATACCATCGGTTCGTCATCGACAAATAGGACGCGCTTCACGGGTCGACTCCACATGCGCACTAGAGAGACGTGCGGAGGTGCGCCGGTCTCGGACGGGCGCAGAACTCCTGTGCTGTTGTCGGATGCGTCTGGGCGAATCTTGAGAAGGGGTGCTGCGTGGAACGATGCAGGGAGGTCGAACTGCTCACAGTGGAGAACGGACGCGTTACGCCAAGGGACGGTTCAACGAATCACCGGACGGCCGATTCACACAGACTGGTACGCGGCCGAACTGTTGCGCCCCGCTACCGCCCGGATCCAACCGGGGGCAACTCGGCGCCCAATCCGACTCCCGCGGCGGGATAGAGGGCCAAGGCATCCGGCATCCACTGCTGCAGTTGCTGGATCCGGGTCTCATGCCCCGGGTGCGTCGACATAAATTCAGGAGGCCCGCCGCCGCCGGAAAACTTGCCCATCCGCTCCCACACGCGGACCGCTTCCCGGGGATCGTACCCAGCCTCCGAGGCCAGCAGCAGACCGATATAGTCGGCCTCTGATTCGTGCTTGCGGCTAAACGGCAACAGCACCCCGAACTGCGCCCCGGCGCCGAGCGCGCTCATGGCACCTTGTGCGGCGATGGGACTCACTCCGGCGACCGCCAGCGCCACGTTCGCCCCCGTCAACAGTCCTTGAGTGACAACGTTCTGACTCATGCGCTCGCCGCCATGCCGCGCCAGCGCATGCACGACTTCATGGCCCATGATGGCGGCCAGCCCCGCTTCGTTCTTCGCCGCGGGGAAAATGCCGGTATAAACGGCGATCTTGCCCCCGGGGAGTGCGAAGGCGTTCAGCGTCTTGTCGTCCTTGATGACACTGACTTCCCATTCAAACTGGTTGGCCAGCTCCGCATATTTCGATTTTTTCGCCGCCTGGATGACGCGCGCCGCCACCCGCTGCACCGGCTCGACTTCCCGCGGATCCGTCGACATTTTCGTCTTCGGGTCGGTCTTGATCTGCTGATAAGCCTGCGCGCCGAGGCTCATCTCCTGCCCGGATGACACCATGAGGAGCTGTGAGCGCCCAGTATAGGGATTCCTGCTACAGCCCTCCGCCGCAACCACGCTCACCGCCAGGAGCCCCCAGAGAATCGTTCGCCCTATCTGTGACGTCAGCTGCTTGGTGCGCATGGAATCCGCTCCTTGTCTGTGTCGGGGCGTCGGACGATCCGACAAATCGCCGCCAGATGACTGTAGCCTACGCGAGATATGGACGGACCTTCAACCTGGGGTATCCCCTCGGGGTCGACCACCGGAGCGCCTGGGGACAGGAGGACGGAGCAGCGCACACACGGTGAGGGCGCACAGAAAACCAGGCGGACCTCCCGGCACCGGCCCGCGTGCGGGCGGCGCAGAGAGGCCCTGACCGATTAGACCGATTCGCCGGCTTCGTCCTCGTGCTGGCGCACTGCCCGGGCCATCGGAGTCTCTTCTCTGGGCAATTCCCCTTCCCAGTACAGAATGCGATGGCAATAATCGCAGGTGGTGAGGTCGTTCGAACGCTTGACCTCCGCCACCAATTGCGGCGGCAACTGCAACCGGCAGCCCTGACAAATGCCAGCACGAAGCGCCGCCAGCGCCTGATCTTTGCGCTGCGCCTTCAGCTTGGTGTAGCGATCCAACAATGCACGCGGCATGTCGGCCGTGGCGTCACGGTGACGCGACTCGATGATCTGGAGCTCGGTCCGCAACTTGGCCTCCACCGCATCAAGGCGCTCTTTGGCCTGTCCGAATCCGCGCTCGGCGTCCGCCATCTCGGCTTGGGCGGCCGCGACGCGTTGCTGCAGCGCCTCGGCCTGCTCCATCAATCCGAGGATGCGCTCTTCGATCTCGCCCTTCTTTTTCCCGGCCAGTTCGATTTCGAAGAGGTGCGCCTGGTATTCCTTGTTGGTCTTGATCTCGGACGCGTGCCCCTTCATTTTCTCGATCTGGGCTTCGTGCGTTTCCAGTTCGCGCTCGGCGGCTTTGCGGTCCTTGGCGAGCGCCTCTGCGGCGGTCTTCGCGGCAGCCTGCGCGGTTGTGGCTGCACGAAGCGGCTGCTGCGCCGCCTCCAATTCGGCCGGGATGCGCGCCCGCTGTGCCGTAATGTCGGCCAGACGTAAATCGAGCGCTTGCAGTTCAATCAACCGAGGCAGATGGGGATTCACAGTGTAGGGTGCCTCTTCTGGCCGCCGTCGAGTGTCTGACACTCGCGCGGCCGTGGTAAGGGCCGGCCTGAGCGGACCGGACCTGTCGTCTTCATGGTGGGCCCACTAGGACTTGAACCTAGGACCAGCTGATTATGAGTCAGCCGCTCTAACCACCTGAGCTATGGGCCCAATTCCCGCCGACGCATGACGATGCTAGAGACTTTCCACGAAGCTTCGCAGCTTCTTACTCCGGCTTGGATGGCGCAGCTTGCGCAAGGCCTTGGCTTCGATTTGGCGAATGCGCTCGCGCGTGACTTCAAAATCCTGTCCCACTTCTTCCAGCGTGTGGTCCGTCGCCTCACCGATGCCGAACCGCTTGCGCAGGACCTTTTCCTCGCGCGGCGTCAGAGTTTCCAGCGCGCTGTTGATCTGCCGTTGCAGGTCGTACCGAATCGCGGCTTCCAGCGGAGAAACGGCCTTCTTGTCCTCGATGAAATCGCCCAGGTGGCTGTCTTCCTCCTCACCGATCGGCGTTTCCAGCGAGATGGGCTCGCGCGCGATCTTGAGAATCTTCCGCACCTTGTCGAGCGGCATGTCCATCCGCTCGGCGATTTCTTCCGGCATCGGCTCGCGTCCCAGCTTCTGCACGAGATGCCGTGACGTGCGGATCAACTTGTTGATCGTTTCGATCATGTGCACGGGAATACGAATCGTCCGCGCTTGGTCTGCGATGGCGCGCGTGATCGCCTGGCGAATCCACCAGGTGGCGTAGGTGCTGAACTTGTAGCCGCGCCGATATTCGAACTTGTCCACCGCCTTCATCAGGCCGATGTTGCCTTCCTGAATGAGATCCAGGAACTGCAGGCCGCGGTTCGTGTACTTCTTGGCGATGCTGACGACCAAGCGCAGGTTCGCCTCGACCAGCTCGGCCTTGCCGCGCTTCACCTTTTCGTCGGAGTGGTCCAGGTGCTTGACCGCCTCGCGGATTTCCTCGGCGGTGACAAGCGCCTCTTCCGTTTCGATTTGCTTGATCCGCGCCTTGGCCGCGAAAAAGACCTTCTTGATGTCGGTGAGCGTCTCTTCCGAGAGCGACGTCTTCCGACGCACCGCGATAAAGTCCGGCCGGGTCCGCGCCGCGCGCCGCAACAATTCCTGTCCCGCCTCGCCGCCGACACCCAACCGCCGCAAACAATGGGTCACCTCGCGCTCCGCGCTCCGGATCTGGAACGCGATATCGCGCACGCGCTGCACCATTCGATCTTTCAGCACGCCGTGCAGGTTGACGGCTTCGATCTTCTCGACCATCTGCATCCGAACCACGTCGACCTGCTTCTTGACCTTCTTCTGCTTTTCGACGTCCCCGGTCATCTGCTTATACTTGGCGTGCTGCATCCGGTAGGACGTGGAGACTTTCCGGACCTCGTTGAGCGCCTCCAAGGTCTTCAGGCGCAACTCCGTGTCGTCGCGCTCGCCCTCTTCCTGCTGTTCCTCTTCCGCCTCTTCGTTTTCGGCGATCGGGACGATCTCGCGCACCTTGATCTTGTCCGCCTTGAGCTGCTCGCGCAGCGCCAGGATGAACTCAATCGTCATCGGCAAGCCGTAGACGATCGAGGCGATCTCCAGCTTGCCTTCTTCGATGCGTTTTGCGATTTCGATTTCGCCTTCGCGGCTGAGCAAGGCGACGCTGCCCATTTCTTTGAGATAGAGCCGCACCGGATCGTCCGTGCGGCTGAGTGCGCCCGGCGTCAGGTCGATCTCGCGCTCGTTGTCCTCGCTGCTTTCCGCTTCGCCCTCGTCCTCGTCGCTGTCCTTGGCTTCGGCCGGCTTGGCGGCGCGCTGCGCTTCGGCCGACTCCACGATGTCGATGTCCATCTCACCGAACATGCTGACGAGCGTGTTGAGCTGCTCCGTCGAGACCGATTCCGCCGGCAACCGATTGTTGATATCTTCATAGGTCAAGAATCCCTTCTCTTTGCCGAGGGCAATGAGCTTCTTGACCTCTGTCATGTAATCTTGCTTCGCCATAGTGACTCCTTCAGCGCCCCGTTCTCTATCGACTTACTGCGGCACGCGACACTCGCCCGCCTTTTCCATTCGCAACTCGTTCACGCGCGCATTCAGGACCGCCACCTCATCGAGGCGCCCGGCCTGACTCGCGATCTTCAACTCCCGCACACAGTCGGCCAACTGCAGCTCCCGACGCCGACGCGTCAAACTCGCCAAGCACCCGCGCACCGACGCCCGCACATCGTCATCCTGCCGCTCCAATACCGACAGCTCCGTGGCCGTTGCAGCGACTTCCGGATCCGCCGCATCCGAGGCAGACGACTCAGTCGACTCGTCGCCCACATTCCCGAGCAGCGCCTCCAACGTCGGCCGCATGAGGATTCGGCCGTCGGAACCGCGATGCTGTAGCGCGGTCTCGATGATCGTCCGATAGACCGCGGTCGAGAAGAGGCTCGGGCTCAGCTCAGCGGCTTCCGCCGCCGTCAACAGTCCCTGCAGGACCAGATGCACCATCTCGCGTTCATAGGGCGAATCGACGCGTCGTCCGGCTGTCGATCGAGCAGCGGAGCGCCCGGCAGGAGCCGTTGTGCTCCGCTGGCCCGCCGCCTGCGCAGCAGCGCTGGGGGCCGCGCCTCGGGGCGACGCGGGAGCCGACGCCTGGGCCGTCTGGTTCGATCGGAGCCGCTCGCTCAACAACGATTCCTTCATGCCCAACCGTTCCGCCACGCGACGGAGGCGTTCGGCCCGCTCGAGCGGATGTTGAATTTTTTGAATGATCTGCAGCACCGCATCGGCGCAACGGACCTTGTCCTCGACACGGCCGGATGCAGCGGGAGCCAGGCTCTGCTCGAGCGCAAAATCCCAAAGGCTGGGCGATCGATCGAGCAACTCACGGAAGGCCACGGCGCCCTGCGCCCGCACAAACGTGTCCGGGTCATCGCCCTCCGGCACACTCATCACCGTCACGCGGAGGCCGGTATCCACAAAGAGTTCCAACGACTTCAACGCACCGCGTACGCCAGCATCATCCGGATCGAGCAGGAGCACCACCTGCTTCACATAGCGGCGCAACACCCGAACATGTTCATCCGTAATGGCAGTTCCCAACGCGGCAACCACGTTGCTAATTCCCGCCTGATGCAGCGCGACCGCGTCGAAATAACCCTCGACGATGATGACTTGATCGGCACGCCCTGCCGCCTCATGCGCCGCATCCAACGCGTAGAGTGTCCGGCCCTTGTGAAAGAGCGGTGTCTCTTTGGAGTTGAGGTACTTCGGCTTCTCGTCGCCCAGCGCCCGGCCGCCGAACCCCACCACGCGCCGACGCAAATCGCTGATGGGAAACATGACGCGATTGCGGAAATTCGTATAGACACCGGACGCGGTACGGATCCCGACAGCCTGCCGTGTCTCCGATTCAGCAGCGGGCCGTTGCGTCCGTTGAATCGCCAGGTCGGCCTGCACTAGCTCCGCATCGGTAAAGCCCCTGGCCTTCAGGGCGCGCACGAGCCGTTCCCAATCGTTCGGCGCGAAGCCGATCCCAAACCGCTCAATCGTCGGCTGCTCGATGCCGCGCATCGCGAGATACTCGCGGCCGATACGTCCGACGCCGGGATCCTGCAAACATTCGCGGAAGAAGGCCTGGGCCGCATCATTGACCTGCTCAAGCCGACGGCGAAGCTGCGCCTCGCGATCGGCCTCCGGGCCGCCGCTCTCCGGCACGTCGATGCCGACCCGTCGCCCGAGTTCGCGCACCGCCTCGGGGAACACCAAGCCGGAGACTTTCATGTAGAAGGTGAGCGCGTCGCCGCTGGCTCCGCAGCCGAAACAATGGAACAGTTGCTTCGACGGACTGACTGTAAAGGAGGGGCTACGCTCATTGTGGAATGGGCAGCGCGCTTTGAAGTTGTTTCCGGCGCGAATGAGGGTCAGATGTCCGGAAATCACGTCCACGATGTCCAGCCGCTCTTTAATCTGATTCAGAACGGCCTCTGCGATGAGTCCACGGCTCACGCGATGACACCCCTCCGGCGCAGTGACGCACCACGACGCGCGCCCCGGCCCGAGCACGTTAAGTACATGAAAAACCTAGAAGTGATGACCGTTCAGGCTACCAAATGGCGGGATGCACTGTCAATGAGAGCCCTCTCCCAGGAGAAACACCTACCGAGCGAGACTTGCCGCACGCGGGATCTCACCGGCCTCTGCGGCGCACGCGCGCGCGAAGACATCCCCAACCCGCCCGCGCAGCGAAACGATCCGTCACCCCGGCGGCCAGGCCAAGGGCCGCCCGCCGAGCACATGCAAATGCAGGTGAAAGACGGACTGCCCGCCGTCCGCCCCGGTGTTGGTGACGATGCGGTAGCCTCGTTCGGACAGGCCCTTGAGCTTCGCCACAGCGGCACAGGCTTGAAGGAGGCTGCCCAACAACGCCTGGTCCGCGGCGGAGCAATCCTGAACCGCGGCGACGTGCTTACGGGGAATCACCAGGGTGTGGGTTGGGGCTTGCGGGTGGAGATCGTCGAAGGCGACGGCGTACTCGTTCTGGTAGACCAACGTCGCGGGAATGGTCCCAGCGACGATGCGGCAAAACACGCAATCGCTCATCGTGTCTCTCCTCCTTCGCTCGGACGCAGACCGGACTTGCCGTGGCGCGCGGCGAGTTCGCGATAGACGTCGTCGAGCGACACGTCATGCGAGCCGAGGGCCACCAGCGTGTGGAACAGCAGGTCGGCCGTTTCGTAGACGATTTCGTCGTGGTTACGATTCTTCGCACCGATCACGACCTCGCCCGCCTCCTCTACCACTTTCTTCAGGATGCGGTCGGGCCCGCCTTGGAGCAACTTCGACACATAGGAATTGGCCTGCGGATGCGCACGACGATCCTGAATGGTCTGCGCAAGACGGTCCAAAATGCCGCCTTTGGCGTCGTTGATGGGCGGCGCCTCTACCGGCGCGTCGAGGCGACGGAAAAAGCAACTCGGCGCCCCCGTGTGACAGGTAGGGCCGGCCGGCTCAGCCTTCACCAAGAGCGCGTCGCCGTCGCAATCGACGAAGAGATCCTTGAGATGCAGTCGATGCCCAGACGTCTCGCCCTTTTCCCAGAGCTGCTTGCGCGAGCGGCTCCAGAAATGCACCGTGCCCTTTTCGAGCGTGCGCTCCAACGCCTCGCGATTCATGTAAGCCACCATCAGCACGGAACCATCGCGCCAATCCTGCACCACCGCGGGAATCAAGCCTTGCGCATCAAATGTCAGCCGACTGAAATCGTTCACCGGATCGCCACGCCTTTCCCGCGCAAATAGTCCTTAGCGGCCGCAATCGTATAGGTTCGGTAGTGAAAGATCGAGGCGGCCAGCACCGCGTCCGCTTTGCCCTGCGTGAAGCCGTCGTATAGATGCTCCAGCGTGCCGACGCCGCCGGAGGCGATGACCGGAATCGAAACGGCCTCTGACACGGCCGCCGTCAGGGCCAAATCGTACCCGGTCTGCTGTCCGTCCTGATCCATACTCGTCAGCAATATCTCGCCGGCGCCGAAGGCCTCCATCCGACGCGCCCAATCCACCGCATCGAGTCCGGTGGCGCGCCGCCCGCCATGGGTGAAGACCTCCCACCCGGTCGCCGGCGCGATGCGCCGCTTGGCGTCGATGGCCACGACGATACATTGCGTGCCGAACCGCGCGGCAGCTTCTTTGACGAACTCCGGCCGCTGGACGGCCGCGGTGTTGATGCTCACCTTGTCCGCCCCCGCCGACAGCAGCGCACGAATATCCTCGAGCGTCCGCACGCCGCCGCCGACCGTGAGCGGCATGAACACCTGATCGGCCGTGCGCGACACGACATCCAACATCGTATTGCGTTGTTCATGCGAGGCCGTAATGTCGAGAAAGCACAATTCGTCGGCGCCTTCGCGGTCGTATGCACGCGCGACCTCGACCGGATCGCCGGCATCCCGCAAGTTCACGAAACTCACGCCCTTCACCACGCGACCGTCCTTAACGTCTAAACAAGGAATAATGCGCTTGGTCAACATGCGGGGCTCTCACGCACGCGGCGCAACGCTTCGACATACGTAAATTTCTTGTCGTAGAGCGCCTTGCCGACAATCGCGCCTTCCACGCGCGGTCCCAACGCTTTAATGGCGGTCAAATCATCCAGGCGGGTCACGCCCCCGGACGCGACGACCGGACAGGGCGCATGCTGCAGCACCTCACGCAGAGCCTCCAGGTTGGGGCCGCTGAGCATGCCGTCTCGCGCAATGTCGGTGTACACCACGGCGGCCAGATTCAACCCGGCAAACCCGGCAATCAAGTCGATAGCCGACACATCGGACACTGCGGTCCAGCCTTTGATCGCCACCTTGCCGTTGCGCGCGTCGACGCCCACGACAATGCGGCCCGGAAACGCGCGGCAGGCCGCCTCGAGAAACGCGCGGTCGGTCAGCGCAGCCGTGCCGAGCACGACGCGGGTGACGCCGGCGCCCAGGAACGTACGCACGGTTTCGATCGACCGAATGCCGCCGCCGACTTGCACCTTCATCGTAACGGCACGTCGAATGGCCTCAATCGCGGCCAAGTTGACGGGATGACCATCAACCGCGCCGTTCAAATCCACGACGTGCAGCCATGACGCGCCCTGCGACTCCCAACTCTTGGCCATGGCGACCGGGTCATCGGAATACACGGTCTCGTCGGCCAAGTCCCCCTGACGCAAGCGCACACAACGCCCATCTTTCAAATCTATGGCTGGGAACACGATCACTGCGCCTATCCTCCCTGTGACGTCCGGCGCTGCGGCCGACGAGCTACTGGCGTTTTCCGTACGGAAAGGTATCCAACACCTTGTCGGCTCCGTAGGCGGCCAGCTCCGCGGCCGTGACAAACGCGCCCTTCCGCTGAAAAAATCCGACGAGATCTTCGGTCATCGGCCGCTGCTTCTCGTAGTAGTTGCCGGTCCAGAGCGTGCGCCCGTCGAGACTGATGAGTGAGACCTCAAACCCGACCGCGGCGGACTCGGCGCCGATGCGGCTGCCCACCCGCTCCTGAAACACATTGACCTTCCCGATCACCACGCCGTCGACACCCAGCTTCTTGCCGACTTGCACCGCCGTCTCCGGCGTCCATTCGCCCCCCGCAGCCTCGCGCCCGCCTTCAAACGCCGCGATCCGTGCCTGCTCGAGCGGCACCACGGAGAGCCCGTCGCGCGAGCCCAGTCGATCCCAGAGCAGCCGTGTCACCAACTCCGCCGCTTGCGGAGGCACTCGCTCCGATAGGGCGCGCGGGGCACCATGCGAATCTCGCGGGATACCGACGGAAATATCCGACGCCTTTGCGCTCTTCGGCGCGGGCAGCGTCATCGCGTTCTCCGCGGTGATTTGCGGTGACCGCAACACATCAAACGGCAGCACCGCCAGCGTGCGCATGGGATAGCGATCGACGTAGGGCGAGGAATCGCTGGTGACCTTCGTGGGCCCGCAGGCCGCGGTCACGAGCAGACAGCCGATCAGCGCGCACAGCCGGAGCCCTGTCATCGCCACGCTCCAAAATTTTTCACGATCTGCAGGCCCGCCGCCTGACTCTTCTCGGGATGAAACTGGCAGGCAAAAATGTTGTCGCGCCATACGCTGGACACAAAGGCGCTACCATACTCGGTGGTGGTCGCCGCGATGGACGGATCCTCCGGCACCACGTAGTAGGAATGAACAAAATACACCGCGGTGCCGTTCGCCAGGCCTGCAAGCGGCGGAGCTGCCTTGGCGATGTCGATCCCGTTCCATCCCATATGGGGCACCTTCAGAGCCGACGCGGCAGACGCCTCGCGCGGGGCATCAGACGGCACGGGAAAGCGCCGCACCCGACCAGGCAACAGGCCCAGTCCCTTGTGCGTCCCAAATTCCTCACTCTCCGTGAACAGCAGCTGGAGTCCGAGACAGATACCCAAGAACGGCTTACCGGACTGAATCGCCAAGCGCACGGGCTGCACCAGATCATACTGCTCGAGGTGGCGCATGCAATCGGGAAAGGCGCCGACACCCGGCAGCACGACATGGCTGGCGTCGCGAATGGCTTGCGCAGAGCGTGTGACGACGGCCTGATGGCCGACCGTCTCAAAGGCCTTCTGCACGCTGCGCAGATTGCCCATCCCGTAGTCGATAATGGCGATCATGGTACTCATAGCAAGAGCGAAAGGGAGTTACCTTACCGCAAGGAGGCAGGAACATTCCACGCTGAACGAGATGAAGCGGCACGGCGATTCACTATGAACCGGAGGCAGACCTCGGCGCAGGCTCGCGTGCGAATAGCAGGACCATTGATGGCAGCATGTCAGCAAGGACTGCCGGTGTCCGGATGAACGGTCGCAAGTCGACGAGACAGCGCGTGTAACAAAACCTTTCACGAGGGCTTCTGCCGTTGGCTGGAACCGTTCATTTCCACCGGATCTGGAAGCCCGCCTTTGCATTCTCCGCGCAGGGGACTTTCACGAACCACTCCCGACCCCTTTAATGGGAGAACGGGCGCTGCGGCCCGGTGGCTACAGCGATCCCTTGGTTGAGAGGACGGTACCTGCGAGGCGTTCCTCCGGCAGCGTGGCTTGATCCAGCGCCTTGGCGAGCGCCTTGAAGATCGCTTCCATAATGTGGTGCGGATTGCGGCCGTACAGCAGATTCACATGCAGGTTCAGCCCGCCATGCGTCACGAAGGACTGAAAGAAGTCCTCGAACAGGCCCAGGTCGAACGCCTTAATCTTTCGATCCGGCAACGCCACGTTATAGACGAGGAACGGACGCCCGCTGAGGTCGACCGTCACCTGCGCCAGAGTTTCATCCAATGGCGCCGAGGCAAACCCAAACCGCTTGATGCCGGCCTTCTCACCAAGTGCTTGATGCAGCACCTTGCCCATGACGATGCCGACATCTTCCACCGTGTGATGCTCGTCGATATCGAGATCGCCCGTCGCCTTCACGGTGAGGTCGAAAAACCCATGCTTCGCCAACAACTCGAGCATGTGATCGAGAAAGCGGATGCCCGTATCGATGGTGCTCTTGCCCTGTCCATCCAGGGCCCACTCGACTTGAATATCCGTTTCCTTGGTCGCCCGATGCAGGGTAGCTCGCCGCGGAGCCGCGCCAGAGGTCTTCATGCAAACCTGCCTTCCGCCGATTGTGCGTGCGCATCCAACCCTTCGATCGCCGCCAATCGGCAGAGGGGCTCGCGTACGCGTTGGAGTTCGTCTTTCGTGTAGGCCACGATGTTGCTGATCTTCACATAGTCGTTCACAGAGAGCGCCGAGAAAAACCGCGCGGTCCCCCCGGTGGGAAGCACGTGGTTGGGCCCGGCGATGTAGTCGGCCACGGACGGCGGCGTGTATCGGCCCAAGAACAACGCGCCGGCATGGCGAATTTTCTCGATGTAATCGAAGGGATGTTCCACGGATACCGACACGTGCTCAGCGGCGATCCGATTCGCGACCTCGACGGCCTGCTCCATCGACGCCACGACAAAGGCCACCGAATGCCGCGCAATGGATTTGGTGAGAATCGCCGTTCGCGCCGCTCGCTTGACCTGCGTAGCCACCGCGCGCATCGCCTCTTTCGCCACTTTCGCCGACGGCGTCACCAACCACACCTTCGCGTCTTCATCATGCTCGGCTTCGCAGAGTAAATCCGCCGCCACTAAGTCCGGGGAGGCATGTTCGTCCGCCACCACCAATAGCTCGCTCGGCCCAGCCACCATGTCGATACCGACCGTGCCGTACAACAACCGCTTCGCGGTCGCGACATAGATATTGCCGGGGCCGAGAATCTTGTCGACGCGCGCAATCGTGGCGGTGCCAAAGGCCATGGCGCCCACAGCCTGCACGCCGCCCACGCGATAGATTTCGTCCACGCCGGCGATATCCGCCGCTACCAATAGGTAGGGATTGATACCGGCCTTTCCGGACGGCGTACACATCACTACGCGCGGCACACCAGCCACCTTCGCAGGAATCGCCGACATGAGCACCGAAGACGGATAGACGGCCTTTCCGCCCGGCACGTACAGCCCCACCGCATCTAGCGGAGTGACCATCTGCCCCAAGGTGGCGGTGCCGTCCTGATACATCCAGGTTTTCGTGCGCTGCCGCTCGTGAAAATGCCGCACGCGCTGCGCGGCCAGACGGAGCGCATCCCCGTCTTCCTTGCGAATCTTGTGATAGGCCGCCTTCACTTCTTCTGCGGACACACGCAACTGGTCCGCCCGCAACGTCACCTTGTCGAACTGCTTCGCGTAGCGCAGCACGCCGCGGTCTCCGCTGCGTTCCACACCTTTCAAGATCGACCGCACGGCCGCTTCAACCTTGCTCGTATCCGCACGACCGCGTGTGGCGATCGTCTCCACCACGGCCGAAAATTTTCGATCCGTATGCAGGACCAGTTTCACCGCACCCTCCCTTGGCTGTGCCCCTTCGCGCCCGCCATACGGGACGAGGGACGTCGTGCGGCGCGCGCAGTCGTCGCTCCCGCACGCGTCCGGCGCGTCGGAGTTCCGGCATGCCCCGCACCCGACGGCGTCACGGCGCCCCGCATCGCATCGATCAATGCCGTCACCGCCTCATGCTTCAGGCGCAAACTGGCGCGATTGATGATCAAGCGGGCGGAGGAATGTGCGATAAGTTCGACCTCCGACAGATCGTGCGCGCGGAGCGTACTCCCTGTCTCGACCAGGTCCACGATACGATCGGCCAGGCCGGTCACCGGCGCCAGTTCGATCGACCCATACAATTTGATGATCTCAACCGGAATCCCTTGCTGGTTGAAGTAGCGCTCCGTGATACGGGGATACTTAGTAGCCACCCGGACCTTCGACGACAGCCGCCCGCGCACTTCCTGTCCCGCGAGCGCCGCCACCGAAATGCGACAGGCGCCGATGCCGAGATCGACCGGTTCATACACATCGACCGGCTGCTCCATCAGCACGTCCTTGCCCACGATCCCGGCGTCGGCCGCGCCGTACTCGACATACGTCGGCACATCGCTCGGTCGCACGATCAGCCAGGTGATCCCTTGCTCAGGATACGTAAAAACCAGACGCCGCGTCTCTTCGCTCAACCCTTCGGTCGGGTACCCGGCCCGCTGCAACAGGGGCAGCGTTTGCGCCAATAACTTGCCCTTTGAAAGCGCCACCGTCAACATCGTCATGACACCATCGCCAACGCGGGACTACCGGCCTTCCGCCAAATACTGGCGCCCAAGCCGCGTAACTTGTGTTCCAACCGCTCGTACCCGCGATCCAAATGATAAATCCGCGACACTTCGGTCGTCCCTTCCGCCGTCAACCCCGCGAGCACCAGGCCCGCGCTCGCGCGCAGGTCGGACGCCATCACGGGCGCACCGGTAAGCCGCTCCACGCCGGTCACCACCGCATGGTGTCCGTCGACTTTCACCTTCGCGCCCATGCGCTGCAACTCCTGCACGTGCATGAATCGGCTTTCAAAGATGGACTCGGTCACGACGCTCGTACCGTCCGCCACAGTCATCAAGGCCACCATTTGCGCCTGCATATCTGTGGGAAACGCCGGGTGCGGACCGGTCTTCAGGTCGATCGCCTTCGGGCGCTGATGCCCGCGCACGCGAATCGAGTCAGTGCCTTCGTCCAGGGTCAACCCCGCTTCGCGCAGCTTCTGCAGCAGCGCTTCTAAGTGCTGCGGACGACAGGCTTCAACCGTCACATCACCACGTGTAATGGCCCCGGCAACCAGGTAGGTGCCCGTTTCGATGCGATCCGGGATGACCTCATGGCTGGCGGCATGGAGCGCCGTGACGCCCTCGATCGTAATGACGTCGGTCCCTGCTCCGTGAATCTTTGCGCCCCGCTTGATCAAGAACGTGGCCAGGTCGAGGATTTCCGGCTCCTTGGCCGCATTCTCGATCGTGGTCGTGCCGTCGGCCAAGCAGGCGGCCATCATCAAGTTTTCGGTTCCCGTGACGGTCTGCACGTCGCAGTAGATCCGCGCGCCCACTAACTTCTTGGCCTTGGCCCGAATGTAGCCATGCTCAACCGAGACTTCGGCGCCCAGCTTCGCCAACCCCGCCAAGTGCAAGTTAACCGGACGCGACCCGATGGCACAGCCGCCCGGCATGGAGACCGCCGCCTCGCCCCACCTCGCCACCAACGGACCCAGCACAAGAACAGAGGCGCGCATGGTCCGGACCAAATCATACGGAGCTTCGGTGGATTGAATGCGCTCACAACGGGCAACAACACGGTCTCCGTCGACATCGACCGCACAACCCAACATGCGGAGCAACTTCCCCATCGTCACCACATCGACGACGCTGGGCACATTCGACAGCGTCGCATCCTCAGCGCTCAACAAGGTCGACGCCAGAATCGGCAACGCCGCGTTTTTGGCACCGCTCGCCTTCACCGTGCCGTTGAGGGGAATGCCCCCTGTGATCACCATGCTATCCATTGTCGATTAATCCGCGTTGTTCCCTAGGCCGTTTTTACCGCTATCACGAGACGTTCAATGCCTGCCTCATCCGGGAGAATGACGGCAGGGTCATAGTGGCCCGACTCCGACACTCTCTGCCGGACCGCCTGTGCTTGTCCCATCCCTACTTCCATGGCCAGGATTCCACCTATGGCGAGATACGCAACGGCGTCGGGGATCAATCGGCAATAGGCGGTAAGGCCGTCCGCACCGCCGGCCAATGCCGACCGTGGTTCGTATCGAGCCACTTCCGGCTGCAGTCTATCCAATTCCGCGTCCGGAATATAGGGGGGATTAGCGACAATTACGGAGACGGCGTGCCGCATATCGGCCTGCGCCAACGGCGCCAGCAGGTCGCCTTCATACCATGTGATTCGATCAGCCACACCGTAGTGCGCAGCGTTGCGTTTGGCGACCGCCAGGGCCGCAGGCGAAATATCGATCGCCGCCACCGCACTGGCCGGATAGGCAAGGGCCAACGTCACTGCGAGGCACCCGGACCCGGTGCCTACATCCACGAGTCGGCCGCGATGGCCTTCCGGGAGCCGCGCCCGAACGGCGTGCACGAGGCCTTCGGTTTCAGGACGAGGAATCAGCACAGCCGGCGTCACCCGAAACGGCCGACCGCAAAACTCCTGGGTACCGAGGAGATATTGTAAGGGCTCACGTGCGACCCGCCGGTGCACCAGAGCCGTGATCTGTGCCTGCTCATCCGGCTTGAGGAGACGATCCGCCTGCACCCGCAAGGTGAGTGGAGGAGCACCGAGCACATGCTCGAGGAGCCACCAAATTTCTTGCGCGGCGCTGTCGATTCCGGCTGCGGAGAGTTGTCGGACACCGTCCGCTGCGATCGATCCAATGGTGGCGCTTGCGGGCTGGGCGGTCACGCGAGCGGCGACGCTCATGCCGATTCGGCTGCAACGGCAGCTTGGGATTGCGCGGCGCGAAGCGCCTCGACGATTTCGTCGAGGTCGCCTTCCATCACCTGATCGAGGCGATGGAGCGTGAGACCGATCCGATGGTCGGTCACGCGATTCTGGGGATAGTTGTAGGTCCGAACTTTTTCGCTGCGGTCTCCCGACCCCACTTGGGACTTTCGATTCTGCGCGAGTTCCGCCTCTTGCTTGGCACGCTCGGCCTCGACGATACGCGCGCGCAACGTGCGCATGGCCTTGGTCCGGTTTTTGAGTTGTGAGCGCTCGTCCTGGCAACTGACGACGACGCCGGTCGGGATGTGCGTAATCCGCACGGCCGAATAGGTGGTGTTCACACTTTGGCCGCCGGCACCGGAAGAACAAAACGTATCGATGCGGAGGTCCTTGGGATCGATATGGACATCCACCTCGTCGACTTCCGGCATCACAGCCACCGTGACGGCTGAGGTATGAATGCGCCCGCTGGCCTCGGTTGCAGGCACGCGCTGCACCCGATGCACACCCGATTCGTACTTAAACAGGCCGTAGGTACCCTTGCCTTCGACGAGCAGAATGACTTCTTTATAGCCGCCGATGCCGGTTTCCGCCGCATCGACTAACTCCGTGCGGAGGCGATGCTTTTCGGCAAACTTAAGATAGAGCCGAAAGAGGTCCCCGGCAAAAAGTCCGGCTTCCTCACCGCCGGTTCCGGCACGTATTTCCAGGATGATATTTTTCTCGTCGCGCGGATCCTTCGGCACGAGTAATTCAAACGCGCGAGCCTCGAGTTCACGGCGACGCGCGAGCAAGTCTTCAACCTCTTGCTCGGCCATCGAACGCAGCTCTGCCTCCGACCCTGCGTCGGCCAGCATCTGTGCGGCCTCCTGGTGCTGACGGACCAGTTCCTGCCGCACGTCGAACAGCTGGGCAAGCTCTTCGAGCTCCAGCCGTTCCTTATTGAGTTTGCGAATTTGCGTCGGCTGGCTGAGGACGAGCTCGTCCTGGAGTTGGCGCACCAACTCGTCATGCCGGGACTTGAGGGCTTCCCACTTGGTAAGTAAGGCGGCTTCTCTGCTGTCCGCCGCCTGAACGCTGGCCACGACCGATCCTCGCTCCTACGCGGTAGACAGAACACATCGCCCAGAGCGATGGCAGGACCCGTTACGCAGTTTTCTTGGCGTACTTCTTCTTGAACCGCTCGACACGTCCTTCGGTGTCGACAATCTTCTGCATCCCGGTGAAGAAGGGATGGCAGCTGGCGCAGATATCCACCTTGATGTCGCCGATCGTGGTCCGCGTCTCAAACCGCGATCCGCACGCACAGCTGACCCACGCATTCCGATAGGCTGGATGAATCCCGTTTTTCATACCTACGACTCCTCAACACCCGTTCTCTGACTGGTTAGCGATTCATGGAGAGCAAGAAATCCTGATTGCTCTTCGTTCCCTGCATCTTGTCGACCAAGAACTCCATGGCTTCGACCGTTCCCAGCGGACTGAGCACCTTCCGCAAGATCCACATCTTGTTGAGGCGATCTTTGTCCACCAAAAGCTCTTCTTTTCTCGTGCCGGACTGGGCAATGTCAATAGCGGGGAAGATCCGCTTGTCGGCCAGACGCCGATCGAGGTGCACTTCCATATTGCCGGTGCCCTTGAATTCTTCGAAGATCACGTCGTCCATGCGGCTGCCCGTATCGACCAGCGCGGTGGCCATGATCGTGAGACTCCCGCCGTTTTCGATGTTGCGGGCGGCCCCGAAAAAGCGCTTCGGGCGTTGGAGGGCGTTGGAATCCAAACCGCCGGAGAGCACCTTGCCGCTCGGCGGGGCAATCGTATTGTACGCACGCGCCAGGCGGGTGACGCTATCGAGCAGGATGACAACATCGCGCTTATGTTCCACCAAGCGCTTAGCCTTCTCCAACACCATTTCGGCCACCTGCGCATGGCGCTGGGCCGGCTCGTCGAAGGTGGAGCTGATCACTTCGGCGCCGCGGATTTGCCGTTGCCAATCGGTGACTTCTTCAGGACGCTCGTCGATGAGCAGGACGATCAACGTCACTTCCGGATGATTTTTCAGGATCGCTCGGGCAATGGCCTGCAGCAGCATGGTTTTGCCGGTGCGCGGCGCCGCGACGATCAATCCACGCTGGCCCTTCCCGATCGGCGTGATGAGATCCATCACGCGGGTCGCCCCCTCCTCCTGCGCATGTTCGAGCTTGAGGCGTTCTTCAGGATAGAGCGGGGTGAGGTTGTCGAAGAGGATTTTGTCGCGCGCTACATCAGGATCTTCGAGATTGACCTTCTCCACCTTCAGAAGGGCAAAGTAGCGCTCACTTTCCTTGGGGGGACGAATTTGCCCGGAGACAATGTCGCCGGTGCGCAAATTGAACCGCCGAATCTGAGAGGGGGAAATATAGATGTCGTCGGGACCGGGGAGATAGTTTGAGTCAGGAGCGCGGAGAAAGCCAAATCCGTCCGGCAACGTTTCCAGAACCCCTTCGCCGAACACGACGCCGTTCTTTTCCGTCTGCGCCTGAAGAATGGCGAAGATGAGCTCCTGCTTGCGCAGGTTCGCCGCATTCTCGATCTTGAGATCGCGCGCCACCTCGTTGAGATCGGCAATCGACTTCTGCTTCAGTTCGGCCAGATGCATATGTCTCCCCCTTGAACAGGTCTAAATGGTGCCCGGCATCCCGATGCTCGCTCCACTTGTTTCGTTCCCCTTGCGCTTTTGCTCTACGTTGGTGCCGCACGGTTAGGGGTGGATAGCCACCAGGGCCGCGGGGCGCTGCATGTTTCTTGTAGTAATGACGACCGTGCTAGATGAGTTTGGTTCAGTGAGGACGTTGGATGAGGGTAATGTGCCGGTTTTCTAGGTGCGCCGACAGAACTGTCGGACTTTGTCTATCACTCTGTTATCGACGTGTGCATTCAGTCGTTGTTGGCGGGCTCGCTTCTGCCGCGACACCATCTTCTTGATCGAACGCGATCACTCGCTACGCCCTACTGTGCAGATCTCACTCTAGAATGTGTCGGTACGTAGGTTGGGCAGTTGGTGACGTGACGTTAGGAAGCGAAACAAGCCGAGCCTACCGCCATTGTTGACAGGTGTCAAGCCCCAAGAATAATTCTCGCGGAGAAAATTCTTACATGGGAGCATGGGTGAGCACCGATGCTATTGGCAGTCCCTTCTCGCCTATGCTACACAGCCACACCGTTGACACATGACTGGGAGATTCGGTGATATGGATGGGCATGGATCCGCAGATGCAAACGAACGCACCTTTTCCGTATCCGAGGCCAACGAACTCCTCCCCATGCTAGAGCAACAGCTCTCGCTTGCACGGGCAGCGCGCAGAGCCTTGCGATCAATTCAACACGAAATTCGACGAGCCAGCCTTGCCGCCGAGTCCGGCGGAGGCAGCCCGGTGGGCGCCCTCTATGTGCGCGCGATTGAACAAATGGCGGCCAGCCTGAACGCGCTGCAGGAGACGGGCGTGGTCATCAAAGACCTCGATGCCGGGCTCTGCGACTTCCCGCATCGGCACGAAGGCCGAGTGGTTTATCTCTGCTGGAAACTCGGGGAGCGTGAAATTGGTTGGTGGCATGAGATCACAAGCGGCTATCAAGGCCGTCAACCCATTGAAGAGCTCACCGAGTGAAGAGCTCCCGAGCGACATCCCGTACCAGGCAAGCCCGTCCGTCACCACAGACTCTGCAAACATCAAAGGACTTGGACTCATGAAATTTGTCATTCTTGGATTCGATGGCCCAGAGGGTGAGGCAAAACGGAAAATTCATCGCCCTGCACATCTCGCACATTTGGCTCCGCTTGACGCACAAGGTCGGGTGATTCTTGCCGGGCCCCTTACCGACAAGACCGGAAGCCTCATCATCGTTGAAGCAAACTCTATGGAAGAAGTGCAGCAACTCGTTGCCGCCGATCCCTATGTCTCATCGGGGGTCTTTGAGCGTGTGGCCATTCACCCGTTCCTTCAGGTCTTCCCAAAGACACCTGAGTGAGCCTTGGTGTTGACGATATCCTGCTGACCTCCTTCCCTGAACAAGACGCTCACACCGCCTTCGATGCCCAAAAGGCCTAACCGAAAAATTCGCCTGAGGGCCCAAAGTATCCCCGTCGTGGGCCTTCTGTGAACTTGCATAACACCCTGTAAAAGCTTACAGTGTGGGCCAGCCAAGAGCCCTCGCGACTGTGCGCGTCGGGCGCCATCTGTCGAACCCTGGAGTTGGACTGCAATGAGTGAATACCGCGTTTTGCCAGGCCCCGAACACTTTCTTCCCCCAGCCGCCGCCTCAATGGGGATCAATCTTCCCAATCCAGGACAAGGCCATATTAATGGAGTAATCGTTCCAGAAGAGAAGGCCATGGAGGAAGCCGCGCGCCAGTTTTTGATGGCGAAGGTCCCAACCATTTTCCCGGGCCCGCTCGTCCTTTGGGCCTGGAACGAAAAAGCGGCGAAGAAAGCGACGGCGGTCCGACACCTCTTCAACACCCTGAATGAGTGTGCCGCTCCCGGACAGAAACCCATGCTCATTCCCATGCCAGACTACCGACCGAAGTATCCGAAAATTAATCCTGAAGTCGAAATCAACCCCAACCATCCGAATCTCACGATCTGGCATAACAAAATCGACTGCTGCATGTTTGTCGGCGTGCACTGTCACCAAGCCAATCTCTCACTGAAGATTATTCGCGGCGGCACATCCTGCTACACCATCGCCATGTGCGCCCAAGCAGGCCATGAAGACGCCATGCTATCGATGCGTGACGCGACCGTGGAAAAGATCATGCACTTGGCCGAGTGGGTGCGAAAGCTCAAAGGGACAGTCCAGGTGCGCACCGACGGCGCAAAAAATAGCGCGTCGAATTAACTGTGCTCGAGTCTGATTGGGCAGCGATTCCCATCGCGCCAAAGTTTTGTTGCCGGACAACCGGCTCAACTTTTAAGGAGGCTGACAATGGCCGACGTGAAATCCCTTATCGGGACAAAAAATAAGAAGGGCCAGACCTTCACTGATGCGTGGGAGTTGATGAATAACGCCCCGCGCACGCCGTCGTTTTACACAGGCAGCGAAGTCATTAAGGAAGCGGTCCGCCGCGCGAGCTGCGATGTCATGATCGCCTATCCCATCACCCCGCAATCAGAGGCGGCCGCGTTGATTGGTGAACTGTTCGCCGAAGGGTATATCGGCGATTACTTCCGCGGTGAGAGCGAATTTGCGGTGATGTCCCAGTGCGCAGGCGCCGCCTTCGGTGGCGCGCGTGTGTTCACGACTACCGCAGGCCCTGGCACCATGCGCGCCATGGAAAACTTCCCGATGTGGGCAGGTGCGCGCCTGCCCATTCAAATGATTGTGACGTGTCGCGGCATCAATTCCCCGTTGTCGATTCAGCCGGACACACTCGAAATTGCCTACCTGCTCAACACCGGCATGCTCGTGTGGCACGCGGAAACCGCTCAGGACTTTTTCGACTGGATTCTGAAGGGCTACATGGTTTCCGAAGAGCCGGATGTGCACCTGCCCCTCGCGCTCTGCTGCGATGGCTTCTTTGTCACGCACACGAAGGACGTCGTGAATCTGACGCCGGCAGATATGTGCCTTCCGCCCTACGATCCGTACCGCTCCCCCGTGCCCTGCATGGACATGGAGTGTCCTCCGGTTCGTATGATGCGCGATCCCTTCATCATGAAGAGCAATTACATCAGCTACGCCACCCACGCCAGCTGGCAGCAGGAAATCTGGGCGGCGGTCGAGCGCTCGCGTAAACACTCCATCCACTGGCTGAACGGACTTATCGATACCGAAAACACGGATGCCGATATTGTTATCGTGGCCTCCGGCACAGCAGTTTCGCAGGGTCGCGAAGCCATCCGCCTCTTGGAGGATGAGGGCGTGCGGTGCGGTCTTGTCAAAGTGAAAACGCTCCGTCCCTGGCCGGAAGAAGAGATCCGAGAGGCCACGAAGAACGCGAAGCATATCTTTGTTCCGGAGTTCAACGTGACCGGCTGGTTGGCGAAAGAACTGCGCGCATCTATTCCGAACCCACAGCGCGTACATGCAGGCCCACACGTGTGCGGAGGGATGACAATGCCGCCGGAAATCATTGTCTCCGAGATCAAGACCCGACTGGGCCTCAAGACCTTCTCCCTCGCAGGTCGCGGGAGCTGAGCGATAACCCTTCACCATCAGTGCGTGCCATAGGCGCGACATTGAGGAGGCTATATTCATGAGCAAGGAACGCATTCAAATTTCAGAAGCCCTCTACGACATCATGCCGTCGGACTACCAAGACTTGGTCAAGAACGCGACGTACGGCAAGGAAGATCGCGGCTGGAAGGATATCGGCCAGGCGAAGGAATTGATCGAGCAACATTCCCTCTGTGCCGGTTGCCCGGAGTCGATGGCGTTTCGATACATCCTTGCCTCGCTCCCGGCCCCTGAAGATACCGTTATGGTGGGCTCCACCGGCTGTACCAGCCTGGTGTTCCCGATGGTGGCGGTCCATAACATCCACTCGCTCTTCGGCAACCAAAACGCCATCGCGTCAGGGCTGAAGCGGGCATTGACGGTGCGCTTCCCTGGACGGACCAAGGATGTGGTGGTGCTGGCCGGCGACGGGGCAACCGTCGACATCGGCCTGGACATGACGCTGCAAGCCTGGTTCCGGCAGGAAAAGTTCACGACGATCTGCTTCGATAACGAACTGTATGCGAACACCGGCGGACAAGAGAGCGGCCTGATGCAACGCGGGTTCGTAGCGAAAATGGCCCCGGTCGGGAAGTTGTTCGACAAGGTGCGGTTGCCGGAAATCGCGCGGGAGTCAGGCTGTCATTACGTGGTGAATTGCACGGTGAGCAAGCCCTCTGTCGTGGAGAAAGTTATTCGCAATGCGGTCATGGTGGCGCGCGAAATCGGCCCGACCTACTTGCAGCTGTATACGCCCTGCATTCTGGAAATCGGCAAGAACAGTATGGAAGGGCTGCAGGAAATGCGTGACTCAGAGAAGCCGACCGAGCGGTTCGCGTATAAGGAATACATCAGCGAGCCGGCCAAACAGTTCCTGGCTGAAATGGCCGCGAAGGACAAAGAACGCAAGGCAGCAGCGAAACAACTCACCGGAAAAGCTTAAGACGAGACCGGAGGTCGTCCATGATTAAGAAGCGCTTGAATATTCGAATGTCAGGTTTGGGCGGGCAAGGCGCCGTGACCGCCGCCCACGTCATGGCCATGGCCGCCAACCGTGACGGCAAGTTTTCGATTTCCAATCCGTTCTTCGGCGCCGAAAAGCGAATGGCGCCGGCGGAAAGCTACTGCCGCATCGGCATTGAGCGTATCTACGATCGCGGCGAGCTCGTATTCCCGGATGTTATCCAGGTGTTTCACCCACAGGTGATCACCATGGGGAAGAGCTACACCATGCCGTTCTACTCCGGCATCAAGGAAGGCGGGATCGTCATCATCAATTCCGCCATGCCGCTCCTGTCGGAGGAAGACATTGAGCGCCTGAAGGATCTCAATGTGGCCGTGTTCTATATTGCGGGCACTGAAATCGCCATTGAGGTCGCAGGCACGGAATTGTCGACCAACATGACCATGATTGGTTCGGTTGCCGGCATCACCAAGTGTGTCTCCATGGAAGCCCTGGACGGCGCGCTGCAAGAGCGGTTCGGGAAGAAGTTCGTGGCGTCGGGCGGAACGGCCTCCTTGGATGAAGCCATTAAGAAGAAGTTCGCGAAGAAGGAAATGTTGCTCCAGAAAAACCTTGCCACCGTCAAGCGGGCGTATCAAATCGCCAGCGAGTGGGCGGAGCAGAACAAAATTGAGCTGCGAGTCGGCAATCCGGCCGTCGCCGCCTAGGCGTAAGAGAAGGAACCCCCTGGCATGTATAACGTAGCGCAAGTGATCGACGAGAAATGCACGGCCAAGAAGGGCTGTCGTCTCTGTATCATGTATTGCCCCGAGGCCAACTGCCTCGACTTGAACTCGGCCAAGATGGTCGCCGAAGTCCGCATCGACCGATGCAAGGGCTGCGAATTGTGCGTGGTGGTGTGTAACGCCGCCAAGCACGAAGCGATCATCATGCAGGCCGTGAGTGCCGATGGGCAGTTGATGACCAAAAAGGGCGAATCAGCAGGGCTGGGCCAGGCCTACCAAGGCTAGCTGCTCTGCACAGGCAGCCACGAAACCCCATAGCGTCAGCGCTATGGGGTTTTTTGTTGGCTGCGAAAGGATGGGCGATGGAACAGGAAGACAATGTGCTTGGCGGGCTGCTGATCGAGATCACCCAGCTGCTCTCGGAGTATCCGAAAGCCATCGAACGCCGCGCGGCCATCATTCACGCCACGGGCAAAGACCCCGAATTGGTCGATAAGCTCGTCAAGGCCGCGGACACCATGCGTGACAGCGGGAACCTCTACCTCACCTGGGCCAAACACTATGCGGCCTTGGCAGAGGGGAATACCGACGCCACATCTGACGAGGACGAGACGGAAGATTTCGACGTCTAGCCAACAGCAGCACCAGTCCCTGAGCGCATGACGAGCTGCACAAAATACTCGCCATGGCTGACGTGAATTGTGTAGAATGCGCTCACTCTACCGTATGCGACCGTGTTCCCCGGTAGCTCAGTTGGTAGAGCAGCCGGCTGTAGAAAAGGTGAGCGGACTACGGCGCGTGAAGACGACAGCGTCTCCCAGGTGTAGATTCGCCGCCCCTCGCTGCAGCTTCTACGGGAAACCGTGGTTGAAACATCGGGTGAATTCAGGGAAGCCTGCCCTGACGGGTCCATCCCGTTAGAATGGTAATCCTGAGCGAAGCCTGCTGAAGGGCCTGCCCGTTTTCTTCAGGGCAGCGTAGGCAGGACCGTGCAGAGACTAGAGGCTGCGGAACCCATCCAATAAGCCTCAGTAGCGCCCGACACCCTCTCCTGACCCTCAGGCGGGTGAAGAGATAGTCCAAGCCGAGCCGAAAGGTTCGGGGTACTTGTAACCGGCTGGTCGCAGGTTCGAGTCCTGCCCGGGGAGCCACAGTAACAGAAGGCCGTCCCACATCCTGGCGGGACGGCCTTTTGTTTTTCTGATACACCCATGAGCACGACCTCCACTCCACTCCCTTTTCAGCCTCATGCATGGCTGACGAATGCGCACTGCATGACCTTGTATCCGAGACTCTTCACGCGGAGAGGCCTTCTCAAGAACCTTCCCGTCGAATCACGCCTCTTTAAGGTCGCGCCCGACAGTCACGTGCTCGGCCTCTGCCACTGGCAACCACATCCGGTCGACTGCCCAACCGTGATTCTCGTGCATGGCCTCGAGGGGTGCCACGAGTCGTCCTACATGCGCGGCACCGCCGACAAAGCCTATCGCAACGGCTGCAATGTCATTCGTCTGAATCAACGCAATTGCGGGGACACCGAGCACCTTACGCCGACCCTCTATAACAGTGGTCTGAGCAGCGACATTCGCGCCGTGGTCAATGAATTGGTGGCCCAGGACGGCCTGACTGCAATTTGGGCGGTCGGCTGGTCCATGGGAGGCAATCTCGTCCTCAAGATGGCCGGGGAGGCGGGCGACACGGTCCCTGCCCTGCGTGGAGTCATGGGCGTCTGCCCCGTGATCGATCCAGAACTCTGCGTGCGCGCACTCGAGCGTCCGATCAACCGCCTCTACGAACATCATTTTGTGTCTCGCCTGAAGCGACGGCTCGCGAAAAAGGCCCGCCTCTACCCGACTCGCTACTCCACGGTGCCGCTGGGACGCATCACGCGCTTGCGCGAAATCGATCACGCATACACCGCCCCGGACGCGGGCTATCAAAACGCCGAGGAATACTATGACGGCGCCGGAGCGCGGCATGTGATCGGTCGCATTCGCATTCCCACACTCATCCTCAGTTCCCAGGACGACCCGTTCGTCCCGGTGTCGATTTTTTCGACGGCCGCCGTACGGGATAATCCCTGGGTGCAGGTCTGGTCGCCAGAACATGGCGGGCACTGCGCATTTATTCAAACGACGCAACCGGGTGAAGATCGGCACTGGGCAGAATCACGCATCGTCCGCCTCATCACCCGCCAAGAATCCTGGCCCGAGCGCATGCACGCGCCCCTGTCAACCGCCAGCGAACAGAGACGTTAAGAAGGGCAGGACAACGCCGAGCACAGCACACCCACGCAGGATCAGGGGGTCTGAATAGCCATGCCCCTCACCTTTGATGAGGCCCGTCACCTCCTCGCCAGAACCGGCTTCGGCGGGACACCCGAAGACATTCATCGCCTCACGTCGTTCTCACGAGCCGACGCCATCGCACACCTCCTCTCGCGCACCACGCGGCGCGCCGCAACGCCACCTCCTTCGTGGGTGCAGACGCTTCCGCCGCTTCATCGACACAACCAACTATCAGACGCCGAGAAGAGAGCCTTTCGCGAAGCCCGCCGTGATGAAGGCCTGGAGCTGAAACAGTGGTGGTATCGCGAACTGCTGACGACCCCGTCGCCGCTGACCGAGCGGATGACGCTGTTTTGGCACAACCATTTCACGTCCAGCCTCCACAAGGTGAAGTGGCCGGCCTTTCTCTACCGGCAGAACGTGGCATTGCGCGCGGACGCGCTCGGCTCATTCGCCGATCTGCTGATGACGATGGCGAAAGACCCGGCCATGCTCCGCTATCTCGACACGCAAACCAGCCGGAAGGATCAACCGAACGAAAATTTCGCGCGCGAATTGTTTGAGCTGTATACGCTCGGGGAAGGTGCCTACACCGAACAGGATATCAAGCAGGCCGCCCGCGCCTTTACCGGCTGGAAGGTCGATCCGCGTACAGGTTACTTTCACCTCAATCGCAAGCAGCAGGACACCGGGATCAAGACAATCTTCGGCCGATCCGGGGCCTGGTCGGGCGAGGACATTTTGTCCATGACGCTCGCCCGCGCAGAAGTAGCGCCCTACCTCGTCACAAAGCTCTGGCGTGAGTTTATTTCCGAGACCCCCGATCCGCGGGAAGTGACGCGCCTAGCCGGGCCCTTTCGCACCAGCGGCTATCGCATCGCGCCGCTCCTCCAGGCGCTCTTCACCAGCGACGCGTTTTGGGCCGCGGAACATCGTGGAGCGCTCATCAAGTCGCCGGTTGAATTGCTCGTGGGAACGGCACGCCTCTTTCGCCACGCGCACCAAGACGAATTCGACGACCTCCTGCCGCTCGTGCACGGAGGGAAGCGGCTTGGACAGGACCTCTTCGATCCACCGAATGTCAAAGGCTGGCCGGGCGGGACACGCTGGATTACCACCTCGACACTCCTCGACCGATGGCAACTCGTGCAGCGCAGCCTCCGCGGACGCGAACCAGGCGGTCACGGCAGCCCTGGCATGACCGCCATGGCCGACTCGCAAATGGCCAGTGGACCATCGCACACAGGGCACGCAACGGCCGACTGGCTTCAAGCAGAACCGGATGACGTGATCACACAAACCCTGCTCCCGATCGCGCCCGTGTATCCGCCCACGGCCGGGGAGACCCGGGCACAGCTGGTTCGCCATCTCGTCCTCGACCCGACGTACCAACTGAAATGAGGCTCCATGCAGCGACGTGACGCCCTCAAAGCGCTCGCCCTCGCACCAGCGGTCCTCCTGGCACCAACATGGCTCCAACGCTTGTGGGCAGCCGAACGTGGGAGCACAAGCACCCCCAACGACCGCTTCTCGCGAACCCTGGTCCTCATCGAGCTCCACGGCGGCAATGACGGGCTCAACACACTCGTTCCCTTCGAAGACGCCCGGTACTACAGTCTCCGACCGTCGCTCGCAATCGCGAGAGAGCAGGTCCTACAGCTCACGCCCACGCTCGGATTGCACCCGGCGATCGAGCCGCTCCGTCCGCTATGGGAGCGCGATCTGGCCATAGTCGCGGGCGTCGGCTACCCGCAACCAAATCGATCGCATTTCCGCTCCATTGAAATTTGGGAGACCGGCTCGGACAGCGAAGAATACCTGGACGACGGCTGGTTGGCACGGTTGTTCGAGCAGCATCCACTGCCGACTCGATTCACCGCGGACGCGATTCTGCTCGGCAAGGGCGACGCGGGCCCGCTAGCCGGGAAGCACGCCAAGACCATCGCCCTTCGCACCCCGGAGGAATTCGTACGCGAATCGGCCTTGGTTCGGCCCACGACCATCACAGGCGGTAACGCAGCCTTGCGGCACATCATCGCCGTCCAACAAGAAATCGGGCACGCGTCAGGCGACCTGCAGGTGCAGCTGCAACGAAGCACGGCACTCTCGACGAATTTCCCGAGTAGCAAGATCGGCACACAACTGGAGACCGCCGCACGACTGCTGGTGGCGCAGACCCCGATTGCGGTCATCAAGGTGATCCATGGCGGGTTCGACACGCACGCAGGACAGCGGCATACGCACCAGCGGCTGCTCGACGAGCTTGCGCAAGCCTTGGTGAGTTTCCGCAGCGCCATGCTGGCGCATGGCCTCTGGGATCGCGTCCTGGTGACGACCTATTCGGAATTCGGCCGTCGGCCGGCTGAGAACGGCAGCGCCGGCACCGACCATGGCACGGCCGCACCGCATCTGCTGTTGGGTGGACGTGTACAGGGTGGGCTCTACGGCGCACAGCCGTCACTGGCGCAGCTGCAGGACGGCGACCTGCGACATACAGTCGACTATCGCAGCCTCTACAACACGATCATCGCGAACTGGTGGGGACTTCACAGCGACCTGTTCGACCAGCGCCTCTACCCGCCTCTCGGCTGCATTCGCACATAGCCGCGCAGCGCCACACCCCACGGCATCGGAGGCTACGACACGAGCGGTTCGCTGACATGCGCCCGAACGTCTTGGACGTAGGTCTTGAACGGATCGGGCATGAGGAAGGGATCGCGGCCGCGCAATTGAAAGGCGGACCAGTTGATGACGTAGGCGGGATTCATGCGGTCGTGGATCGACAGCGCATCGGTCTGCGGAGACGGACCGGCTGCCAGCAGATGCCGCACGACCTCCGAACGGCCGAAAGCGCGCGTGTCGCGCGGCGGCTGCGTCATGGCCAGCTCGATAGCGCGATCCGTCGTGACCCGCGGCACCTTGCCCTCCTCCAGCAACCCCAGGTAGAGACTCCGCTGCGGATTTAGATTGTGATATTCGAGATCCAGGCTCTTCAGCATCGGATCATCCCACCCGACCGACTCAGCTTCGCGATAGGTCTCCAGCAGCCACAATTTACTCGCCCAATCGACCCGCCCGACCAACGCGGCATAGTCGCCCCGTAAATCGTGCAGCACGCGCTCCCACTCGGCCAATACCCAATCGGTTTCCTCATCCTGCCCGGCCAGGTGTGTGCGGGCAGCCGCGAGATAGAGCTCCTGCATGTCGATCGCTGACATTGTCCGGCCCGACTCCAGCTGCACGATCCAGCGCCGCTCCTGGTCATGCGACAATTCCTGCAGCGCCTCCACCGCATCGGTCAGCTGCAGGCCTTCCGGCGCATGCTCTTCCTCGATCAATTGCAGCACCAGCGCCGTCGTGCCCAACTTGAGCGCGGTGGCATATTCGGCCATGTTCGTATCGCCGACCAGCAGATGGATGCGCCGATACTCGTTCGGGTCGGCAAGCGGCTCATCGCGCGTATTCACGATGGCGCGATTCCCCTGCACCCACTCGAAAAAATCGTTCACGATGTGGTCGGCGCGCTGGGACAGTTGAAAGGCCACATCAGGGCGGCCGTAGAAGGCGGCCAGGCCCGTGCGCGGCATGATGATTTGGCCCCGCTGCATCCACACGTCCTGCGCTGAGGCCGCGCCGACACGTCCCGCGCCGGTGAAAATTTGCCGCGTCACCAAAAACGGGACGAGCTTGCCGAGCCCGCGCCGAGAAAACGGAAAGCGCCGCGACACGAGGTAGTTTTCATGGCAACCGAAGGTCGCATCGGTCTCGTGGTCGATATTGTTCTTGATCAGCGACATCTCGTCCGCCAATCCCAGCGCGTCGATCGCCTCCTGCAACAACGCATCGCCCGCACGATCGGACGCAATCACATCCGCCAACGTGCCGCACTCGGGAGAGGCATATTCCAAATGCCCCATGTCGAGATAGATCCGACCCGCGTTGGTCAAAAAGCCGCCGTTGCCGGGCGGCTCGTCATGCCCGCGATGGTGCACGTCCAAAATGCCGCAGCGCCGTTGATGGAACAGGTAGTCCCGCAAGCGGTGCGCGTACCAGGTCGGCCCATGCTCGGGCCGATCCTGATGGATGAGCAATCCGTATTCCGTTTCGAGGCCGAAGATTTTTTTGCGCATGGAGGGGATGCCGTCGACTATGGCATCAGGGTTTCAGATCGGCAGGAAGCAGCGAGGTCAGCTCGGCCATGTTCAGCGCCCGATAGGTGGACGAAGTCGCCGCCTGTCGCTCCAGCACAGCACATTCAAAATGGCGATCTGCGAGGGTCTCGCGGATGTGCGACACAATAGCTGCGCGATCTGGCGCACCTGCATCAGGAGGCGCCGCCTCGTGGTCGGCACGACCGTCCGTCCGCTCCACACGACGCTGAGCCAGCGAGCCGATGGCCCAGGCCTCCACGGCCGCCTGCAGGGCGCGCTCCAGGGTGGCCGTGCCGTCAACGCCCCTGGATTGCAGCGACGCACGCATCGCCTGAGTCGCCGCTGGTGTGGCAGCCACCACCGCCATCCCGCGCTGCTCTTCGAAGGTGGCGTCGTAGTTGATGGTCAGGAACGCGTCTTTCGCCGCCGTCGTCCCCAGTTCGGCCAGCACAATCTTGACGATGTACGGCGCCTTGTAGATTTCCTCAAAGGCCTGCTTGATCGCCGGCGCTAGCCCATATTTCATCAGTCGCGCGCCGGTCACATCCGACGGCGAGCGATTGAATCCTTCCAGATGCGCCATCTCCAGCACGGCGAACCGCAGCTTCTCCAGATCGGCCGGATGCCCCATGCCGCCGAGGCCGATACGATCGTAAATCTCGTAGAGCTTCGGGGTGCCCTTGCTCACACTCAGCAGCAGCACGCCATCAGCATAGGACAGCGCCACCACCGGGCTGCCTTGTGTAAACTGCTCATCGAGATATTGGCGGCGATTGCCGACCGCTTCGATCCACCGATAGGGTTCATCGTACATAACTCAGTGCCTACCCTTGTCTGCGCTGTCGCACAGGACTCGTTGAAACCCGTTCAACGACGACTCGGCGGTGCCTGTCATGAAAGCGCCGCGCTCCGCACCACATCCGTCTCGAACAGCCGCTTCAACACCGTATCCGGGATTTTCCGCAAACCCGCCTTCGTAATGAGTTTTACGACCGGGTACAGGTTGGCGTCGCGATTCACGCCCCCGGTGGCCGAGTCGAATTCGGCCGCGCAGGTCAGCAACCGCAAGGCCTGCATCGTCGCCTGCTCTTCCGTCAGCTCCCCGAGCGGCCGATCTCCCCAGGTGTTGAGGTAATGCAGGATGCCGCGGATCGTCGGCGACCCGGAGCCGGAGACGGCATATTCCACCGCTTCGAACTCGGCGCCCAGAATGTCGTAAAAATAAATCTTGGCGCAGTCGGCGTCGTAATCGTACCCGGCAAAGACCGGCGCCACCGCACCCGTGCCGGACAAAGCGGCCGCGACATTCTCCTTCAGCAACTTCACGACCGCGCGCAGTTTGCCTTCAAAACTCAGCTCCTGCAGTTGCGTGCGGCGATAATACTTAAAGGAATGTTCGAGCACGCGCACCATCTCGTAGGCCGTCGCCGGCACGCCGGCAATCGCCATCACGCAGGCACGATCGATCTCCAAGACCTTATCGGTCCGGTCGTACATGACCATGTTGCCGGCTGTGGCGCGACGGTCTCCGGCGACCAACACGCCGTCGCGATACTTCATCGCGAGAATCGTGGTGGCCGTCGGCAACACCTGATCGGGCCGGACCGCTGCCGGAACACCAAGGTGGTACCCCTGCGCCTGCAGCAATTGAAAAAAATCTCCCTGCATCGACATGCGATCACTCCCTTGCACGTGCCCTTGCTTAGTCTCTTATCTCAGCTCGTGGCTTGGCCCTGCCTTCAGACGTGCGTCGGTCATTGGCCGGTCCGCTGGCGGTAACGCTCCGCCTGCTTCGGATCGACCTTGCGCATGCGCTTGAGGAGGTTGTCCTTTTCAGGCGATCCCGTCTCGGGGCGCGACGGCCCTCCACCCTCTTCTGACGGACTCGTCGGCTTCGGCATGGGATCAAACGGGCGGCGCTCCGGCCACTCTATGCGGGTCATTCCGCTGTTGTTCATGGGGATGGTTCCTTTGCGACTGACCACTGTTCCAGCGCGTCGGCCGGCGAGGATGCCTGCGTCAGCGCCACCGCTAAAGCCTGCACGTCGGCCGGGTCAAACAGATCGCTCATGTCCAGGACGGACGCGCCGGGCGCCCCGCGAAATCGAATGCGTTCCCACTGCACGGACGCGATCTGATCCGGAAACCGACGCAGACACAAGCCACGAATGCCCCCGCGCGTATCGAGCGGCCCTTCACGCATCGCCCGCTCAATCGCCGCGTCGTCCACCACACGCGTCGTCTTCCCCTCCTGCTCCAAGCCGAGGAACAGCCCGCGCGCGGGATCGATGTTGTGATATTCCAAATCCAAACTCGCCAACCAGGGGTCCGACCACTCCAGACGCTCGGCCTCAACAAAGCTGTCCAGCAACCACCGCTTGGTCACCCAGTCGAGCTTGCCGATGAGCGAGGTGCGATCCTGTTCCAACGCGGCCAGCGTCGCGCGCCATTCGCGCAGAATCCAGTCCGTTTCCTCATCCGTACCGGCGCACGAGCGTTCCGCGGCCTCGAGATACCGCGCCTGCAGCTCAATCCCCGTCATGGCGGGCGCCCGATGGCAGGCCAGGCGCGTCTTCAGCTCGACATCGCACGAGAGCTGTTTGACCGCCTGCACCGCATCACTCAACTCGATCTGCGGCGCCTGCCCCTGTTTGATCAACTCCAGCACCAGACGTGTCGTGCCCACCTTGAGTGCGGTCGCGTATTCGCAGCAATTGGCGTCGCCGAGGATGAGATGCAGCCGACGATATTTCGCACGATCGGCATGGGGTTCGTCGCGCGTATTCAAGATCGGCCGGTTGTGCATCGTATCGACGCTCAACTCCGTCTCCACAAAATCCGCGCGCTGCGACAGTTGATAGGACCCGGGCCGAGCCTGACGCTCCTGCGCTTCCACGCCGACTTTCCCCGCGCCCGCGATCACCTGGCGGCTCACGAGAAACGGCAAGAGGCCGGTCACGAGGCTCGTGAAGGGGATGGCGCGCGAAATGAGATAGTTATCGTGGCAGCCGTAGCTGTGGCCGTGAAAGTCGGTATTGTTTTTGTAGAGCTGTACCTGCGGGCCGCCCAACGTCCGGTTGCGACGGTCGGCTGCTGCCTGCAGGATGCGCTCGCCGGCGCGATCATGCGCGAGCAGGTCGCGCAACGTCCGGCATTCCGGCGTCGAGTATTCCGGGTGGGTATGGTCGTTGTAAAAACGCGCGCCGTTCGGCAGCACGAGATCGCTTTTCATCTCGTGGAACGAAAAGGGCCGGTGCGCGTCCAGCTTTGCGAATTCGTCTTCCTCGCGATCCTGCTGGAGACCGGCGACACGAAACCCGCGCGCATCCTCATGCGGGTCCTCGTCGGCGTAATCCCAGCGCCGCTCGAAGGACGCCGTGAGATGCGCCCGCACCAACTCCATCGACTCGACGACCGGATCGACCGTGTCGAGGTCCTCACGCGTGATACCGTATTCCGTCTCAATCCCAAATAGCCGCATAGCTGATGATCGTCGAGTGCGCGTCGGCACGGAAGAACGTCTCGATAGCCCCGGCAACGATCGGGCCGACGCCAGAATGGAAGATATGCCCTAGGTTCGACAGCCTACTAACCAGCTGCGGCGTCAGATGATCTGCCCAACCGGGCGCTCGGCGCTCAGTCGCCCGCCGCGATACGACGAGACGCCCACGACCTGCTCCGGGTGATGATCGAGCAGCTTCAGCCATTCTTCAGCAGAATCGTCCGGCGGCAACACTTCGCCTTCTCGGAACTCGGCGTCGGCGCCCGCCAGCAGATCCTCTTCCGTGATGCCCCCGCCCTCACCGTTGGCGTTCTGAAGCGCACGATCGATCGCCCGCTCTTTAGCCCGTTGGACGATCGACGCCAAAATGGCGCCGCTGACGAGATCGCCCCGATAGAGGGTCTTGGTCTGGCCGTTTCGTAAGCGCACGCCCAACACGCGACGATCGTCGGTCCGGCGGAACAGGGAGTCGGCAACGCGCTCCACCAGCGCCTCCCGCGCAGTCGTCGCGTCGGCGCCAGCCTTCATCACGGCGTCTGTCGACAGCGAAGGACCGTACGGCAGGGCATCCGATAAATAGACCTTCAAAATGTCCGCCGCGCCCTCACGATTGGGACGCTGCACCTTGATCTTCCGATCGATGCGCCCTGGCCGCAGCACGGCTGGATCGATCAGGTCGGGACGGTTCGAGGCCAGAATAATCACCACATCCCGCAACGACTCGATGCCGTCCATCTCCGTGCAGAACATCGGGACCAGTGTGTTCGTAATGTTGAACGACCGCATGGCTCGGCGCGTCCCGAGAATGGACTCCGCCTCGTCGATAAAAATGAACGGCAATGCGCCTTCCGCCCGGCGCGCGCGGGCCTTTGCGAACAGCTCGCGCACGATGCGCTCGGATTCGCCCAGCCACATGTTGAGAATTTCGGGCCCTTTGATGTGCAGAAAGGCCCCGGAGGTAATGGGGGGAAGAGTGCTGTTCGGCTGCGCCGTCCCGGCCACCATTTTGGCCAAACTGGATGCCGTGGCCTGCCCGATCAGGGTTTTCCCGCAACCAGGCGGCCCGTACAGCAGGAAGCCCTTGGGTTGCGTAAATTGATATTTGGCAAACGTCTCGGCGTGCAACAGTGGGTATTCGATCGCCTTGCGGATGGCCGCGATGGCCTCGCGCTGTCCGCCGATCTGCTCCCACGTCACTGTCGGCGATTCTTCCAACATGTGCTGCTTGTTGTGCCGATTAGCGAGACGCTCGATCGCAAACCGATGCGAAGGGTCGACACGCACCTCATCACCCGGCTTGATCGCCAGGTCCAAGAGGTCGCTACCGCGCAGCGCGATCACGGACTGCCGCCCCGGTTCGGACTCGAAGCGCAACCGTCCATCCGGCAGCGCTTCCGCCACTCGCATGACGGGCCCATTCCGGTCGAAGCCGATCGCGCGAATGACCGCGAACGCTTCATTGACCAGCACCTGCGTCCCCAGCTTTAAGTCGGCGAGCGCCACACGCGGATCGATGTTCGTGAAATACTCAGACCCGCCCACGGCAATCCGCGCCAGACCTTCCTCCGGAAGCGCCAGCAGGATACCGATGCGATTCGCCGGCGCGGTTAACTTCTCCACGACCGCTTGCAGCTTGTGGAGCTCTGCCTGTTGCGCGGCCAGTCGGATGGAGCCCTGCATGACCGCATGGCGCAATTTATAGAGAATTTTTCGGCGGGGATCTTGATCCGGGAAGGAGCCGAGCAGTTCGTCGAACAGAGCCACGATGTCGTCGCCCTCAGCCGATGCGGGCGAGCGCGCGGACGAGGTCGTGGCGGCTGTCGCCGGTCGCTGCGAATCGTCTGCGGTGGTTCGATGGTCGCTCATAACGGCACTCCCTGCGGCATCTTACTCGCCCGTTCGAGCGGATAGCAATTCACGCGAGGGCGCCGGCCGCGTCCATCGGCGCGCTTAGGGCGTCGGGCAGCTCTCGCTCAACGCCTGCCTCGCCTGACCGATGCGCCGCGCCTGCTCCAGCGAGAGATCCTCGTGCGTCAGCATCCGCAACGTCTCGGCGTAGGCGGGCGGTAACTTGGCCGCTTCCGCCGCCGCCAGATTTTTAGCTTCCTGCACTGTCAACTTTTCATGTTGGTCAGCCAGCGCGGATCGCCGCTGCTGGCGCACCATTTCACAGTAGGCAGCGAGCGTCGTCGGATTGGTGCGAATACCCTGGAACAGCTGGACCGTCTGCTCCACCTGCTCGGGGCTCAGATCACTCGCATGGGAGGGACCGGCGAACAGGCCCGTGGCGACCAGACACAGGCCGACCGCACCCAGCCCCACTGCCACCATGTCCGCGTTGCGTCTACGTTGTTGGTTCATTGGTGCCCTCCTTACTGATTCCTGCGTATCCGCATGTCCTCGCCGCGGCGCACCGAGACCGCCGCCTGTTCTCGACTCCTAATTGACCGCCTGCAACGTCACCACGATCGGCTGCCGCTTAGTACCACGCAGCACCTCCACCGTCACGCGATCGCCCACTTGATAGCGCTCCAGCGTCCCCATGAAATCGTCCAGCACCTTCACGGGCTTCCCGTCGATCGCCACGACGACATCGCCCAGCTCGACCCGTCCGTTGGCCGTCTCCTTCGTCCCGCGCAGACCGGCCCGCTCGGCCGCACTGCCGGGCGACACGCGTCCGACGATCACGCCCGTGATCCCCCAACGCTGCGCAATGCGATCCGGCACCAGCGTGACCCCCAAGCCGGGCCTGATGACCTTCCCATATTTGATCAGCTCCGGCACGATCCGGTTGACCGTATCCACCGGCACGGCAAATCCGATCCCCGCATAGGCTCCGCTCGGACTCACGATCTGCGTATTGATCCCGATCAAGCGTCCGCCGCTATCCAGCAACGGCCCTCCGGAATTCCCGGGATTGATCGCGGCGTCCGTCTGCACCACGCCTTCGATCGTCCGCTGCGTCATCGACTTGATCGTCCGTCCCAGCGCGCTCACCACACCGGTCGTCAGCGTATGGTCCAAACCGAACGGATTGCCGATCGCCAGCACCTTTTGCCCCACCCGCAGATCGTTCGACGTGCCGATCGGCAGCGGCACCAACTGATCGTCCGGCGCCTGTATCTGCAACACGGCCAAATCGTGGTCCGGATCCAGACCGACGACCCTGGCGCGATATTTCCCCTGCTCCGAGAAAATGACGTGGATCTGGTCCGCTCCATACACCACGTGAAAGTTCGTGACGATGTGGCCTTCTTTGTTCCAGACAAACCCCGACCCCGAGCCCTGCGGCACTTCAAATTCGTTCAACGACCAGGGGTCGCTGCGAATCGACGTGTTCGTGATGTAGACGACGGAGCGGGAGGCGCGCTCGAACACCCCGATCGTCGATTTTTCATCCGCGCCCAGCTCTGCCGGAGGCGCCACCGGCTTGGGACGAATCTCCGGCCCCGGGTGAGACGGGCCCAGCGGCTTCCCCCACTCCTCCTTCGCCTGCGACGGCACACAGGGCCAGAGCAGCGCCAGCAGGCAACAGGCCAGGGACAGCGGCCAGCGCGACGGCGCCTTCACGGCACCAGGGAGTCCAACCGGCAGCGATGGCATTGAATCAGTCACGGGCGGCTACTCACCCATCACTTGGAAAATCAGATTGCGCCGACGCGCGCGCGTGTCGAAATCGAGCAGCACGACCTGTTGCCAGGTGCCGAGCAGGAGAGCGCCCGACGCGAAGGGAATCGTCACCGACGGCCCCTGCAACTGTCCGCGCAAATGGCTATGCCCATTGTCTTCGCCCGCATTGAGTCGATTGTGCTGCCACTGCGGATCGGCGGGAATAAATCGGTCCCAGAAGGCCACGGTATCCGCGCGAATCCCCGGTTCGTCTTCGACGATCGCAACCGACGCGGTCGTATGCTGGGTAAACACCGTCACGATTCCGTCGCGCAGGCCCGAGTCGCGCACTGCGCGCCTCACCGCCTCCGTGACGTTCTCCATCTGCGCGCCGCCCTGCATGGGCACCTGCAGCGAGACCGTTTTTACCGGCATGGGCGGCTCCGCTTCGTCATACGACGGGAGCGCTCGGCACGCAACGGAGCACAGGCCGCGACATCGTTCGTCGCCTGCATCGGTCGGCTCGTCGATTCACGATTGAGGCCGATCGAGGCCCGCTCCTGCGCCGTCACGGCATGCCCGCGCGCCGCACGCAACACCGCATCGAACGCACCCTCCGCCACCAGTTCCCGAACCGCCGTCACGATGGGTTCGCTGACGACGCCGAGCTGCTGCAGCGTGTCTAAATACGCGAACGCCTCGCCCAGCGACTCGCCGGACCGCGCGTAGTAATCGCGCCCGCGCCGCCGATTGCTGTACGCTTCAAATTGTTCACAGGCAACCAAGATTTCCCCCAACTGTCGCACCCAGCCCGGCGCATCGACCAGCCGCTCCGGATAGTAATAGGCCAACATGATGTGCGTCATCCAGGGCTGCCACTGCACCCCGAGTGTCGCGATAGCCGGAGCCAGCCGCCGAATCTGTCGCGCTAACCGACGCGCATAGCCCAACCGCATTTCAACCTGTTCGCAAGCCCAGGCGTCCATCCGAATCCCCTGCGCCGCAAGCGCCGCGCAATAGCGCTCGAGGAACGCTTCGGTCTCTCGACCGTAGGGCGTCTCCGGATGCGCCGCGCGCCACTCCGCCGGTCTGGTGGGAATCCCCTGCTGACGCGCCCATGTCCAAATGGCTCCGAAGAGCCGACGATCCAATCCCGCACGTCCGAGATCATGAAGCAGGCAGGCGACCTGAAAGGCTTCCACGCGGTCGCGCGTGTACCCCAGCTGCAACGCCACCGCGGCGCAGAGTTTCGCCGTGCGCAACGCATGGGGACGATCATATCCGGGAATCAGACGAGCGGGACGACGCGGGTCTCGATAGCGATACAGATCCAGCAGTTGTTGCGCCATCCGAGACGGCACCACCAAAGACGCCGCTGTCACCGACCTGTTGGACATAGACATGGAGTGATCGACGCGGCCTGAGTGAGGGACGGCAAGAGTCCGCGTCATGACGCGGCGACGGCAGCATAGCCGCCGAAAAAAGAGCGTGTCAAGGCAACGTCCGTCAGACCGGCTGGCTGGTAATGCCGCTGCACCAGCTCACACAAAGGCCGCCGTCCACGCGGCGCTGCGCGCAGGTGGATCCAAACCGTCGGCCTGCCGCGCCCCCACCCCGTTCGACTCTTTGCCTCGCACCACTACGGACTTTCTGCTATCCTTCCCCCATGCATGCCCTGCCGCGTTTTGCCACCATCACCAAGCCGTCGCTGCGGCTCAGCCGACTCGCCTGGCTCCCGCTTGCGGCAGGCTGTCTGGCCGTAGCCACGCTCTCCGTGCCCGATGCCGCAGCCGCTGCACCGACCGCGCAGGCCGCGCCTCCGGCGATCGTGCAGCCCATGGACCTCAGCGGCACGGTGGCGGTAGTGGCGACCTTTCAGTCTCGCGACAACTTTACGAACGAATATCGCTACCACATTACGGTGCGCAATCTGGGCGCCGACCCGCTCATCGGCGAATCGCTCCGGCTCGTGCTGGACCGCGTCACCAACGTCGGCGGCGACGATCGGGAGGCGCTCAAGAGCGAAACGCTCCTCTCGCGCATGGAGATCCTGGATGCGGATGGGCAGACCGAGGACGGCAAACCCTATTTTCGGATTTCGACCGATGGAACGGCTGATCTGATGCCGCGCGCGGACAGCCTGCCGGTCGTCGTCCGCCTGCGCAATCGCGACTACGTGCAGGTCTTTACGCCGGTGTTTCGTGTGGTCGGGGCCCGCCGTCCGCCGCCCGTCGCCGCCATCGGCGAGCCGTTGAACACGGTGGGGGCTCCGGCGTCCGCACCGGCAGCCGGGAAAGTCACGTCGCAGAAACCGGCGCTCGACAAATTGATCCAGCTCTTGATTAAGAAGGGCGTGCTGACCGAAGCGGAATGGCGCGCAGCCAACGCGCCCGCATCTGAACGGTAGCCGCCGAGGCCACACAAGGAGTTCGATGTCTCCATCCGAATGTCAGGCCTGCCGGGGCGACTGGCCGAACACCGCACTGTTCATCGGCGACTGCGGCGCCAGCCGCGCCTACCTCTTCGACGATCAGTTCTTTCGCGGCTGGACCGTGCTCGTGCTCAAGGCCCACGCCACCGAACTGTTCACCTTGTCGCCGAACATTCGCGCCCAGCTCATGGATGAGGTTGCGGCGGTCGCGCAGTCGCTCGCCATGGTCTATGCCGCGCGAAAGATCAATTACGAACTGCTCGGCAACCAGCTCCCGCACATCCACTGGCATCTCATTCCACGCTGCCAGGATGATCCCGCGCCGCTGGAGCCGGTCTGGCGCGTCCCGCATGAAGCCATGCACCTGGCGCTGGATGACAGCGCGCGTGAGATCGCCCGCATCCAAGAGCACTTGGCCGGTCACCTGCCCGGCTTTATTTCGGCCGAGGCGCTCCGCTAGCCGCTCCCAGCAGATCGACCCGACCACGCGGTCGACGCCATCCCACGTGTCGGCTAGGTCATGCGCGCGCGCACCGTATCCATCACCGCAATGCTCCATCCGACAGGCCCTGCCCCGTTCGCATAGGAGAGACCGGGCAGCCGCACATCCGGATCGTACGTCCCGTCCGGCCGCTGAACGAGAATCGGGCAGTCCACGTGCTCGAACATCGACCGGTCGCTGAGGCTATCGCCGATGCCGACGGTCACAATCTCCACCGCCGCATCGCTCCGCCGCCAGCGCTCGCGATACCACTGCGTCACCACGCCGATCGCGGTGCCCTTGTCGTTTGCGCCCATGAGGTGATGAAAGCGACCGGCGCGTGTCCAGTGCAACGACGACTCTTCGATCGTGCGGAGCACGCGTCCCTGGGCGGCGTACGGCCCGCAAATCACAAACGGCTCGTCGTAGGCGCGTTGCTGCGCCAATACCGCCGCCTGCCGGGACAACCCCGTCCGCTCGCCGACTTCCTCCGGGCTCATGTCGCCGAAGCCGCGCAGCTCCACACCGGATGAGGCGGCCACACGCGACAAGGTCTGTCGCAGCGACGGATAGGGCGTCCCCATTTCCATCACGTCATAGCCCGGATAGGACGCATGTTTCCGCGCCCCACGCGGCGTACCGCCGAAATACCCGGCGGGCGCAAACACGGCTCCTCCGTGCTCCACCACAAAGGGCGCGGCGCTGCCCATGGCCGCGCGGACCTGCTCGATTTCCGCGCGTGTCTTACTGGAGACCAACACCACCGGAACCGAGAGGGCGCGCAACAGCTCCAGCGCGGACCGGGCCGGCTCAAACGAATGCGTCACGCTGTCCAGCAGGCTGCCGTCGAGATCGGTAAAAACCAGGAGACGTCGCATAAGCCACCTCCTTGTCCGGACGAGACCGGACCCCGAAGCGGTTAGAGATGCCGAAGGTCGTCGGGAGGACGCGAAGAGGATCGCCCATAAAACTGCGCTTCCAGCCAGGCCTTGGCCAAGTCGCGCGCGCCGAGGCCGAGCGCCAGTGTGGCGGCCAACACGATGCCGCCGAACATGATACCGAACCCGACGACCACGACGTTCTGCGCGATGCCCAATTGTTCCAGCGCCATGGCGGTCGCCACCAGCAGCACGCCCCATCGCGTGCAGGCCGCCAATAGGCGCGCGGGCGGGAGCCCTGCGTTGACGGCCGCGATGAGCACGGCTTGCGACATGAAATTCGACAGCAGATACCCGGCCAACCCGATGAAGAAGGCCGTCAGCATATGCGGCACGTAGGCCAGGAAAGACTGCGTGACTTGATTGATCGGCTGCAGCTGTAATGCGCTGACGGCCGCCATCGCCGCAAATCCCAACACCATCCAATAGCCGACACGGCCGACGATGCGCGAGGGGTCCGTCTTCACACCGCCGCGCAGCAACGCCGCGGTGACGCCGGTCCGGTCGCACAGCCGATCCAGTCCCACCACACGTAACGTCCGTTCGAGCAGCGTCCCCACGCCCCACGCCACCACCATGCCGCCCAAGAGCAGCAGCGCCATGGCGAGCACGTTCGGCAGCACCTCACCGATCCGCGCAGCCACGATATGCAGCGGCTCCAACAACGTTCCGATCCATTGCTCGCTCATGAGACACTCCTTTCCGGCACCGCATCGAGGTGCCGCAGGGAGACTTCCAATTCTTCCATCGTCGTCCGCCGCCACTTCGCCATCAAGTAGGGCTTCAGCCGCTCGAAGGTCTGGCAGAGGCTCTCGACGCGCTGTTCCGCCTCGCGCGAGGTCAGCCCCTGCGTCTCCGACACGAAACTCGCAGTGCGCCCCAAATAAAGCGGCGTCAACGCCTTGAGCAGATGCTCGCGCGGCAACACGCGATAGCGGTAGGCCACCGCCACGTCGTACACCACCTTCGCCCACAGCTCATCGGGCACATGGAACTCATGCGTCGGCTGCCGCTTCAGGCGCGACAATTCGCCGTAGGTCTCCGGCGAGAGCATCTGCTGCCAGATGGCATCGAGATCCCGCATGCCCTGATCGAAACTTGCCACCATACGTTCCACGTTTACATTGACCGGCTCGACGCCCACTTCATACTCAAAGCCAAAGACCTTTACCGGGTCGGACCCGACCGCCTTCCACCACATCGCTTCGTGCGCTTCCATCAGCGCGAACATCGCGCCCACCACCTGCACCAACATCGCCGACAAGTCGGCCGCCGGATCCTTGGGGTTGTGAATTTTCGCCCCCAAAAAACTCTGGCAAACCTTGGCGCCGGAGGCAATGGCCTCGGTCGTCATCCAGATATCGACACCGAACCGCGCCACTTCGGACTCCCACACCTGCTGGTCCGCATAGTGCGCGGCCAATCGTCCCGAGAAGCCGAACTCGCCGCCGATCGGTTGTCGGATGCGATAGCCGTACAGCGTGCGCGTCAGCGGATAGACGATGCTGTTCGTGATCGTCCCGTCGTATTTGTGCCGCAGGTAATAGGGCGCCACATAGTCGTAGCCTTCGCCCACGATCGGCTGCAGTAGCAGGCCGATCCATTCCGGCGTAATGCTCCGCAAGTCCGAATCCACCACCGCGCAGGCCTTGGCGTTCAATTGGCGCGCGATTTCGAAAATCGTCCGCAACGCGCTGCCTTTTCCCGGCACCCCTTGATAGGGCGTAATGATCTTATGCAGCGCATCCTGCTGATCGACGATGAACAGCGCGCCCATGTCCACGACGGCCTTCGAGACGATCTCCGTCGTGCCGTCGGTCGAGCCGCCGTCCGAATTCACCAACACGGCGCGGCGCCCGGGAAAATATTTGGCGAGGCCCGCGCTGACGGCCCGCACCACATGCTCGATGGTATCCGCGTTGTTGTAACTGGGAATCCCCACCAGGAGATCGACCTGCCCGATCGCCTGCACCGCCGCCTCCGTAGAGGCCGCTAAGAGATTCTCCGCGCGCCGTCCCGTCATACCGGTCGGTGCTCCGCGGTCGGATCCCACTGGTGATCGTGTTCGACGACATCCGCCAGTCGCGCAAAAATATCCGGAATCGCCGCCGTCACGCGGCTCCAATTGGAAATCATCGGCACGCCCAGCGGATCCGTCAAAAACGATTCCGCCGCCAGCTTCATGCCGTGCAGAAAGACCTCCACCGCTTTTCGTTCTTCATGCCGATCGAAGTGCAAGCTGTTGATCGCCGCGTCGTGCTCGTAGCGGCCGATGGCTTCCTGCGCGGCCTGCAGATACGTCGCCTGCAACGTGCGCAGCACGCCGTCCGACAGGATGAGCCCTTCGCTGGCGAGATTCCGAAACAGCGCCTTCGTGATATCCACACACATTTTCAGCAGGCCCGCGTTGGCGTCGCCGGCGGACAACGCTTGATGCTTGTGGTCGTACGCGTCGGCGATATCCACCTGACAGATCCGCCGCAGCGCACAGTTGCGGTACACCTCCGCCAGCACCCCGACTTCCAACCCCCAATCGCCCGGCACACGGTTGATCCAGGCCAGATCGCGGACCATCGCGAATTCGCCGGCGAGCGGATACCGAAAACTGTCCAGAAACGTCAGCAACGAATGGGGCCCCACAAGCTTCTGCAAACTCCGTATCAGCGGCGTCAGAAACAAGCGTGTGACGCGGCCGTGCATGCGGTCGCTCACGCGGCTGTAGTAACCCTTACAGAATTCATAGCCGAGGTTGGGGTTGGCGATCGGGTAGCAGAGCCGCGCCAGATAGTCGCGCGTATAGGTGAGGATGTCGCAATCGTGCAGGGCCAGCACATGGCTCTCGCCGCGCGCCAGCACATAGCCGAAGGCCATCCAACAGCCGCGCCCCTTGCCGGGCAGGCCGATGTCGATCGCCTGCGATTCCAACAGGCGAAATAACTCCTGCATGCCGGGGCCGTCGTGCCAGATCAACCGGACGCGCTGCGGCAGGACGGAGAAATATTCTTTGGCGTAGCGGAATTCGAGAGCGGAGGCCCGATCCAACGAGACGACGATCTCGTTGACGTACGGCACGTCGATCAGAATTTCGACGATGCGTTTCAGCGCCGGACGAGACAGTTCGGCATACAAACAGGGCAAGACGAGCGCGATGGGATTCGCTTTGGCATGCTGCAGGAGATCAGCCTCCAGCTGGGCCAGATTCGGCGCCCCCAACCGATGGAGGACTGAGACGACCCCATTTTGAAAAAAATCGGACATCCGTGCTCCGGCGTTGGACGATCGTCGTTCGGACGTATCTACGAGATCCGCTGGGGATGCTCACGAGGGGAAGGACACACACAGGCATAGCAGAAACGCCCGGCCCGCGTCTGCATCAAAATACAGCGGGACCGGACGCGTGAGGCGCGCGCTTACCGAGCAGGGAGGCGGTTGCGGCTGGTCGCCACGGCCTTCACGATCTTGACGTCCTTCAACCCTTCCATAAACCGATCGGCCGGCTGATGCGAGGGACGCGGCACCTCCACGCTGTACCAGCCGGAGTCGGCATCGCCTTTTCGCGCATGCAGGTCCTTAAACCACCGATCGATCGTTTCTTCCGTCGTGCCGTCCTGGAACGACACGAAGAACGTGAACGGCGAGGCCTCCGGCCGCGCATCCGCCACGATCACTGCGGACTCGGCGCCCTCGCGACTGCGATCCTTCGCCACCATCACGCCGCCGTCCGGCCCGTCCTTGGCGTCTTTCACCCGCGCCGACACCTCGACACCGGCGGAACGAAGGCGGCTCGCCATCTCCTGATTTTTCTTTTCCATCGAGCTGACATGGCGGGCCAGATGTTCATTCGCCATGCTCAAGCTGTGCAGTTCGTCGCGCAGTTGCACACGCTCGCTCTGCACCTGCCCCATCACCGTCTTGGTCATCCGATCCAGCTCGAACGTCGCGCGCTGGGCGATCTTTTCCTGATGCGCTTCCATCTGCTGCACCGACACCATTTGCGTGCCGATCTGCTTTTGCTGTTGCGCCAACTCGTCGAGCGCGCGCTGCACCGACTGAATCGTCTTCTGCTGCCCGGCCACCGCATGCGCAGCCGACGTCTGCGCAGCCAGCAACGCCTGCACCTGCGCATCGAGATGGCCCAAGGCCTCCTGCGTGCGCGCGGACGAGACGATTTCATGGCCGACGGCAGTCGCCACCGTCGTGGCCGGATCGGGACGCTCCATCATGCGCTCCCAAGTCCGATCGGCGGCAAGCCACGCGACCGCGAGGAACATCGCCACCTGCGCCAGCGCCAACCCGCGGATCGAGCCAGGCTGAGGGACCGAGTCGGACGAGGCTGGAAGCCAGCGCCGCACCGCCTGCCCGATGCCGACCCAGACCGAATCGGGCTGACTGGCCGTCACATCCAACGAGCCGCCATCGAGCCGATTGTGTACCGTCGCATTCACCGTGCGCCCCGCCCATTCCAACCGCAGGGTGCGCAGACCGACATCCGGCGCGGACAGGCCGCCGATCAAGGCGCCGGTCTCGCTCCGCAGCTCCACCATTTGAATGCTGCGCTCGCGCACCGCGAACGTGAAATGCCCCTCGCGCCGATCCGCATCGAGGCGCCCCACACGGTCGTGGTTCACGAACACATGAATGCGTCGTGCGCCCGCCTCGCCCTGTCGGCGCGGCATATCACTCAGCGACGCGAGCAGCCGCTCACGATAGCGTTGCAGCGCGTCGTCGTGTTCCTGTTCCATCCTGCCCCCTCCCTTTACTGCCCATCAGCACCGCCATGACGCCATGCGCCTTTTGCAGCGGCCGTACCTGCAGGTCGATCCCGATGCGCCCGATCCCATCGAGCGTGGCTGACCGCATCTGCACCACCTCGTTAAAACACTCGTGGCACAAGGCTAAGTGCCAAATCCGATAGTCGTAGCCGTAATCCTGGCGGAACAAATCCGCCCACTGCTCACGCGACAGACAGGCGTAGTGCTCCGGCTCACTCTTGCGATAGTGTCCTTGCAGCAGACGCACGAGGCGCAACACCTCATGGTGCAGCACGTCCGGCTGCCGCTGCTTCTGCTCGTCGAGCAGCGCGAGATCCGCCGCGGTGATTCCCACCTCGTCCATCGTCCGCTGCCACCCGGCCTGACGCCACCGCTCGAAATTCTTGTAAATCCGCTGACTCTCCGCCGCACCGAAACCGAGCAAGCGCACCACCTGCCCCTGCCGTAATCCGTACAAGTGATAGAACAGGGCCATCAACCCATCGCGGCTGATCACCGCGCGCGAGACCAACCCATCCAGATAACGCCCCAGCGGCGACAGCAGGTCCTGGTGATAGCAGAGCGGATGCGGCTGGCTGTAGTACTTCGCGATCAGGCTCTCCAACAGGAACAGCGGCCGACAGGGCACCTCCGTGCGTCCGCAGGCCAGGAAGCGTTCGACCAATTCATAGCCCCAACGGAGCGCTAATTTTTCGTGCGTGACATCCGGCTGCCACTGACCGGTTTCCTTGAGAAATCGTTTCGTGTGCACCGTCGCCCGCTCCAACAATTCCGGCAACGCCTCCCGCGCAACCTGGTCGAATTCTTCGACCGTGTTGACGAGCTGGCTGAGGTTGGGCTGGGGACGGTCAGACTCATGCATAGTGATACCTGCGCCAAACGGTTTGTGTGACACCGCCGGTTACGCCCGGATCCTCCGCACGGCTCGACCGCACGAAGGCACCTCGATGGGCAACCGCTCAAGAACGCTCAGTATTTTCCAGACTTCGGTGGTGGGAAAGCAACTGATTTTTCCACGGGCAGGCGCACACATTTGTCCATTCGACGAATGTGCAGATCCGCGTGGAACCGCCGACAAATCCCGTCGGCGGTGAGATTCGAAGATCGAATGCCGGAGCCTGCCGCAGCGCCCGCGCCGTCAGGCGCTGACTACGACAGCGTAGCCTCAGGCGTCGAGGTGCAGGGCTTGCGCCGTAAACTCCCGGTACACATCGCGCTTTTTCACATGGTGAGGTTCTTCAGCCGCCAGGAGGTAGGCCAGTGTGGCGACGGCCTCGCGGATATGCTCGCCCTTATTGAGCATCACACATTCCGCGCGATGGCCCATCGCCGCGTCCGTAATTTCGGCGCGCGCCGGGAGGCCGCTCTTCGCCAGCGTCTCCAGCACCTGGGTCGCCCAAATCACCGGCACATGCGCCGCCTCGCACAGGCACAAGACATCGTCCTGGATGCGGGCCAAATGTTCGAACCCCACCTCCACCGCCAAATCGCCGCGCGCAATCATGATCCCCAGGTTCGGCTGCGCCAACCCGGCCAGCAGAAGCTGCGCCAAGTGGTGGACCGCGTCGCGCGTTTCGATCTTGAGGATCAGCCCCAGGTCCGGCTTGCCTCGCTGCGCGAGGGCCGCCCGTAGATCCGCCACGTCCTCGGGGCGATGGACGAACGACAACCCAACCGCGTCCGCACACTGCACCACCGTCTCGAGGGCGGCCCGGTCATCATCGGTCAGAGCGGAAATCCGCAGTGTGGAGTCCGGAAAGTTCAGGCCCTTCCCGGCCTTCACCCGTGCGGCGACGCCGCGGGGAGCGAGGATTTCCACCTCCACCAGCTCGGCCTGGATCGACACCACGGATGCGGCAATTTTTCCATCATCGATGTAGACGCGGTGGCCCGGCTGCACGGCGACGAGCGCCTCAGGCAGCGTGCACCCGATGCCCGCCGGCGAAGTCTGCCGAGCCGGATGCCCCAGCACCGTCGCATCGCGATACAGATAGAGTCGGTCGCCCGCCTGCACACGCAAGTCGACCGGCTGTGGGGCCACCGGCCCAAGCGTCAGCGCCGCACCCTCTTCGCGCCGCAGCACAAGGCCATCCGGCACATACGCCGTTCGCTCCAAGCCCACCCGCACTTGGGTGTCGCTCACACGCTCCAAGACGTACAAGACGCGCGTCCGTCGGCGCGTATCCTCGAAATACAGCTGTTCGCCCACCCGCAGCGAGCTCAGCGTCGCCTGCCCGGATACCGCGAGCACGAATTGCGGCGCGTCGCTCGCTGAACGCAGGCGTTCGGTGAACGAAGCCCTGCTATCCAGCAGACCTTCCAGTAGTCGGCTTGGCCGCCCCTCCGCATCCTTCGGCACCGAGAGTTTGAGCGGCTTCGATTCCTGGGCCAGCGGCCCGGTGCGCACTTTCGGACCGGCCAGGTCCATCACCACACGGCAGCGTCGTCCGGCGCCGGGCCCGTCGACCGTCAGCCGCGCTTCGGCGCGCCGAACCGCCTCCACGATCCGCCTCCAGTCGTCCGCAGTCCCATGCGCGCAATTGATACGCACCACATCCATCCCCTCGATCAGTAGCTGTTCGAGGCGGCCTCGCTGCGCCAACATGCCTGCATCCGCCGTGACCATGATGCGTGTGCGTCGGTCCGCACGAGGACGGCCCAGCAACGCCCGGCCCCGCTCTGCCAAGAGCGCATAGGCGCGCTGGTGATCGACCATTGAGCAGGCAGTGTCCCGCGGCACCGCCCCCACATGCTGCATGACATTGTGCAAGCTGGCCAACACACTCGCCTCCACACGCCCCAACGACGACAAGCCCAGCGCCGCCAGCTCAGCCTGCAAATCGTAGAGATCATGCTCACGCAACGCGAGGTAGGCGAGCAGATTGTGACTACTGCAGAGACCGTCTGGATCCTGGGCAAAGACGGTCGACCGACGCGCATCGACGCGTTCGACGATCGCTGCGTACAGGGCTGTGAGTCGATCCGCCAGTGACGTAGGCTGCGGCGCATCGGCACCGGACCGTTCGTGAGAAGAGGAGCGTGCGCCGGGAACGTCGCGCTGGTCAGACGGGGAAGCGATCACGGCATCTCCCAAATGAATACGAGTTTGTGATTACGATCTTGTGGACGCCACCTGGGCGCGCCGCACCAGGGTCAGCGGTTGCCGGCGGCCCCAACGATGAACGCGCGTCCCACAGGTCAGGCAGCGGTAGGGATAGCGACCAATTAGGTAAAACAGCCAATCGTGGAACCCGCGCCGCCCTGAGCGCTGCAGGGTGTCGACACACGAACAGTCCTCAGCATCAAGGCTGAGGGGTTCCTGGCGATCTGGCTCACGCATGGCCCCATTGTGCGCTCGGGATGCGCACGGTGCTGTTGGAGCACCGTCAAGATTCGGTTACGGCCGTGCGCCGATCCGGCAGGATGGCGATTCATCACGGCCGGGCAGCGGGGACGATTGGAAGCCTCTCCCATCCTTGGTAGACTTTTATGAGATACATCGGATCGTGATGATCGTGCTGGCTAAGTCCGCGGGAGGGTGGGGATGCAATTCCATGGCAGAGTTTGTCACATGGATCGATTGTGCAGGACCACATTGCTCGTGGCAGCCACGGCTTGCCTATGGATGGCTGATCAGCACGAGGCCCTGCCGTCTGAACACACGCCTTCTGCCGTGTCGCCGCTCTCAGCGCCCACGACTGGCTCGAACCAGCTGATCCAGCTATCGAGCGCACCAATAGATGCAGGCCACAGCACACGCACGGTGGTCGATTGGCCCGGCTACTACGCGGGCACGGTGCCCTGCGGAAGCTGTCCCGGCATCGACATGTGGCTGGTGCTGAACGAGTTCGACGGCGCCACAACCTACACATTGATTGAACGCTATCAGGCGGAAGGCAACAGCACGTTCCGGTCGTCGGGGCGCGCACGGTGGCGAGCGGACGGCTCCGCGCTGGAATTGACCGGCGAGGATGACCCGCGCGTGCTGTTTGTCAGCGAAGGCTATGTGGAATTTCTTGGGGAGGGGCAACAGCGGGGGGATGGCCGCTCAGCCTACGCATTGCGGAAACTGGCCGCCTACGCCGGGAAGGGCGAGCAGCTCCTGGTCGATCCAGCGCGGGTCACGACTAGCAAGCGCAAGGGGAAGACCACCGTGCGGTTTCCGGCGCTGATCAACTTCGAACATTCGGCAGCAGCCGGACATCGGTCGTTGCGCGCGACGTTCGTGATCGATTGCGCCGCCAAGCGCTATCGCATGCCGACCGCCGGCTACTACGCCAAGGACTTTGGGACCGGTCGTCTTCTGAAGTGGGCTGATGGGAAAAATAGTCGCGCTCAGCCGATCATCAGTGAGGAGACTGTGGTCGGACAGATCGCCCAGCAATATTGCCCGCATGGAGACGGCGCATCGCGCTAGCTCTCAGCGATCGCTCCCGTTGAACTCCTCACGCCTTGCGCAATCCGAATTCCACTTCCGCCTCGGCAAGTTGGCGGCTGATCGTCGAGTAATGCACCCCCAAATGATCGGCAATCGCTCCCAAGGTATAGCCATGCTTACGATACGCGGTCACCAACGCCCGCGAGCGATTCGCGTGCGGCCCGAACAACGCGGCCAACGCAGGGCGATGCGCCTGTGTCTGCTCTCGCGGGATTTCGCGAATTAGCCGATTCGGCTGATGCTTCGCGATAAAGGCCTCCGACCCGAGATAGATCTGCCCCTGCACCAAATCCCACGGGCTCTCTCTGGTCTCGCGCCCCTCGGCGACAAACTCCCGGTACGACCGCTGCGCGTCTTTCAGTCGGCGGCCGAATTGTCCGTGCACCCACTCGACAGTCAGCCACTCGGGCGCGGCGCTCTCCCCGGCCGTCGCGCGATAGCTGCTCCAGCGCCAGTCGCGCGGATGGCTGACCGTACGCGCGCGCACAGGATTGAGCACGACGTACCGGCACACCTCCAGCAGATGCGTATCTTTTTCGATCAAAATGGACTTGAAGCGCCCCTGAAAGAGATGGCCGACGCGGCGGTTGGCACGGTTAAACGCTTGCGTATACACCCCGTTGATGTGCCGCATGCCGAGCGAGAGATTCGACTTTGGCGTTTCCACCACGAGATGGTAGTGGTTATTCATGAGACAGTACGCATGGCACAGCCACCCGTACCGCTCTACGGCCTGCCCGAGCACTGCGACGAACCGTTCGCGGTCAGCGTCGCTGCGAGTGATGCGCTGACGCGCATTTCCGCGCCCGGTGACGTGGTACACGGCATGTGGGAACTCGAGACGAAGTGGTCGCGACATAGAATCTAGTTTACTCCTCTTTACTTACGATACAAAGACCTGACCCCGTAAGATACATGGAGAAGGTCCGGAAATGGAATTCCCCTGGCGTTCTTGGTTGCACTCGCACGCTGAAGGCCGGGAAGAAACGCCGATCGTATGGGAGGAACTCTCTGGAGCCGGCGACCCGGATTGAACGGGCGACCTGCGGTTTACGAAACCGCTGCTCTACCAACTGAGCTACGCCGGCTCTGGAAGAGTCACAGGAGACCATGTCGATGCGAGGCAACGACGGCGGATGATACCGATTCGCTCCACGCACTGTCAATAAATCTGCGGCTCACTTCAGCCGCGCGATGGGCACCTGTTCGAGCGCCAGGATGCTCCCCGGCGCCGGGTGGCACAGGGGCGTCTGCGCCTGCCCGAAGGATTCCTGCGCCTCCTTCGGCACCTGCGCCTGCACGTACTGGCAGAGTTCGCGGAGCAGCACACGGCCGGTGGCTTTGCGATCCGCTTCGCCACGCAGGCCCTTCAGCAGATAGTACGTAAACAGCCCGTGCCGGGCAGCGGCCACATCATGCGCGTCCTGCACGGCGCTGTTCCCGATCACATAGACGATCTTTCCGCGCGGGGCCTCCACCTCGGCAAGATCGAACTTGGGCGTAAGTGGAGCCGTGAGACCGGCCGGGCCAGACACCGACGATCCGTTGGCGCCGGTTGGTTCGAGCGAGAGCTCCAGCAGCACCACAGCCCGCTCAATCGGCGCGGCGGCCAACGCGGCCTGCAGACGCGACAGCGGATACAAGCGTTGCGCCGCCCCCGGCTTGCCGTCATAGGGCACGAGTGACACGGCGCCGGTGCCTGGCTCCACTACCGCACGACCGGACACATAGATGTAGGCGGTGCCTGTAGGTTTGGCGTGGGCAGGCAACCAGGTTTCGAAGAGCGCGGCGACATCATCCCGCAGGGCCTGGGCGTCGGTGAGCACTTTGACGCGCTCAGGGGCAATGCCGGTCACCTGTTTGAAATACGACGCCATGACCGTCGCGTCGCGCACGGCAAAGGGCCCGGTAGCGACCGTGGCGTCGCGATAACTGCCGATGCCGATGGCGATGCCCATCGCATGGGGCTGACCAGGGCCCTTTACCCGCGCCGGCGGTTCATCGATGGCGACCGACAGCACGTCCACATCCTCTGCGCTCATCCGCATGGCGACCACAAACTTTTTCGGGCGCGGCAGGGCGGTGTTGGCATCGGCGGCCCGCAGGGCCAGCAGAACCTCTGCCTGTTCGGTAACCTCGACCTTCGGGACCGTGCCGCTCACGACCACACGGCGATGCTCCCCTGCGGGAAGATTGCCGATACGCAACGGTCCCGAGAGCTGCCCCACAATTTCGGGCGTTCCCTCGATGTGGATTTCTACCCCATGCGCCTCACCAGCGCCGTCGTTAGCGACATCCACCTCGATATTGAAGCGCTCGCCCGTTTCAAAACGATGGTTTCTGTTTTCATCGCGCACCACCGCGCGGAAGGTCAGCACCGCCGGTTCCGTTGCGGCCGCGCTCTGGGCTGTTGCAGGGCTTTCCGCTGCCAACGCCGGGGAAGGGCTGGCCGGACTGCCTGGTGCGGCTGGTGGCGCCGCGGCGGACGTGCCGCCGGTGACCGGACTGCTCTCAGGCGCGCGCGTATTGGCCGTGCGAGGCCCACAGGCGACGAGCGCAAACAGGACGAGCAGTCCACCAGCGCACGTCCACGTCCTTGCGAAACATTTCATGAAGCGGGGTTGAGAATGGGTCGGTACAGGTTCAGCGGCGACTTAGGCTATTGGGACGCGCACACCGCACATATGTTGGCGGAATGAGCACTTATGGAACGTAGCAACCTGGGAACTCAGGAACGTGAGTACCGGCAGCGGCCCCGCATCGCATACGAGGGGCGGCCGAAATCCCTACAGCTTTTTATACTCAATCGGTCGCAGGAAGACAACGACGCATTGCGCGACCGAATGGCACGCGCACCGCATGCAATTGACTGCCTCCGGTCCATTGGGTATGGTCCCGACGGACTGCACCTCCATGGCCGATTCTCCTGCCCCACAAACTGTTCCCACACCCAGACTGAATTGGTCGGCCCTCGCACGTCTCATCCGGCTCCCCAACCAAACCGGCACGTGGCTGTTGTTGTGGCCTTCCTGGTGGGCACTTTGGATGGCTTGTCGCGGACTCCCGCCGCTGCGCCTGCTCGCGATCTTTGGGCTTGGTGCGTTTGTGATGCGGAGTGCCGGCGTCATTATGAACGACCTGACGGATCGGTCTATTGATCGCCGGGTAGCTCGTACGCGCGAGCGCCCGTTAGCGGCGGGAACCGTCTCACCTGCGCAAGCGCTGGCGTTCTTGGCCCTGCTGCTCTGTGTCGCCTGCGGCCTGCTTTTTTTGCTACCGCCGCGGGTGTGGTGGCTCGCTCCAATTGCCCTGCTGCTGGCGGCTATCTACCCAATGGCAAAACGCGTGATCGCGATTCCGCAAGCGATGTTAGGCATCGCCTTCGGCTGGGGCACCATCATGGCCTGGGCCGCAGTTCGGGACAATATTGAAGCACCTGCCTGGTTGCTATTTGCCGCCACGGCCTGCTGGGCGATCGCCTACGATACTATCTACGCGATACAAGACCGGGAGGACGACCACAAGGTCGGTGTGCGCTCCTCGGCACTCTTGTTTGGATCGTCCGCCTGGCTCGCGGTCTGGGTGTTTGACGCACTCATGCTGGTCTGCCTGTCATTGGCAGGCTGGCTGACCGGTGCAGGCGCGGCATTCTACGGGAGCATCGCCGCAATCGGTGGATTCTTAGCGCACCAAGCCTGGCATATCCGCACGCTTCGCGAACCGCGAGAAGCGTTCCGGCTCTTTGCGCAACATGTGTGGGTTGGACTGGCGCTACTGATTGGGATTGCACTGGGATTCGCGTAACGGGGCGGGCATCCTCACGAATGCCCCGCCTCGTTCACGAGAGACTTAGCTGCCTTGCTGCGGGGCCTGCTCTTCGCGCGGCGCGCGCAGCGTATTCAAATACAAGCTGATAGCCTTTGCGTCACTGTCGTTGATCCCGAGATTCGGCATCCGCGTTTCCGGCTTCATGGCTTGCGGATACTTGATCCAACGATAGACCCAGGTCGGTGTCAGGCGGAAGCCTGCGCGATCCAGGGCCGGACCAACTTTTCCACCCTCCTGCTTGAGGGCATGGCACGCGTTGCAGCCATACTTATTGGAATACAAGCGTTGGCCAAGCGCGATTTGCGCCGCTTCCTGCGGGCCCTTCACCGTCAAATCGGGCCGAGGCACTTGGGCATACTTCGGACGCTTGGAGAAATACTCATCGCTCTGCTTGGCCTGGTCGAGGGCCTTCTTGGCCGCTCCCATCGCGGCGAGTTCCTTGGCGAAGGCGTTGTCGTCCACATCCTTGCCCGATTTTTCCGCCTCGTCGCTGGCCTTTTTCTCCGCGGCTTCGTAGGCGTTCTTCGCATTGTCGAAGGCGCTCTGGGCCTCGTCGAACTTGCCCTTCACTTCTTTCTTCCGCTCTTCGACGTTGAACGTCAGCTTCATGCCGTGGAGCGTCCGCACGTACGCCACGATCGACCAAATTTCTTCTTCCGCGAGTGTGTACTTGAAGGTCGGCATCGTCGGGACGGCAAATTCGTCATCACCGATCTTGTCGCCGCCTTCAGGACTCGTATCCTTCATGTCGCGGGAAATCGTATTGAAGATTTCCTCGTCCTTGAAGGTGCTCATCTCCGACTTGTTCGATAGGTCTTTGGGCTTGGGGTCCGGCATGGATGCCCAATTGTAGCCCTCATTTTGCCGACCGCTTTCACCGTGGCAATGCGAGCAATAGTGGCTATAGAGCTCCTTGCCCTTGGAGAGCTGCTCGCTCTGGAACATGGCACAGCCCATAAAACTGGTGGCACCAACCACGCAGAGGACTGCACCAGCGATCGATAGGTACCGGACGTGTGGCCGCGCGCTCATGCCGACGCCCCTTTCTTCAGATTCCGGATCAGGAAAAATTGAAAGGCCGCCGCAATGCCCATCGCCAATAGCGCGTACCAGTAGGCGGAGTAGTCAGGAGGAGGCTCCGCTCGGAAGTGCCACCAGGATGACACAGCCTTCATTGAGCCGTGCTCTTTCAATTCGCCGCTCTCCAACTTTTTCCCGTCCCACACAGCGAAGGCGATATTGATGAAATCGCCCGGCTTGATTTGCGTATCTTCATTCAGGTTGGCCGTGGAAAGGGGCCGCGAGAAGACGACCTTCCACTTACCGCCGTCATAGGCACCCTTGGCTTTGACATCCTGATCGGGCTGGGCCTTCAAGGTCCCAAAGCCCTTCGCGGTCATATCAACGCCCTTGCCGTCCTTGTTCTTCCAGAACCAAATGTTGACCGGTCCGCCTTCGACCTGCATCATCGGCTGACCGTGGGCAAAGTGCGCCTTCTTGTCCCCGACCATAAATTCGATCGCAGCGGCGTCGTCCGGATCCTGGCTTGGATCCTCGTACTCGATCATGATGGCAATGTTCTGCCCATCGTGGAGACTGCGAATCTTCACCGTATTGACGGTGACGGCCTGAATACGATCCTTCCAGTGCACCTGCGGCGACATGGGGAATTCGGATGTGGGCGCCTGCGACCAGGCAGCCGCCGTCGGATCCTCCGCAGGCAAGCCGCCCTTCACCAACGGCGCACGGACCGCAACGCTTTCTTGGGCGAACGCGTCCTGGCTCCCGCCGATTAAGCCCGCCACGGCGAGGCCGAGACCGAGCGCTGCCACCGATATGCTTCTGCGTGTCCTCAGCATGTCATGCCTCTTCCCGCCTCTGCGCGCCGATGCCCGCAGTTCAAGCATTACTCCCACGTACGCGGCTTTTGATGCGCGCCATCGTATTCGCCCATGATGATTTTCCAAATCCACTCATCCGGCAACTCCACTTCCCAACGCGGCATCGCGGACTTCCAGGGCATGCCCTCGATCGGCAATCCCACGCCACCCTTCTTGATGCGCCAGAACAGGTAGCTCTCCTGCAACATGGCGATGGTCGTGGGGTCCGCAAAATTGGCCGGAGGAGGATTGAATCCCTTTGCGGCCGGGCCCTTACCGTCGAAATTTCCGCCATGGCACGGCGAACAAAAGGCCGCATAGAGGCCCTTGCCCGTCATGACATTTTCCGGGGTGTTCGGAACAGGGTTCGCGAGTCCGGTGTACTCACCAGGAGGGGCCGGGTGAATCGTGCGGTTTTCTCCCGGAGGAGTATCGCTCGGGGCCGTGCTGCCGTAGGTTTGCCATCCAATCAGCAACGGGAAGCACACCAACACCACCATACGGAGCGCGTTCGCGTTCTCACCGGTCAGAAAACGGGAAATCGGGAGCCAAAATTCATCCTTGGCGGATGCACTGAACGTCCGCAAAATCACGATCCCCGAGAACACCAACACCAAATACAAGAGGATCAAGCTGTTGGGGAGCGGTGCGGTAAAGAGCGGCATTCCAAACTTGAGGAATGCCCAGAAGACCACCATCAGAATCAACCCTCTGGTCAACACTCCCATTGCCGTCTCTCCCTTATGCCTTCGCGATGCAGATTACTGATGCCGTGCAGCGCTTGCTTGTGCGAAGCGCTGTGCTTCCGCCTTTGCCTTGGGCGCCGGTGCCGGCGTCGGCGCAGGTGCAGCCGGGGTCGGCGCAGCCTGGCCTGGAATGTCGAGATCCGACATGGCGACGCTGATCGGCTCACCACTCATCTGCTGCAAGAATGCGATCACCGACATGATTTCGTTCTTCGACAAGCCGATCGGGTTCTTGTTGATATACGGCATACGCGCCGGGTACTCCTTCGGCTGCCCTTCATGCCGATAGTCCAAGTAGATGTACCCTTGCGGATCCGTCAGACTCTCATAGATGAACTCTTTGGAGAGCTTCGCTCCGATACCCTTCAAATCGGGGCAGCGGGCTGATTCGCTCGGGCCGATAGAGTGGCACAGCGCGCACTGACCTTTGCTGAAGAAAATCTTTTGGCCGATCGCCGCCATATCGGTTGGGTTCTTAATCGTCGCTACGTCGATCTTCTCTTCAACGGGCGGAAGCGAGGCCATCTGCGGCACCGCCAGCGCGACCAACGAAAAGAGCCCGAGCACGATCATGACAAACCCAATGACACGCACGAACCGCCCAGAGATAAAGAGCAGAATCGCCATGCCCGTTCCGACGATCGAGAGACCGAGCAACTGTAACTGCGCGACTTCACTCATAGGTCGGCTTCCCTTCTCACCCGTTGGGCAGAGGACGTATCGGGCATCACAACAGCGTCGGACGAGGTCACCGCATCCAGTGCGGGAGAGCCGCCGGCCATGGCTGGAATGCCGCCATGCGCCAACTTCCCTTTGCTGTCATCTTGTCCGGACTTAGCTTTCGCCTTATCGCCCATCGTCGCCACCCAGAAGATGAACGAGACGAGCAGGCAGAACAAGAACGTGTTCAGGGCCATCAGCGCGGCGGCATAGCCCAGCGCCGGCGAGAAGGCATATTGCGAGGAATCCCGCATCACGCCGTAGACATGCCAGTGCACGCGCGAAGACGAACGGGCGTAGCCCATCAGCGTCATGAGGAGAATGACCATGACGGCATTGAGGACGAGGGCATAGCCGGCGCGTGGCGGCATACGGCCCCACACCATTTCCGTCGTGGTCCGCGCGCTCTTCAGCAAGAGCGCGGTCAACGGGGTAATCGTCAACATGACGAAAATAACGATACCGACCTGCGAGGTGGAGAAGTAATTGATGCGAATAATGGCCGGGACGAAGTAGCCCCAGACACCGAGCACAATCACCGCGATACCCGCGAGGACCAACACGGCACCCATCACGGCCTTGGCGGCTTTCGCCCAGGTGGCTGTATCTTCCTTACCCGCGCGCCAGTACATGATGAAGCTCATGAAGGTGACCAAAATCATGAGATTGGACACGGTCATTTTGGCCGACATGACGCCGAAGACACCCAACAGCGGATGGTGCGTACCTCCCATCTTTTGGGCTTCTTCCAAGCTCGCAACGAGCGAGTGTGGGGTCATCCAGACGCCGAGGCAGAGCAGCAGGAGGATCAACATCGCGAGAATCGGCTTGCGATATTGATTCTCTGACCCTGGGATTCGATAGGTGATGCCCATCCAGAAATAGTAGTTGGACCCCAGAAAGAGCACCCCGATCAACATGGCCTGCAGAATGAAGAGCCAGGAGAGGAACCCGCCCATGAGAGTGATGCCCATCTGCTGGTTGTATTGATAGATTTCGCGCATCAGCCAATAGCCCGCGAAGGGCAAGGGCAAGAGGCCGAACACGCCGATGAAGTTTCCGACGTAACCCATCCAATCGTAGTGGACGCGCTCTTCAGGCGTTCTCGCTGACAGGTAGCGCACGCCCGCGTAGGCGCCGCACATGTAGCCGCCGAGAACGACGTTAGCAATCAGGCGATGGATGTTGACCGGCCACCAGGTCGGATTCCAGGTTGCCGCCCAGGCTCTGGCGATATCGGATCCTTCCGCGATCACCACCGGACTGGCCTGGAATGTGGCCCAGGAGTTCGGGACGATCATGATGAAGAACGCGAAGACGTTCAACAGGAAGCCGAGAATCACGTGGAAGGTCTTAGCGCCCCCTTCCGACATGGCATCCCAGCCATACCAGTAGAGATAGAGCGTGGCGGTTTCCAACAAGAACATGAGGCAGTAGACAACGAACGACGGGAAGAAAATATCCGACAGATAGTTCATCAGCTTCGGATAGAAGGCCACCAACATGAACAGGAGGATGCCGCCGAAGAGCGCGGTCGTCGCATAGGAGGAGGTTAGAAGCTTGGTGAATTCCTTAGCCAGCTTGTCATAGCGTTTATCGCCACCCTTCCAGCCGACGACCTCGCAGACCCAGGCAAAAATCGGGACGCCGAGCACGAATCCGGCGAGCAACAGGTGGAGCTGCGCGATGATCCAAATGATATTCCGGCTACCGACGCCGGGCAGGTCTCGGTAGGCAGTCGCGCTGCTGGCGCTGTCGTCCGCGAGGGCCGACAAGGGCGCAAGCACGGAGAGCCCCGCGAAGAGGGCCAGGACCCCGAGCACCTTCCCTATGCCGAATCGGCGCAGGGCTGATGCACATTGATCGAGGTGTCGGTTCATATCGGCTCTCCTTGTTGCAGGCAGCGCTAGGGCTTGGCGGATTTTGCCGGCGCCGCTGCAGGCGCGGCCTTTGCGGGAGCGGCTCCCTTAGGCGCTAACTTCTTCTGTGCTTCAATTTCGGCCTGACGTGCCTCAAGGGCGGTGATCTGTGAATCCAGCTTGTCGAGCGCCTTTTCATCCTTATTCAAGGACTCCAAGGGCTTGATCACCGGCTCCACCTTCACCTCAGGCATCTTGTAGTCCTGATGTGGATGGGGCGTCGAGACTGGGATAAATCCCCAAAAGGCCAGGGTGAGCAGGACGCCGACCAACGTAACGGCGCCGAGCATGAGCTCCTGATCACGCGGAACGCGCATGAGGTCCCAGCGCGTGATAAGACTCTGGTAGCTCTCGGTCGCCGGCGTGGACTGTGCAACCTGCCTCAGAACAATGCGGCCGATCAATGTCAGCCAAATCATGATTAGGATAAGCAACACGACCGTCGCCACAGAGCCCCACAACGTGAGCTCAATCCCGATCCGCTCGGCAACGGGCACGGACTTCATCAAATCGGTTTCCATGATGCTCTGGGCCACCGACTTGGAGACGTCCTTGACGGTCCCCGCCACATACCAGATCAGCGGGAGGGCAATCACATTCACAGCCGTGGTCTGCCACCAGAGGGTGCGACCCAAATTATCCGCTGGATTGACACGGAATTTTTCGAGGAACAGGGTTTTCGAAACCACCCCGATCGCCCAGATATCAATGGGAATCGAGAGCAGGAGGAAAAAGGCCAAGCCGGGCATTTCCCATGGATGCACGTGCATCGCCATGAACAGGAGCACAATCGCCAGCTTGATCGGCGCGCCGGTCCAAAAGCTATACCAGGCGACCGCGAGGCCGGTTTTCAACGGGGACATTGCGTGAGAATCGTTCATGGGCGTGGCCGATGTCGCTCGGAAGTTCCCTTAGTCCAAGAACTCACGGTTAATAATGGCCGAGATGGTGAAGATCAAAATGGTCATCATCACCAAAATCCAGCCGATTAAAGAGGCCGGGCGCTTAAAGATATTGCGCTCAGGGCTCGTGTCGATAAAGGGCAATGCAGCGAGCAGGAGCATGAACAGACCCGGCAGACCGACGGCGCCGAGGAACTGCCCGAACTCACCGGCAAACATTTTCAACCGCAACATCTGGAAGAGGAACAAGAAGTACCACTCCGGTTCCGGATGGTATTCACCGGGATCAGGTGTGGCCTCTTCAAGTAACACCACCGGCTCCCAGAACGCCAGCGCGGCGGTCGTGAAGAACACCGCGATCATGCCGACGATGTCTTTCCAGATTTGACGCGGGAAGAAATAGTCGGTCTTAGCCTTCAATTCCTCCGGGCTACCACGGAAGGGACCAGCAGGACCGGCCTTACGGAACAAGAAGATGTGTAGCCCAGCCAAGCCCATCAAGGTGGCCGGCAAGACCATCACGTGAATCACGAAGAACCGACTCAACGTCATCTGACCAGGCGTCGGTCCGCCCTTGAGGAAGCGGGCCATGAAGTCGCCGATAACCGGCGTCTTGTCCATGATTTCGACGCCGACCGTCGTGGCCCAGTAGGCGCGCTGGTCCCAGGGCAACAGATACCCGGTGAAGCCGAAGGTCATGACGATGCCGAACAACGCCAAGCCCACCAACCAAATGAGCTCGCGAGGCTTCTTATACGCCCCCCAGAGGAACACTTGCGAAATATGAGCGAAGACACAGACCACCATCGCGGAGGAGCCCCAGAAGTGATAGCTCAGGAGGAACCACCCATAATCCACTTCATGGAGAATATACTGCGTGCTCGCGTACGCATGGTCGGCGCTCGGCACGTAGTAGAACATCAGGAGGATGCCGGTCACCGCCTGCATGATAAAGATAAAGAGGAGAACGGAGCCGAATACGTAGGCCCAGCGGGAACCGCCTGGCACCGGCTCGTTCAGCATCTTGGCCTGCAGTTTTTGCAGGCCGACACGCTCATCGATGAATTGGATGACCTTCTCGATCGCGGACGGCTGTGTCGTGGTCGTTGGGGCGTTCATTAGAGGATTCGCGTTTGGCCCTTGGTACCGGCCTTAAATTCCATGTCGATGACTTTGATATCTCCGCTTGGCGTCACTTGGATCGGCAACGGATCTAACGGCCGCGGCGCGGGCCCATCAAGCACCTTCCCGGAAGCGTCATAAATACTGAGGTGGCAGGGACAGAGGAACACTTCACCCAGCACCTTGTGCTTTCGCCACTTATAGCCGCAGCCGAGATGTGGGCACTTACCGGAAAACGCCACGTACTCGGCGTCTTTTTTATTGGTCCACACGACACGCCCGGTCGCGTCGCGAAACTCCAGGTCACGTCCCTTATAGACTTCATCCAGGACCTTGGGAGTGGCCTTGAGGACCCAGACGTTCTTGTCGATTTCCTGTTCCGGCATGAAGGCTTCTTTGACCTTCCGCTTGAACTTAAACTGCACACCCGTGTCTTCCTTCTTGATCTGTTTCGTATTCCCGATGGCGAGCCACTGATTGTCGAAGGGCTGGTACATCGGCTTCATCAAGTACTTGAGCACCGGCCAAGCCAGCGGCAACCCGATGAAGAGCCCGATCACATGGGTAAACTTGGCAAAGAAGTTCCGACGGGGGACGTTGCGCTCCAGCTCGGGGAGCGGAACCAACACTTCACCGGACTCCACATGGAGATTGTCTTCGAGGTGCGCAATCTCTACGTCGTGAATGCTGACGAACTGATCGCGAGCCAGCAGCGGCATCGCCTCTACTTCGGCGGCCGAGGCACGCACCTCAACCAGCTCCGGCGAGGCCACATGGATCCGCGCAAAAGGCACAGACCGCTCGGCTCCACCAGGGGCACTCAGCGACACCACCACATGACTGATCTCATGGGTGATCGGATCCATGATGATCCGCGTCACTTCTCCCAGGTCACGATCAGAGGCCCGGACTTTGGATTTCAGTTTGGGCTGATGCATGGTTACTTCTTCTTGATCGGCTTCGGCGTATTGACGGATGTGTTCTTCATGGTGGAGAGCCACGTGGCCAACACCTCCACGTCCTTCTCTTCCATCAACTCGCGATATTTGTCCGGCATCTTGCCCTTCTCGAACTCGGCCTCAAACCCTTCCGCCATGTAGCTCTTCACATCCGTGATCTTGCGTTTGATTTCCTCGGCAGAGAGGTACGTGCCGATATTGTCGAGTTCCGGACCACGCTTCTTTCCACCCTCACCCTTGAGCTTGTGGCAGTTGTAACATTCTTGCAGTTGCCATTGCTCGAAACCCAACCGCTCTAAATCGGCGCCGGTCGCAGTCGAACCACCGGCAGCCTTCGGCGCATCACCGCCTGCGGCAGCCGCGCCCGCACCCTCTTGAACCACATCCTTACCGAGGTTCTTCAAGCGATCCTGCAAAGCCGCAGCCTTTTCGTCCAAGGCCTTCACGCGGGCAAGCAACACGTCCGTCTTCCCGGCGTCGTACAGCTTCTTCTTCGGCTCAAGAATCTTCTGGATCTTGCCCTTCTCGTCTTCCGGATCATACTGCGGCAAGACGGAAGCGCCGCCGATATAGAGGGCGCCGAGGACGACGTAGAACACCACAAGGGCCGCGACGGCCGCCATGCCGCCGATAGGCTTCATGGGCTGTCGATCCAACATCATGAACACCAGCATGCCGAGCATGGCATAGCCGAAGAACATATATTGGAAGATCGTGGGGAAGCCCAATACCTTCGTCGCCACAAACAGCACGACGCCGACCACGATACCGCCGATTAGCTTTCGTATCACGTCAACTCTCCTCCTGACGGATCCGGATGGTCCCAGTCACTCTCTACTTTGCCCCGGCCGGAACAGCCTTCGCTTCAGCCGAGTGGCCCTTCGGGTCGGCCGCTCGCAACGTCACCAAGATGGCGAAGCTGACCACCGCATAGAACACCAACGTGATGATGGTGATCCACCAAGCGGAATAAGCCAGCGTCGGCGTGAAGGACTCTGGGGTGAAATCCGGGAGCAAATTGTACACATGGAAATACTTTCGCAGCAGCGACCGCACCGCGCCCATAAGCCCCATCGTCCAAATCGCGGTGAAGGCCAAGAAGATGAGGACGAACTGCGAGGCGAAGTCGATCTTCCCCCACACGATCGTGCCCTGCCTGATGGCGCGGTTATACATGATGTAGTTCAAGACGGTCACGAAGACCAACGTGAACGCCGCCGCATTCTTCGCCGGCATCAGCGCCAGGAAGTTCCACTCGGACGGCAGCTCCAGCTCAGGCACCAATTTGGCGCCGGTCGGGACGAAGCCGTGCGGGGTCATCCAAATGGCGTTGCCGATCACGATCATCAAGAAGCCCACCTGAATGAAAGTGCGCGAAGAGACCGTCATCGGGATGAACTTGCCAAGCAAGACGGGCACCACGATCAAGGGAACCAAGAACATGAGCGACGTGGGATCCGGCGCGGGATACACCGACCAGGCCCAGGTCATCAGGAACGGCGTCGCCACCATCGCGATGAGCGTAAAGAGCGACATACGGACCCGCTCGACACCCTCGATGCGCTTCATGCTCAACCAGATATAGTAGTTACTGGCTAAGAACACGAGACCGACGACCGCGCCCTGCATTTCAAAGAACATGGACAGCTGGTCCGCCATCATGTACGGGCAGATCGACGCGTCGTAGTCGCAGAGCTCGTAGGCCAACAGGTAGCCCATGAACGGCAAGAACAACAGAGCGCCGACGCCGATGAGGTTTCCGATGAACCCCATCCAGTCGTAATAGGCGCGATCCTCTTCCTTCTTGGATCCCAAGAATTGATAGGCCGCAATCAGACCCGCGATGAAACCGCCGAACGTGACATTCCCCACAAGGCGGTGCAGGTTCATCGGCATCCAACTATAGTTGAACACCTTGTCCCACAAGGTCGCCTGCGCGATGAACTCGACGATCGAGGCCCCTTCCGCCTTAGCTGGCGTATTCATAAAGGACGTCGGTCCGTCGATCACAAACAAGGTGATCGTCCCGATGAGGTTCAGCAACACGCCCAAGGCGATATGCCGCGCCTTCTTCTCCCCCTTCATCGCATCCCACGTATAGAAGTAGAGATACAAGATGATCGTCTCGCCGATAAACAGCAGCGGATAGATCACCGCGAAGATCAGGAAGAAGTGATTGATCAACCACGTCGTAAACGATGGATAGGTAGCCAGCAAGACAAAGATGAACAGGCCGCCGGTCAGCGCGGTCATACTATAGAGAATGACCGTGACCTTCGTGACTTCCTTGGCCAGCCGGTCAAATCGCGGATCCTGCTTGCGATAGCCCAGCCACTCGGAGATCACCACAAAGATCGGCGCGCCCAAGATGAACCCGGCAAAGAGAATGTGAAGTTGGGCAACGATCCAGACGGCCGTGCGGTTTCCCGTGTACGGGAAGTCCACTGCCGGACCGTTCGGCACCTGGGCATATGCCACCGAGCCGAAGGCCACCAGCAGCCCGATCGCGAGTAAGAGATGTCGGTGCCAGCTTTTCATGATGTGTCGTTGCCCCTCCACTGGTCTCACGCCCGATTACTTGCCAACCTGCGCCGCGTCGACCCACGCGTTCTTCTTCGAATCCCAGCCCTTGCCGGCCAATCCGAAGGTTCGCTCGAAGGCCATGACCTTCCACACATCTTCCGGCGACAACTTGCTCTTCCAGGCCTTCATCTTGGTGTTGGGCACACCTTCCGAAATGCGCCAGAACCAAACCGAATCCGAATAGAGCTTCATGCGCTCGCCATTGCGGAAGTCACGCGCACCAGCCTTGACCGGCTTGCCGTCCTTGCCGTGGCAGCTGGCGCAATTGACGTCCGGGTTCTTCGCGCCGATGTAGATTTCCTTGCCCTCTTCGACGATCTTGGGGTCGGTCCACCAGCCATCCGGCATGTGCTTGTCGGCATATTCCGCAGGAGCCGGAGGAGGCGGCACCACCGGGCCTTCCCCACCACCACCGCCCTCACCGCCGCCGCAACCGGCGATCGCCAAACCTAGGCCGGCCACACCAGCCAGCACCATCGACCGTGTCCACCCTTGAAACTTTGTAGCCACGCCTAAGCTCCTTTCGTTCGCCCTACTCGTTACCCTATCGTTCTCGTCGCCGCCAAGACTGCGATCCGGCAGCCTCATCGTCACTACACAAAAAAACGCTTTCGCTTGGACGCCACCGGGCGCCAAACAAAAGCGCTACGCTCTACAGAATCGGCCGAAGATCACGCCGTTCCCTGCCATCACCATCTTCCCTGGACCGATCCGGCAAGGCACCTCGGATGACCCACGGACCAGCACCACATGTGTATCGTTTACTTTCGCTTCTTCTGCGTTTTCTTCGAGCCGCTCGGCTGCGATCGGCGGAACATCCGCACTACAATCGCCAGCACCCCGACCAGCCCGATCCCCCCGAGCACATACAGGACCCAGGGAGGCACTTCATCCGGTGCGCGCTGCGCGCATCCCGATCCGAAATTCACTCGCGTGCGGCGTTCCGTTTCCAGATCGTTCGGATCGAACTGAACGGTCACCCGCTGCTCTTCGCGCTTGGCCTGCACGAGGATCGGATCGCCGATGTTGTCATTGTGCAGATGCAGGGTGGCTTTATAGTAGCCCCGCTCGTCGGTTTCAACCGTCTGCCCAATGTTGACCCGAGTGTCCTTGACGACGACCTCGGTCTTTTTTGCCGGCGCCCCATCAAGCTCGCACACGAACCCGTCGATGGTAAATCGATGGTCCGCTTCGTGTGTGGCCCAGGCCCCCACCGGCCCGAACGCCAGCACGACAATCGACCACAAGCACGCTCGAAACAACCCGCTTCGCGACCCACTCACCACACGCCATCCTCTGCCGCCACGCGCACTTTGCGCGAGCCAGATGCGGGCCGATAAGCCCACACGAGGCGTAGGTTTTTTGAGGGCGTGAGATTTAACATAGGGCCTACGCCTTGTCAACCTGACGGACACCAAATCCGTGACCTTTGACGGGAGTCGAGCGGGGCAAAATCGCTCTACTGATCGGGAGCACAATCGGCCTACGCATTTACACCCAGTTCACCAAAACAGGGGCCGTGCGCACCGTCGCACCAAACCGCGCAGCAGCGCGCGCACGCCGTCGGATCAGAGCTACAAATGCCCCCGCGCGCGCGCCTCGGCTTCCACGCGATCGGACTCGGCCTTCCGCTGTGACGCCTTCTTGGAGACCCAGGCTTCCCACGAATTCCCGTTGGCCGTGTCCTGCCCCGTGAACGCAATGCTCGCAATCTCCCGATGCGCGATCCGCCGCGGTGTCGGTACGTCCTGCGGGAACACTTCCACCCACGCCTCACCGCCGACCGTCTCTCGATTGAAGAGGTAGCACTCCAGCGATTCGCCCGTCGTCAGCCCCAACGTCACGTCGCCGCGATAGTCAAACGCCAGCTCGATGGCCTCAGCCAATTCAGCCGGTGTCGCCGGGCGAAACACCCGCCCCTCCAACGCGCCCGGATGTGAGGAACTCGGCTGCTGGATCTCGGTCATACGCCTGCCCTGTCTTGCATGGAGGTGAATCGAACGGCGCCCGGCATCCGGGGCGAACCCCGGGTTCGCGCGGGCAGGACAGGCGCAAGCCTGCCCGCCCCGCAACAGATTGCCTAGCGCAGCGTGGGTAAGAGCGTCAGCTTGGCGGTACGGGTAAACCCTGAGACGCTGCCGAAGGTATCTTCCACGGCCGTGGCCTCGTACCCGCAGTGCACCATACATTCGGCGCACTTTTCATTTTCACTGGTGCCGTAGCGCTGCCAGTCGGTCGTGTCCATCAATTCGCGGAACGACTTGGCATAGCCTTCCTGCAGGAGGTAGCAGGGCTTCTGCCAGCCGAACACGTTGTAGGTGGGATTCCCCCAGGGCGTGCAGTGATACTCCTTGTGGCCCATGAGAAAGTCCAAGAACAACGGCGACTGATTGAACTGCCAACTCCGCTTCGGCCGGCTGAGAATCTTCGAGAACAACTCACGGGTGCGGGCCCGCTTGAGAAAATGCTGCTGGTCGGGCGCCTTTTGATAGCTGTAGCCCGGCGAAATCATCATGCCCTCCACGCCGAGCGCCATCATCTCGTCGAAGAACTGCCGCACCCGATCGGGGTTGGCGTCGTCAAAGAGCGTGGTATTCGTCGTCACCCGATGACCCAGCGCCAGCGCGGCCTTGATGGCCTTGACCGCCACCTCATAGACGCCATCGCGGCAGACCGCCAAATCATGCTCCGGCTTCAACCCGTCCATATGGACGCTGAAGGTGAGGTAGGGCGACGGCGTAAACTCCTTCAGCTTGCGCTCCATCAAGATGGCGTTGGTGCAGACGTAGATATAGCGTTTCTGCGCGACCAACCCGCTCACGATCTTCGCAATTTCCGGATGGATCAGCGGCTCCCCGCCCGGAATCGCCACAATCGGAGCCCCACATTCCTCAGCCGCCGCCCAGCATTGCTCCGGCGTCAGCCGCCGGTCCAACACATGGTCGGGGTATTGGATCTTGCCGCAGCCCGCGCAGGCGAGGTTGCAGCGAAAGAGCGGTTCCAACATGAGGACCAGCGGGTACCGCTTCACGCCCTTGAACTTCTGGGTCAGCACATACTTCGCAACTGTATAAGCCTGGGTCACCGGGACAGCCATCCCTGGACCTCCTTCTTGCACGTTCTGAAATAAAAAATGGCTGTGAATACAGCCCTATCGAAATGCGGCGGCATCTTAGCACCCGCTAGGAAAACAGGTCAATTTTGCGGGATCGTCGGCGCCACCACGGCGCCGAGCGTGAGGAAGCGCATGGCGGCAGACTGAATCTTTCCCGACGGCCTGTCGAAAACCACCCGTTTTTGCCTCGTGCGGGGATCGATCGTCATCGCGGAACGTTGCTGTACATTTGGCAGAGACCCAGCAGGATCACGATAAAACCGACGGGCTATCGACACGAAGGACAGGCAGCCAGACATGGGGGTGCCATAGGCCGATGTAACACAGGCTATACATTCTGCGAGCGCTGCAGGGGAATCGCTCCATTGCTCACAACTTGCACCGCCTATGTACCATTTTGTAAGCCCTTCTCAAATCAGGGCTGTGCATAACACAGGCGCAGCGCCTGCGGCTGCGATTGCATACGTGATTTCGCATGCGCGCCCTAGTGTCGCTACGTATGAAAAACAGGGAATGGTGTACCGACAAAGAAAAAAGGCTGTCAAGCTACAATATATGGTGGTTGGGGACGCAGGCTTCTCAATGCCTAAAAAATAGGCAAAGAGCTCATTTGCACGCAGAGTATGCGCGAACGATGCGGCGATGAGAATTTATCCACACGCTTATCCACAGACTTTGGGGAAAGCGAGCTGTTCACACTTGAACGGCGGCGGAGCAAAAAAAATTTCAAGAAAAATTCTCGGATTGCTGATCGAATGTGGCGACATGTTACCGAGCGTTGAGGTAGGACATCCGGCGGTTCGGCAGCTTGGACAAGCGTCACGGCTGAAGAGATAGCCGCACCAGGCCCACAAAAATCAGCCATTGCGCCTGGCGGACGAATATGTCAGAAATTACAGCTCGATTGGCAAGCGAGCGTCGCGTGGTACACTGGAACTAACCACGCAGATGAGGAGGACGCCATGGCAACCGGGCTTCTCTCACATCATAATTTTCGCGGCACGCTCTTGCTGATCGTGTGCTTTGTCACGCTGGCCACTTTGTGCGGCATTGCGATGCTCGGCACCGTCATGCGCCCCGTTCGCTGGAACGAGCGTAAGCACTAGCGTCCACACCAGTTCTCTCTTACACCGTGATCGGCTGACAAGCCGTCACGCGCTTCGACCTCCGCGGACAGCCTCGGAAGCACCCCCATCACCTATCCGTGAGGGGGCTCGTTCACCCCCCGAGACCGCCAGTCCATACCCTTAGGGCGAATGTTCCCGCTCTTCCGTTGTAATAGTCCGAACGCTTTAACCATCTAAGAGGAGGTGCTCGACGGACACTGCTGCATCAATCCGCCGAGCACGCTCGAGTACCAGTCCGCGCCCCGCCGCGCAGGGGGCTCCGCTAGAGTTTCGGCTGCGGCTCACCAAAGACGAAATCGTCCATCACCACGACGTCATGCTGCCCGTCGTCGTTTGGTCCGGGGGTCGTATCGCCGCTGGTAATCCGCACGGCGTTGATCCTCGCATCCTCAAACATCACGCCGATGAACGACACACTTTTGTCACCGGGTGAAGCCGGGACGGCGCTCTTATAGAGCAGCCCGCCGTCGGTCCCGAAACACTCAATGAACGTACTGGGCGGCCGGTTTCCATTAGTAAATTCGACCCCGCTCCCGTTTGGCAGATCTACGTCTGTGAAAACCGCACCAAAGGCCCTCGTCGTGGCCGGCAAACTATTCGGACCAGGACCCGGCACAAAAAACTGCATGTCTGTGACCGTACTCCCAATCGGACTAAAGAGCCGTTGCGGACTGAACGCCTGGAAGATCGTGGCGTAAGTGGGATTCTGAAAGGTATCCGCAAGCCCGCTGGCCGGAGCTTGCACGAATCCCGTTCCCGGTGTGGTGAAGAGGGCACCACGTGTAGCGAGGAAGCCGCTGAAGGGTGTGCCGACCACCGCCGTCGTCACATTCGCAGGACTGCCGCCGTCCCAATTGATCTCCCGGCGCCCGTCCGGCAGCGGGCCGACGGTATTCGCATTGTTCTGCCCTCCCAATGCGGCGCGGTACTCGTCGACGGTCCCTTGAATGGACGCAACGGTTGGTCCCGCAGCCTGAAACACTCGCGGCGCGACGAACGCTTTTCCCGGTGCCTGCTGGGCGAGGGCGGCATTGTCGTTGCCGTCGCCGCAACTCATCAAGGTCAACCCCATCCCCGCAAGCATCGCGGCTTGCACTGTTTTCACATACAGACTCATGGCATCCTCCTTCGGTTCAGCACGTGGTTGATCCGCCGACCGAATGCGCGGCGTTCCGCTACGCACTCGTGCACTCGAGACCGCGAGCGTCCGTATCCTCGCGCTGCGGATCCCGTCCAGGTCCGGTGTCCCGCAGCCGCTCCGGAAGCGGCGCGGGATTCCGATCACGACGCGATCACTTATATGGCAGACTCACCCTAGGGTCTTTAGCCTGGCGTCTGGTTCTCTTGACAAAGACATGATAGGCTGCGCCTCACTTGATCGAGCGTCCGCCATGCTTGTCCGACACTCCGGATTGGTCCTGAGGCCGAATGGAAGTCCTGTCCGAAGTCCTTAAAGCGGTCAAACTCGACGGGGTGCTTTTCTACAACGCCGAGTTTTCTGCGCCTTGGTGCGCCCACTCAATCGACGCGCGGACCGCAACCACGCATCTCTCCCCAGCCTCCGATCATGTGATCATTTTTCATCTGCTGACGGAGGGGCAGGGCTACGCGCGGGTGACCGGGGCTGATGAGCCTGCGCTGCCGCTCACCGCGGGCGACATCCTCGTCGTCCCGCACGGGGACGCCCATATCTTAGGAAACGGCCCGCCTGTTCCGCCCGTGGAGCGCGGGCAGGTGTTGGAACGTGTGCTCACACAGAAGCTCAAAGTGTCACGAATGGGCGGCGGGGGAGAGCTCACAAAATTCATTTGCGGCTACATGTCGTGCGATCCGCAGCTCAGCCGGGTGTTCCTGAGCGGGCTCCCGCGTCTCCTTAAAGTCAATATCCGCGACGACGCGTCCGGCCAGTGGCTGGAACAGTCTATCCGCCATACGGTAGACCACACCGACCTCTCGATACCCGGCGCGGCAGCCATTCTGTCGAAGTTTTCGGAGGTCTTGTTTAGCGAAACGCTGCGCCGGTACATCGCCCTGCTTCCGCAGGAGGAAACCGGCTGGCTTTCCGGCATTCGAGATGCAGAGGTTGGTACAGCCCTCGCCCTCTTGCACCGCAAGCCGGCCCATCCCTGGACAGTCGCCACACTGGCGCAGGAAGTCGGCGTGTCACGCTCCGTGCTGGCAGAGCGATTCCGCCGCTACCTCTCGGAAGCTCCCATGTCGTACCTCACCCGCTGGAGGCTCCAGCTCGGCGCACAGCTCCTGTCGGCAACCAATCGCGGCGTCGCACAGATCGCGTCGGAAGTCGGCTACGAGTCAGAGTCCTCCTTCAATCGTGCATTCAAACGTGAGTTCAGCCTGCCGCCCGCCCGCTTTCGCAGCCAGTCAAAATCCACCCGCACACCACGCCCCGGAGCCGGTATCACGGGCGTCTCCTAGCACCCATACCGCCACAGCGACATTCTCGAGGAGAATAAACCGGTTCATCGGCGGGGGCGAGCGACTTCCCAGCACACCGCCCGGCATGCCGCTGTCGTGGGCTATGCCATGCGCCACCTGAGTGAACTGGGCTGCCGTTCGTTCTTGCTTCGTGGTCGCTGAATGCCTTCAGCTAGCGCGGAGCCGCCTGTTTAATCGCGCACGAGTCGAGAGTCCACCACACGCTCGTCGTCTCCGAGCCGGATCACCAACCATTCCGAATCGATGCGAATGAGTCCCCGCTCAGGTCCCAACCAGTAAACAAGCTGCCAGTCCCTGAAATAACCAGTCTGATCGCCGGGCCCTAACAGCTCGATCACGCGCGCCTTTGGCAATCCCGCCAAGGGGACCCTCACCAGCAGATCATCCACCATCTGCAAACGATCCGGCCACAGGGGATCTTCCGCTTGGCGGGCCTTCCACTGTTGCGAGTCGAACGGAATCTGATGCTGATAGCTGTCTACAACTGGATCCAGGAGCAGCAGCCCGACGACAGCGAGGTACAGCGCTGCTCCGCCAAGCGCGAACGCGACAGGCCGATAGACGGGTCCACGGAGCAGCCGCAGGACAATCAGCGCCGCAAGGAGTACAACCGGCAGCCACGACACCAGGGCCATGATCGCCACGAGCCACCCCGGCCGCTGATCATACGCAACGGCCGATCCCAACCACGCCTGCGCAATCACCGACCATTTGAGCTGGAGAAGAAAGCACAGGCCGGTGATCGCGGCGCCGGAGATGAAAAAGGCGGTACGTGGAGCACGCGCGAGGAACGTCAGCATAGGACACAGACCCGCCAGACATAAGCTGTGACGCGACACAAAAGATGAGGAGGCGGGATGAAAGAGCAGGCGCCATTAAGGAGCCGAGCCGATTGTCGGCTGCTCAAAACGGGCGCCCACAAGAAGTCACAGCCCACGTTCAGAGGACGCGACGTGATGCGCTGATGAAGGAACGGGCGTGATGAATCAGAAAGGAAGACGCGACGGTAGAGGGAAAGTGGAGGCGCCGAGCGGGTTCGAACCGCTGAGTCGCAGTTTTGCAGACTGCTCCCTTAGCCACTTGGGTACGGCGCCCCGCGAGGAGCGCATTATAGACACCCGGCGCGAACAAACTCAACTGAAAGGGTATGCAGGAGACACGAACCGCACGAAGCCGGCCGTTACCGAGTCGGCAAGACGGGAATTTCTCGGCGGAGAGTGGAGGCTGCGTCAGCCGCCTGCTCTCCATGCGCCCACTGAGCGCCGGATGGTTGGTGCGCAGCAGGAGCCTGCCCGGCGTTGCCCTCTGCCTCTTTTTCCTGCGCCATCTGCTCCACTTCGGTGATCAGCGTGTCCATCAGCTCCTCCATCGGAACTTTCCGGACCAGCTTGCCCTTCTTGAAGAGAATGCCGACGCCTTCACCACCGGCGATCCCGATATCCGCCTCTTTCCCTTCGCCGATGCCGTTGACGACACAGCCGAGCACGGACACGTTCAGCGGCGTGGTGATATGCCCGAGTCGCTTTTCCAACTCATTGGCCATCTTCACCACGTCGATCTCGACACGTCCGCAAGTCGGACAGGCAATCACGTTGATGCCGCGATGCCGCAACTCCAGCGACTTGAGAATTTCAAATCCGACGCGCACCTCTTCAACCGGATCGGCGGCCAACGACACGCGCAGCGTATCGCCGATGCCGCTCATGAGCAGCCAGCCCAATCCGATGGACGACTTGATCGCCCCCGTCAGCACGGTGCCCGCTTCGGTAATGCCGATGTGCACCGGGCAATCCGACTGGTGGGAGAACATCCAATAGGCGTCCACCGCCACATGGACATCCGACGCCTTCAACGACACTTTCATATTGTGAAAGCCGACGTCCTCCAGCGCGTGCACAGCGTTCAGCGCCGACTCCGCCAGCGCCTCAGCCGTCGGATACCCGTACTTGTCCAGGAGCTCGCGCTCCAACGAGCCGCCGTTCACTCCGATGCGCAACGGAATATTGCGGTCGGTCACGGCCTTCACCACTTCCGTCACCTTCCACCAAGCCCCGATGTTCCCGGGGTTGATCCGCACGCAATCCACCACCTCCGCCGCTTTCAGCGCCAGGCGATGGTCGAAATGGATGTCCGCAATGATGGGAATATGGATCTGAGATTTGATAGAGGCCAGCGCATTCGCCGCATCCATGTCCGGCACGGCCACACGCACAAGCTCGCATCCGGCCTGTTCAAGCTGGTGGATTTGCGCGACGGTCCCGGCCACGTCGCTCGGGTGGGGAATGGTCATGGACTGGACGGAGACCGGGGCATCGCCGCCGATCTTCACCGTCCCGACCTGAATCTGCCTGGTCGCTCGTCGCTTAATGAACATGGGGCACGGCGCTCGTCACGGCCACGCGGTTAGCTGCCCTGCTCATCGCCGTCCTTCATGTACGCATGGTCGAGGCCGGGCCGAACCGATCCGATCGCCTGCTGCACCTGCGGCCGCTTCCCTGCCCGAACCTGCGCCACGAACGCGTCCACGGTCTCCGTGATCCCACGCGCGGTCAGCCCGTACTTTTCGCGCAGCAAGTCCTGCGGGCCCTGCTCGATGTACCAATCCGGCAAGCCGATGATCTTGGTCGGCACCGCGATGCCCTGCTCGGAGAGACATTCCAACACGCCCGAGCCGAAGCCGCCCATCCGCGAGCCTTCTTCCACCGTCACGACACACTTCACGCCGTCGGCAACCCGCGCGATCAACTCATGATCGAGCGGCTTGGCAAAACGCGCATTCACGACCGCGGCGGAAATCCCTGCCTCGGCCAACTGCTCGGCGGCCTTCATGCACTGCCCCACGGTGACGCCGATGGCGATCAAAGCCACATCGGTGCCCTCGCGCAAGAGCTCGCCCTTGCCGATCGGCAACGCCGTCGGGGCGGGATCCAGCGGCACGCCCAAGCTCGTCCCGCGCGGATAGCGGACCGACACGGGGCCGTCGTAGGTCAGCGCGGTCTTCATCATATGCTGCAGTTCGTTTTCATCCTTCGGCGCCATCACGACCATGTTGGGCACATGGCGTAAGAACGCAAAGTCGAACGCGCCGTGGTGCGTCGTCCCGTCCTCAGCCACCAAGCCGCCGCGGTCGATACAGAAGGTCACCGGCAAATTCTGCGTGGCGACGTCATGCACGACCTGATCGTAGGACCGCTGCAGGAAGGTGGAATACAGCGCCACGACGGGGCGCAAGCCCTCCACCGCCAAACCGGCCGCAAACGTGACGGCATGCTGTTCGGCAATGCCCACATCGTAGATGCGATCCGGAAATTCCTTTTCGAACGCCGACAAACCGGTTCCCTCGCACATGGCCGCGGTGATCGCGACGATCCGCTTGTCCTCGCGCGCCAACTTCACCAACGCGCCGATCGCGTGGGCCGTATAGCTGGGACGCGGCGACTTCTTCGCCATTTCCCCGGTTTCGCGCACGAAGGCCGGGCACGCATGGAACCAGACGGGATTTTGGATCGCCTGCTCGTAGCCCAACCCCTTCTTGGTGATCACATGCAGCAGCACCGGCCCCTTCATCTTCAGCACATTCTCGAGCGTCGGTAACAAATGCTCGAAGTTGTGGCCGTCGATCGGGCCGACGTACTGAAAGCCCAGTTCCTCAAAGAGCAGGCCCGGCAGAATCATGCCCTTGGCCAATTCTTCGGCGCGCCGCGCCATCTTCTGCATGTCCTGCCCGATATGCGGAATGGCCCGCAGCAGCTGGCCGGTTTCTTCACGCACCCGGCTGAAAAACTCGCCCGTAATCGTCCGATTCAAGTACGCGGAAATCGCCCCGACGTTCTTGGAAATCGACATCTGGTTGTCGTTCAGGATGACGGTGAAGTCGCGATTGGTCCCGCCCGCATGGTGCAGACCCTCGAGCGTCATCCCTGCCGTCATCGCGCCGTCGCCCACCACGCACATCACGCGATGCTTCAAGCCCTGCTGCTCGCGCGCTTCCACCATGCCGTAGGCGGCTGAGACGCCGGTGCCCGCATGGCCCGCGTTGAACGTGTCGTAAACGCTTTCTTCGCGCTTGCAGAATCCGCTCAACCCCCCGTACTGCCGCAGCGTATGAAATTGCTCGCGGCGCCCGGTGAGCAGCTTATGCGTATAGGCTTGGTTGCTGGTGTCCCAGACGATCTTGTCGGTCGGCGTATCCAGCAGGTAGTGGAGCGCGACGGAGAGTTCCACCACGCCGAGGTTGGACGCGAGGTGTCCGCCCACGTTGGAGACCACTGAAATGATTTGTTCGCGAATCTCTTGGCAAAGGAGCGGGAAGTCCTTCGGCGAGAGTTTCCGCAAGTCAGCGGGGTCGTGAATGGATTTGAGGAGTGACATAGTCCTAGGCTCCTTTATGGATCGTTGTCGCGTGCCTGCCACGACAGTGCGCACCACTAGACAAGCTGTGAATTGTGGATGCTGAAGAGAGTGGAGATTTCTCGAAGATAGTTCGCCTCAAACTAGCGGGAATTATGGCAGGTTCGAGGTGGCGAGTCAATAATTTGCGGTCTCGCGCACGCGACTCGACCACGCAGACATCGGGCACTCATCACCTAAAAATAAAAATGCAGGCCGAGGCCGATCCAATGCGCTTTCTGCGTATAAAACTGTCCGTCCGGGAACGGGCCGGAAAACTGCTGCAGCAGCAGCTGCACCGCACGCTGATCGAGCCGGAAGTTTTCGAACTGCACGCCCGCCATCAAAGAATGTCCATAGCTCCACCCGGTGCGCTCATGAAACTGCACATCGGCGTAGGCGACGGGGCGCAGGCGGCCCTGCCAATAGGTCTTCGTACCGGTGAACTCCACCCCGCCCTGAAACGTCCCGTACCCAACGCCGTCCGGCGCCTGTCGCACCAAGACGCCGCCGCCGCCGTAGACGCGCAGCCAGTCCGACAGGTCATAGGACGCCTTCACATCCACCCGATCATGCCCGACCTCCAGGCGTTGCGTGCCCGTATGTTGACTGAACTCATCGCCCAAGTGCGAGCTCTGGTGGATGTAGCGCACCAACGACGAAAACTTTCCATTCCGATAGCTGTGAAAGAGCGACACCACGAAGTCCGTGTTCATGATGTCGTTCGACCCCGACTTGGAGGTGAAATTGAACAGGGTGAAGCTGCCTCCCTGGAATCCGACCTCCCACTGCGCCGTCCCCTTCGGTCGGCTGCGATAGATCGCCACCGTGCCGCCGAGATTGGCGGTCACACCGTCGGACAGCAAGCCGCCCGACGAGGTGAGCCGTTGATACATCAACGCGAAGTGAGGCCAGCGCGGATCGGCGTGGAGCGGTTCAAAGAGCAGCCCGCGCGGCAACCATTGCGACGTCGCAGTGGCAGTGGCCGCAGCAGTCGCCGAGGCATCACCGGCTGCGGCGTCGTTCACGACAGCCGGTCGCTCGCTCGCCTCCGCCGACGACTCGACAACGACGCGCGCCACGCCCGGAATCTGCTCCAGCGCCCGAACGATCTCCTGCAACCGAAGCCCGCCGAGGTGCCCGGCCCGCAGCGTCAACACGCCGTCACGCGACTGGACCGACGCATCCATCGCGCGAAATTCCTGATCGAGCAACGCGCGGGCATAGCCTTCCAGGTAGCGGTCGTCCGCCGCCGCTGCGGCCGACGCGACGCACAACACCAGCGCCGCCGCGCCCACCATGCGTATCCATCGAGTGCCTCGGCCCATATACCCCCTCATGTCCACATATCCTCGACGTTGCCGTCATCCACCGGCGCGCTTAAAAAGGGAAATCCAGGCCCGCAAAGACCGCGCCGCCTTCCGGGCTGTATCCATAGTCCACACGCCCCACCACGTTCGGCCGCACCGTCCCGCGGAACCCGATGCCGGGGGTAATTTCGTAGTCTCGATTGATGCGCTTCGTGAATGAGCTGAACACTTTGCCCGTATCCACAAACGGCGCCAGCTCGAAATCGGCCGCCACGTTCGTGATGCGGGTGCGGAACAAATGGATGCGCTGCTCGATACTCAGCGACACCAGGTGCTTGTCGATGAACCTGTCGATGCCGTAGCCGCGCAGATTGTTTTGGCCGCCCAACGAACTCTGCTCGAAGAACGGCACCCGATCGCCGATGGTCATTTGCAGGTTCGCCCGCACCACCATGATCAGGTGCTTGGACGGGCTGGGAAAGAGCTTCTTGATCTCGACTTCATAGCGCTGAAAGGTCGGCGCGCCGCTGTCGCGATAGTTTTGATTGAACTCGGCGTAGGCCGTGATCTGCGCGCCGTCGGTCGGCGTCACCAAATTATCGCGCGTGTCGTAGTGGAACGTGAGGCGGTTCCCGAAAATCGTGCCGCCCTCCATCCCGTCGACCGCAGGAAATTTCTCCAGCGTGAACGGCAAGTCCGTGGCGCCACGCTGCAGCCGCACATCGCGAAACCGCTGTCCAAAGGCGAGCTGAGTGACTTCGTTGAAATAGACGCCGAATTTCCAATTCAGCCGGATTTCACGGTCGGTGTAGTTGGTCTGATCCGGCTCGGTGCTCTGCTGCGTCATGCCGAAGAAGCGCGCCGTCGCGTTTTTGAAAAAGGCGCCGCCCACGGTAAACGCATAACGCCCGTTCCCGAACGCCGGATCGGTGTAGGAGAGTTGGATGCGCCGTTCGATTTTTTCGGTGACGGAGCCGATGAAGCGCAGCTCGCGCCCGCCGGAGTCGTAGCGAAAGACGTTGATCGCCGCGCGCGTGCCGACGATGCTGTTGCGGATGAGGAGCGGCGCGACGATGTAGCGCAGATCGCCGCCCGGCTCGGTGATGAGGATCGGCAGGATCAGCCCGGCTTCGCTGCCGTCGTTCTTCGACGTCCCGACGGCCGGGACGGGAATCACCTTCACCTCTGCCGCGGCCGACCCGAGGAAACACACCCCCACCAGGACCCAGACCGCCGCGATCCGGGCTGCACACCGACGGAACATCATGGGAGGTTACGGAGTCGGCGCGGAGGCGGAGTGCTCGGTCTTCTTGCGCAGTTGTGTGACGAGATCGTCGTAGCTGCCGGTCGCGAGGATCTTTTTGAACTGCGACCGATAATTGCTCACCAGGGAGATTTCATCGATCACCATGTCGTAGACGACCCACTGGTCGCCGCTGTTCAACATCCGATAGTCGATCGGCACATCGGCGGTCCCAACCTTGGCGCGCGTGCGCACTTCGGCATATTCCAGGTCGCGCACCTTCTCCACACGCTCGCCCATGTAGTTCACCGGATCGCCCGAGTAGGCCTCCACCCGATCGGCGTAGGTCTTAATCAACAGCTCCCGAAAGAGCGCGACGACTTCCTTCCGCTCCGCCTCGCTCAGCTTCGGCCAGCGCGCTCCCAGGACGCGCTTGGTCAACTCCTCATAGCTGAAGCGGTTGCTGACGATATCCTCGAGCTTCTTCCGTCGCTCTTTCGTCTTCCCCGCGTCCTTCAAATCCTTGTCGGTCAGCACCATCAACGCCCGGTCGATATCGCCCTTCAGCGCCTCCGTCGGTCCCACCGCCCAGGCCGCGCCGGTCGGCACCGTGAGCATCGCCGTCGCCGCAGCCACCAGCATCCAGGCCTTCGCCGCTCGACCGAGCGTCGAGAGACGACCGCCCGCATGAGCCTGCGTCGCACGAGTCTCCGGTTGCGTCTGCTGCATCATCGTGGGGCCTCCTTCGTGCGACCGCCTGCGCGGCCAACCTTACTTCTCTTTCTTGCTGTCGACGTTGCCGTGGATAAACTGGCTGACCAATTCTTCCAGGTCGAGCGCCGACTCAGTCTCCCGTATCTTATCACCCGGATGCAACGGCGCGCCGCCCCCGCCGGGAGACAGCGACATGTACTTTTCGCCGATGATCCCGCGCGACTTCACCGACGCGATCGTGTCGTCAAACAACTTGACGCCCGTATTGATGGCCAAGGTGACCAGCGCCCGGTCCTCCGTGAGGCCGATCGTCTTGATGCGCCCCACTTCCACCCCGGCGATCTCCACGGCGCCGCCCGCCTTCAAGCCGGAGGCCGTGTGGAACTCCGCGTTGACCAGATAGTGGTCGCCGCCGATCAGCTCCAGCTTCCCCAGCTTCACCGACAGATAGGTCAGACAGGCAATCCCGATCAGGACGAACACGCCGACGATCAATTCCAACCGTTCGTTTCGCATGGCTTCCTCCGCGTAGTCCGCTTACGCCCTGGCTGCGGCACCCGGCACGGGCGGCGGACCGCCCACCGAAATGAACTCGCGTATATTCGCATCCGTCGTTTGCACAAATTCCGCCGTCGGCGCCATCGCGGCGATACGCCCGTCCCGAATCATTCCGACGTAATCGGAAAAGGCGAAGATCTCGGGAATTTCGTGGCTCACCATGATGGCCGTAAAGCCGAACCGACGCTGCATCTCAAGAATGAGCTCGTGGATAGAGCGGGCCAACAGGGGATCGAGCCCCGTGGTCGGCTCATCGAACAGGATGATCTCCGGCTCCATCACCAAGGCGCGCGCCAAGCCCGCGCGCTTGCGCATGCCGCCGCTCAGCTCGGCCGGAAACTTATGCCCCATCTCCGGCAGGCCCACTTCTTCCAACTTTTCCTTCACGCGGCGCGCCACATCCGGCTCCGGCAGCCGCAGCTTTTCGCGCAAGGGGAACGCCACATTGTCGAAGACGGACAGCGAGTCGAACAGGGCCGCGCCCTGGAACAACATCGCGAACCGACGCCGCACCTCGTTCAATTGCTTCGGCGGCAGGCGGGAAATTTCCACGTCGCCCACCCACACTTCGCCGCTGTCCGGCTGCAACAGGCCGATCATGTGCTTCAGCAGCACGCTCTTCCCCTCGCCGCTGCGGCCGATGATGGTGGTGAGCTTTCCCGTCGGAATGTCGATAGAGGCGCCGCGCAGCACCGCATGCTTCCCGAAGGACTTGTGGAGCTCCACCAGTCGGATCATGGGCTGCACGTTCGTCGCCATTACAGCAGCACCGACGTTAAGAAATAGTCCCACACGAGGATCAAGACCGACGACAGCACCACGGCCTCCGTGGTCGCCGTGCCGAGTCCTTCCGCACTCATGCGTGTGTAGTAGCCCTTATAGGTGCACACCCAGCTGATGATCAGGCCGAAGCTGATCGACTTCAGGATGCCGCCGTAAATATCTTTCCACTCGACCGCGTCCTCGATGGAGCTCCAATAGGATCCGGCGTTCACGCCCAGCAGATCCACGCCCACCAGGTGGCCGCCCCAAATACCGACCACGTCGAAAATCGCCACGAGCAGCGGCACGCCGATCACCCCGGCCACCACCTTCGGCGCGATGAGGTATTGCAGCGGATTCACCGCCATTGTGTCCATCGCGTCGATCTGCTCGGTGATACGCATGATGCCGATCTCCGCCGTCATGGCCGAGCCTGCCCGCGCCGTCACCATCAACGCCGCCAAGACCGGCCCCAGTTCGCGAATCATGCTCAGCGCGACGGCCGACCCTAGCAAGGCTTCCGACCCAAACTTGCGCAACGTGTAGTAGCCCTGCAACGCCAGCACCATGCCGGTAAAACCCGCGGTCAGAATGATGACGAAGGAGGACTTGTAGCCGATAAAGTGGAGCTGTTTGAGAATCAGACGAAATCGAAAGGGCGGACGAAAGAGCCAAGCCCAGGTGCTGAGTAGAAACAGCAGCATCCGGCCCATCTCGCGCAGACGGACGATCCACGAGCGGCCAAGCCATTGGATCAACGCCATCATACGTGGGCTCCCTGCGGTGAACGGGCGGCGGGCATGGGGAGCATCGCGGGAGCGTCGGCCAAACGCGCAAAGAGATTGGTGAGTGCGGCACCGGCAACGCGACTCTGTTGCCCCAAGCGAAGCAGGCCGGAAATTGAACCGGGCGTTACCACCGCACGCGCCGCTTCACGCAGCACCGTCCAGGCGCTCGCCCGCGCGCCGAAAAAGGCGTTGAAGTCCAACGGCAACGACTCATCCACGCCATCGGACACGGTGCGCAGCACGGCAAAGGGAATGCGCTGCCGCTGGGCCACCGCGGCCAGCGCCGCGCTTTCCATGTCTAATCCGACGGCATCCTGTACCTGTTCTGCAATCGCCTGCTTTTCATCTGCCTGCCCAACCACGCGATCGACCGATAGGATCGCCCCGACCGTTGGCGACGTGTGGCCCCGGAGCCAGTCGCACAATGCCGGATCGGCGCTGATCGATGCAGAATCCGACGCCATCGTAGACGACGAATCACAATGGATCGTCCTGACCGATGTTCCGAGCAGCACCCTGCCGACCGGCGCGCGCAGCCCTGCGGCGAATCCGGTCGAGATGGCAGCGTCCCACACACTCGACGTCAGCACGGCCTCGGCCGCCTGCGCCGCATTGGTGCGACCGACGCCCATTTCGATGACGGTCCATGCGGTCGACCCGCTCGTCCAGGTGGCGGCTGAATAGGACGCAATCCGTATCCGCTGTGCGTGAGGTGACGCCGCTGCCACCGCCCGAAATTCCCAGGACGTGGCCGCAAACAGCACGATCCGTTGCGTGGGATGGCTGGATAACATGGAAACGACGGTCGTGGAACCAAACGTGGAGGCGGCGCAGTCGGCGATCAAAACCGATACCGGCCGGATTTCCGGATCTGGTGTTGGACTTCGTCTGCGCGAGACAGGCCGCGCGCCTTATAGCTGCGGTACATCGCCAGCGCCCAGAGCGGGAAGTATTGGCAGTACCAGTGGTAGCGCAGGTAGAACACGCGCGGGAATCCGGTGCCGGTGTGATAGGGCTCCGCCCAGGTGCCGTCCTTGGCTTGATGTCGCACGAGATACGTAATGCCGCGGATCACGCTGAAGGAATCGACATCGCCGGCGCTCAGCAGCGCGAGCACGGCCCAGGCTGTTTGCGACGGCGTACTGTCCCCGACGCCGCGATGCTCCGGCTCATCCCCGTAGGACAAGCAGCTTTCGCCCCATCCGCCATCGGGATTTTGCTTGGCTTCGATCCAGGCCACGGCGCGGCGCACGTACGGGGCCGACATGTCTTCGCCGATAGCGCGCAACCCGGCCAGCACGGACCAGGTGCCGTAGATATAATTGACGCCCCAGCGCCCGTACCAACTGCCGTCTTCTTCCTGCTCACGCTTCAGAAAGCGCATGGCGGCCGGCACGGCCGGATGCGACATGTCGTAGCCCAAGCCGCCCAACATTTCGAGGCAGCGACCGGTCAGGTCCGCGGTGCTCGGATCGAGTAGCGCGCGATGGTCCGCAAAGGGGATGTAGTTGAACACCATGCGGTTGTTGTCTTTATCGTAGGCGCCCCAGCCGCCGTCGGAGCCCTGCATCGCCATCACCCAGCGCAAGCCGCGTTCCATCGCCACCGCGTGACGCGCCTCGTCGCCGGTCGACACCTTCGACAGCGCCATCAACACGACCGCCGAGTCGTCCACGTCCGGGTAATACTCGTTCTCGAATTGGAAGGCCCAGCCGCCGGGCTTGGCGTGCGGCGACGAAATATGCCAGTCGCCGACGATCTTGGTTTGCTTCGACAGCATCCACTGCGCGCCCTTCACGAGGGCCGGATGGTCGGCCGGAAGCCCCGCTTCGATCAGCGCGTTCATCAACAGCGACGTGTCCCAAATCGGCGAATGGCAGGGCTGCAGATGCAGCGTCTCGACGCGCTGCCCGTTCTCCAACGTGGTGCCGTAGACTTCGAGGTCTTCGATTTCCTTCAGCGCCTTGGCGACCAGCGGATGGCTCGCGTCATGCCCGAGGCAGGACAGCGCCACCACGGAATTGGCCATGGCGGGATAGATCGCGCCCAATCCGCCGCTGCCCGTCAGCCGTTGGAGCATCCACTTGGTGGCTCGGTCGATGCCAGCCTCGCGCAGCCACATCACCGGACGCTTGTCGTACCACTTGAGCAGACCGTCCAACGTAATGAACAGGTTGCGCCAGGTGAGAAAAGTCGCGTCCTTCTTGAACGGCGGCACGTGGTGATAGTTGATCTGGTCCTTCGGGACGACGTACAGCTCGTCGATGCCCTGCTCCGGCGACACGCGGTGAATCGGCTGCTTGGCGAACACAATCAGCAGCGGAATCAGCACGGCCCGTGACCAGTAGGAAATCGCGTAGATGCTGAAATAAAACCGTTGGGGCAACAGCATGATCTCCGGCGGCATGCTGGGCACTCCGCGCCAATCGTACTGTCCGAACAGCGCCAACGTAATTTTCGTGAAGACGTTGCTGGCCACCACCCCCCCCATGGCCAAGATGCGCGTGCGCGCCTTCTCCATGTAGGGTTCGTGAGCCGGAACGCCGACGAGCTTCAGCGCAAAATACGCCTTCACCGACGCGCTGATTTCCGCGGGGCCGCCGTTGTAGATCGACCAGCCGCCGTCCGGCAGTTGCGTCGAACGCAGGTAGCGCACGGCCTTGCGCTCGCGCTCGCGATCCACCACGCCCATAAAGCGGCGGAGCATCAAGTATTCAGAGGTCAGCGTCGTATCGGCTTCGAGCTCGGCGACCCAAAATCCTTCGCGCGGATCCTGGCGCGCCAGCAGCGAGGCTTGGCTGCGGCGAATGGCATCGTCGATCGTATCGGGATGGCTGACGGTCGCACCGACCGTGCGGCGCACCGTCGGTTCGTGCGTCGTGCGCACGCCTTCGTTGCGGACGATCACACGCAGAAACGGCATGCGCGGCCCCGTCGTGGCGGCGCGCAAACTGGCCGGCATCGCTCCGAGCAAACTATCGGAGAGACGGGCGAATAGGCTCTTGAGTCTGTCCATAAGGTGGTGACACTGGTGATCGACCGCTCAGCCCCGAATTACGCAATGGTCTGAGCTACACCGAGGCGGGTTGCCGTGAAGATAAAAACCCGCACAATTATCAGGGCTTATAACAGACGTATGCGCAGCGAGTCAAGGTGAGCCGGGGACGATCGGACCGTGCCCGGCAGGGAAAAAGATGCACGTCCGGCATCGTCTCGCAACGTCCTTACGCGGCAACCGACGACAAAGGCCTGGCCGCCTTCCCCGCTATCAGATGTAGCCGGTTTTGACGAAAACATGTGCCGAGCGCATCGACTCACACCACACCGAGGCCCACCCAGGCCGAGGCAACTAGGCCGGCTGCAGATCGGCCACGCGCACCGAGACGATCTTGGAGACGCCCGGCTCCTCCATCGTCACGCCGAACAGCGAGTCGGCGATCGACATGGTGCGCTTGTTGTGCGTGATGACGATGAACTGCGCCGCATGCGCCAGCTCGCGCAGCACGCCCGTGAATCGGCCGATGTTTTCCTCGTCCAACGGCGCGTCGATTTCGTCCAAGATGCAGAACGGCGTGGGCCGGATCAAAAAACTCGCGATCAACAAAGCCATGGCCGTGAGCGTCTTCTCGCCGCCCGAGAGCATCGTAATATTCTTGAGGCGCTTGCCCGGCGGCTGCGCTACGATATCCACGCCCGGCTCGGTCGCCCCTTCGCCCTCACCCTCCGCATCCGGCGCCGGTTCCACCATCACCAACTCCGCACGTCCGCCGGGGAACACCTTTTGGAAGACCTGCACAAATCTTTCCTGCAACTGCACGAAGGTCTCTTGGAAGAGTTCCTTCGTCGTGCGGTTGATCCGCTGAATGATGTCGCGGAGCGATTTGATGGAGGAGGTCAGGTCCTGCTCCTGCGTCGAGAGGAAGCGATGCCGCTCCTCCAGCTCGCGATGTTCGTCGATGGCGCTCAAATTCACGCCGCCGATACGCGCCAACCGCTCGCGGATTTTCTGCACGCGCGCGCGCATCGTCGCCAATTCCTCGTCGGCTAGCGTCTCGACCGGGGCGGGCTCCCACACGATCGGCTGCGGTGCAGGCGCGGCACCCTCACCGTCCGCCGCGGTCGCGTCGCCAGTCGCGCCACTGTCGGCAAGCGTTGCCACGGCTGTCGTCGCCTCTGTCGAACCGGACTCAGCACCCGCGCCATCAGCAGTCACCGCCGTTTCGACCAACGTCTCCGGCAGCGCATAAGTCTCTACCGGCACAATCGCGACACGATAGGTGCCCATCAGCGTCTGCGTGACGGTCTCCCACTGCGTCTGCACATGGGCGCGCCGCACTTCCACATCCAAGCGCCGCTCGCGGCTCTCGCCGACACGCCGCCGCACACTCGTCAAGGTCTCATCCAAGGCCTGATTCGCCGCAACGCGATCGCCCAGCCCTTCCTGCGCCGCCACCAACGCCGCCTGCAGCGAGTCGGCCCGGAGCCCCAACTGATGCGCGACCGCTTCCTGCTGCTCGCGCACATCCAAACTGTCCTGAATTTTCCGCGCGAGGCCGCCCAGCGTTTCCGCCAAATGCCCCAGTCGGCAGGTGTAATCTTCGATCTGCCCGGACAGGCGGCTGACCGTGGTCACCGCATGCTCACGCGCGCCGCGTAACGACCCGACCGCCAACTTGGCGGCTGTGGCGGACTCGCGCACGCCCGCGATGTCCTGCTCCATTTCTTCCTGCTGCTGATGCAACTCCTGCAGCCGCGCCTCATGCTCGTCGCGCGCGCTCGCCGCGCGGGCCCCGGCAGCACGGCAGGTCTCGATCTGCTCGGCCAACTGTTCGCGCTCCGCCTCCAGCGTCTGCATCTCCCGCGTGATGCGTTCGGCACGCTGCGCCAGATCGTTCAGGTTTTGCTCGGAGCCGCCGTGGTCCTTCGACAGCGCCAGCACCTTCATTTCCGCGTCGCGCAGTTGGCGTTCCAGATCGCGCCGCCGCGCCTTCAACAACTCGCTCTGCTGCAGTAGCGACTCGCGCGTGGCGCGCGCCGCCTCGATGGCGCCGAGCAATTCCTCGCGCCGCACATCTAAGTGCCGCACATCGCGACGACGTTGCAGCACCCCGGCCGACGCACTCGCCAAGCCACCCGTGACGATGCCGGAGGCATCCACCACCTCGCCCGCCAGCGTCACCAACGTCGGCGCATTGTGCGCCGCCCAGCCGCCCTGCTCCCACAAGCGAAGTGCCGCGTCCAAGTCCTGCACAAAAATCACATGCACGAGCAGCGCCGCCAACACCCCGTCGGCGTCATCCTGCCCGCGCACCATCTCCATCGCGCGACCGAGCACGCCGGGCTGACCAGATAGGGTCGGCCACCAGTCTTCCGCCTCCTGCGCGACCGACGCGCCCCACTGCGACGCACGCGGCACGAAGGACCCACGCCCCAACTCGCGCTGCTTGAGAAAGGCCACGGCCTGCGCCGCGCCCCGCGGATCCGCCACAAACCAGGCGCGCACACGCTCGCCCAACACCGCTTCCACCGCGCGCTCGTAGCCGTCGGGCACGATCAGCCATTCTGCGATCGCGTCGCCCACACCCTCGCAGCTTCGAAGCGAGGCACCGTCCTCTTCGCCTTCGCGCCCATAGCCGAGTTCCTCGCGGACGACCGCTTGCAACGTCCGCAGACGCGACTCCGTTCCCGCCAACTGTTCGAGATCCCGCGCACGGCGCTGCTCCAACGTGGTGGTGGTCAAGGCCACCTGATCCAGCTCGGCAATCGCCGCCTCGCACTCCCCGCGCCACCCTTCCAACTGCAGTTCGACTTCGCCGCGATCGCGCAGCAACGCCGCCACCTGTTCACGCAATCGCGCTTCACGCTCGGCAATTTCAGCACGCTCGCCCGCCAGCCGCTCTGCGCGTGCCGCGCTGTCATGTGCCCGCGTTTCCAAGCGCGCCAAGGCCGCCGCCTGCTCGGATTGCGTCGCCGCCGCTTGCATCACCGCCTGCCGCGCCTGCTGCGCCTGCACGGCCACCTGCTCCTTGGCGGACACTCGCGCACGCAAGTCGCCGTCGAGCTGCTCCGAAACCGTCGCCTTCTCCTGCAACTCCGCATCCAGCTCGGCCATCCTGCCGCGCAAGGTATCGATTTCCGTCTGCGCGCGCCCGTGCTCCTCTTTGTAGAGCGTAGAGTCGGTCATCGCCTGGCTCTGCTGCTGCTCGTAGAGCTGCGCGCGGTTGCGCTCCATGTCGATCTGCGCCAAGGCCTGCGCGCGCTGCGATTCGATCAGGTTCACGTCCTGCCGACGCGCCTGCAGTTCTTCCTGCTGCTGCTGGATCTGGAATTTCAGCTCCTGCTGCGAGGCCTCCGCGCGCGCCTCTTCGGCGGAGAGCTCCGCGTCGAGCGTGTCGAGTTCAGCCACTTCGGCGGCGATAGTCTCCGACTGCGCGGTGAGCTTGCGATGCTCATCGGACAACAGACGAATTTCAAGCGTGCGCGCCTCGCGCTGGAGCGAATCATACGTCCGCGCCTGCTGGGCCTGCCGCTCCAACCAGGTGAGCTGCTTCTTTACCTCGCCGATCACATCGCGCAAGCGCACCAGATTTTGCTGCGTCGCTTCCAGCTTGCGCAGCGCCTCGGCCTTTTGCTTTTTATAGCGCACGATGCCGGCGGTCTCTTCGATCAGCTCACGGCGCGCCTGCGGACTCGCGTTCAGAATCTGATCCAGCTGCCCCTGCGCGATGACCGTGTGCCCCTTCGTGCCCGCGCGCGTTTCCAGCATGACGCCGCGCACGTCCTTCAAGCGGCACTGCGTCTTATTGATGAGATATTCGCTGTCGCCGTTGCGGAAGAGCCGCCGCGTGATCATGATTTCGGAATAGTCGCGCAGCGCGTCCGAGAGGTCGCCGATGCCCTGCAGGTCGCCCGGCTGCAGGCCGCCGATCACCAGCGACACCTCCGCCATGCCCATCGGCTTGCGGACCTGAGTACCATTAAAGATAACGTCTTCCATCCGCTCACTACGGAGCGTCTTCGTGCTCTGTTCGCCCAACACCCAGAGAATTGCGTCGACCACGTTACTTTTTCCGCTGCCGTTCGGCCCCACCACGGCCGTGATGCCGCGCGGGAACTCGATCTTGGCTTCGACGAACGACTTGAACCCGACGGATTCCAGGGATTTCAGGAACATAGGGCTCCCTCTGTGGCGGCGTTCAGGACCATGGGTGTGATGGACAGTCGATACATAGAGCGGCTGGAGGATGGCGCCTTGTAGCACAGCGACCCACCAAAATCAAAAACAAATACCGGATACAGGGGTGAGGCAGGACAAACGGCCCTAGATGTAGTGGGGCAGGAGGAGAACTATCTCGAAGCTGAAGGAGATTTCTGCGGGGAAGCTACGGGCTGGACCGTTCATCTACATAAGTGCATTGAACGTTTTGGGATGGCTCCAAATCGGGGCTAGTTGGCGGAGGTATCTGCCGCTGCTACCGATTCAACTCATACCCACCGACCGCCACTACGCCTTCGAACGCAGCACCTGCGGTATTCTATAGAATACCATTCCCATGAAATAGACATTAAATAGACTGCATATCAATATCTTAAGACTTGTTAGATATTGTAAACGATATACAATTGGAATTTTATATATTGTAAATAATGTCAATAGTACGATTAATGTTACTGTTTACGATATAATATTGACCATGAAACGAAAGCAACCCACGATACTCGACGATCTGGCGCTCTCACGCCTCACGGTAGAACCCACGTCAAAAAGCAGCCAGCGTACACCCGGCGACTGGATACGCATCGTCAGGAACTACCTCAGAATGACCCAGCGCGAACTGGCCCAACGCGCGCAGATGACACAAGCGAACCTCGCTGCGATTGAAGCGGGGAAGGTTGATCCGCAATTGGGTACCCTTAGCCGAATTTACGAGGGCCTCTCCTGCACACTCTCGATTGAGCCACGGCCGCAGGAGCCACTGGAGAAAATACTGCGCGGCCGTGCCCGCACAGTGGCGCTCTCGCGCCTCAAACAGACAATGGGCACCATGGCGCTCGAAAATCAGGCCCCCGACAGGGACATGTTTCAGCAATTGCTGGAGCAGAGCACCGATACGATTTTGCGAAGTCCCAGAAAGCGCTTGCCGAGTAAGAATCACGATGGATAGCACAAGGCCGGTCGATGCGACAGCGGGCGACGACACATCAGGGCTGCGGGACCTGTCGCTTGCCACGCGAGCCGATCGCAATGCGGTCGAGGCGCAGGCCATTCAAGCGGCCTATTCCAAATACGTGTTTCACGCGCGCCGCAAAAAGCGAGGAAGCCCCTGGCTCACCAGCGAATTTGTCCTCGCCGTACATCAGAGCATGTTTGGGACGATCTGGACCTGGGGCGGGCACTATCGCACAGAACGGCTGAACATGGGCTGCGAACCCCACCTCATTCGGGAACAGATGAAGCTCCTCTGTGATGACTTTCGCTTATGGGACGCGCTCGACTCCCCCATGCCGACGCTCGAAGTCGCCGCACGACTGCAAAATAGGCTCACGAAAATTCATCCGTTTAGGAACGGCAACGGACGACATGCCCGGCTCATCACAGACATTTTCTTCCACTCGCGCAGGCACCCCTTGCCCCAGTGGCCTCAAATCCATCGCCTGCCGCAGGGCGAGTCCATTCGCACACACTACATCGAGGCCATGAAGCGCGCCGACCAGGGAGACTTCACCAACCTGATCGCCTTCATGCAATCCCATCTTCCCGCCTAACCGCACGCAGGAAACCTCAAGAGGCTTACCGAGTCCCAGACTTTGTACCCGCACAGCACACTGAATCACTTTCACAAAGACTCCCGACCCTTTAGATTGCCCCTCAGAATAACCCTCAACAAAGACTCCCGACCCTTTAGATTGCCCCTTCACAACGATGGCAACTTTCCAAGCAGCCCACGGCAGGCTCCGCATTTCAGCGAAGCCCGCCATGAGAAAGATCCCCATAACTAGAACGGCTTGAAGGTCAGCGTGCCATTGAGCGCGATCTGCCCGCTGGCCGCCTGCTGTACCGTAACCCCAGGCTGTACAACCGTCGCCTGCGCTCCAGCCCCAAGCAAAGTATTGGCCAGGGTTAGCGTGCCGCCGGTCCGGTTGAGGGCCGCCCCATTACAGGCGATGAAATTCGCAGAGGCTGGCCCGCCACAGGTCCATATGGTATAGGCGAACCCGTCACTCACCGCCATCGTGATCTGCACGATGCGATTCGACTCGAGCTCGAAGTCCACCACAATCGATTCGCTATGCGGATCACTATCACCCCTGGCTTCCGCCCATTGCACCGTGGCATTCGGCCCCGGTTTGCGGGACTCCGTCTCATTTCCATCCGCCATAAAAATGCCCCCGACACTGGCTGGCGCATTCGACACAGTCAGTGTCCCGCCGCCACTCCCACCACCTGATACAGGATTGATGGTAAGGCTAAACTGTCTTTGATCCGACTGCGCAGGATTACCACTATCCTGTACCCGGATCGTGAACGTCGAAGTCGCCTGCGTGGTCGGCGTGCCGCTGATCTGACCAGTCGAGGCATTCAGGGTCAGACCTGCCGGCAATGCTCCGGACACCACACTCCAGGTCCTCGCGCCAGTCCCGCCAGTTGCTGCAAGCGAGACGCTGTAACTCACCCCGACAATCCCCGGCGGAAGCGGTGAGAGCGAGGTAATAGCGACCGGCACCACTCCGGCGGGACTGATCGTGAGGCTCAGCGGCTGCGTCGCCACGACTCCCACCGAGTCGGTCGCGCGCACCACGATCAGAGTTGTTCCCGCCGTTGTCGGAGCGCCCGAAATCACACCTAACGGATTCAACGACAATCCTGCAGGCAGCGAATTCGACGTGGGATCCAGACTCCAGACATAGCCCGGTACACCACCAACCGCCGCTAACGTCTGACTGTAGGCGGCATTCACATTGCCCCCCGCCAACGCCAAGGTTGTCACCGTCAAGACGCTGGGACGGACGACCAGACAATCGGACAAGGACCGCACGAAGTCCGTTGGGTCCGTCGCCAAGGAAGTCACGGTCACGGAGTTGCTGATCGGCCCAAAGCGAAAGGGACTCAAACTCCATTCCACAACGCTGATCGTTGCACTACCGCCCTTCCGGACACCGACCCGGAAAGAGCCGTCAGCTGCGGTGTATCTCATGTCAGAGCCGGTGTAATCAGTTCCGTTGCTTTGAACCCAAGCATTGGCGACCGGCTGGCCCTTCGCGTCCTTCACGCAACCGGACACCCACGTCCGCAAAGCTGGTTGGTCAGCATTCCACGTGCTGAAATGCGTCACAATCCCTTCGTAATATTGATGGGGAGCCGTGCCTTGCAGCGCCGCAGTCCCTTCTTCCTTCCACAGCCCTGTCGTGACATCGAAGTACCAGAGCGGCAACGTGGCCGGCGAATTCGGGTTCTTCGTGCCCAGGGGAATCCGGATCGTCGCGGTCTTGCCTGACGCCAGATTGTAGGAATTGCCGGCATTGTCGCGGATATCCACGACGAGCGCGCCAAAACTTTCGATGGCAGTCGTTCCCCCGGCCGATACACCGGTAAAATCACCCGGCATGAGATTGGGATCGGCAGCCGGATTAATCGGCGTGACTGATACATTCACGGTTCCGGACGCGGCACCGCCATTTTTCGGAACCAGACCGTTGGCCGGAAGATTAACTTGGGCGGTCGAATTCAACACCGTCACTGTACCGCCAGTCCCGACATTGACAGTCGCCGTAGCCCCGACCGGCAATAATTTCACACCGATCGTGGTCGTCTGACCGGAAATAACTCGCGTCACCGGAGACGCCTCAGCAAATCCATTGGCCTCAACATGGACGACTACGCGATCATTCGCCGAAGCGGGAACAGTAAAGCTGCCATCGTTAGCCGAGGTGGTAGCCCCTGCCGAAGTGCTGACCTTGGCCCCAGCCACCGGCGCATGCCCTGGCTCAGCTGAAACCACCTGCCCAGTCACCGTTCCCACCTGAGCGGTCGCCACGGGCGCATCACTTCCGCCGCCACCGCACCCGGCCAGCGCCAGCAGGAGCCCAGCCACAATCAGCCCACCAGACACACCCGCACCATTCCCACACAGCTTCATGACAACAGCTCCTTCGAAAAAGTAACCGACTCACACTGGGCTTAATTTTCAGACTGGTCAGTACCCCAGACTGGCAACCACCAAGCAGTCACACCCCCTGCGAACGCCAGTTCGATTACGACACATTAAGAAACATGAGCGAAACACTATGAACACTATGTATGACCACTATGGGTCAGGTCTTTTATGTTCCTTGGATATCAGGCTCGTACCCGTGCCTAAGAATGGGCAGGACAGCCTAATTTATAGCGCCTTGTACCTCTGCCACTTCCGGCAGTGCGCAATAAGTTCGTAGGCAGGTCTTCCTCTATGCCCGAGCTCAGAGCCCGCACAGTGCGCGCGCAAGATAGCTTGCGCCCCCGTCACAGTCAAGTTAATATTTAGCTGTAAATACGTGCCTTAAATGCTTGGTTGTTTCTACTCACCACACGAATTGCCACTATTTCCACGCCTGCTCACGGCGACACCAATGGACTCACTGCCGACAACGGCGACGCACGAGAAGACAGCCCCGCCTCCCCAGGATAGGCTCGTTGAGGCATGTGCCTGCGTCGAAATGAGAGCGGGGCCTGGGATGCTGAATCCCAGGCCCCACTTTTTCGATACGGAAATGTCTAACGGAAGCTAGTTGGCAAACACTTGCTCAGTTACGCCCCATTCACCCGCAAAGCACCCCATAAACAACTACCGCAAAGACTCCGCCCATTTATATACTTTCAGTATCCAGACAAGGATTCCAGCCCCTTTATGGCCGACCCATTTATGGCTTTCCAATGTAGTAGGGCATGAATAAACCCTAGTGATCCGTCCAGAATGGGTGGGCGCATCAATTCATCCGGAGAGACAGTGCTTAGTTTGGGTTTGGCGTGTAATAAATTCCGGATAACCGATAATTGGTGCTTTCGCGAATCAGCACGATCATCTCGTAGACCTTGGCGAGAGGGTAAGTAGTAGCAAACAGAAACGAATAAACTTTTCCTGTGTAACCGGTTTGAGGATCACCATCTGCTGTATTCTGCTGAATGAGAGTGCGTCCCGACCCTATGCCCCCCAGCTGCGACTGAGTTATGGTCATATTAGCGAGGAAAGCATCTCGCGTTATCTTCTTTTTAAACCAATCCGAAACATGGCTCTCCCAAACGTCTGAGTTGTTCTTGGTCTCGAATTTCTTAAGTATGCCAATAGCTACCATCCTTGCGTCATCTGTCTGATCTGCAAGAACTGGCTGACATGTGAGTGACATCAAAAGCACAAGGCTTAGCAACAATGTTGCCTTAGAGATCCGCATTACTCCCCCCTGACAAAGCTAAGTCATTCTTCACAAGCATTTTTTAGACCACGTCAAAACGCCGTTTATTCTCTCGGATACTGTTACGTCTTTACAGGCCACACTTCCCCCAGGAGAAGATTCTGTGGGTCCCCCCTTTTTCTCACCCGCGGGGTCCAGATTCGTCGGTGAACTTTCGGAACATAATGTTTCGGATTGGGCAGAGCTGGCCTGAGCGAAAAGCATAGCTCCATATTGCGATGGAATAATCTGACTTCTCCCAGGGATGATACCGGATGAGTTCCCTAACCCGCCCAGTACGATCCCAACCAGAACGTCACAGCCATCTTTGACAACCGGCCCGCCACTAAATCCCTCAGATAAGGGGTTGTCTACTTCCCATGCAAGGCCTGATCGATGCCCAAACTTAGATAGAACCGTTTCACTACCGGCCCCGAAACCCGAAGCCATTAGACGATCATGCATTTCGAGAAGAGAAGAATTGCCAAATTTTAAGAATGGAAGATCTATGGTCGGCAAGCGCAAGAGGGCCATGTCCACATTGGGATCACGGCTTATGACTTTGACGGGGTTTTCAGACTGCAGCATCAAATGCTGGTTCGGCAATCGCACAACAACTCTTCTAGTTTCTGGTGATTTAAAGTATTCGTCCAGGACGTGCTTCGCTGTTAATATGTGCCCGTCCGAAGAGACAATCACTCCACTTCCTATGCCTAGGGTGTTATTTTGAGCGTCTTTGATTAAGACCTGCACTGTCGCTCTCAACACATTTATTGCCGCCCTATCTGCCGCCTTCACCTGCGTGACCATCAAAAACCAAAAACAAGCAGACAATACGAGAATTGGGCTAAATGCCCGAATGATCACTCTCCCCTCTTCGCTCACAAGCATCTTTTTACTCCTTGCTCAAGTGAGCCGTAGTTGATCAGCTTGTCTTTCATCTCAGACATTATTGAGGACCACCCATCAGGCACAAACCAGCGATTCTTAATTTCTGCAATGCCCGCATTGAGGGCTGTGCCGGATAGTCCTCTCAAAGTCTTGGGCAGTTGCTCTCCCAACTTTTTGTATACTCTGTACTCCTTCAGACTTAACTGCTTTGAGAATCCAAGACGCTCTTTAATCTCGAAGTAACCCCACGCTCCCAAGTGATCCCCTGATGCTCTGAGACGGGGAAAATTAATACCCTCCCATCTGCCAACTATATTCTCAAGAAAGTCCCTCGTAAGCGTTTTGGCCAGAGGTATAGCGCCATTCACGTCTTCATCAGGCCCCTCCCCTTGATGATCTAGCCATGAATGTTCAGCGTTATCCATTCCTCTGTGGGAGGCGAGATCCTGGATCGAATGAAGCACTCTTCCTAATTGGTAGAGCGCGAGTCTATCGTCATTCGCTGCCTGGGCTGCTTGAATATCGAATAGACGATCTCTTATCCAACTGAAGAAGGCGGGCTTACCGACCGAGAAGTCGACAGTGATGTCACCAGAATCATTATAGGGGTTTTGTGCATGTGCAGCTGGACACTTCCATTCAAAAAGATCCGGATCTCGACTTGCGTCGGCCACTACTTCGGCAGCTCTTGGCGTGAATGACCAGGGGAAATTGGGCTCGTTCAGAACTTCCCAAGTGACATCATAATGACCCGGAAGAAATGGATTAAGCGTTAGCCAATTCCACATACCACCGCTCGACAGAAATGGACGTAGCCTGGGCGGTTCAGTCGCGGATCCGACAAATGGCTGAAGTTTTGGGTTTTCCCTTTGCTCAGCCGACATAGGCTTCAAAGCTATTTCCGGAATATCTTCTGGTAGAATTACAAATTCTTTTTGTTGTGTATCATAAGCTAGTCTTTTGCTGATCGGCTGAATCGTATCCTTAGGAGAATCCCAGAGGGAAGGGTTCCCATCAACTTTCTCAATGAACCACTCGTGGAAAGATGGATATCCCCCCGCAGAGCCTTCCTCTGCCAATGCAGTTCCTATGGCCCCCCAGCATGCCTGCTGGATACTGAAGGCGAACACAGCAATAACGAAAGGCACTTTCATTCACTCCCCCGCTTCAATCAATACGCTAGTTATGGGATCCCCACTCGCATACGTGGCAGATAAACACCCCGGTGGAAGATATTTAGTGGTCACTATTGCTAGGTCAGGTTTTCTATTGCGCTGGCGCATCACAATCCTTTGCTGCTCTGCAGGACAGGCGGCGCAGCCCATTCATCAGACCTTACATACAATCACTCTCGGGGCGACAAATTTGATGCGCAGACGGGTTCGCCCAAGGGTCAAGCCGCACACCTGGGCAATTCGGGCCCAAGATAGTTTGAGCCCCCTTCACTGTCAAGTTAATTATTAGCTGTAAATACGTACGTTACATGTCGTGTCTATTTCCACGCGACACATGAACTGCCCCATTTCACCGCCTGCTCATGGTGGCACCACCCAGCTCACTACCGACGACACCATCGAGACAGGAAGACGGTCCGCTTTCATTGAGCACGGGGCTCGTGCCCTGCGCAGGCGTCGCAACTAGAAAGGAGCCTGGGATGTTGAAGCCCAGGCCCCTCCTCCTGCCCGCAAGAATGCTGGACAATACCCAGGATTACTCCGCCATGCCCATTTCACCCGCACATCGCCGCAGATACGACCACACAGAGACTCCCGACCCTTTATCTCCACCGAGTCACCTTCCGGTTTTCAGCATGAGAAGATCTTCCAAGTGAGGGAATTTATTGAAGCGCTCGCTGCTTCACAAGACACTCCCGACCCTGCCTACGCTGCACTTTATCTTAGGATGGCTTGGGTTACTGTGGAACGCTATACGAGTTCAATGCAGCCCGTGACGAAAGTAGATAAAAATGGCGATATCCTGCGAACTACATCCAAGAGGAAGGGCCTATTGATCGCGCTTTGATATTATTGAATTCCCACAATAGAGTTGTTCCATGATAGTGCTGTATAGAGAGAATTGAGTGGTATCCGGTATTGGCCTTGTTGAAGCTGCACGCCCCCACTTGTTAAATAGGGGTGGGGAAATTGAATATAAGGGAATATACTAAATGGAAAAGGGTCGTTAACTATGACAGCTGGCGTTTCGCTGCTAAAGTCGTAGCCAGCTATTACCGCAATGTGTTGCGAAGCATTGGGGAGAGCGAATCCACCTCCTGGATTGATTCCAGCTACAATTGGTCGCCTTCCATCAATTTCTACCTTAATTTCTTGAGCAGTCAATGCTCTAAAGATGAGTGAAGCTGATAGGACACGTGAAGGAACCCCTAGGTTATTCGCTAACACCCCGTACTGGGTTATCAGCGAGTATTCGTTAGACATAACTCCTATGGGTTGACTGCACAGCCTGCAATCACTGGAGCATTGTGTTCCGAGGAACCAGGAAGCGACAATTCCACATTGGTAATTTCCAAATTGATTCAAATTGGGGAGCTGGTAGTATCGAAAGACCATTTCAGCAGCGGCAGCCCAACACCATACAGGGGTTTGCTGGAATGTAGGTGTAATTGGAAGTGTTGCTGCACTTGCTGCAGAGGAAGGTTGTTGGCCATTTTCAGCAGAGGTCTTTGTCTCCGATCCACAGGCGAGTAAATTTATTGATATGCAACTAAGAAGGAGAATTGTGAGCCACAACCTCATACCTGTTAAGGCACTCACCTGATAAGTGTTCCGCCTCATTGAGGGAGAAGTTGAATAAGGACAGCCATCCTCAGAAAATTGATACATACAAGGCTCCTGGGAACATTTTTACCCGCTTAGTTTTGGTTTATATACATAAAAGGGTCGGGGATGGTTGCACTCAATACTGACTGTACTGATGCGGCAACAGAAGACATATTCAGCACCTCAGGCACTAAGACTTATGAGCACTTTGAGCCTACATGATGCTTGGCATGTACCAGAAATGCGGCGCTGAACAGCGACAATTTAATCATGGCGCTCTCTACTGTCAATACTTTACGTAGGCCACAATACGTGCATTTCCAAAAATGGATTGTGCGAGCCCGCAAACTGCAATACTCCAATTTCGCCATCTGCTGCCACATCCGACGTGCGGATCCACAAATGGGTCAAGTCTTCTATTACTGATACAGGATCGCGGTTATTCCTGCTATTCAGGACAGGCAGAGCCTACCTCTGCCTAGGCCTCGAGGCACAATCACTTCCCGGTGCAGATTAGGTGTGCAGACGGGATCACTGAAGGGCCAAAGCTCACAACGCTGGACAATTCGCGCGCAAGATAGTCCGAGCCCCCTTCGCTGTCAAGTTAATATTTAGCTGTAAATACGTGCATTACGTACCGCGATTATCTCTACGCAATATACGAAATGATCCGATTTCACCGCCTACTCATGAATGCACCATTTAGCTCATTGCAGACAACACCAGTGCCGAGAGGGGAGACAGCCACACCTGATTCAGAAAGAACTGCTTGCTCTAGTGCAGGCGTCGAAACGAGTGCGGGGCCTGGGATGTTTAATCCCAGGCCCCGCTCGTTGGCTACTGATATGTCTGAGTGAGCTTAGTTGGCGGAAGCGCGGTGGGCGCCGACGGGCTCGATATTCACCAGCTCTTTGGGGAGCTGGAATTCGACGTCTTCTTCGATGACGGTGAGGTCTTCCACTTCGGCCTGCGTATTGCGCTTCAGGTAGTCCACCACTTCGGTGACGAGCACTTCGGGCGCGGAGGCGCCGGCCGCAATCCCCACGGCCTTGATGCCGGTCAGCCACTCGGCATTGATGTCCTGCCATGAATCGATAAGGTACGAGGTAATCCCACAGTCCTCTCCCAGCTCGCGCAGACGGTTGGAGTTGGAGCTGTTGGGCGAGCCGATGACCAGAATGAGATCCACCAGTTTCGACAGGGCCTTCACGGCGTTTTGGCGATTCTGCGTGGCGTAGCAAATGTCTTCCTGATGCGGGCCTTTGATGCCGGGGAATCGCTGATTCAATGCGGCCACGATATCGCGGCACTCATCGACGCTCAGCGTGGTCTGCGTCACATACGACAGGTTCACCTGGTTGCCGACGACCAGCTTTTCGACATCACCGACCGAGGACACGAGATGGAACTTGTCGGGAATCTGCCCGAGCGTGCCGATCACCTCCGGGTGTCCCGCGTGTCCGATCAGGATTAATTCGTAGCCCTGGTTGTAGTCGCGATTGACCTCGTTATGCACCTTGATGACGAGCGGACAGGTGGCATCGATGACCTTCAGGCCGCGCCGCGTCGACTCCTCCCACACGGACTTGGCCACGCCGTGCGCACTGAAAATCACGATGGCGTCGTCGGGCACCTCGTTCAACTCTTCCACAAACACGGCGCCCTTCTGCCGGAGGGAATTGACGACGTGGCGGCTATGCACGATCTCGTGGCGCACGTAAATCGGCGCGCCGTATTTCTTCAGCGACAGATCGACGATGTCGATCGCACGATCCACGCCTGCGCAGAAACCCCGAGGATTGGCCAAATATATCTTCATGAAGGATAGACTCCGGTGATGGTCGCACCCGCCCCACGCACGTCGCATGGCGCGGCGGCGGACAAGCCTGTTGCTTGCGCCAAACCTTACGCCAGGATTCGCCGCAAGGTCAACTCTCCCTGCGCCGCATGGCCCTCCCGGCACGCCCCGAGCGCACTCCCGACAGACCGTCCCAAGGCCCCCCAACGGGGCGCCATCGAGCACGCGCATCTTGACAGGCCGCCGCGCCCTTCGTAGTCTGCGCCCATGACTGCCACTACGAGTAAGAAGGTTCTGATCGTTGAAGACGACGCCGACATCCGGCAACTGGTCCGCCTCTATTTGGACCGTGAAGGATTTCGCACGCTCCAGGCAGCCACCGGCGCCGAAGCGCTCCGCATGGTGAAGGCGGACAAGCCGGACCTGCTGGTGCTCGACCTCATGTTGCCGGAAATCGACGGCATTGAAATCTGCAAGCGCCTCCGTAACGCACCGGAAACGGCCACGCTGCCGATCATCATGCTCACGGCGAAAGCGGAAGAGGCCGACACGGTGGTGGGATTGGAGCTGGGTGCGGACGATTACGTGACGAAGCCGTTCAGTCCCAAGTCGCTGGTGGCGCGGGTGAAAGCCCTGCTGCGCCGTGTGGAACGGCAACAGCAGCCGACGCAGCGCACCTACACCTACGGGGATATCCGCCTCGATCTCGACCGCCACGAAGTGCGGGTGGACGGCGAGGAGGTCGCGCTGACAGCGAAAGAGTTCGGCCTGCTCGAGCATCTGCTGCGCAACTTAGGGCGCGTGCTCACGCGTGACCTGTTGCTCAACGCCGTCTGGGGCTACGACTATTACGGCACCACCCGCACGGTCGACGTGCACGTGCGTCGCTTGAAGCAAAAGATTCCCTCGCTGAACGAGGCCATCATCTCCGTCAAATCGCTTGGGTATAAGCTGAAGGATTTTGACGCACCCGCATGACGCTGACCCTTCGGTGGAAGGTTACCCTCAGCATCCTCCTGTCGGTCGGCATTGCGCTCGGCCTTGCCGGTTGGTTGATTCTGCATCTGCTTTCGCGCCTCTCGCCGGATAGCTCCGCCGTCGCCATCGACCATATCCGCACTGAGATCGGCGTGGCGCTCGGCGCCGCCTTCATGCTGGCGGTCGGCCTCAGCTGGATTCTCGGCCGCTCGCTCACGCGCCCCCTCGCCGACATGACCGAGCTAGCCCAGCAACTGGCGCGCGGCGGCTTGGACCATCGCATCCGCGCCGCTTCGACCGACGAAGTGGGCCAATTGGCCGGCGTGCTCAACCAAATTACGGATCAGCTGCAAGGCAAGATCCACGAGGTGTCGGAGGATCGCGCGCAGCTGTTGGCGATGCTCACGGCCATGGCCGAAGGCGTGATGGTGCTGGACGTCGGCGGCCACATTTTGCAGATCAATCCGGCCTTGGAGCGCATGTTCGACTTGCATGCGCAACCCAGCCGTGGACGCCATTACTCGGAACTCCTGCGGCACCAGGCCCTCAGCGAATTGATCGATCGCGTGTTGGTTAAGCGCGCCGGCGAACAGGTGGAGATTCACGTGCCGGTGGGCAACCGCACGTTGCGGATCGAGGCGTCGGTGGCCGGCGGCACGCGGCCGCAGGAAGCCTGCGCCGTGTTGGTCATCCACGACATTACCGACATTCGGCGGCTCGAAACGGTCCGCAAGGATTTCGTCGCCAACGTGTCGCACGAGCTGCGCACACCGCTGACATCCATTCGCGGTTATGTGGAAGCCTTGCAGGACGGCGGGCAGGACGATCCCGCCATGAACAAACAATTTCTCGGCATCATCGCTACGCAGGGCGCGCGGTTGAATTTGATTTTGGACGACCTGCTGCAACTGTCGCGCATCGAATCGGGGCAGATGACCTTTCGACGTGAACCGGTCGACCTCCGCGCCCTCATCGACCGCTCCGTCGCCATCATGCGGCCGTTGGCCGACAAGAAGGGGCATCGGCTGGAGACGCTCGCGGGTCCACCTGAAGGCTTGCCGGCCATTCCCGGCGACGAGGACCGCTTGGTGCAGGTGCTGACGAACTTATTGGATAACGCGGTGAAGTATACGCCTGAGGGCGGCACCATTACTGTCTCGGCGGCACCGACGCCGCCCTCGACGAAAAGCACGGGCGCAGCAACGGCGCTTTCCGGCTCAACCGTCGACCTCGTCATCGCCGACACGGGCTACGGTATTCCGGAAGCGGATCGACCGCGCATTTTCGAACGGTTCTATCGCGTGGATAAGGCGCGCTCGCGCGAACTCGGCGGCACGGGGCTGGGCTTGGCGATCGTCAAACATTTGGTGGAGCAGCACGGCGGCAGCGTGTGGGCGGAAGCCAACCGACCGAGCGGGAGCCGTTTTGTGGTGCGCCTCCCCGCGCTCAAGAGCGTGATGCACCCGGCTACGACATGAGGCGAGAGAGCAAGAGATAGCAGGCGGCCGACAGGAAAGCCGCGCCCGGCAACGTGCACAGCCAGGCGAACACGATCTTCGCCGTCACCCCCCAGCGCACCGCCGACAATCGCTTCACCGCGCCGACTCCCATCACCGTGGTGGTGATCGTGTGGGTGGTGCTCACCGGCAATCCCAAATGTGCGGTCGCCAACAGCACCGCCGCGGCACCCGTCTCAGCTGCAAATCCGTGCACCGGCTCGAGCTTCACGATGCGCATGCCGAGCGTGCGCACGATGCGCCATCCGCCGGCGGCCGTCCCCAAACCCATCGCCATGGCGCAACTGCCGATGACCCAATTCGGCACCTCCGCAGTGGGAATCGCTCCGCTGGAGACGAGCGCCAGCGTGATGATGCCCATGGCCTTCTGCGCATCGTTTGCGCCGTGGCTGAAGGCCATAAAACTGGCGGAGGCAATTTGGAGGCGGCGAAACAGCTTGGTGGCCCAGCCGCGCGAGGCACGGAAAAACAACCAACTGATGACAACCATCAGCACAAGCCCGATCCCGAATCCGAAAATGGGCGACAGCACCATCGCCTCCAGCACCTTGCGCAGCCCTGCAAACTTGACCGTCGCCCATCCGCCATGGGTGACGGCGGCGCCGACCAGTCCGCCGATCAGCGCGTGCGAGGAGCTGGTCGGCAATCCCAACAACAGCGTGATCAAATTCCAGACGATGGCGCCGGCCAGCGCACTGGCGACGACCGCCTGTGTGACCGCCGTTGGCTCGACCAAGCCGGAGCCGACCGTCTTCGCCACCGCGGTCGACATGTAGGCCCCGAAAATATTCAAAATGCCCGCGCCGGCCACGGCCACGAGCGGACTGAGTGCGCGCGTGGACACGACAGTGGCGATGGCGTTGGCGCTGTCGTGCCAGCCGTTCGAAAAATCGAACAGGAGCGCGAGGACCACGACTATGATGAGCGCGATGCTTAAGTCAGGCATGGAGGCTATGTCGGATGAATAATGTGCTCAAGGTGCGGACAAAAGGCTGCAGGATGGGCGGCTGCGGCATGGCCATGATTCGTGCCCTCGGTTCTGGCCTTTGGTGCCCGCGTTCGATGTCCGCTTTCGTTTCGCGCTAGTTATGCTTCAGGACAATCCGTTCCAGAATGTTGGTCACGTCTTCGCAGCGGTCGGCGCCGTTCTCGAAGTCCTGGTAAATCTCTTTCCATTTGATGACGACGATCGGGTCCGATTCCTTCTCGAAGAGCATCGAGAGCGCATCGCGGGAAATGCGGTCCGCCTCATTCTCCAGCGTGTTGACCTTGAGGCTACACTCCCGAATCCGCTCGTTCTGCTTGCCGAGCAAATCCACGCCGGAGGCCAAGGCCACGCTCGCCTCGTACAAAATATCCGCCAGGCGCACGGCCATCGCCGTCGGTTTGGGCACCTTGTAGATCACGAAGCAGTCGGCGATTTCCTCTACCACGTCCAGGATGTCGTCGAGCGCGCTGGCCAGATCGTGAATGTCCTCGCGGTCGATCGGCGTAATGAACGTTTGATTCAGACGCCGGGCGATCTCGTGGGTAATCTCGTCGCCGACATGCTCCGCCTCTTTGATGCGCTTGGCCTGCCCGACCGGATCGTGGAAATTCTCCATCATCTCCTTCAGCAGGCGGCTGCCCTCGATCACATTGTGGGCAGCTTTGCGAAAGAGCTCAAAAAACACTTCGTCGCGGGGAAGCAGGTTCAGCATGGTCGGCACTCCGTCAGGTGACGGCTCTCCTATCTCATGATCAGGTTACGAGTGCGTTACATTTTGCTGCCGAGATAAGGAATATGAGGCCGGATCAGCCGAGTGAGAAGATCCGGCGGATCGGGCAGCTTACCAGCGTACCAGCGCGGTGCCCCAGGTCAGGCCGCCGCCAAACGCGCCGAGCAGAACAAGATCGCCGGGGGAGACCCTTCCCGTGGTCGCCGCCTGGTGCAGGGCCATCGGCAAGGAGGCCGAGGACGTATTGCCGAACCGTTCGATGATAGTCGTCGTCTGTTCCGGCCGAATCGCCAGCCGCTCGCACAGCAGCGACAAAATCCGCGCATTGGCCTGATGGAAAACAGCGTGCTGCAGCGCCTGGACTGCACAGCCCTGCTCATCCAGCAAGGTGCGTACGGCCGCCGACAGCCGTTGCACAGCCAGACGAAAGACCGGCGCGCCGTGTAGGCGCACGGTGTGCTGCCGGGCGGCCACCGTCCCTTCGGTGGTGGGGCGCCGCGACCCGCCGGCCGGAATATGAATCAGGTCATGTTGCGAGCCGTCCGCATAGAGCCGCATCCCCAATAGGCCTGGGCCGTCGGCCGGACTCGCATCATCGCGAATCACCAGGGCCGCGCCCGCGCCGTCGCCGAAGAGCATACGCGTCGCCGAATCGTCCGGGTCGAGCGAGAGCGACTTCGCTTCGGCCGCAATCACCAAGCAGCTGCGGTACTGGCCGGATCGGATGAACGCATCGGCCATCGACAAGGCGTAGAGAAACCCCGAGCAGGAGGCGGTCACATCGAACGCCGCCACTGAGCGCGCACCCAAGAGGCGCTGCACGTAACAGGCGGTCGAGGGGAAAATGGTGTCAGGCGAGGTGGACGAGACGATGATCGCATCCAGCCGACCCGCGTCCCACCCGGCCGCGGCCAGCGCCTGGCGCCCGGCCTCTGCGGCGAGATCGGAGCTGGCTTGGCCCGGCTCCACCCACCGACGCTCGCGGATGCCGGTGAGCGTGAACATCTCCTCAGCGGTCGGCCCGCCCGGCTGCTGCAGGTCGTGATTGGATACAACGCGCGACGGCGCGTAGGCCCCCGTACCGACAATGCGGCTTCTCACCATGGTTGATGCACTATGCTCCCGCGCTGTTACAAAAAGTCACCCGCCGCGCTGGCCGGGAAATGTCACACAGGCTTGACGAACCTCTGCGGAGCGCGTCACGTCGTACTGCGACGATGCATCGTTGCATCGCCGCGTTGCGTCGGCACGCTGCAGGGGCGGGCGGATTATAGGAGGCGCTCGCGGAAGGGGTCAACCGCCGAAGAGACATCAATTTGCACTAGGGAGCCAGCGCGCATCAACCTGCACAATCACTCCACCCATGCTGAGACGCTCAGCAGAAGCGTATGCGTCACACCGAAGCCGACACCACCCGTAGAATCCGGGCAAACCCATCGCATTCGGTGAAGCGAGCCTGAGCGATAGCCAAGCCCCGCCAACCGAAGCCGCAGCCTACGAGTCGCATCCAAGGAATTGCCGGCTTCTCTACGCAGCCCGCGTCGTCTCATCTGCGCGGTCCATACCCGCCACGCCAGTCGCCCTCGCTCGACAGGGACCATCGCCCAGGCTCAACCTGCCCATTGGCCGAGGTCGATTTGGACCAAGGCACCGTTGAGGCCGGCCGCGTCAGGACGCCCGCACGAGCCGGCTCATGCTACCTCCTGCACCAGGATCGGCGGCAGTAGATCCGTTTGCCTCCTTGACAGTTAAAACCACTTAGATGTAACAGTTTACGCAGCACCACGGGGCACAATAGACCTATGCGGTCGTCCCGTGTGAGACCTCACCGACGAGCAGCGTATCGGATTCCCGGCATTCCCTGGAGGTTCCGATGGCCATGCCCCCGCAGCCGAATGCGTTTCGCCGCGATGCCACGCCGCACGATGCGCCGCCCGTCACGCCGCCCGACTCCACCCACATTCACGATACGCTCCTGGATTCGCTCGAAGCGCAAGTCTGGACCTTCGATCGACATGGGTGCTTGACCTGGTTGAATCGCCACGCGCAGCTCGTGAGCGGGCTCTCGCTCGACCAGGCCCGCGGCAACACGTTCGTCGCGCTCCTGCCGCATTGGGACGATCCTCCGAGGCGGCACCTGGAACATCTCGAGGTGATGGCCAGCGGCCGCGCCATCCTCGGCCAACAGGAATCCTGTCGCGTCCATGGCGACACCCACTGGTACGCCGTCGACAAGGCGCCGATCCGCGACGAAACGGACGCCGTCATCGGCCTCGTCCTGCTCCTGCGCGACATCACCGACCTGAAACGGACGGAAGATCGCACGACGTTCTCCCGCATCGCGCAAGACCATGCCGCAGACGGGCTGGCCTTGGTGGACGGGCTCGGCCGTATTCTCTGGGCCAATACCGCCTTTTGCCGCATGCACGGACTTTCCCTGGCGCGCGCGCTGGAGCGCACCATCGACGACTGCCGCGGCACGAATGAAGACGACTTCCAATCGCGCCGCCGCCAGCGGCTCCTGGGTGACGGCCCACCCACCTTCGAAACCTTGCACCGCCGGTTGGACGGCTCGTTGTTTCCGGTCGAGGTGTCGCTCGGCTGCCTCTCCCGCGATAACACCAGCTACACCAGCCTCGTCGTGCGTGACATCTCCGCGCGCTACCACGCGCACAGCGAAATGGCGGCGCTCCGCCAGTGGTATCGGCTCCTCGTCGACCATGCCAGCGACATCATGTACCGCACCGATGTCGACGGCCGCTTTACCTTCGTCAACGCCAGCACGTCGCGCCTCCTCGGCTATACCGAAGAGGAGCTGCTGGGGCGGCGCTTTTCTGAGCTGCTCCGGCCCGACATGCGTGCCGCCGCGGAACGGTTTTACGGACGGCAATATATCCGCCGCACCCCGAATACGTATTTTGAATTTCCGGCGGTGACGAAGGACGGCCGAGAAATTTGGTTCGGCCAAAACGTGCAGGTCTTACTGGAGCAGGGCGCCGTCGTCGGGTTTCAGGCCATCGTGCGCGACCTGACCGCCTCCAAAGGACTAGAGCAGGAACTGCGCGAAGTCGAAGCGCGGTGGAACCATGCCTTCGAAAGCAGCGGCGACGGCGTCTGGGACTGGGATTGCCGCAGTGCCTCGGCGTTCTTTTCCTCCCGCTGGAAGTCGATGTTCGGGCATACGGACGCGGACGTGCCGTCCCAGCTCGACGAGTGGGAGTCCCGCATCCATCCCGCCGACCGCGTGCGCGTGCTGGCGGCGCGCGCCCGTCACCTGCGCAATGAAACGTTGTCGTACAGTTGCGAATATCGCATGCGCTGCAAGGACCAGAGCTACAAGTGGGTGCTTGATCGCGGGAAGGTCATCAGCCGCGCGTCCGACGGCGGCCCGCTGCGCATGGTGGGCACGCTCACCGACATCACGGAACTGAAGATGACGCAGGAGGCCCTCACGCGGGCCCACGCCGAGCTGGAACAACGGGTCCAGACACGCACCACCGAACTAACCTGTGCCTATGAGGCCCTGCAGCAGCAAGTGGCGGAGCGGGAAAAGGCCGAGGCCCAATTCCGTCAGGCGCAAAAATTGGAAGCGATCGGCCGACTCGCGGGCGGCGTGGCCCATGACTTCAACAACCTGCTCACCGTCATTCAGGGCTATACCGATCTCCTCATGCAGCAAGGGTCGGCGACCGATCCGGCGCGCAGCTACTTACAGGAAATCCTCCTCGCCGGAGAGCGGGCGCAATCGTTGACGCGCCAACTGCTGGCGTTCAGCCGCCAACAGGTCCTCGACCCGCGTCCCGTCGATCTCAATCAGGCCATCGCCAACTTCAGCACGATGCTGCATCGTTTGATCGGCGAGGACATCCAGCTCGACACCCACGCGGCCCCCTCACTCGGGTTGGTGCATGCGGATCCCGGCCAGCTCGACCAAGTCATCATGAACCTGGTCGTGAATGCCAAGGACGCGATGCCGAACGGTGGGCGACTGACCCTGGAGACACGGGATGTCATCTTTACCGAGTCGCACCTGACGCGGACCGGCGCCCTCGCGCCCGGCGCCTACGTGCTGCTCACCGTGCGCGACACGGGGAGCGGCATTCCCGAATCGATCCTGTCGCAAATCTTCGATCCCTTCTTCACCACCAAAGCGTTGGGCCGCGGCACAGGACTCGGCCTCTCCATGGTCCTGGGGATCGTGTCGCAAAGCGGCGGCGCCATCGACATCGACTCGCGTGTCGGAGCCGGCACAACCTTCTCGATCTACCTGCCGCGGACCGATCGGGCGACCGCCCCTACTCCGCTGCCGGAGCCTCAGCAGGCGGCGCCAGCCGGGACGGAATCGATTTTATTGGTCGAAGACAACCTCGCCGTCCGCACGCTCACGTGCCGTGTGCTCCGCGAGCATGGCTACCAGGTGCACGACGTCCCCGACAGCGCCGAAGCCATCCGCTACTGCGAGTCCGACGCAGGCACCGCTCCCATGCACGTGCTCCTGACGGACGTGGTGATGCCGCTCATGAACGGGCGGGACCTCGCCGACCACATCATACGGCTGCGTCCTGCGACACGCATTCTCTTCATGTCCGGCTATACCGACACGCTCGGCGGCGACCAAGAACCTCTCTTCCCCCACGTGCGCTTTCTGCAAAAGCCGTTCACGCCCTCACAATTGCTGCACGCCTTGCGAGAACTCCTGAACGCGCCTCCGCACACCTAACCCCAGCCGATCATGCTCTCTCCGGGGAAAGCCCCACGATGTGCCCTTTGCCAACGCAGGCCCCACCTGAGGAAACGCCATCGCAACGCGCTGGCTCCCCACTCTCACAGAATCGCCACCTAAGCGCATCTGTCCATCTGCATGTTCCGTCCTGGTGACGACGGTGAATCAAAATGCTCCTTACGAGACCTGACCCCTATTTATGACACCTATTTAGTGGAATGAATCGGCATCGGTGCGGCATACACGCACGTTCTGCACGCGCTTCTCAAACGCACGGTCTATTACAGCGGGCTGCCGTGGCTCGAACTCGTCGTCACCGCTTACGAAAATGCGGTGGGAGCGCGCGAGCCCCGCCGAACCCGCCGCCGATCGAGGGGCCGGGACGAGCCCATCGCCCTCCGCCCCAGTAGCCGGGATGATAGCCGTACGCCCGCCGCCAGCCACCCCAATATCCCGGATAGTACCCGCCATAATATCCGGCACCCCACCAGGGCCCCCAACCGGAATACCATCCCGGGCCGTACGGGCCCGGAGCGGCATAGACGCCGCCGACCGCACCGTAATACACACCGCCGTCCGTCTGGTGCATCGACGCAGCGCAACCGCCGAGCGACAGGAGGCCTGTCAGGAGCATTGCGAGAAACATCTGGTGCCGCATCGTCCCCTCCAATTAGCGATGGCCGCGGTAAACGCGTATCGCATCGCGCCCCTGCATGCTACCAAGCAAATGCTCGCGCAACCAGGGGGCAACCGAGCCGCTGCATACGCCGGAAGCGGAACATGGACAGGATCGGGCCGAGTAAGGGAGCGATGGTCAGGCGACACAGAGGACGAAGGGAAACGATGCGCGGCGCGCTCAGCGCGGGAACGGGGCGCTGTAGGGTCCGCCGGGCGGATAGTAGCAAAAGGGGCAGGCGGCAGGATTCGTATAGGGATGCGTCGGGTAGGGCCCGAAGGGACCAAAGTAGTAACTGTTCGGCCCCCACCAGTGATTGTTGGAGGCAAAGGGCCGCATCCCGGAATACCCGACACGCGGATCCGGCTCCGGGTCCGACAAGTCCCACGTGACAAGTTGCTTGAGCTCAAGAACCGGATAGCGATACTCGCCTTCATCCAAGGGGCGCAGCTCCGCACCGGACACCGTGCCGACCACCGTCATCGGCAGCCCCTGTGTAAATCGTGCAGGGTCGATGAACTGCGGATGGATCACCAAAAACCGCCCTTCGGACAACGTCCGGTCCATCACGGGAGGACGGCCCTGTTCGCGCGGCAGGTGCAGCAGTTCCACCTCGGTGCGCTCCTTGGAGCGCTTCGCGCTGAGCACCACTCCGTCGAACATGACGGTGCGCCCGACAAAGGCATCGGGCGCGTTGCGGACGTCGGCGAACGCCACCGTACGATCTACCTGGCTGCGCAACTCCGGCGTCAGCGCCCGCTCCACCACCTCGTCCGGACCGCCGTACCATGACGCGCAGCCGACGGTCAGCGCCAACAGCGAGACCGTCGCCGCAGACCTCGCCAGGGCCCAGAGGCCTGACGCTCCGCGCGTCCCGACAGCAGACGACCCGGTGATGTCCATCGTGCGATTACCGACCGAAGGTCTTTTTCAACAACGGTTCGATTTCCCCCTTGGCCGCCATCGGATCGAGAATGTCGGTATCGCCGAAAAACTCGCCGCCGATAAACACCTTCGGCAACGTCGGCCAGTTCGTCATTTTCGTGAGCGCCTCGCGCTTGGCCGGTTGGGACAGCACGTCGATCACTTCATAGGGATACCCGTAGCGATCGAAAAACTGCATGGTCTCGCGCGTAAACCCGCACATCGGCATCTGCTTCGTGCCCTTGCCGTACACCAGGATCGGATGCGCCTTCACTTCCTTCTGAATTTCATCGTCGATCGGATTCGCCATTACAGTTCTCCTCCATCCCTGTCCGTCAGTGAGACTTCGTTCCGCTACAGTTCGTCCGGCGTTTTGGCCGTGAGTTCCAGCGCATGGATCCGTCCATCCTTCATCGGCGCGTCGAGCGCCCGATAAATCATCCGATGGCGATCCAGCAAATTCTTTCCCGCAAACTGACTGGACACCACGCGCACGGCTAAGTGGTCCATGGTGCCGGTCGTATCGCGCACGGTCACCGCCGCGTCGGGAATCGACTCGCGCACATGCGCGGTGAGCGCCTCGGGTGTGATCATCCTTTCCTCCTCCAATGTCGCCGCCCATCGGGCGGCTCGCTTGCTGTGGTCTGTCAAAAACTTACTCCATCGGTCCCTCAATCTCAACCCGCCTCTCCCCGTGAGGGAACTGAGGCCTCCGACTGAAACCTTCAATGGGCCCACCTCGCCTCGCAGGTCCCTCGACGCGCGCGCAGAACAATCGAGCGCTGGTGGATTTCCACCAGCGCTGGGTGACATGCACCACCACTCGGATGCGTTTCCGAAGGCGCACGGCGGATTTCCCACAGATATCGGCCTTACTGAGCCGTACGGATTCGGCACTGCTCTTGCTCAACAGTAGAGGTGAACGAAGCTGGTCGCCCGCCTCAGACACACGGCGAACGCGAGCGACGGTTCGGATGATTCGTCCGCACATACGTGCCACGAGGGCTTCACACAAGGAGGTCTGCCATGAGTGACATGCACTCTGATCTGCTGTTCGGCGCGTCAACGGGGAATGGCCGCGTACTGATCGTCGACGATGAACCCGACATCCGGCGCGTGGTGCGGATGACCCTACAGAAAGCCGGGTACGACGTCTTGGAGGCGGAGAACGGCGAGAAGGCGATCGAGACGATCAACACGGGTGAAAACCGTCTCATGCTGGACGTGCTGATTTGCGACATCCGCATGCCGAAGATCAACGGCGTCGAAGCGATCGCGTATTTTCGGCAGAACTTTACGCGCGTGCCGGTCATTGTACTGACGGGGTTTCCCGATACCGAAATGGCCTCGGCCTTCCTCCGTGACGAGGGTGTGGTCGACTACCTCGTCAAACCGGTGGAGGGCGAAAAGCTGAAAGCCGCGGTCGCGCGCGCGATGGAACAACGGGAGCTGGCACATCTGTAACTCGACGCCTGGTGTGGATGAACGGTGAGCCGCCATCGCCCGGCGCCGCCGTCCATCCCACCGGTTCGGAAATTCGCAAAGCCCGGCCGATCATCAGGACCGCTGCGCGCGCTTGTCCCATGGCACGCCGAGATATCCCTAGGCGTGCCTGTCTGTTGACCCGTGATCTGTGAGGTCGCTCATGACACAGACCGCCATGATGGTGGCGCCGGCTCCCATCCGGATCGCAATTATCGGCGCCGGTAACGGGGGCCTGCGACTCCTCGACCTGTTGGGACACATGCACGGCGTGGCGATCACTGGAATCGCCGACCGACGGCGCGATGCCCCGGGGCTGCAACGCGCGATCGATCTGGACATCCCCGTCGTCTCGCATGTGCCGGACCTCATTCGCGATCCATCGGTCACGTTGATCGTCGATGTCACCGGCGATCCCGACATGGAATCCGTCATCGCGCGCTACAAGGCGGAGGGGACGGAAACCCTCAGCGGGACCGCGGCGAAGTTGCTCTGGGAGGTGGTTCGGCACGAGGCGCGCCTTCGCACGGAGGTCTCGCACGCCGACAAGCTCGCCGCGCTCGGCTCGTTTGCCGCCGGAATTGCGCACGACATCAACAATCCCCTCTACCTCATCATGGGACTGGCGGAGGACCTGCTCGACCATCCGGCCCCGGAGGTGGTGACCGAGCACGCGCAGGACATCATTCACGCCGTGCAACGGACCAGCCGGATCTGCAGCGACCTCACGCGCTATGCGCGCCGAACCGTACCGGCGGATCCCGTCCGCATCGATCTGCACAAGACGCTCGACGAGTCCGTGAAGATCGGCCGCCATGCGCTGCTGTTTCAGGACATGACGGTGGTGCGGCGCTACGACGCCTCGCATCAGGTTGTCTTAGGAAATCCTGATGAACTGCTGCACCTGTTCGTCAATTTGATCACCAACGCCATTCACGCGATGGATGGACAAGGGCAGCTCACGCTCTCCACCCGCACACGCGGACCGCATATCGACGTGTCGATCACCGACACCGGAACGGGGATTGCGCCCGACGCCCTCCCCCACATTTTCGATCCGTTTTATACGACGAAGGCGCCGGGCAAAGGCACCGGACTGGGCCTCTATAACGTGAGAACCATTACGGAACAGATGGGTGGGACGATTGCGGTGGACAGCGTCGTCGGCCAGGGCACCACCTTCACCCTTTCGTTTCCGCTCGTGGAGTGAGGTCGACGTACACTGCCGCGCCGCACCACCGCGGCGCGGGTGAGGACGAAAGTTCACCATGGCCCTGCCGGCCGATCCAATCAGCCCATCCACCGTCGCCCCCGCGCGCGACCAGGCCGAAGGCTGTCCGGACGCGCCCGGACGCCGCCGGACGAGCGCCTGGGGTCTGCGCGGGACACTCATCGTATCCATGCTTGTGGTCGGCACCATCCCCTTAATCGCGGGACTGCTGCTGGCCTTTCTGCAGGGCTCAAAGGAAATCCGCGAGATCAGCGGCGAGAGTTTCAAGGCCCTGGCGATTGAGGCCTCGCGCAAACTCGATCTGGTGATCAGCGAAGAAATCGCCCGGACCACCCGCATCGCCGACGACCCGCTTGTGGTCCAGACGCTCGAGCAGCGGCGCGATATCCTCCACGCGCTGTCCAAGGCGGACCACGAAGCGCTGCTTGCCCGCGAGCGGACCGCGTGGGAGTCGGCTGATTCCACCGTGCGCCGCACCGTCGGGGACAATGCGCTCAGCCGCCTCCTTCGCGAATACTCAGCCGGCTCGCGCAGCCAAGCCGATCACGCGACCACGCACGTCGTGCGCTCGGCCACCAAAATGCTGTATCTCACGGATCTGGAGGGGCACCTGGTCGGCGCGCTCTCACTGTTGCCGCCCTTTGCGCATGCCGAGGCGCGCTGGTGGCAGGGCGCCTTTCACAAGGGCGTGGGGCGGCTCTACTTAGAAGACCTGAAGTACGACGAGCGCGCCAAGGCCTACGTCTTCACGATCTCCGTCCCCGTCATGGATAGCCTGCGCTATGAGGCCATCGGTGTGCTCCATCGGGTCATCGATGCCACGGAATTTTTCGCCGCCTCCATTCAGCCCATTCGATTCGGCAAAACCGGCCACGTGATGCTGATCGACAGCAGCGGCCTCGTCATGAGTTGCCCGATCCTGCCGACCGGCGTCCGCCTGTCGGATCCGGCGCTGATTCCGCTCGTCACCCCGCTGGAAGCGGGCTGGGTGCATGCGCCCAGCGACGGGCACGGCGGCACGTCCACATCGATCATCGGACACGCGATGCTCCCCGAGACCAGCCGCGCAACCAATGGCTCGCTGGAGAACGGCGCCTGGCACACCTTCGTCTGGCAAAGCTCCGAGGAACTCTTTGCGCCGATCACGCACCTGTTCAGCTGGATGTCGATCTTCGGCGCCGTGGCCATCCTCCTGCTCGCGGGCCTGGGCGCCGTGGCCGCCACGCGTATCGTCACGCCGATTCGGCAATTGCAGGCTACCGCACAGGCCATCGGCCGCCGCGAATCCCCCGCGCCGCTCACCATCGCCACCGGCGATGAGCTGCAGGACCTGGCGGAAGAAATCACCCGCATGCAGGCCCACATCGACCGCTCGTTTGCGGGCCTCACCGACGAAGTGGCCGCCAAAAGTCGCGAGGTGCAGGTCCTGCAACAATCGACTGATCGGATCTTGGACGCGGTGCCCACGCCGATTGTGTTGCTCGATCGCGCGGCGCGCGTGCACTACATGAATCGCGCCTGCCGCGACGCCTTTGCCATTCCCCTGAACGCGCCGGTAGATGGCGCGCTCTTCGACGTCCTCGACATCAGTCCCGCCTCTCGGGCGCGGCTCGACCGCGAGTTACGCCAGCTGGGAAGCGGGCAGCCGCTCAGCCGCAACGCACCCGCGACCGCCACGGCCGAAGCCAACGCGCCGCGCGATCCGCTCACCCATTCGGAGCACGCGGCGGCGGATGCCGACCGTCGCGAGCTGCACATCGGCGCCACGGTCTATCACTACGATTGGTTTCGTCTGGAGGCCGTTGCGGGCGAACCCACGCGCGTGGGGCTCGTGCTCCGCAACACCACAGACGAAACGCGGCTGCAGGCCGCCTGGATCGAAGCGGAAAAGCACGGCAGCCTCGGCGTCCTGACCGCCGGGATCGGCCACGAGTTGAACAATCCGCTCTTCGGCATTCTCGGCTTGGGAGAAGCGATCCAACACGAGACGAATCCGGCGCACGTAGCGGAGTTCGCCAAAGGCATTGTGCAGCATGGCAAGCGGATGGCAGGCATCATCCGCGACTTCACCGGCGTCACCCGCAGCCGATCCCATGAGCGGCTCGTGGCGCTGGATCTGGCCGAACAGCTGGATCTGGCCATCACTACGGTCGAGCGGACGGCCGCCGACTGGCGAATTGACGTGCGGCGGACCTATCGCCCGGCGCCGCCGATTCAGGCCGTGCCGGAGGATATTCAACAGGCGCTGCGCAACGTCGTCCTCAACGCGGTGCAGGCCATGAAGGGAACGGGCACGCTCACGGTCGCGATCGAGCCGACGGAAAGCGCCGTGGTGGTCCGCGTGCAGGACACGGGGCCGGGCATCCCGCCGCATCAACTGCACAAGGTCTTCGATCCGTTTTTCACGACGAAAGATCAAGGCGAAGGCAGCGGGCTCGGCCTGACCATCGCGCGACGTCTGGTGGGAAAACACGGCGGCGCAATCAAACTCGACAGCGCGCCCGGAAAGGGCACCACCTGCTCGCTGACCTTCGCGCTGACGCCACTTCCCGCCCATCGGCAGGAGGTCCCGGCATGACACGCGCGCATCGTGATTGCGGCGATGCGAGGCTTCGCCCCGATCTGCTGCTTGCCGCGCTCTCGCTCCTACTCGTGATCGGCGGCACGACTGGCGCGGCCAAAGACACGGCGCCGGCGGCGCCCATGCTCACGCCGGAACGCGTAGCGGACTACCTGCACGCCGTCATCGAGGCCGACCGCAGTCTCTACACCTCGCAAGTCGTCACACGCATGCAGGAGCGCGGCATCGTCACCGCCTCGGAACATTGGGAACAGGAGGGGACCTTGCCGTTGCCTGCGCAATTTCTTCAGCACGCAGGCCAACTGGTAGCGGAGCAAGGCAGCGGCATTCGCTTCCGGCTCATCGGGCTCTATCCGATTAATCAGCGCAATGCGCCGGCCACCACCTTTGAACGCACGGCCTTGCAGTCGTTCACCGATGCCACGCCCCAGCCCTACCGTGGCATCGTGACGAGCGGACAGAAGCGCTACTTCCAGGCCATCTACCCGGATCGCGCCTCGTCGGCCGCCTGCGTGAGTTGCCACAATCACCATCCGCTGAGCCCCAAACGCGATTTCAAGCTGAACGATGTGGTCGGCGCCGTGGCGATCACCATCCCGTTAGATTGATGCGACTCGGAGCAGCAGACGTGATAGCAGCGCGAGGAACGGCGTCATTTCTATGACTCCCGACCCCTTATGTGGTGGACGACCCCTTATGTGGTGGAAGGATTAGGAGGGAGGGACGGGATCGGCGGCGGGCGCCTGGGAATAGTCCTCGCGGTAGATTTGCAGCGCCGTCAGCAAGAGGGCAATCACGACCGGGCCGATGAAGACGCCGATCACGCCATACACGGCCAAGCCGCCGAGCACGCTGAACATCAACAGGAACACGGGTATCTTCGCTTCCTGCCCGATCAGGAACGGCCGCAAGAATTGATCGACCGTCGACACCACCGCCCCACCCCAAATCAGCAGCGCAATGCCCTTCCAGGTCGGCCCGATCCAAAGCAACCAGAGTCCCAACGGCACCCAGATGAGCGCGGTCCCGCCGAACGGCAGGGGCGCGAGCAGCGTCGTCATGACCGTCAACGCCACAGGCATCGGCACGCTGAGCGCCACATAGGCCAGTCCGGCGAGCAGCCCTTGCACGATCGCGGTCACGATCACGCCCTTCACCACGGCACGCATGGTCTGGTCGAGGCGCGCGAAAATTTTGGCCTTGTGTGAATCGTCCAGCGGCACCAAGTCGTAGGCGCCTTGGGCGAAACTGCGCCCGTCGCGGAAGAGGAAAAACAACGTCACGATCATGATCAAGGCGTTTGCCAGCAGTTCAAACAGGTTCCTCACGAAACCCGTCAGGCCGCCGACCAAGAACTGACTCAGGGATTTTGCGTTCTCCAGCAACATGCTCTCGACGTTGCCGGGGCCCTCGACGCCGATGCGCTCAAGAAAGGGATGCGCGAGCCGTCCGATCAGCGGCAGTTGCGCCACTTGGTCGGGCAACCGTTCGATCCCTCCCCCGGCGACCCAGGCCCGGATCGCGGTTTCCGCCGAGGCCGCTTCGCGCACGATCACGCCGCCGGTCCAGATCAAAGGGAGCACGCCCAGCGACATGATGCCGAGCGTCAGCAGCGCAGCCGAGAGGGACTCGCGCCCACCCAACCATGCCGTCAGCCGTTGATGGAGGGGAAACAACAAATGGGCCAGGATCGTCGCCCACACCATGGCGAGCAGAAACGGCCGCAGCATCAATGCGAGCTGGTAGAGCAGAATCAGCAGAATACCGAAGAACGCGAGGGCGGCGACGTGCCGACGGGAGAGGATGGGGAGCGTACGATCCAAGGTGCGCCGTACATAGCAGAATCACGGGAGGATGTCACTTCAGGAAGGACCGCGGATCAGACCGAGGACGCGTCGGCACAGCAACGGGAGGACGAGCGATGCAGGCCCACGACAAGGCTGGGCCACAGCACCCGCCCGGCAATGAGTCAGACCGGCTCCCCACTACGTATGTCTCCGTATGTCATCAATCGATGGTAGGACAGGGTGCAGTCGGGGCAGAACGAATCGGAGAGGAACACTTCGGAGGCCAGCGCCTGGTAGCGCCGCAGATACGTCACAAAATCGCACCACTCGCTGCCGACCGCCCCATCCCAATGCTCATCTTTGATTCGCCGACAGATCGAACAGGCGAGAACGATGTGGATGCCATGCATGGGTCACGACCCTTTCACGAGGGATTCGCAATCGCGGCTGCCTGAGGCCTCTCGGAACGGGCGGGACGACGTTGGTGTACGCCGATCACACCGTCCGCTCGGACGCAGGCCCGGCAAACCGCGCGACGCTGGATGGGAGACTAGACGCAGGGGGGACGGAACAGAGCGCTATCGGACAACCGTTCCGACAGCCGCGACGACCAGTCAGCCCACTGATCGCTCGCATTTCGACAATCCAGATGCACGCCGCGCGACGGCAACGACACCGCCATCATGATGGAGGTTTCAGGCGCATCCTCCACCATGGTGGTATCCCACAGGGTGTTGGGAGCCCCCAGCACCTGCATGACGATGCAGAGGCAGAGGCAGACCATGATCACACGAACAAGCAGATGGGATGCGGGCACCAGCGGCCTCCTGGGCTCGAACGCGCGGAGCTTAGTGCCGACGGTAGGCAGAGTCAATCCAGGAGGGAACCTAGGGACATTTGCTGGCGCCGCACAGACAGACAGCTCTGGTCGACCTGCGTAGTCCTGCGTGGCGGTCGCAGGGAGGATGGATCCTCGCTCCCGAGCAGGCAGCGGCCGACCGTCGAGGCGCCGACCACGCTCAGCAGCCGCTAGAGCCCGAAAGTCCGCTTCAATCGATCCCACCAGCCGCTGCCGTGCAGTTCGCAGGGCACGGTCGGCTGCGTGCCGTCGATAAAAAGCTCCGTGTACGTGGCGGGGCATCGCTCCGTCGCCACCTGCCCGCTCTGCGGATCCAGTGTCACCGTCACCACACCGGACGGCACGCGAAAGGCCGGTGAGCTGGGCGGAACGGTCCGTCGCACGAACTCGCTCCAGATCGGCAGCGCGGCCTGCGCGCCGGTCAACTTCAGTTCCTGGCCGCCGTCAAACCCGACCCACACGCCGACAACCACCTCCGGCGTGTAGCCGATAAACCAGGCATCGCGTGTCCCGTCCGTCGTGCCGGTCTTTCCCGCAACCGGCGAGAGCACGCCGAGGCTGCGGGCCTTTTTCGCCGTCCCGCGCGTGACGACGCCTTCCAACAACGACGTCACCAGATAGGCCGTCTGCGGCGAGAGCGCGCGATGCCGTTCGCTCACCGCGTGCCACAGCGGTTCGCCCTGTTCGCTCACCGCCCGTCGCAACACGGTCGGCGCGGTGGCGATCCCTTCGTTCGCAAAGGCGCCATAGCCGCCGGCCATCTCCAGCAACGAGACGGAGGACGCGCCCAGCGCCAGCGTCAAGTTGTCTTGGAGCGGACTGCGGATACCGAGTCGCGCCGCAAGCTGGGCAATCTTCTTCGGTCCCACGCGCTGTGCCACGCGCACGGCCGGGACATTGAGCGACTCCTCCATCGCGCGCCGTACCGTCACCACGCCGTGGAATTGCCGATCGTAATTTTGCGGCGACCAGGGCTGCGTCTCCGCGTCGAAGGTTACGGGCTCATCGAGCAGCGGACTGGCCAGCGTCAGCGGTCCGGCAGGCGGAGCATCAACATCTTTCGGCTCGAGCGCCGCCGCGTACACGAACGGTTTGAACAGCGAGCCGGGCTGCCGTTTCGCCTGCACGGCGCGATTGAATTGGCTCTGGCGATATTCGCGCCCGCCGACCATCGCCAGCACCTCGCCCGTCCGCGGATCCAACGCGATCAGCGCCGCCTGCAAGGGCTCCCCGATGCGCGTCAGCGCCGGGTTGCTCCGCTCCAATTCCGCGAGGCCGTGCGCCACCGCCTCATCGGCCGCCCGCTGGCGAATCGGATCGAGCGTCGAATAGACGGCCGCCCCCACCGGCAGCTCCATCCCCATCGTCTCGTCGAGATGCGCCAACAGATAATCGACGAAGTACGGCGCGTCGGCCACGGTTTCCGTCAGCCGGAATACGTTTACCGGCTTGGCCGCCGCCGCGGTACGCTCGCCTTCGTCGATCCGGCCGACCTCCTGCAGAACGCGCAAGACCACATCGCGCCGTCGTGTGGCCAGCTCGCGGTCGCGCAGGGGAGAATACGTATTCGGACCCTTGATCAAACCGGCGATCAAGGCCGTTTCTTCCAGCGTGAGATCCTGCAGGCGCTTTCCGCAATACCGCTGCGAGGCGGCCGCCACGCCGAAGACCCCGACCGAGCCGGCCTGTCCCAGGTAGATTTCATTGAGGTAGCTTTCGAGAATCTCGTCCTTGCGGTACTTGGCCTCCAACACGAGCGCCGCCATCGCCTCATGGAACTTGCGGCCGAACGTGCGCTTGGGCGAATAGAAAAGGTTCTTGGCCAATTGTTGCGTGATGGTACTGCCGCCTTGGACAACTTCGCCGCGCACCGTATTGGCGACGAAGGCGCGTGCGATCGCGATCGGATCGATCCCAATGTGGCTGCGAAAGCGCCGGTCCTCAACGGCCAGCACCGTCTCCACCAGCAGACTCGGCATCTCCTCCAGCGCCACCCACGTACGCACCTGTCGCGCCGCCCCGCGCACGCCGCTGATCAACGGGGGGTCCAGCAGCACCGACGCGAGGGGCCCCTTGCGATCGGCACGTTCGATGGCCGCAATGCGTCCGCGGTCGAGTGTGAGTCTGATGCGTTCGGAAGGTAGGCGCAGGTCCGGCGCGCCGCGCAGATACAGCTCGGCCGACGACGCCGTGAGGCGATATTCGCCGGGCGCTCGCACCGGGCCGTCGACCGCCCGATACCCGAGTCGCGCGAGCCGCTCCTGAAGTTGAATGGCCGCCAGCTCCTGCTGCGGCGAGAGGGCGAACGGCGCACCGTAAATCAGCAGTGGCGGGCGTTCCTCACCCTTTGGTAAGGTCAACGTGGAGGCCAGGTAGAGGCCGTAGGCGACAATGCTCACGAGCCCGGCAGCAAGGACGGCCCCGAACAGGCGGGCGCCTCGCCGATACCCTCTTCTCGACACGCAACGATTCTCCTCGGCAGTGAAGGCGTCAGGATACGAGAACCGCCGGGAGAAAGCGATGCACGCGGGTGGCACGTGAGGGGTGCATTGACGGGGGCAGCAGGCCTCGCCGAAAAGATCCCGGCCGCTTGACTCACCGCGAAACTCGGTTACAGTGCGACCTGAGCGCCTGCGCACCCGCGCGATGCACAGAACGAATCGTCCCGGGACAGGACGCGGAACAGGAATGACTCAGTCTTCGATCTTCAGAAAGGCAGGCGTGACGATGCGTGCATGGCAAGGGCTCCGTCTTTTTCCGCTTCACCCTCTCGCCGCTTCGATTCGGCCGGCACCCGTTTCGCCACGTCACCGCATGAACCTGCTCGGCGCCTGCGCCCTGTTTGGCGCGCTGCTACCGCTGGCCGGCTGTACCGGCACCGATGCGCCCTCGAACGCGGCGCCGCCCACCGTCGTCATTCAAACCGCCAAGGCCGACGCGTCCGCCGCAGCGACCGTGCCGGTCGCATCCGCCGCGGGCAGTGCGTCGTTCCCGGCGAACGAGACCTTTATCGCCGTCTCGAAAATGGCCCGGGCTTCCGTCGTAAATATCTCCTCCTCGCGCAAAGTGAAGAACGACGGCGAGGCGCCGACCAGCCCGTTTGACGATCCGTTTTTCCGCCGCTTCTTCGGTGACGAGCCGGAGAAGAAATTCCGCCAACCGAAAGAACGGCAGGAGCAGGGACTCGGGTCCGGCGTGATCGTCAGCTCGGACGGGTACATCGTGACCAACAACCACGTCGTCGAAAAAGCGGACGACATCAAGGTGCTGCTGAACGACAAGCGCAGCTTCAAGGGCAAGGTGATCGGGACCGATCCGAAAACGGACGTGGCCGTCATCAAGATCGACGCGAAGGATCTACCCGCGTTCGTCATGGCCGACTCCAGCCAACTGCAGGTGGGCGAGTTGGTCTTGGCCGTGGGCAATCCGTTCGGGCTGAATCAAACCGTCACCATGGGCATCGTCAGCGCCGTGGGCCGCGCGCATATGGGCATTGTGGATTACGAGGACTTCATTCAGACGGACGCCGCCATCAACCCCGGCAATTCCGGGGGCGCGCTGGTGAACTTGAAAGGGGAATTGGTCGGCATCAACACCGCCATCTTTTCGCGCAGCGGCGGCAACATGGGCATCGGCTTCGCCATCCCCAGCAACATGGCTCGCATCGTCATGACCAGCCTCATCCAGCACGGCAAGGTCGTGCGCGGCTGGCTGGGCGTGTCCATCCAAGACCTCACGCCGGAATTGGCCAAGGAGTTCGGCACCACCGACACGCAGGGCGCCCTCGTCGCCGATGTGCTGGACGACAGTCCGGCGGCCAAGGCCAAGCTCCAGCGGGGCGACGTCATCGTGGCCTACAAGGGCACGGCGGTGCGCGATCCCAGCCATCTGCGCAGCATGGTAGCGGAAACGCCGCCGGACACGACGGTGACGGTGACCGTACTCCGCGATAAGGATCGTAAAGAGATCAAGATGGTCATTGCCGAGCTCCCGAAAGAAATCGCCAAAGCCGGGCAATCCACGCCGGACAGCGCCAAGGGAGAAAACGCGCTCGCGGGCGTGACCGTCGAAGAGCAGAAGGACCGATCCGCACGCGGCAAGGGCGGCGTCGTCGTGACCGATGTGGAAGCCGAATCGCCTGCGGAGCGCGCGGGCGTCCGCGTCGGCGACGTCATCCTGGAATTGAATCGGAAACCGGTGCGCACTGTGGCCGACTTCGACAAACTCGCGGGGCAACTGGGCGCCAAGACTCCGGCGCTGCTCCTGATCACGCGCGGCACCGCGACCGTCTTTATTTCGGTCACGCCGTAAGCCGTACCGAGGGAGAGGCAGCGTGCTGCCTCTCCCTCCGCTCCCGCTCCCGCACTCACTCCATCGTCAGCCGCATCGCCCGCGCGACCAACTGCCGCGTCCATCACCGCCTCACAAACATCCCACAGGAGTGCTCACACCCAGCGCGGTGGATACCTGCGTAAACCCCGTAGGGCCGCACAGATCCAGCGCACCTACCCCATTCGTCCCTGGGTTGTTTACCTAGACCTGCGATGATAGGATGCCGCCGACTTTTCAGCCCGAAAGAGCCTGTCGGGACAGACCTCTTGCGCGACATGTCACCGCGCGCATAGAGTATTCCCGGAATAGGCGCAGGCCCTGTCGGGACTATCTGCGAATCGGCGACACGCCCCTGAGGGCAAGGAGGAGACGATGGGCCAGACCGCTGTCACCCGCGAGACCGCAACCACGCGTCCCGGGAAACCCGAACCCTCCGGCAAGGACCAGCCGAGCGACGCCGTCACCACCACGCCGCAGGCCCTGGACGACCTCAACAAGATTCGCGACATCCTGTTCGGCGCGCAGGTCGCAGAGCAGACGCAACGGGCCACCCGGCTCGAAGAAACGATCGCGCGCATGGGCGCGGAGCTCTCGCGTGAAATGGACTTGCGGTTTCAGGCGCTGGAAGCCTCGCTCACCAAACACGTCGCCGATCTCACCGCGAAGTTATCTCGTGAGGAAGAGTCTCGCCTCGGAGCCCTCACGGCCGTCCGTCAGGAGATGACCGAGCTCGGCAGATCCCTCTCCGGCGCCACCGCCCTGCTCGGCGAGCATACCAAGCAGGAACAGGCGGACATGCGCCGCAGCCTCAGCGAGCAGCACGAGGCCCTGCTGAAGGAGCTGCACCAGCGGAACGACGCGCTCACCGCAAAGATGGAACATGCGCTGGCCGAGCTCCGCAGCGAAAAGGTGACCCGCGCCACCCTGGCAGAACTATTCGCCAAGTCCGCGCAGTCGCTCGCGGACACGCTCGATACCGCAGGCACTCGATAGGGTCACAGCGTCCGACGCGCCGCGCTGCCCCAGCAAGGAGCGCCGCGAAACCGGATCGACCGCACGCGGTCGTCCCGTCACACGAGGTTGTCCCGCAGGAGCGTCTGAATGCCTGAATCGACACCCAGATCACCGGCCGCACGACAGCCCGCACACACAGGCGCACCGCCCCACAACCAGAACGGCGAATCCGGACAACTGGAGGAGCTGCGCGACCTGCTGAATGCCGCCGAGCGCGTCCGCCTCAATCGCATTGAAGCCAGGATCGCACGGCCGCTCATCGACGCGCCGTCGCTGGCCACAGTCCTCCCGGACGCCATCCGTCACCGCACGCAACAGGATCAACAGTTATCCGGCGCGTTGGCGCCCATCATCGACGAAACGCTGATCCAGGCAGTCCATCGCTCCCCCAAGCGGATCGCCGATGCCCTCTCGCCCATCATGGGACCGGCCATCCGAAAAGCCGTGGCCGCCGCGTTGCAATCGATGATCCAGTCGCTGAACAGCACCCTCGACCACAGCCTGTCCGCAAAGGGCTTTCGCTGGCGGTGGGAAGCCATGCGCACGGGCAAGTCGTTCGGCGAGGTTGTGCTCCTGCACACGCTGCAATATCGGGTCGAGCATGTCTTCTTGATCCATCGTCCGAGCGGCATTCGCCTCGCCCACGCCGGCAACGGGCTGAGCATGGCGGGCCGGGAAGATCTGGTCGCGAGCATGTTCTCGGCCGTCACGTCCGCCGTGCAACGCTTCGCCAAGGATTCGCTTGGGGCCGGGTCCGAGAGCGGCTTGGAATCGTTCACGATGGAAGACGGCCTGGAAGTCTGGATCGAGCAAGGCCAGCACGCGCTGCTCGCTGCCGTCATCCGCGGGATCCCGCCGCCTGATCTCCGGTCGACGCTCCACTCCACACTCGCCACGATCCATGTGGAGCATGGGCAGGACCTGCAGGGCTTCAGGGGCGAGACGCTGCCGTTCGAGCCTTCGACCCCGCTGCTGCAGACCTGCCTGCGCCAGGCCTCCCGCACTGAAAGCACACTGCACGCGCCGGGGCGCACGCCCTTGTCGCCGGCCTTGATAGTGGTTCTCGCAACGTTGGTCGGTCTGCTCGGCTACTGGATGTGGCAGCAGTCCGTGGAACGCCGCCAATGGGCCACGTTTTTCGATCGCGCCAACCAGGAGCCTGGGCTCCACCTCACCGCCGTGAACCGCGAAGGGGCCGTGCCGATCGTGCGGGGCATGCGCGATCCGCTGTCGACCGACCCGATGGTCTTTGCGATTCAAGCCGGTATGCCGACAGACCACGTACGGTTTGAATTGGAGCCCTACTTAAGCCTCGCGCCCGATCTCATCCTCCGCCGTGCGACGCATCGCCTGCACCCGCCCGCCGAGGTGTCGCTGTCGCTCGAGCAGGAGCAGGGCGCCACCATGTTGACCGCGGCCGGCGTGGCGTCCCATGAATGGCGAGCCGAGTTTCTGCGGCAGGGCCCGAGCGTGCCCGGCGTGGCAGGCATCAAATACGGCCGCTTGCAGGACCGCGACGCCCTCCGCCTTCAGGAGATCGCCGCCGGGCTGAACACACAGCAATTTGAATTCGGCCTGGGCCGCGCGGACCTGGCCCCTGAGACGGCTCCCGCTTTGCGCACACTCATCACCACGATCGAAAACGCCGACCGCCTTGCCCAGCACCTGCGACAGCGGCTTCAGATTGAAGTGATCGGCGACGCCAGCCAGGAAGGGAATCCAAGTCTGAACCGTCGGCTCGAACAACAGCGCGCGCTGGCGCTCTATGGCCCGCTGACTCGTGCCGACCTTCGCGCCACACGTGTGACGATTGTCGGCGCCGAGGACCATCACCGCCTCCATCCGAGCGGACAGACGCAGGTCTCCCAGCTGGCCGCACCGCGCGTCTACCTCCACGTCACCGTGATCGACCCGTCGCTGACGGCCCCGACGTCCGACGACGTCGCCCCCTCCGTTACGCTCCAATGACACACCCTGCCCCGACCCTCACAAAAAAACTCTGCCTCCTCGGGGCCACCGCGGTCGGCAAGACCTCACTGGTGCAACGCTATGTCCAGGGCTCGTTCAACGAGGCCTATCGCGAAACGATCGGCGTCAACATTCATTCGATGGACATCCCGACCGACGCGCGCACAATCCGGTTGCTGATCTGGGACATCGAAGGTCTGTCCGATCCGATGCAGCGCTACCGAGAAGACTACTTACTCGGCGCGCACGGCTACGTGCTGGTGATCGATCCGACACGCACCGAGACGCTGGATATCGCGCGGAGCTTGGCCGACATCGCCGATGGCGTGTTGCGCGACACGCCCTTCGTCGCGCTGTTGAATAAGACGGATCTCAAATCACGCTGGGAGGTACGCCCGGGAGACATTGATGCGCTCTCGGCGGCTGGGTGGACGCTGTTTGAGACAAGCGCCAAGACCGGTGCCAATGTCCGTGACGCCTTTGCGGCCCTCACCACAGCGATGGTCGCAGCCGATCGGGCCCTAGCGCGCGCCGTCCAGACCGCGCAGCGGCTCTAGCTCGACGTAAAGACTCGGCAGGGATTGTGTGAGAGGGGCACGCCCAAGACACCGGCAATACTTAGCGGGGCTTCTTCGTAAACAGCTCCATGAATTTCCACAGCCGCCATTCTTCGGCCGGCGACAGTCGCGTAAACTCTAGTCCGAACATCTGCTCGCGCACCCAGCGCACCGTCCCCTCTTCCACCGTCATCGCCGAGTGCTGCTTAGGGAGCTTGAGATTCATCGAGACACGGTCGCCTGGCTTCAAGTCGGTTTCGCCCAGCACTTTGACGCCCGTCATGGAGAGGTTGAAGACAATGCCGAGGCCGCCTTCCTCGTTCGTCAGCCACCGTTTGAGACCGCGCCGGGTGAAGGAACAGACAAAGGGCGCACGGACGCGCACGCGGGGGTGAAAGCGAAGTTCGGGGGGCAGTTGATCCGAATTAGGTGATGCGTCCGGCGCCATGGTCCAACTGTACACTAGGGCCCGGGGGGAGGAAAAGCGTTTTATCTGTCACGTACGGCAATCTACGGCAGGAGCCGTCAACCGCCGACAGACTCCTGCGTTCTCTCTATCACGATCGTGTACCGACAGCCGGCCCAGCCGCTGGTCTCTGCAGTCGGCGCATGGTAGCGTATGGACGAGGGACAGTCGCTGACTTCAGGGCATCAACGAGGGGGAGTTATGCGTCACACACTGCACGTCATACTCACAGGAGCCACGCTGCTCGGTCTGCACACGGCGCAGGTCGCTGCGGCCGCGTCGCCGGTCCCCTGGGAATGTTCCAACTACAGCGAAGAGGCGCAGGCGCGCTGCATGCAGGCGCTGATCGACACCCAACGTGAACGGATCGGACAGTTGGAGGGTGAACTCAAAGCGCAGCAGGGCGCCGTGGGTCAGCTGCGCGAACAAATGGACCGGCAATCGGCCGCCACCGCCGAGATGCAACGGCAGTTGGCGCAACCGCCAGCGGTGATGCCCGCCGTCCCGCCCGTCTACTCCTACGCCTATCCCACTCCGGGCCTTGGGTTGTACCCCGGCATCGGCCTCTATTTCGGCCGCCCCTGGCGATATGGGTATGGATACGGCTATGCGCCGGGATTCCGGTTGGGCTTCGGCTATCGCCCCTACCCCGGGTACGGCTATGGCTATCGTGGATTCGGCCCCTGCCGAGGCCGTTGGCGAGGATGCTGATCGCACGCAGATACTGCTGCCGGAGCTGAGCACGCTAGCTGGCTCGTTGCTCCTCAAAATTCCCGATGCGCGGCGTGCCGACTTCTACCTTATTCCGCCCCGTGCGCTTCGCGCGATAGAGCGCTTCATCGGCCACCTCGACCAATAACGTCGGGCTGGTCGGGAGACTGCCCGGCCATGAAGTCACCCCGATGCTTGCCGTCACCGTAAACGGACCGGCGGCGCGACTGAACGGCTGCTCCCCGATCGACCGTCGTAACCGATCGGCGAGGTGCGCGGCACCGGCCGGTCCGCACTTCGGCAGCACCAGCAAAAACTCCTCGCCGCCGACACGCCCCGTCAAATCGTAGGGTCGCAGCACACCGCGAATGCGATTCGCCGTCTCGATCAGCACTTGGTCGCCCGCACTGTGTCCATACGTATCGTTGACGGCTTTGAAATGATCGAGATCGAGCAGCAACACCGAGACGGATTCTGCCGTGCGATGCGATCGGCTCAGCTCCAATTCCAACGCTTCCAGAATGGCGGAGTGGTTGAGAAGTCCCGTAAGCGAATCGTGGGTCGCCTGCCGTTGGGCATGGGCGAGCGCTTGGAGATTTTCGACGGCCACGCCGGCTTGGGCGGTGAGGGCGGTAATGACCTGCTCGTCCAGATCGGTAAATTCCATGAAGCGTCCGCCGATGGATTGCGTGTCCGCCTTGTCCACAAGACACAACGCCCCGTAGAGGCGCCCGTGTGCCCGGATCGGCGCGCCGAGGAACTCCGAGACGGGAAGCGGCTCCGTGGAAAACCCCATCGCCACTAAGTGGTGCCCCAAGTCGGTCAGGCGAATCGGCTGCGCATCGCGCGTGAGCCGCTCCAGCAGGCCCTTGCCGATCGGCGACCGCTCGATGGAGGCCACGGCTTCGTCCGGCAGCCCCTGCGAGATCAGGCGAGACACCCCGCCCTGCGTCTCATCGAACAGCATGATGACGGCGGAGGCTGCCTGCGTGTCTCGGCGCGCCAAGTCGAGCAAGGTCTGAAAGAGTTCATCAAGATCGCGAGCCTCCGTCAGCGCGCGCGCCGCCTCCACGACGGACCGCAACGAGGCGATATGCAAATGTAACGCGGCCTCCGAGGTGGTCGCGCGGGTCTGTTGCACCTGGCCATGCTGCTCCAGGCGCTTCGCCGACCAGAGGAGCAGCGTAATCATCGGCATGGCGATCACGCACCACCCCAGTCCCACCTTCCACAGCAAGGCCGAAATAGGCGCATGGACGGCCGCCTCCGGGACACGGATGAGGACGCCCCACTTCAAATTTGGCACGCGAACGCCGCCTTGGGTTTGCGCGTAGCCGGTCACGAGTTGAGTATTGGTGCGCCCATGCCGCTCGACCACGGCCCCGCTTTCGCCACGCGCCAGGGCCACGGCAGAGGGAACGTGCAGCGTAAGGAGATTCACGCGCCCATCCTGCTGCAGCTCTGAATCCGCGAGGAGATCCCCATTTTCGGCGAGCAGTTGATACTCAAGGCTCACCCCCTCGCCCCACTGATGCGTCAAGAGCCCCACCGATTCTTCCATCCGCTCGCGAATGACCGGGATGCCCACCCACCCCACGACCACGCCCACAAGGTTCCTCTGCTCGGTCCACACCGCCTGGGCAAACACCACGGCATTCTGTCCGCCCACATCCGGAGCGCTTCGAACCTCCGCCACCACCGCCTCCGCCTGCTGTGCCGCGTTGCGGTACCAGGCTGTTCGGCTGACATCCGCGCCGATGCGATCGGAATCGGTCCCGGCCACCACACGGCCGTGCGCATCGGTCATGAGAAGGGTGAGATAGACCCCATAGGCATCACGTAATTCTTCCAGGTGCGACGTGATGGCTTCGGCATCCCCACTGTGGAGAATCCGAGTGGTCGCGAGCACGTCCATATCGCCCCACCGCTCATCCAACAGCGTATCGACCTTATGCGCCGCATCGGCAGCCGTCTGCGACAGGCTATGCTCAGCGGCCTGCACCAGCCGCCGATCGATCGTGGTCAGCCCCCACCAGGCGCCGAGGAGGCCCGCGGTGGTGATCACGATGGTCGACCACACCACCCAGCGATAGGGACGATCTTCTGTCCAGCCGATTCGCATCAACAGGTCCTTCAGTCACTACACGCGGCACGCCTACGCACCGAAGCCTCCCGGACGCGGCGGCTCGACACGCCGATGGCGCGCAGCACGAGGAGACTCCCAGTAATCCTGGTACCTACGGTATGACGAAGAGGCTCAATCGACAAGCAAACAACGTGTTTTGTGCGGGGAAGAATTGGAACGGAATGGGGGCGGCAGATCAAATTGCCGGGAGGCATCGACGAAGCCGATCGACGGCACTGCGAAAGCGCAGCGGCAGGACGACCTCGCGCGTCAGCCGCGGAAGCCTTGGGCGAGCACGCGGCGATAGAATGCGGGGTTCAACCAGCGATTGCGATACGGCTGCAGGCGGGACGCCTGGCGTACGCGTTCCTGCATGGACTGCGGATGGCTGCCACGAAAGTTTTTCAGGATGCCGTAGTCGAGGAACTGCGCGTCTTCTTTTGCCCATTGATCGATGCGTTCATCGCTCATCCGACTGCCTTCATGCCGACGGATCTGGTAGCGCCGCTTTTCGCGCAAGGCCGCGGGACGACGCGCATAACCATAGTGGAAAATCCGCGCGGGAATCCGGCGCCCCACCGAGAGGTGCTTGATGGCGCCAGACAAGCCCTCTACCTCGAAATCAAACCCGTCAATGGCCGACCGAATCTTCCCATTCACACGAATCGCCCGCGTCGCATGGTGATACATCCACGGATCCACACTCCAATAGTCGCCCTTGAAATGCAGCATCCGGAAGATCAACCCCATGACGGCGGCATCGGGGTGGGCCGTGTCGATCGCCTGGCGAATAACGGGCAGGTCGTCCTCATGGATCACTTCGTCGCCCTGCAGGCAGATCGCCCAGTCACCGGTACACTGGGCCAGCGCCACGTCCTGCTGCAGACCAAACAGCCGCCCATCGGTCTTCAACGACTCGTCCCACACCGATTCGACGATCTTGATTTTCGGGGAATCGATCGACCGTACGAGGTTGAGCGTGTCGTCCTCAGATTGCCCCACGTTCACGACATATTCATCCACCATCGGCAACAGCGACCGGATCGATTCCACGATCGGGAAGTCGTACGTGATGGCATTTCGAATCAGCGTGAATCCGCTTATACGCATCGGGGCACGGTCTCCCACTCCAAGAAAGGCACAACCTCAACAGGACGGCTCGACAGGCACGCGCAGATCATCGCCGGTTGCCGGGCCGCCATCAAACGGGCGCAGAGTAGCAAAGTCATTTCACAGCTTCAACCGATGTGCGGGCAGCGAGCGGGCGCGCGCAGGACAAAGGGGCGACGCGGAGCGAGGATTACGGATGGCCCGCCTGAGCGCGGGTAAACGAACGGTCCATCGCGCTGCTCTCCAGATGCAGGAAGCCTGGGATGTGGCCGTAATACAGCGACAGTTGATCCACGGCCTCGTCCGCAGGCCTGTTCCGGATCTTGTACAGGTACAGCGCGGCAGCCAGGCCGGTTCGGTCGGCCCCCGACTTACAATGAATCAACAGAGGTTTGGGCGCCTCACGCAAGGTCGCCTCCAACTCATCGAGGTCAGCCGACCCCAGTTCGCGGTACGTCGAGAGGGACAGGGTGTAGAGCTTTACATTCAGTTGCTCTGCCACTGCGACCTCATCAAGGTACCAGGACTCGCCGAAATTTCGGCCGCGCAGGTTGACGATGCTCTTGATGTCGTAACGCGTGAGCACGTCGGTGAGTTCCGTTTTCCCAAGCTGTCGTGACCGGTAGACTTCGTTGGGCACGACCACACCGAAATTCCCCTGCTCCCAGCGATAGAGGCCGAACGTCGCAATCGCCAGCAGCAGCACGAGCAGGCCGATTCCCAATGGACGAACGATGGGGCGAGGGCGGTCAGAGGGTCGCATGTGCAACAGAATCGATGGCGGGCATCCTCGCTACCGCAATGACCGGCAGAGGTAAAGGGTGCACTTTGTAGTGGGGATCTCGCTCACCAGTCAGTCGCGGCATTCGTTCACTGGCCGTGCCGCGCGCGGCTCAGCAGTCTCGTGAGAGGATATGCCAGACGCGACGTCATGGCAGGGTGGACAGTCGTTCGGACGGGAGTGACACGTATTCAATCACGATCGGAGTCCTCAATCAGCCCCAGTATCGACAGAAGCAGCGCCGTGACTGCAACAACAGCGGGTGACGGGCGCTCAGCTTTCTCCACGACTGACCACTCGCCAGAAGGTGTCATCCATCGCGCGGCTTTTCGCCCAAAACAGGGTCGGCACGTGCCCGTACAACCAGGACAGTTGACTGCTTGCAACCTGCGGCGGCCTCCCCTCCACCTCAAACAGGTAGAGCGCCGCCGCCAGCCCGGTGCGATCCGCCCCGGAGCGGCAATGGATGAGCATGGGCTTGGGCAGCCGGCGCATCAGCGCGAGCAACTCCGCAACCTCCATGGAGGCCAGCTCCCGATTGGCGGACAGTTGATAGTCCGCGAGTTGAACGTGCTGCCCCTCCGCCACCGCGACTTCATCGCGGTACCAGCTTGCGCCCTGATTCTCTCCCCGCAGATTCAGGATACTCTTGATGTGGTGCTGCTCGATCACCTTGGTCAACTCGGACCCAGTCAGTTGGCGCGACCGGTAAACCTGCTGCTCGGACACGACTGCAAAGTTGCCCTGCTCCCACTGCACAAGGCCATAGGCCGTGGGCCCACCGACCACCAGCACCAATAGCGCCGCAAGCAGCGTGCGGGGACGACTCCTCGCCGTCCGGCGTCCGGGAACAGGTCGTGAGACATCGGGCTCCATCACCAATGAGTATACCTGGGACAATTTTCACGGGGCAAGAATGACCCACCAGCTCGATACACCCGCGGCCGCACGACGCATGCGACGTCACCGTGGGAATCACCTACAGCCCAAGGCGCCGCGACGCGCAGACGAACTCTACGGATGGGCTAGCCGGCCCATGCGCCTACGGACCGATAGTACGTATCGCTACTTCGTCCGCTCGCGCACCAAGACCGCCGCAACCTGGTCCATGCGGACCGTGGCATCGAACAGCTCCATCCCCGCCACCTCCGCGACGACCACCGCATGCGCGCCGACTTTGGCGATCTTACCTTCGAGATCGTGCCCGGAGGCCAGCCGCAACTTCACGCGCTTTCCAACCTGTGCCTCGAGCGTCTTTTGCATCGCCTCATGCGCACTGAGATCGATGACGCTCTCTTCCGCGGACGCTGACGCCGCGCCGCCAACCAGCGCCAAGGCCAGCCCGCCGATCACCATCGCGCCACACACAAACTGCCGCCATCCCGCCATACGACATTCGCTCCGCATCACGCCTCCTTGTCGGCCGCTCACAGGCCGATCGATTCCAGCCGACTCACATCCTCCGCCGATAACGTGACCCGTTCGCACGCGAGGTCCTCCCGCATGTGCGCCGGATCGGTGGTACCCGTCAGCGGCACCATCCCCACCTGCATCGCAAATCGAAAGATCAGCGGGGCCAAACCGGTCCCGTACCGTGCCGCCATCGCGCGCACATCCGGATCGATGAACACCTCGCGATTGGCCGTCAGCAGCGAAAATCCCTGGTAGAGAATGCCCTGCTCGCGGCAAATGGCCCGCACCTGCTGATCCCACCCGAAGGCGGCGTAACAGCGATTTTGCACGAACATCGGTCGATGTGTCGCCCCGGCACACAAAGCCGCGAGCTGCTCCGCCGATACATTGCTGATTCCAATGGTCTTAGTTTTCCCCGCTGCGTAGAGCGCCTCCATCGCGCCCCACACGGCCCAGTCCTCCGAAGCCAGCCCGCGCCGACCGTAGGGACCGTGCAGGACGTAGCTATCCAGATAGGTGGTGTGGAGATGTGCCAGCGAGCTGTCGAAAGACTGCCGGACCTGCGTCGCCACATCCGCTGTCGGATCATAAGGCCGTCGATGGTCCTGCCCGTCCAGCGGTGTGAATTTGGTCTGAAGGAACAGCGTCTCGCGCGGCACACCGTCGGCCGCCAGTGCCAGCAGCGCATCGCCGACCAACGCCTCATCGTAGTGGACGGGCTGATTGGCGGTATCGATGGCCGTGAACCCTGCCGCAACCGCCTGACGAACCAATCCAGCCGTCGCCTCCTTCTTCCAGGCGGTCCCGTACATAAACGAGGGCACGGCCACTCCATTATAAGTGCTCAGTGTCATTCGTCCGCGCCGTCCTCCAATGTTGTTCGTCAGAGGCGCGACCCTACCTGTCGCCTCCGGCGAGGTCAAGCGCTCATCGCCGCGCACCCGGCTCCGTCACGGCGGTCGCACTGAGTTTTCTGCGATTTCTCCGGCACCTCCCGGCCTCCACACGATGGGCCATGATTGCGGCGGGCATCCTCTACGTCGGCGGGGCCGTCGGGATGGAAATGCTGGAGTCGCAGGAGGAGTTCGCCTCCGACTCCCAGATCACAGCCGCCTACTTCACGATGGTCTTCATTGAGGAATGCTTAGAGATGAGCGGGGGCGTCATGTTCTTTCACACCATGGTCCGCTTTGTGGAGACGAGCTGGGGAGCGCTGCGCCTGACGGTGGAAGGGCCGACACAGGCGCCCGCGCCCGCGGGTGATACGCATTCGTTCCGGCAAGCGGCGTAACTTGGTTTTGCATCCCCTAGAACAGCGGGTGATGCGGAACTGAGGCAAACGGCGCGGCGGTCGGGGCATCGCCGCGGTTGCCCAGCAAGCGCCACTGCCCCTCTTCCTTCACAAGATAGTGCACCTCGCGGAACCAGCTGTCGAGCGTGACGGCTTTGCCCGTCTGTCGATCCGTTCCGTACAGCCCCCCGGTGCAGGCCACCTCGGCGCGCACCTGCCCCCCCTCATGCAGGATCTTGATGTCGGAAAACAAATGCGTCGACGAGACGTTGCGATAATACTCGAACACTTCCCCCCAAATGCGACGCACCCCATCCGCCTTCAGACCGTGGTAGTTAAAGGTCGGCGAATACAGACGCAAGAGCCCTTCGAGATCCTGTTTCTGGACCGCATGTTCCGTCCGCTCGAACACGCCGACCAGCTCCGAAACCAACGGGTCTGCGGCCGCCGCCGTGCCGCCTGACTGCGCCCGCCCGTCCACGGAGAATGACGCTTCGGGCAGCACCTGCACCACCGCGTACGCCGCACTCGCCAGAAGACTCAGTACGAAGACACTCCCGATCGCCACGCCGCTCTGCTTCATGGTCTGTCGTCCCTCCCTCGTCCGCATCCGTACGGCGCCCACGCGTCATCGCGCCGGGCCCATGTCCCACCCGTCAGGCACCGTTCGGTGCCGTCGCCGTTCACCACCCCAACTGCCACCGATGCCCGTACCGCTCGATCATCGCATCCGCTTCCTTGGGGCCCCAGGTAGACGCCGTGTAAAAACAAATGGGACGCGGGGCGTCGATCAGCGGCGCATACAGGCTCCAGGCCGCTTCGGCAAAGTCGGCGCTGACGAACAGCGTTTGATCGCCGATCATCACATCGCGCAGCAGGGTTTGATAGGCGTCGGGCAATTCCCCGAACGCCTGGCCGTAATCGAACTGCAACGAATGGTCGCTGAGTTGAAAGGTCCGTCCCGGGCTCTTCAACGAAAAGCCGAGTGTAAAGCCCTCGTTCGGTTGCAGCGTAATAAGCAGCTTGTTGGGAGATACGCTGCCGGCCTGCAAGGATGGGAACACATGCGTCGGCGCTTCACGAAACGTGACCGCCACTTGCGTAAATTTGCGCGGCATCCGCTTGCCGGTGCGCAAGTAAAAGGGCACGCCCTTCCACCGCCAGTTGTGGATATCGAGCTTCAGCGCAACGTAGGTCTCCGTGGTGGAGTCGCCCGGCACGTTGGCTTCTTCGCGATACCCCTTGATGAATTCCACGCCCAAATTCCAGCCCGTGTATTGGCCGTACACCACGTCGTCCAACGACACCGGGGCCATGGAGTGCAGCACCTTCAGCTTTTCCGCCTGAATCGCCTTCGCCTCGAAGGAGAAGGGCACCTCCATCGCCACCACCGACAGCAACTGCGTCAGATGGTTCTGCACCATGTCCCGCAGCGCGCCCGATTGCTGATAGTAGGCGCCGCGATGCTCGATGCCTAAGTCCTCGGCAACCGAAATTTGGACATTGTCGACGCAGGTGCGATTCCAGATCGATTCGAAAATGGGATTGGCGAAACGAAACGCGAGCAGATTCTGGACGGTTTCCTTCCCGAGGTAATGGTCGATCCGGTAAATCTGCGACTCCGTCAGGTAGCGGTGGAGCCGGGCATTCAGGGTCCGGGCGGACTCCAGATCGTGCCCGAACGGTTTTTCAAACACCACCCGCACCCACCCCTCGCTCTTCAACAATCCGACCGCATCCAGCTGCTCGATCGCGGCCGGCACAGTCTGCGGCGGCAAGGCCAAGTAGAAGATCCGATTCTGTGGCATGCCCTGCGCGCGTTCGATCTCCCGAAGGTAGGCCGCCAGCGCGGCATACTCCTCGGCGCCGCCGGTACCGAGCGTGTGGTAGTAGAGATTTTCCTCGCACCAGGCATGCAGGTCCTGCTCCGTCCCGCTCTCCTGTTTTACCAAGCCTTCATACGCCCACAAACGGAACGCCTGCTCGCCCATCTCGGGAAGCGCCGATCCGACGATCAGCGACTGCCCCCGCTCGAGCACACCCTGGCGTCGCAACTGCCGCAGGGCCGGAAGCAGCTTGCGTCTGGTGAGATCGCCGGTCGCGCCTAAGATGACAAAGAGGTGTCTATCCATCGTGTGTGTCGGTGTCTTGTCTGGTGATACGTGAGGGGCCGCCCGTCATGCTGTGGAACGGGCGCGCAGATACGCGCAGGCGCAGTATAGCAGCCGACGGCGGCCTGAGCGAAGCAGAACCGCGAAGGTGGCGCAGGCGGCGATCCGTCAGGCCTGCCGGTGACGTGGCGACAACCACACAGTCATACGTAGCGTAGAACTCTCAAGTCCATTGCGCCTAGGGGCAATCGCCTCGCACGCAGGCCGCCGCCCCTATGTTAGGGTGAACGAGTGCGTTCACCCGTGGCTCGATCAGACATCAGACCGCGGAGGATCGACGGATGACACTGACCGACATCGAACAGATTCAGAGAAAACTGCTCTTGATCCTCCGCCTGCAGGGCGGCCGATGGTCGCAGGAGGAGTTCGACCGGATCGATTCCGGGGACATTGATGTGGGCATGCACCTGCGCGATCTCGTCACACAGGGGTTCATTTACCATGACCCCCACGCCCAGACCTATGTGCTGACGGACCTCGGCGGTCGCTACCTGTCGCGACTCGACAGCGACGACAGGTCCGCATCGTCAGGGTAACGGCAACGCAGCCGCCGCGACGTCGGATCGCACGGATGCCGGTGCCCACCCTGACATGACGCACCGCATGGCGAGCAGCGGCTGCACGTCCGAAAGATCCTCGGCCACAGACTGCATCATCGCCTCAGCCGCCGCCGCATCCGTAAAGCACTCGTAGACATCGTCGAGAAACCCGCCGCGCAGGAGCGGATGATGCAGAAGTGCGGGACCCGCTTCGCTGTGCACTTCCAGCGGCTGCTCTTCCACACGGATGCGCTCCATCCCAAGCTCCGCCAACCAGGCGCGTACCTCCTGCGCGGACGGCCGTTCCGCCAGATACGCCTGAAATCGCTCCCGCTCAATCCGATGTCCGCGCGCGATGAGCTCCCGGTCGACCTTCGCCCACAGGGAGGCAAAGGTGCCCACGGACGGAAAGGTAAGGACGAGTTGCCCGGCCGGTTTCAGATGCGCGAGGAGCCCACGCAGCGCCGCAGGACGGTCGGGACGAAAAAACATGACGGAGAGATTCCCCGTGATACGATCGAACTTCGGCAGGGTCTCCGGCAATTGCCGAACATCGGCGCAGAGAAATCGACACCAGGGCAAGGCCCCGCCTTGCACAGTCCGCGCGCGCGCCACCTGCCAAGGACTCACATCCACACCGAGCACGGATCCGCCGGGGCCGACCTGATCGGCCAGATAGAACGCCGGAATGCCGTCCCCGCAGGCCACATCCAAAATCGACAGACCGGGCTGCAGATCCAGATGCGCCAGCAGCGACTGGGCAAACGGCGTCGACCAGGAATCGCGATCCGGCAAGTTCCACCGTCGAGACACGATTACACCTCCGACCCGCGTAAGGGGATGGGCACCGCCGGATCGGGCGCTGCAACACGCGCCGCCAGCACGGCGGCACTCAACAAGAGCAGCGCCGCAAGGAGAAACGGTGCGCCCGGGGCATGCCAGGGCTCAGCGACAGCGATCGACCAGGCAAAGGTCTGGGTAAACAGCCCGGGCCCGAGCATCCCTGCAATGCCGTTCACGCTCGCGACGGCGCCCTGCAGGCGCCCCTGCTCGTCGAGCCCGACTTGTCGCGTCATCAAGGCCTGCAGCGCCGGTCCGGAGAGTCCCCAAAACGCCATGACGGGAATGCCCAGCAGATAGACATTCGCCGTAGTGGCCAACCCATAGATCGTAAAGCCGAGGACGCCGCAACAAAGTCCGAGCAACAACGTGCGCCGCTCGCCCAACCGCCTCGTGATCGGACGCACCAACGTGCCTTGCACGGCCATCGCAGAGACGCCGACCGCGGCCAGCGTCAGCCCCACGGCCGACGGCCCCCATCCGTAGCGATACCCAAGGTAGAGCACCGCGGTGCTCGGCAAGACCATATGCGCTAAGTTCGTTAAAAATCCTGTGCCGGCTAATCCGATCAGGCCGCGATGCGACCGCAGGAAGAACAGGGCGCCGATGGGATTCGCCCGTCGCCAGGCGAACGCCGCACGCCGCTCGACCGGCAAGGACTCCGGCAGAATGAAGACGCCGTAGAGGGTGTTCGCCAGGCTCATGGCAGCGGCGCCCCAGAACGGCCAGCGCGGATCGAGCGCGCCCAGCACCCCGCCGATCGCCGGGCCCAGTACAAACCCCAAGCCGAAGGCCGCGCCCATCATGCCGAAGGCCGCCGCGCGTTTGTCCGGCGCGGTCACGTCGGCAATGTAGGCCCCGGCCGTGCTGAAGCTGGAGGCCGCCGCACCGCCGAGCGCGCGGCCCACAAAGAGCCAGCCGACCGTCGGGGCCAGCGCCATCACAATAAAATCAAGCGCGAGGGCCAGATTGGACCAGAGAATGACCGGCCGCCGCCCAAATCGATCCGACAACATGCCGTGGATCGGCGAGCAGAGAAACTGCATGAGCGCCCAGACCGTCCCCATCAGTCCATACAGTTCCGCCGCACGCCCGGTATCGCCGGCAAAGAACGACTCCACCAGCTTGGGCAGCACGGGAATCACGATGCCGAACGACAACATGTCGAGCATCACCGTGATCAGGATAAACAGCACGGCGCCCCGCGACCCGCTGGGCTCGGTCCCTGCCTGCGCACCCGATGCACTACTCCACGTCACCTGAGGCTCCTCACCGGCCCGAGCGGCCCCATCAATGCCCTGCGCAGGGTCCATCGGCGCTGATCATGAGACTGCCGGGCGGGGAGACCGGCACGGCACGGCGCCCGCTCAGTCCACCCGCGCATCACATTCACGAATTCGGTTGAAGCTACGGAGCGATGCGATAGGCTGTCAAGGAGACGGGCGCCGTCCACAACAATAATGCCGTCAACCGCGCGAGAGCTGTGCACGACGACCTCAGGTCGCCGACACGAACGCGAGGACGCCGGGCGTCAGGCCCGACATATTCACTGAGCGACAGATCCACGAGCACCGACTATGAAACGCATTCCCATCGACGACGCCAAGCCGGACATGGTCCTGGCACGACCGGTCACCAATCCTAGCGGGCTGCCGATTATGCCGGCAGGGGCCACGCTCGACAGCCCCACTATTGAACGGTTGGGCCGTTTGGGGATCGCCGCCGTGTACGTGGTGATGGACGCGGCCGGCCCAGGAGAAAAGACGCTGCCGGAACTTGAAGCCGACCTGGCCAAGCGCTTTCGCCGCGTGACGAAGGATCAGACGCTGCAACTGGTTCACCGCGTGTGCCTGAATCATCTCCGCAAGACTTACGCAGCCGGCAAATCCGCGGGAGGTCATTCGGCATCATGAGCACGCTGACGCACGAAGAAGTCCGCAACCGCATCGAGCAGCTCGGCGACCTGCCGACCCTGCCGCACATCGTTCAAAAGTTAGCCGCCACCATCGGCCGCGAAAACGTCTCGGCCGAGGACATCGGCAGCCTGATCGAAAAGGATCAAGTGCTGTCGGCAAAGGTGTTGCGCCTCGCCAATTCGCCGCTGTACGGATTTCCGGCACGCATTGCGTCGGTCGCGCACGCCGTCGTGGTCTTGGGCTTGAACGTGGTGAAGGGCCTCACGCTCTGCGCGAGCGCCTTCGACATGATGAAGGATGCGGGCATGACGCATCTCTGGCGCCACTCGCTCGGCGTGGCGATGACCTCGCACATCCTCGCCACACGCGCGCACATGCGCAATCCGGAAGAATTGTTCGTGGCGGGGCTGATGCACGACATCGGCAAAGTCGTGCTCTACGTCAAATGGCCCGACACGGGGTCGAAACTCACGCAGGCCGCGCAGGCGCTGCGCGAAAAGGATCCCACGATGTTGCAGGTGGAAGAGGCCGTGCTGAGCCTCTCGCATGCGGACGTCGGCGGCTGCCTGGCGCAGGCCTGGCACCTCCCCACGACGCTCCGCGAGCCGATTCAATATCACCACCACCCGACGCTTGCGCGCGAGGCCACGCAACAGACCGCCATCGTGCATGTGGCGGACGTCCTCGTCAAAGCGCTGGGCTGCGGCAATCCCGGCGACGACATGGTGCCCCTGCTGTCGCAACCGGCCTGGGATGCGGTGGGCTTGGACGAAGCGTCGCTCGCGACCTGCCTGGAACAGGCCACGGAAGAATTTTTTACGATCGACGATTACCTGTAACCCTCTCGGATCGCCATGCCCGCACCACGCCGCCTCCTGCTGTTTCACAACGATCCCATTGCCGGGCAGACGCTGGCGGCCTCGCTCACGCGCGGCGGCTTTTCCGTCGTGGAAGGGAACCTCTCGACGCTCGCCCTGCACGAACTCGTGCACGATCCGCCCTGTTTGATTTTGGCGGCGGAAGGCGCGGGCGGACGCTCGATCGACTCATTGATCCGCGACATCAAACGCGACGCCTTTCTCGGTCGCCTCCCGCTGATCGTCATGCTGCGCGAAACGCGGCTCAACGATTGCGACTGGAGCGCGCTGCCGGTGGACGACTTCATCACCATTCCCTATCTGGAAGAGACCGTCGCGCATCGTGTGCGCCTCTGCTTGAGCCGCCTCACCCGCTCGCTCGACGCGAATCCGCTCACGCGCTTGCCGGGCAACACGACGATTCTGTGCGAAACCACCACGCGCATCGACAGCGGCAAACCCTTTGCCCTGGCCTATATCGACATCGACAATTTCAAATCGTTCAACGACAAGTATGGCTACAGTCGCGGAGACGAAGTCCTCGTCGTGGCCTGCCGCATTCTGACGACGGTCGCGGGCGAATTGGCCGAAGGCGAAGGCTTTGTCGGTCACGTCGGCGGGGACGACTTCGTCGTCATGAGTCGGCCGGATACTATCGACGCCATCTGCCAAACCATCATCAAACGCTTCGACCTGGTCATCCCCGATTTTTATGACGGCGAAGACCGCATGCGCGGCTACATCGACTCGGTGGATCGACGCGGGAATTCGGAACGCTATCCCATGATGAGCCTGTCGATTGCCGTCGTCAGCAACGAGAGCTACCCCATCCCCCACCCCGGCGTAGTCAGCAAAATCGCCTCCGAACTCAAGAAGAAGGCCAAAGCGATTGCAGGCAGTTGCTACGTAAAAGACCAGCGTCGAGTGCCGCTCCCAGCCGCAACGGACGAACTCCCAGCCTCGTCGACCGCTCCAAGCTCAACGCCGCAACCGTAGGACCGCACCACAGGGTGTAGCGGCCCGCCATTCCAACAAAATAGTCTGTAACATGCGGCCTGCCGGGCCTCCGGCGACCATTCAGGCTTGCGCCTCGCTGGATTCATCGGTCGTCCTCGACGCTCGTGATCGCGCGCACCCTCACCGCCTTCGACAAAGGACCCTAGTCCCCGCCCCATTTGTCGGGAATCAGCATTTTCCGTGACGCTAGCGCGACTCCATGAGATTGTGAGGATTCCTCACTTGTAATGGAGTTCACATGGCACGTCGCTTCCACACTCGTGTCCACTTCTGGCAGTTCGTCGGAACGCTCTTGGTGCTGAGCGCATCACTCGGCATGGCCGATTGCGACAAGTCCAGCAACCTCGCCGGGACCTCCTCCGTCAGCGTCACCAAGCCGTCCACGGCGCCGTCATCCCAATCTCCGTCTTCGCCGTCGCCTTCCACGCCGCCGTCGCCTTCAACTCCAAGTTCACCACCTCCGCCACCTCCGCCGCCGCCAAGCCTCTCCGCATCTGCCGTCCAACGCGCGTACCTGAAAGCCTCGAACACCGGTACCTACGATGAATTCGGCAGCAGCGTGGCACTGGATGGAGACACGCTCGTTGTCGGGGCTCCCTACGAAGACAGCAACGCTGCAGGTGTCGGCGGCAACCAAACCAACGATGGCGCCCCCGATAGCGGCGCCGTCTATGTCTTCACCCGTAGCGGCGGGACCTGGTCACAACAGGCCTACCTCAAGGCCTCCAACCCCCAGGCCTACGATACATTCGGCGCCAGCGTCGCAATCAGCGGAGACACCCTCGTCGTCGGTGCGCCAGGGGAAGACAGCAACGAGACAGGCCTCACCGGCACGGGCCTGAACGAGGCGGCAAGCGGCAGCGGCGCCGTCTATGTCTTCACCCGCAGCGGGTCGACGTGGGTGCAACAGCTCTACGTAAAGGCCTCAAATACAGATGTCAGCGACTTCTTCGGCACCAGCGTCGCGATCAGCGGGGACACCCTTGTCGTCAGCGCACCGGGCGAAGACAGCAACGAAACCGGCGTCACCGGCACCGGCACGAATGATTCGGCGATCGACAGCGGCGCCGCCTATGTCTTCACACGCAGCGGCAATGTCTGGTCGCAGCAAGCCTATCTCAAGGCTTCCAACTCCGAAGCTGGTGATCGTTTTGGCCACAGCCTCGCGATCGACGGGGACACTCTCGTCGTAGGATCCTACAACGAAAGCAGCGCGACCTTCGGCATCAATGGCGATGGAGCCAATAACGGCGCGCCCGCGAGCGGCGCCGCCTATGTCTTCACACGAAGCGGAGGCACCTGGTCGCAGCAGGCCTACGTCAAACCCTCCAATACCGGCACCTTCGATCACTTTGGCGTCAGCGTGGCGCTCAGTACCGACACACTGGTCGTCGGCGCACATGCGGAAGCCAGCAACGCGAAAGGCGTCAACGGCGACGGTACGAACAATTTGGCGAGCGACAGCGGCGCCGCCTATGTCTTTACGCGCAGCGGGAGCACCTGGTCACAGCAGGCCTACCTCAAAGCCTCGAATGCGGACATCTTTGACTTCTTCGGCGCCAGCGTTGCGATCAGCGGCGACGTGGTGGCCGTCGGCGCCTACAACGAAAGCAGCAATGAGAAAGGCGTCACCGGAACCGGCACGAACAACGCGGCCAATCACAGCGGCGCCGTCTACGTCTTCACCCGCAGCGGGTCGACGTGGGCGCAACAGCTCTACGTAAAGGCCTCAAATACAGATGTCAATGACTTCTTCGGCGCCAGCATAGCGCTCAACGGCGACACGTTGGCCGTCGCCGTCGGCAAAGAAGACAGCAGCTCGACTGGAGTGAACAACGACGACACGAACAACCTCGTGTCCGACAGCGGCGCCGTGTACGTCTTTCAGTAGTCATATCCCCGGCGTGAGGCCCGGCCTCGCCACCCCAGCGATGGCTTTGCATTCCCCGCGCCTTCACACGAGCACTCGCATTTGGCCGATGCGACGCTCTCCATTCGCAAGCACGCTGGCCGCCAACGCTGCTGTTGACGGCCCAGGGCGAATGTGCAAAAAGTGTCGTATGCGTACGAAGCACCATCTGCACGTTGCCCATTGGCCCTCTCTGACGCCCGCCATCGCCGTCCTGCTGCTCTTGGCTCTGGAGGGCTGCAGTGCCACATTACCTGCCACCTGCCGCCCCGGAGAACATCCGGTGGTCACCGATACCCTCTACTTCGGCACGCACAAGCCCGGCGGCGTCGTCACGGCCGAAGAATGGACGACGTTTGTCAACGAGGCTGTTACGCCGGCCTTCCCCGCAGGACTCACAACCTGGAGCGCGTCCGGCCAATGGCGTATGGCGGACGGAACCATCGAACGCGAACCCTCCCACATCCTTCAGCTGACGCATGACGAGACGGCGTCTGACGATCAGGCGATTGAATCCATCATGCGGCGCTACAAAACGGACTTCCAACAAGAAGCCGTCCTCCGACTCCGCGCCCGCACCTGCGCCGCCTTCTAGTGCGAATACTCTCCCTTCGCGCCGGACCATTGTAGGTCCACCCATGTAGAGCTTGAACCGCCGCGATGGCTTCCTGCAGTACTTCCTCGTTCCTTGTTACCTCCCGCCCCTATCCTGACGACCCCTTAATTGCAAATCAGGATTTTTCGTGACGACGATGCGGCTCCATGGCAGTTTTCAAGTTCACCACTTGGCATGGAGTTCACATGGCACGGCTCCCCCCGCGCTCCGGCATTCGCGTCCACCTTTGGCAGATTGCGGGAGCACTCTGTGTGCTGAGCGCCTCACTAGGCATGGCCGATTGCGGCAAGACCAACACCTCGGCCGCCAGGCCAACGCTGTCCACCTCGGCCGTTCAACGCGCTTATCTCAAAGCATCCAACACCAACACGGGCGATCAGCTCGGCTCCTCAGTCGCACTTGACGGCGACACCCTCGTCGTCGGCGCCCCCAATGAAGACACGACGGCCGCCCAGAGCGGCGCGGTCTATGTCTTTACGCGCACGGGGGGAACCTGGACACAACAGGCGTTGCTGAAAGCGTCGAATGCGGACATCGGTGACCACTTTGGTTCCAGCGTCGCCGTGGACGGAGATACCCTCGTCGTCGGCGCCATTGCAGAAGACAGCCACGCCATCATCACTCCCACGGACAATAGTGCGACCGACAGCGGCGCCGTGTACGTCTTCACGCGCACCCATGGGGTCTGGACACAACAGGCCTATCTCAAAGCCTCGCATCCCGACCCCGGTGATGCGTTCGGGAGCAGCCTCTCGCTTACCGGCGACACGCTGGTGATCGGGGCTCCCAACGAAGGAAGTCATGCAACCGGCGTCAATGGCGACGAGGCAGACAACACCGCGGCCCACAGCGGTGCGGCGTACGTCTTCACACGCAACGGGACAGCCTGGACTCAACAGGCATACCTAAAGGCCTCCAACAGCGAAGCCTTCGATGTGTTCGGCGCCAGCCTCGCGCTGGATGGCGATACGTTGGTCGTCGGGGCTCGCGGTGAGGCAAGTGCCGCCACCGACATCAATGGCCTTGAAGCAGACAATAGTGCGGGCAACAGCGGGGCGGTGTACGTCTTCACGCGCAACGGGACGACATGGGCTCAACAGGCCTACGTAAAGGCATCCAATACCGGCATGAGCGATTTCTTCGGGGTGAGCGTAGCGCTAAGCGGTGACACCATGGCTATCGGGGCGCGCTCCGAAGCGAGCAACGCCACGGGGATCAACGGGAACCAGCTGGACGACAGCGCCCCGAACAGCGGCGCGGTCTATATCTTTGTTCGCCATGGAGCATCCTGGACGCAACAGGCGTACCTCAAAGCATCCAATGCCATAGCATGGGACGCCTTTGGCGCAAGCCTGGCCCTGGTAGGAGACACGCTCGTTGTGGGAGCGACCCAGGAAGGCAGCGGTTTTGCTGTGCCGCCCGGCACAGGGGCGGCCTACCACTTCACCCGCAACGGAACGACATGGAAACAAGAGGCGATTGTTCAAGCACACAATGGCGACAGCGACGATCGTTTCAGCACCAGCATCACCTTAGACGGCGATTCGCTCGCCGTGGGGGCGACCGGAGAAGATAGTAACGCCACAGGGGTCAACGGCACTGAGGCAGATAATAGTGCCTCCCTGAGCGGCGCCGTTTTTGTCTTTCAATAGTTGTCCACCTTCTCTGGCCGCGGCGCCTGACATGCGGTGCTCACCGTGAGAGACTTCACCCGTCACGGTCCTCCAGCAGCCGTTACGACGCGCCCTCCCATGCTGCAGTGTCAGCTCTGCCTATGTGCATCAACGTGCCACAGGTAGAGCAGAGGGCCGGGACTCTGCAAACCACTCATCCCTATCCAGCTTCGTTCGCAATGCGATAGCCGACGTCACCCTGTCAGCCGTCTCCGCTCGAGGCTCTTGCTCACGTCGGCCTACCTTCCCCAGTGAAACCGGCTTAGCATCGACTCCCGACCCCTTTCTATCGACCACTTTCTATTACGCATCGACCGCTCGTCGCAATCGCAGTGGAGAAAGAAACAGCACGCCTGCCATGAACACCGCCAGGAGCCCCGCGGAAGCGAGCACCACAAACCGATTTGCAATCTCCGGCCAAGCGACACGTTCACTCCCCAGCAGAGTCGGCGCCTGCACAACTGTCGTCTGCTCAGGTTGCGTACCTCGAGCGCCCCCCTGCTGTTCAATCATGGCGGCCAGCACGAGCGTCGCTCCTGCATGCGGCTGATGCACACCCTGGCGTTGCGCATACCAGGCCTCAGCCGTACTCGATCGTACGATGGCCTGGCCTGTGCGTTCTTCCACACGTTCGGTCCCTCGGACCCTCTCCGCCGCTGCCGAGACAATGGCCCAGCCCAGAGCGGGTTGCCACGAGGCATTGAAGTCTGCGTTCATCTTTCGCCCCGTGCCCGCGGCCACGTCCACCATCCGATCGGTGTAGGCTGCCTGCTGTGGGGCCGACCTCTCACCCTCAAGACGCGCACCCTGGCGAGCAAACGTCACAATCGATCGCCCCATCACGGCCTGCACCCTCGCTGCATGGTCACGTTCGACACGGCCAGCCTCGGCAGCCAGCGCCTGCAGATCGGACTGCGCCGGATACGCCCAGGCGCCACGTTCTTGTGCGAGCTGCGTCAGGGCCCTGTGAGTGGCCCCAGCCACCTGGGCCCTGGCCCGCTCCATCTGATCCTGCTCTACAATGGCATGCCCCAGAACCGGCTGTACCCACTGCATGCCGGGGAGCCCCTGTATGTCGGCCCGTCCCAGATCGACCGGCGTCGTCCTCGCCTGCCAACTTCCATTGCCGATCATGAACAGCAGGCCCGCACCAACGATGGTGGCACAGAGCCCAATCGCGACAATGAGATCGATAAACTCGTACTGTTGTCGTATACGCATGACCATCCTCCTCGGAGACCCAACCCGACGGCAGCTGAACGAGATGCCGGCACCCACCGTCATCCCTAGCCCGGATCGCTCCCCAGCACGCTCCTCTTGTTGACTCGCTGCATGCCCGGATCAGGACGCAGTTCCTCCAGACCGATGACCGAGGCCGACTCCGCATCGATCTGAACCGTCATGGTCCGCTGGTCGTCTGTCAGAATCGCAATTGTCCACAGCGCCCGCTGCACACCTGGCATCAGGACCGCCTCAATGACCTGTCCGTGATAATTGTCCCGCGCGATTTTGATCGCACGGTCGATACTCACGGCCTCTGCCTGAAGCGTGGCGACGGCATCGGCCTTCAGGAGCTCCTGCTGCTTAGTCCATTCAGCATTCCACATCAGGCCTCCCACGAGGAGCGTCCCGCCCATGGCAGCCGTCACAACACCAACCCTATCGATGGTCATTTCCCCTTCGCCGATTGCCACGTCGCACGACGTGCGCACACACACCACTCGTCCGCACGCCCCGCACCCGCACACCCGGTGGACCAGGTGGCGTGGCCGTCAGAGCGACACACCACCCGGTCCTCACGGAGTTATTTCACAGGTAGACGCGGACCATCCGATACGGATGGCATCGTCCCGCTCCCGAGCCCCTTGCCATTGGGGACGAGGACGAGGTCCGGTGACTCTAGCAACCTGGCCGTATTGAGACCCCGCATCGACTCCTCGGTACGTGAGTCCCCTGATAGGGCCGCGTGACTTCGGGATTGCTCCACGGTCAGATTGGATTGTCCCTTATCGTTGGCAAACTCTCCCCCGGAGGGATACCCAGGATGCTTGGGCAACATCGACGGATTCGCAGACACGAGGGAGGCCCCTCCCACAACGACGAGGCTCATGATCAGCATGGTAAAGAATCTCATGACGTGCACTCCTTCCACAGAGAACACCACGACCATTTCAGCCAGCACGATCCCGATGCGCCATCGGGAGATCGTCCTGCTTCTGGGCCTGGAACGGACACAGGTCCAGGCCGAACCAGACTGACAGACAGTGACACGACGGCGGCGTGAGGCGAGGCACCCGAGGTATCTATCGCCTGTGCGGCGGAGAGGGACGCGCGAGGAACACAGCAATCGGCGTATTGAAGGTGGTGACGGATGCGGCCAACCTGCACACCGGAGGCGCCGCCCCTCTCCTCCCGTCAGACCAGCCCTCACATGTCACCCTGGACCCTTTACTTGTTTTAGTCAATCACTTAATGCCATACACTTCATATTACCTATTAATTAACTTTATACTGTTAATCACGAAGGAGCCGCATGACTGTCGCATTGGCCATCAAACAGCGTCTCGCCGAGCTTGGCGTTGATCAGCGAGACCTCGCCCGAGCGGCCGGGGTAACCGAGTCCTACATTTCCCAACTCCTGACGCATAAAAAGCTCCCGCCGTCGCCGCGTCGCACACAGCTCTACGAGAAGATCGCGAGCACCTTGCAGGTACCGAGCGGACAACTCGCCGCACTCGCCGAGATCCAACGCCGCGAACGGCTCACAAAATCCCTCGGGGGGGTACCGACGCCGTTGTTCGCTGACCTGCGGGCATGGCTCCTCGGCAAGTGTCATCCCAAGAGGCAGCGACACATACGGACTGTCTTTGAGGCGCAATCGTTCGGCGAGATTGAACGATTCGTGACGCAGACGTTATTAAGCGTGGGACAGCGTGTGTGCAGGCAGGCGCGTTCAAATGCCGCGTGGCTCCAGGACATGGCCCACGTGAGCCGGACCCCGATCAGACGTGTTCGGGCGGCTGTACAGGCGTTTCTCGACGCAACAATATTGACGCTGCCGAAGGGGAACGGGGTGTCCGTCCTGGATGCGCTCATCGACTCGTGGGATATCGACATCCACACATTTTCCATCAGCATCGTGCTGAACAGTCGAACGGCGACTGATCGCTACAAGACCTTTATCTTCAGTGAGCAGCGAGACACGCCATCACCGGATGAAGAAGCAGGATTGGAGGAGTTTCTGAAGAATCCGACGTTGAGCCGAGGCATCACGGAGGAAGAAACAGCATTTCTACGAAGGCTTCACTTCGTCACGCGCCGCCCTACTCCGCTCTACTATTACCGGGAGCTCCAGAGCCTCAGGGATCCGCTCCACTTCACACTCCCGCGCCAACGACCGGCATCGTGAATGTCCACTGATAACGGCGTGCTGTGAAGCAGGTGTCTCCCGGAACACACCCTGAGTACTGCGGATGGAACGGCGAGGCGCTGCAGTACCTGCCTGGCGTGAACCCTGTGTCCCCGGATGTCTCAATGCGCAGGTGAGCCCGTCGTGCTTGCATGAGGCGCCCGCGACCGAATCTCCGCCTGTCCACGCGTGAGGGTTAGGCAGTGGTACGATCACCGAACCCCGCCCGAAGGATCGGCTGAATGACAGTACGCGCCATATACACGGCAACAACCAAGGCGACAATGACGAGCACATTGGCGCCGAGATCCAGGAGATAGCGCGTAAAAATCACTTCGGTCGGTTCCTCCATGTAGGCAATCTGGGCCCCAATCGTGAGGATCCGTCGGGTCGAGGCAATGATGCAAATATAGAGAAAGGGCTCCAGCGTAATAACTTTCGTCTTGAGAAAATTGATAATCGTACGGAAGAGCTCTAACAGAATAATCACCAGCATGAGGTCGTGCACGAGTGCGAGAACGGCGGGCACGGCGTTCGTGGACACCGTCACGGCAAACATATACCAGGCATGGAGGAACACCACCATGCCGATCAACAAGAAGCTGAATCCGGTCGTCAGGTATCCCCACCCATCCAGCCGCTCCAACAACCCGATGGTACTGGCATGCTCGACCCGATCGAGCAGCGAGGTCCGTCTGGCTGCCCGTCCACTCTCATCTCTAGGCATCAGTTCACGTTCCGCTGTGTTCATTCGCATCATCTCCCATCTGCCGCATCGAGCCGCTTTCGCACGGAGACTCACGGTGCACCCACGTCCCACATCACTTCGACACACCTACTGCGAGACCAACAGGCCACGCGCCATTTCACGCGATGGCCCACAGCTCGGCAGGGCATGCCATCCAACAAAGGCCCCTTGGGCTGCATCGCCTCCCCCCTACCCATCAAGGTGCCTATCGCTACGAAGTTCGCCCTTCGTGCCGAAGAAAGACCACCGCATGTAGGTTCGCTGTCGGCATACGAGGTCAGCGGCGAACCGTTTCCACGCACGCCCACGCCCGTGAGGCCACAGCGGGAGGCCCTCGCCCATGACCACGTTACGACGCTGAATTGGCAGGGAAGCGACGAGACCATGCGACAAGCGCGGTGGCACTGGAGTTGTTGCATGCCACCCAAGCGTCGGGCGGCGTACACCGCAGGTTCACGTGATGCGGTTGCGAGGTGCGCGCGAGCAGCATGCAGGCAAGGTGAATCACTCGCTACAGTCACACTAGGGGGCCGGTGTTGGCTGTGTCAACGCATGGGGATATGGGAAATCCCGTAACGAATGGATTCCATTCACATATAAATCTTTTGTGTATGGAGTACACAAACAACCGCAAGGCACAGGCCAGGAGCAAACCGACACAACCTGCGAGCAGGCGACTCTAACCAATGGGAAGGACCATCCATGGCTGGCGTCCCGCTGCCCGCGCGCGACGCAGCACAGACTGCGGGGCCCTTGGGAGGGCTAGAAATGCACCCCCACCATCTCAATGAGCGTGAACCGTCCTGAGCAATTGCCTGCCATCATAGACTCCCGACCCCTTTATGTGGAGGAAGACTAGCGATCGGATCGTTGCGATCGGAAGCAGGTCGTGAGGTGGTCGTTCACCAGGCCGACGGCCTGCATGTAGGCGTAGATGATGGTGCTGCCGACGAAGCGGAAGCCGCGCTTCTTCAAGTCTTTCGACAAGGCATCGCTCTCCGGCGTGAACGCCGGCACCTGCGCCATGCTGGTCCAGCGATTCACCTTTGGTGTGCCGCCGACAAACGTCCACACGTAGCGATCGAAGGATCCGAACTCCTGCTGCACCGACAGAAACGCCTGGGCATTGGTGACCGCCGAGTCGATCTTCAGCCGATTGCGAATGATGCCGGCATCCTGCAAGAGGTCTGCTTTCCTTGCGGCATCGAAGCGCGCCACCGCCACGGGATCGAATCCGGCAAAGGCACGGTGATAGCCCTCGCGGCGCAGCAAGATGGTCTCCCACGACAACCCGGCCTGTGCCCCTTCGAGCAACAGGAATTCGAAATGCCGCCGATCGTCATGCACCGGCACACCCCATTCTGCATCGTGATACTGCACAAGGTGGGGCTTCGTACCCGCCCAAGGACAGCGTGAATCCACGCGCGTCACCATTTCGTCATCCAGCCGAGCCGTGCCTCACATCGTCTTTCGCTTGTGGATCATCACGGAGTTGCCATCAGGATCGTAGACGACGGCCATGTGGCACACAGGCGTCTCCATCTGGTCCATCTTGAAGCGGACGCCTCCGGCTTTGAGCTGCGCCAGGGCGGCGTCGAAATTGTCCACCTCCAACGCCGCGCAGCCCCCTCCCGCCGACGGATTCCAATCCGGCGCACCGTTGCCGATGGCGAGCGTGCCGGTGCCGATGTCGTACTCTACAAAACCCATCTCCGCGTTGCCGAAGAAGCGCGATTCTTTCAAACCCAATACACCCTCATAGAAACCACGCGCACGCTTCAAGTCCGTGACGGGATAACAGGTGAACCCAATTTCAGTGATCCGCATCGCAGTCTCCTTCTTTCACTCGCGCCACGCCCGCTTCACATACGCCACAAACGATCAGGGCTCATTTTCACAAAACCCCAGCCTCGACACCGCTTTGCAGACGTCTAGTATCACCCACACGCCGCTATGGCTCTACCGCCTACCGGCTTACGGTTTACGCGTATAGACGATCTCCATCATCTTCATCTCTTTGCCTTTGCCTTTGCCGTGCGTCCCGTACATTTCGAACGTCTGATGGTTGGCGTCGATAATCTTCCACACCGGGCGGTGGGCCATCTGCCCGCCGCCCGGCTCCGGGTGCGTGCCCTTCATGGTGATCGTTTTCCCGTCGGCACCCGCCGTGCCTTTCATGTGAAACAGCCCCGTGCCCATCGTGTCGATCCACAGCGTTTCGTACTGCTTCGTTACATTGTCATAACCGGTCGTGCCGATTCCGTGATAGGGCTGGCCCATCATGTCGCCGTGAAAGTCCTGATGCAGAAAGCGGCCATCCAGCAGCATCGTCATCTCCACCGTGCCGTCGGATTCCACCGGCGGCTTGCCCGGCTCCATCCAATCCTTGCTGTGCGTCGTCCAGCTTCCCACCAATGTCGCCAGCAGCTTGTGCGGCTCGCCCGGCGTGGCCACCTGCTTGTACAACTCCATCATCGCCTGCGGGTCCGGCGCCTTATGGTCGTGCTTCGCCTTCTCCTTGGCCATCGCACCGGACGACAGCACTACCAGGCTGAGCACCGTGACGGTCAGGATTCCATATCGCATAACGGCCCCCTTGGTGATGGGATAGGACACAACCGCTTCCACACGCCTCGATGCCGAACATTCTAACCGGCTCCGCTACACCAACTCGTTAGGATTGGATCAATACGTCGGTGATGTGAATGATGGGCCGAACATTCGTATAGTTGGCAATATCGGCTTGCAACGCATCCGCATGCGGCTGGAACGCAGCCAGAAATGCCTCGATCGAGTCGAAGTAATAGTGACACATCGCCACATACAGGGCAGGGATCGGCGGAGACTCCACATCGACGCCACGCTCGACTGAGACCGCACGAAAGCCGGGGGCCGCAGACAACCACGCAATGGAACGGGGCATATGCTGCGTGCGGTAGTACTCCCAATCAAACCGTGTATCCGCCTGCTTCGGATAAAGACTGGAAACACAAATCATCGTCACCTCCGGATAAGTCCAGCCTAGTCTGCACGTCGAGTCCCAACGGATCAAGTCGTACAGAGTTCGACAAGCTTCACACGTTCTGCTTCAGCGAGGATGTTGGCGTGCCCCACCGGCCGTCGTCCCGAACATGAGCAGCAGATCACGTCACGCTGCGACAGCATCCGGCAATAGAGCCTTCGGGCTTTGCAGAACAAGTCCTGCTCGCATGAGCAGAACGGAATGAACGGACGATGTGCCTGGGTGACATGAGCGCAAAGCGTTCCGCCGTCACACTACGTACATCAACTGCACAGCAGATCTCGGCATTCGCCGACGCGAACGATCCTGGTTATCCGATCGCACCACTTCGCCCCGGTGCGGACGTGAGCAGCGGAAGCAGCTTTCGGCCACGCGCCCGCATGGCGGGCGTGCCCTGGCGCACACAGCGTCGGATCGTACGGAGCACCGCCGGACGCCACGCGGGAACCTGTGCCGTCATGTCGGCCAGGGCTTGCATGGCAAAGGTTTTGACAATCCCGCTCTCATCGCCCAAGAAGGCGGTCAGCACTGCGTACACCTGCGGATGCTCTCCGGGAGACCACCGCAGACGCGGCAACATCTGGGCGACATGCCACCGCACCTCTTTATCGACGCTCTGCGCCAATGTCAGGAGCGCATTCTTGTAGGGAACGAGCCAGGCCGGATGCACCACCGACACCTTCTCCACGGCATCTGCCGCACGCACACGCACGACCGGATCGTCTGCCGACAACGCCGCAAACAACTCTGGGAATGTGGACGGGGCACTGAGGACCCGGATCGTCACAGCGTTCGCGCGACCGATCGACCGCCGATCACCACCGGAGAGAATCTGTACGATCGGAGGCGGACCGCGTCGCATGCACTCCCTCTCGCCACGCATCGCCTACGGAGACCAGCACGGCACCGGGTCACCGGATTCGGAGGATCACAGGTCCATCCGTACGTCAGTCGGTTCAGCCCAACTCCGTCCACCCGGGGACCCGACTCCGAAACACCACCGTGCGACGGTTTGTTTTGACCACGAACGAATCCCCCGCATGCTCCATGCTCGTCACCCGCTCATCCCCGCTGAAGGACAGCGCAGAGAATTCGCTCATGTACGCGGAAAACCCGAGCAGCCGTTCGGTCGTCACGGCGACGGCAAGATGTCCATAGGCACGGACCTCCTGAATGTGCTCCGACACGCCGAGCGCCTCACTCGTCCAGTGCGCAAGCGCGCCCTGAAACCCATAGAGATGCCGATCCGTCCCCACAATGCAGAGCTCGCGCAGGACGTGCGAACTTCGGACCTGTTCGTTCGCATCTAACGCCTGCTCGCCCCAATGCCGAAGCTGCGACGAAAACCCCAGGACGCGCGCAGAGGTCACGGCAAGCGCCGTCAACCCCTGCGCCTTGGTACTCACAATGGTTTCCCCTACGGACAAATCGATCTCAGACTGACCCGCTCCGGTGACGGCGACCAACTTGCCCTTCACCTCCGAAACCAGCACTTCGGTAAACCGCCCCTGCGCGAACGTCGTCGAGATGGAAGCGTCCCCAAAGACCAGCGGCCAGAGGCACAGTAGAGTGAGGCCAATCCTGCCGCTGACAGATGTCACCCGCTTTGTATGCTGCACCGTCATGGGGGGACCCTACTGCCGCCATCACAGCCTGTCAACCAACGCAGGCGCGCGGCCGCTGACGCCCAGTCATGCGAAGACAAGGCGCACCGCTGCGCGCTTCATCGCCACAACACAGCCGCCTTCACGCATGTGCGCATTCTCATAGGAGCAATCCATCGCGCCAGTGCCTGCGTAGGTGAACCAGAGATCTCATTGTCGGGCGATGTCGATCGCTTGCACCGCCGACAGAATCCCATCCATCACGCACTGCGAGGTCGAGCGCTATGTTGCACGTCATCGCGAAGATCACCGCCAAGCCCGAGCACATCGCAACCGTGCGCGACATCCTGCTCGCCATCGTGGAGCCCACGCGCCGGGAACCCGGCTGTGTGAGCTACCGACTCTTTCAGAACAGGTCGGATCCCACCGACTTCTCCACCATGGAAGCATGGGCGCGTGCGGACGCCGAGCAGGCCCATTGCTCGTCGCCCCATATCACGGCAGCGATCGCACGACTGACGGGGCTGGTGGCAGCCGCACCGAACATCCAACGCTATGCGGCGCTCGACTAGGCGACCGCCACCGCACCGCTAGGCACAGCGCAGCGCATGTGGTACAAGGCCGGACGATCTGTGCGAAGCCGAGTCACCACAGGACCCACATGCGCACACAGCACCCCGCTCAACTCAGCCTCATTTTTGTGCTCTGGAGCGTCCTGCTCGCCGGTTGCCTGTCGCCTCCCACGCTGAATCGCGCAGTGATCGCCTACGACGACGCGATCAACGACGCGCTGTCGAAGCAATTGCTGATCAACATCGCGCGGGCGGAACACCACCAACCCATTCACTTTACCGGCGTCTCGAATATTGCGGCGACGTTCGACTTCCGTTTCAACGCCGGCGCAACCCCGACGCTCACCGGCGACGCGGGTCGCACCTTGGTGCCGCTGTTCGGCGGCAGCATCGCCGAGAATCCGACGATCAGCATCGCGCCGATCGAAGGGGAGGAATTCACCAAACGCCTGCTCACGCCGTTTCCCGATCAGAATCTCGTGCTGCTCCTCCGCCAACGGACGGACATCGATCTCCTGCTTCGCCTTATGGCGGGCGAACTGCGCATCAAACAGCAGGGCGAGGATGTTGCCTACCGCAACAACCCGTCCCACCGCGCGGACTACGAGATGTTCCGTAAGGTCGTGCTGCATCTGTCGTCGATTCAGGACGCCAACCACCTCTATGCGGAGCCGCTGGTCTATGAGCAGACCTGGACGATTCCGGACGGTGCCGTGACGGCGGAGGGGTTCAAAGCGCTGGAGCAGGACTATGGCGTGATACATGACGAGGCGACGCACACGTACCGCCTGCGCAAGTCGGTGTCCGGCCGCATCCTCATCACGAACTTCGACCCGGATATGTTGCCGCAGAACGAGCGCATTCGCCTCGAAGAGGAGGCGGAGCAAGAACCCTACGACGAAATCGCGTTCGATATTCGACCGGGCCATTATGGCGGCGAATGGCCGATGCGCGGCGAGTTTCGCCTGCGCAGCTTCAACAGCATCCTCAGCTTTCTCGGCCAATCCATCGCTGAGAATCCAGAACAGCACGTCGCACCCGATCCGCGGACGCCGCCGGTGGCGGAGAACCCCATCCACACGCTGGATATCACGGTGGGCAGCTCAGCCCCATCAGCCGCGGACCTGAGCGTGTCGTCACACGGCCAGCACTACGCCGTGAACACCAGCGGCCCGCAAGCGCGGTGGAATCGCGAGGCCTTCAAACTGCTCTATCAACTGTTTCAAATGACCGTGACCGACGTGTCGCGCGCAGGCATCCCCGGCATCACGATCGCGAAGTAGCACCTCGCGCGACTCAACATCGCCACGTTCAGCGCATGGACGCGCGACACCCGTCACGCACCGCCTCAACCTCGGTGGCATAACAGCGTTCGGCGTTGGTCGACGGGTAGTAGCGCTGTGCGGGCCGGTGATAAATACACCGCTCGCCGCTATACGGCGTGAAGTTGCCCTTGATCGGCTGCTCTTCGGGGCACAGGCCGCCGGCTAACGGCGGTACACCAGGCCGTGGACGTTTCGTGGCGACCACCGGCTCACCACGCTCGATCGCATCCCTGAGTCGCCTGCCGATTTCGTCACAACCTTGGTGCAACGCCTTGGCAATTCGGTCCGCGTCAGCCTCCTTCGATTCTTCCGCAAGGGCTACTCCGCTCTCCGCCGTCAATGCGAGACGCTGCGCAAGACGCTGTGGGGTTCCCACGTATATCCGCGCGTCAGCGTCAATCACCACTTTCCGCGGCCGGTCCCATGTGCGTCCGACAAAGGCGACTCGGTCAATGGACAGCGTAAGCTGCGTCTCCGCAGCGTCTGGAGACGCCGACGCCGGAGCCTCGCGCCCTTCGACGTTGTATGAATTGGATGAACACTGAATGCGCCGATAATCGGCCAGTGCGCGACAGACGGATTCCCGCAACGCGTCGGCCCACCGACCTTCGCCGAGGATCCGACGGAGCTCCTGATCAGCCTGTGTATCCGGCCCGGACAGAGGGAGAACGGAGTCGACCTGGAGAGGAAGGACCTGAACGACAACCCGTGATCCCAGTTGCGCGTAGGTCTGGGGGCTGAGCGTCTGCGTCGTGCCGCAGCCGTTCACGAAGAAGAGCACCAGGCCAAGGACGAGTCGCGGCCAGCCCAAACCTGAACGGCATGTCAGCGGCGGCGGTCTTTGCACGGGATCCCACACAGCTCCGACGAGAGCGCAGCGACAACCTACGCCGGACATACCTGCGCGTCAACCGAGTCTCGTGGACCGCTCCGCCGCAACGTCCTTGCCGCGCATATTGTACAACCCTCAGTGCCGATGTCCCGAGTGGGCAGGACATTCACCGGGACTCCCCGAGGCCCACAACTACCGCACAGGACCTCACCGCACACACCCCTTCACATTCGCTCCATTTCACAGGTTCACAACCTTCAGAATGCCTCGTCGCGGACCGATATCTATGTTTGGAGAATGAAGATCAGGGGCGACGATCATCCACGTCAACCAGACATGGAGCCCTTGTGAAAACCGTTCACTGACAGGGTCGCGCGCAATGCTTCACCGGTTTACGAACATCCTCGACGCCTGTACGAAACGTCCCCCCTTCCGAAGAGACTCCCCCTCAGCGCAGCGCGACAGGAGACACCGGCACCGGACGACCGGCGCCCTCACGTGCAGACGCAATCCCATGCTGATGACTATTCACCTCACTACAGGGCACTCGCTCAGAGGATGCTGAGGACATGACGGCAAAATCCAAGATCACTCCAGTCAACGCTCCACGCGACTTTGCCATCAACGAGTTGTTCTTTTCCACGACGACGGAGAAGGGCATCATCCTCTCGGGCAACGCGGTATTCGCACGCGTCAGTCAACATCCGCTGACGGAGATGATCGGGAAACCCCACAATCTCATTCGGCACCCGGACATGCCGCGTGCGGTCTTTAAGTTGCTCTGGGACCATTTGTTGGCTGGCAAGCCGATCGCGGCCTACGTCAAGAACATGGCCAGCGACGGTCGTTACTACTGGGTGCTGGCCCTGGCCGCGCCGATCGAAGGAGGGGGCTTTCTCTCGGTGCGGTTTAAGCCGTCGAGCCCGCTGTTCGGCCTCATTGCGGACGTCTACGCGGAACTGTCGGCGATCGAACAGGCGGCGGCCTCCCGGCGTGAGGAGCGCAACGCCGCCATGGCGGCCGCGGAGGCACGACTCGGCGAGATTCTGAAATCCAAGGGCTTTGCCGGCTACGACGCCTTCATGCGCACCATGCTCTATCAGGAGCTGCAGAGCCGTGACAGCCTGCTCGTAAAGGACAAGCTCAGCATCTTTCCGCCACTGCCTTTGCATCGAGCCGATGAAGGTCGCGCCGCCGCCTCCCTCCGGAGCATGTATCACGCCGCACAGCAGACCTATGGGCAAATCAACGCGCTGTACGGACAGCTCGATACCTACACGGCGCTCAATACACAACTCAGCGCCTGCG
>JAYREW010000008.1:0-54367 GCA_041908685.1 Nitrospiraceae bacterium | reverse complement strand
GTCATTTGTGGGTTTTTTTTTAATTTTTTTTTTTAGCGGGGGGGCGGGGGCGCAGGCAAACCCGCCCCCACGTCCCGTCTCTCCCCTCGGTTGTTTTTCTTTTCCCTACCCCCTTACACTGACAAGCGCATCGGGCGTTACCCGACTTACTATCCGCCTGACTATCCGAGTTGGCGCGGGGAGGGTTCATGCACGCAGGATCACCGTGGTCGACCGTTGGCGCATGGTCCATGAGGCAGATCCGCCAGGTTCGGCTGGTGCTTACGGCCATCGTGGGCTTGGCGCTGCTCCTGACCTCGCTGCCGGGGTGCATTCCCAGCAGCGATGCGCCGGCGCCGACGAATTCCGCCGCCAACCTGGCGACAATGGACGTTGCCGTCGGTCCTCTGGCCCCCGCGTTTAATCCTGAGATCACGAATTATGAAGTGGCCGCGCCGAGCGGCGCCGCGAGCACCACCATCACGGCGGCGCCTGCTGATACGCGGGCCACGTTGCAGGTGAACAATCAACCGGCGACGGCGGGCCAACCGTTCGGGCCCATCACGCTGGATGTCGGCACGAATCCGGTGACGGTGCTTGTCGATGTGCCGGGCGCGGTGAAAAGTTACCTGGTGATGGTGACGCGCGGCGATCCTGCCGATCTGTTCGACTTGGAGGTGTCGGCGGCGCCGCTGTCGCCGGAGTTTGCGCCTGCCACCACGAGCTATGCGGTCTCCACGCCGACCACGACGACGCAGACCACTGTCACGGCGACGCTGTCCGATCCGCGCGCCACGCTGCGGATCAACAATCAGGCGGCGGTCTCGGGGCAGCCGTTCGGGCCTCTTGCGCTGGCCGCGGGGACGAATACGATCTCGGTGCTGGTGACCGCGGTGACCGGCGCCACGAAAACCTACACGGTCTTGGTGAACCGCGCCGGTCCGGGCAATGCGAATTTGGCATCGCTCGCCGTCTCCGCCGGGGCGTTGAGTCCGGCCTTTTCAGCGAATACGGTCACCTACACGGTGACGACGCCGAGCACGACCACGAGCACGATGGTGACCGCGCGGGTGGCCGATCCTACATCCACGCTCACCATCAATGGGCAGTCTGCGGTGTCGGGGCAAGCGTTCGGCCCGATTCCACTGAATCCGACGGGGCAGACGACCACGGTGGTGGTGACAGTGCGCGCGCAGGACGGTGTGACGCTCAAGACGTACACCGTGCAGGTTGTCCGCGGCGCGTCGGCCAATGCGAATTTGTCAGCACTCTCTGTGAGCGCGGGGCCGCTGAAGCCGTCGTTCACGCCGAGTCGCACGAGTTACACGGTGAGTGCGCCTTCGTCGGCCAGGTCGACCATGGTGACGGCGACCACGGCCGACCCCAACGCCACGCTGAAGATCAACGGCGCGGCGGCGGCGTCCGGCCAGCCTTTCGGTCCGATTGCCCTGGTGACGACGAAAACGCGCATCACCATCGAGGTGCGGGCGCAGAACGGCACGACGAAAAGTTATCGTGCGGAGGTGGATCGGTAGCGCCGGTCGCCTGCACATCCTTCTGATCGAGCCGATCTAGCCGATTTTGGCGAGGCGCAGGTTCCGGGATATCTACCTGCGCCCGTGACCTTGGTCCTCGCGCGCGCTTGGCTGCTTTGTGTGTGGTTGCCTTCCCTTTGCCGGTCCCCGTAGACTGACATGCACCTGGTCGATCATCTGCAGGCCGCCCATCTGAGTGGTACGTTGTCGGCGGTGAGCTTCTCCGCATCATTAGGCGGTGCGTGGCCCCCGGGCAATGAGTTCGGAGGATGCTCGGGCCGGCGACCGAAAAAATCTTCTCAGGACTGTCGTGACTGTCGGCGGGACCCTACGCCTCGGTGATCATCCGAATACGATCAATTACGACATCAAGATTTCCGCAGCCGATTCCTGTCGATCGGGAGGGCGACGATGCGGACCGCCGCTACTGTCGTGGCGATAGATGGTGCGGCGCGGCTGAGGGCGCGTGTTTCCAGGAAGATGGCGCGGTTTCGGCAGACATTTTTCAGTGTCGCGACAAGCCATCCACGTACGATAGCGTGACGGTATAAACCTACAGCGTCGATGAGGCTGGGGGCTGAAAACCCGCAAGGGTACTGGTGTGGCAGGAAATGTGTATGGTAGGAACATGGAACATGGAACAGGGAGTGACGGTGAAGATGATGCAATACAATCAGAGGCGGCAGCGCGGGTGTGTCGGACGGATGTCGGGCTTATGGCAGCTCACGATGCTGATCGGGCTGGTGGCCTTGTGCGCGGGATGCATTCCGGATTCCAACACGCCAGCGGTGCCCACCACGGCTGCGGACCTGGCGAAGCTGGAATTGTCGGCGGGCGCATTCACTCCGACCTTCAGCGGCGCGACGGTGGCGTACACCCTGACCGTCGGGAACGGCGTCGCGTCCACGATGGTGACGGCCACTCCGGTCACCGCGGATGCGACCATGCAGATCAACAATCAGGCGGCACAGGCCGGGCAAGCCTTCGGCCCGGTTCCGTTGAATGTCGGGAGTAACAGCATCACCATCATCGTGACGCCGCGCGGCAGCCCGTCGAAGAGCTACACCATTGCGGTGACGCGTTCGGCCAACGTGAACCTGTCGAACCTGTCGTTGTCGGCGGGCCCCCTGTCGCCGGCGTTCAGCAGTGACCGCGTGAGTTACACGGTGGCTGCGCCGAATCAACCGGGGCAGACGACGATCACCGCCACGGCGGAATTGGCCGGGTCCACCATCACCATCGGCGGCGCCACGGCCGTCTCCGGTCAGCCGTTCGGTCCCTTGCCGCTCAATGTGGGCCCCAACACGTTTGAGATTGTGGTGCGTGCGTCCGCTTCAGGCGAAGAGAAAAAATACACGGTGGTTGTGACCCGCGCGCTGTCCGGGAACGCCAAATTGGCGACTTTGGCGGTATCGCCGGGCTCCTTGGCGCCCGCATTCGCGCCGGGCACCACCAGCTACACCGTCGGAGGGGTGAGCCTCTTTACCCCGTCGGTCACGGTCTTGGCGACGGTGCAGGAGGCGACCTCTACGTTGACGATCAACGGGCAGGCGGTGGCGTCCGGGCAGGCGTTGGCTGTCCCTGTGCAAATCGGGAGTACGAAAATTCCCGTGGTCGTGCGCGCGCAGGACACGGTGACGGTGGAAACCTATACGATCACGGTCTATCGCTGCGTCTTTGGACCAGGACCATGCTGATGAGGACGCTGGTGAATATGTTTCGCGAGTGGAGTGGACTGCGGGCGGTTGCCGTCTTTTTGATCGGGGTCCTCGCGGCCCAGGCCGGATGCATTCCCGATCCAAACCCGGCGGCCACACCCGCGGACGACACGCGCGCACTCCTGGCCTCGCTCGACCTGACGACGAACGCGGCGGCTCCGGCCGTGGCTCCGGCGTTGTCGCCCCGTTTCGATCCCAAGGTCAGCAACTATTCCGTCACGGTGCCGAACGGGGCCACAGCCATCACGATCAAGGCGGTGCCGGCCGATCCCTCCCATACGAACCTGAAGGTCGACAACAAGCCGGTGCCCTCCAACGAGCCGTATCTCGTCGATCAGTTGGTGGTGGGCGCGACGCGGCCGGTGGTGATTGTGGCGGAGGAAACGGGCGCCGGCGGCTTTGTCCGCACCTATACGGTGCAGGTCACGCGCGCTGCGTCGCCGCTGGCGGATTTGGCTGCGCTGGCCACGTCGGCGGGCGCGCTCGCGCCGGGGTTCGATCCGCAGCAGACGGCCTATACGGTGAAGGCGGGCAGCACCACGACGACGGCGACGATCACTGCCGTGGCGATCGAATCGACGGCGAGCGTCAGCATCAACGGGCAAGCGGTGGCCGCGGGGCAAGCCTTTGGACCGGCCAATTTGGCGGTGGGGTCGAATCCCTTCACGGTTGTGGTCACGCCGGCCAGCGGTGCGCCGAAGCAATATTCGCTGGTGATCATTCGCGGGGCCTCCGGTGTGGCGGATCTCGCGTCGCTGAGCTTGTCGGCGGGCACCCTGTCGCCGAACTTTGGTGCGGATACCACGGCCTATACCGTGTCCACGCAAAATACGACGACGCAGACGACCGTGTCCGCGCTCCCGGCGGAAGCCACCGCGAAGTTGACCATCAACGGACAGGCCGTCACCAACGGGCAACCGTCCGCGTCGATTCCGCTGGCGATCGGCACGACCGACATTCCCATCGTGGTGACGGCAGCGGACGGCACGGCCAAGACCTACAGCGTGAAGGTCACGCGGCCGAAGTCGAGCAATAACAATCTCCAAAGTTTGGCCGTGTCGGCGGGGGCGCTGAGTCCGGCCTTCTCACCGGCGGCCATCAGCTATTCGCTGGCCGTGTCGAGCGCGACGACGGCGACGACCGTAACAGCCACGGTGGAAGATCCTACGGCGACGATGACGGTGAACGGCGCGCCGGTTTCGTCCGGGCAAACGTCTCAGGCCATTCCATTGGCTGTGGGGGCGAATGCCATTCCGATCGTCGTGACCGCCCAAAACGGCACCGCCAAGACCTACACGGTTTCGATTGCGCGCAATGCGAACCCGAATCTCGCCGGGCTGACACTGTCGGCAGGGGCCTTGTCGCCGGCGTTTGCGGAAGGCACGACCAGTTACACGGTCGGGGCGCCCAACGCGACGGCCGCCACCACGGTCACGGCGACTCTCGCGGATAGCACCTCGACCATGACCATCAACGGGCAGGCGGTCGCATCGGGGCAGGCGTTCGGGCCGGTTCCCCTGGTGGTCACTCAGCCGAATACCTTCACGATTGTGGTGACGGCGGCCGGTGCGGCAGCCACGAAGACCTACACGGTTGCGGTGACGCGTGCGGCGTCTACGAACGCCGATCTGTCCGGCTTACAGGTATCGCCGGGCATCATGTCGGCACCTTTCAGCCCCGGGGTTACGTCCTATACCGTGACGAACGTCGGCCTCTTTTCGCCCAGTGTTGCCATTGTCGCCACGCTGGCGGATCCAACCTCGACCCTCACCGTGAATGGGCAAGCCGCTACTTCGGGGACATCTGTAGCCGTGCCGGTAGGGTTGTTTACTACGACGACGATTCCTATTGTGGTGCGTGCGCAGGACACGGTAACGGTCAAGACCTATACGGTCTCTGCCGTACGGCCATAACGAGAGTCGCCCCTGATATGCGCGCGGTGGCCTGCGGCTGCCGCGCCGCCGAGGCCCGTGCGGCTTCGTGTTCTACTCCAACCGTTCGACGCGTAATCCAACCAGTCGCAGTCGTTTTCCTTGCGGATTTTCCCGTCGGTCTAAAAACGGGAGAAATAACTTCATGCCCTCCGCGTAGAGCGTGCGCTCGGTGTCGACCGGCGTCGCCGTCGTATGCGAGCGTGTGACCGTCGTGAAGTCGCCGAACCGGACGGTCAACACGATCGTTCGGCAGGTCTGGAATCCTTCCTCGTGCAGTTTCGCCCAGACACTGCCGCAGACGCGACGGATGTAGTCGAGCAGAAACGTCGGGTCTTTCGTGTCGGTCTCGAAGGTATCCTGCTCGCCGATGGATTTGGGCGTCCACTCGGCCACCACGGGGTCTTGATCCTGCCCGCGAATTTTGTCGTACCAGTCGCGCCCGCGTCGTCCGAACGCATGTTCGAGTTGTGACGGCGGCCAGGCCAGGAGATCGTGCACGGTGTGCACGCCGAGTTGCGCGAGCCGCGCTGTGCTCTTGGGCCCGATCCCGGGGATCGTCTGAATGGGCAGCGGTTCCAAGAAGGCCGCGGCCTGCTCCGTCGGCACGACCGTGAGGCCTGCCGGTTTCTGCATGCCGGATGCGATCTTGGCGATCAATTTATTGGGGCCGATGCCGACGGAGGCCGTCAGCTGCTCCTGCTCGCGGATGTCCGCGCACAGTTGCCGACAGAGCGATTCGGCGGCGGCGAACGATCCCGTCGGACTCAGGTCCAGATAGGCCTCGTCGATACTGGCCGGTTCCACCAGCGCCGCCGCCCCGCGAAACTGCGCCATGATGCGGGCGGAGACCTCGGCATACTGCGTCATGCGCACGGGGAGAAAGACGACCGGAGGTCGGCCGCGTCGTCGCGCCGATTCCGACAACTGCCAGGCGCGTGAAATGGGCAGGGCGGAGTGGAGTCCGTAGGCGCGCGCCGGATAGTTGGCGGTGGAGACTACGCCGCGTCCGCGGCCTTGATTGGGATCGGCGCCGACGGCGATGGGCAGCCCGCGCAGGTGCGGCCGATCGCGTTCCTCGATGGCCGCAAAGAAGGCGTCCATGTCGAAATGCGCAATCACTCGCACGTGTGGCATGGGGACAAGCCGCGTCGGCGGCGGCTGCGCGTGGTTATTCGGATTCAGCGGGCGGGTGGACCGCCTGCACGACGTGGAAGTCTTTCTGCGCGATCACCTGGCGATCGACCGACAGGCGAAACTCATAGCGCCCCGGTGCGGGAAACACCAAGGCCGGAATGTTCACGCCGAAGTCGGAGATCTGCAGGCGGTCGGCGATTTCCACGCCGGGCAAGGTCGCCTGCGCGACCGTCTCGTCGTTATTCAGGTACACCAGGACGATATCGAACTGGTACGTGCCCTGCGCGTCGGTGAGGCAGAAATACAAACCGAGTTGCGGATGCTGAAAGGGAAAGGCGTGCGCCTGCAAATGCGTGAAGAGTCCGATGAGACTCTTTTTGCGCGTCATGATGTCTTCGATGACGGTGTCGCAGACCAACAGGGCTTGAATACTGGGTTTCACGAGCTCACTCATGGCAGTCCTAGTACGAGATGTATGATGGCCGACTGCGGTCGGCGCGGCGGGCCCACTATTTCGCAGCGCGCCGGTTCTGTCAACGGGGAGGCGATGGGTTCGTATGCGGCGGTGGCGAGCAGTTTGGCGCTGCGGATCGGCGTCTGTGTCGATCAGCCGACGATGACCGATCCGCCGCGGCATTCGCGGATGTCGCTGAACCAGGCCACCGTCGTGCCTATCCGGCAAATGTGCGGCGTGAGCTCGACTAAGGCGCCGGTGTGCGTGTGAAAGTGGCCGTCCGTCATCTCCACCTGTTGATCGGGTCGCGCCGTCACACTCAAGACCGTCGCGCCCGTCTGCCGCTCTAAAATTTTCAACCAAGCGCCTTCGGCGAAGGCCGCGACTGTGGGAGAGCTCGTCTGCAGCATGAACTGCTCACGGCGATTGAAGCCCCATGCGTTGCGCCGAAGGTGCGCGACATGCGCCCCCGCTTCGTCGTAGAAGTCCATGGTGAGGAGGATGGACGTGGCGGTCAGCTCAAGGACGAGCTGCGGCTTGCCCTGCAGCTTGATGACGCCGTTGGTGTTGCGCAGTTGATTGGAGCCGAGATTGAGATCCACAGTGCCGCGTAGGAGGTGGCTCGCGCCGGGGCGGCGAGCAAAAACAGCTTAGGTGAAAATGCCCGAGTTCATACCCCGAGCAGTCGGGAGGATTGTACCCCAGATCGCGGCCCGCGCTCTAGCCGATTTTGCCGCTGCGCGTTGATCAGGGCGTGGGCGCGCTTTCGCCCGCCGCGTTGGTGGCCGTGACGCAGACCTTCACGGTGGCGCTTTGGCCCGGGCTTAACGGCACGGTGATTTCCTGATCCACCGTTTTGCCGCCTTTCGGGCTGCTGGCCGTGCGCTTCGCATATTCCCTGGAGCCCGATCCTGTATCCACGAAAATCGTGGTGTGCGACAGCGTATTGATCGGTTCTCCATTGGCCTGAATGTTCGGCTCCACGTATTGCACGTGGAAGGTGGTATTCGGATGGGTCACCGTTTTTTGCACCGTTGCCGAGCAGCGAGGCCCTGTCTGGGTGGGCATCGTGCTGCAGCCACCGAGCAGCGCACTTCCGGCGAGGACGACAGAGAACAGCGCGAGAGCGTGTAGACGCATAGGCATTCCTCAAAGGTGACAGCGGTACTGTACGACGTTCAATCTTCCGGCGCAATGTCGATTCCCGTCTGCGGAGGCGGACGCTCGGTGCGGTTGGATGTGACTTTGGTACGAAGCCGCTGACTGTGCGCTGTCCACTGTGCCGCCTCGGCGGCTACGCAAAGAGCCGCGGCCTGATGTAAGATCGGCACGTCAACATAAGCCATGCGATGTACTGTTCGTCGCTGGATGAGCCGTGCCGACAGATCGAACGTGCATAGCCGACCTGTCGTTCCTATCAGATGTTCCACGTTTCGGGTTCGTCGTCCCTCGTATGGTGAGATTCCGTCAGGTGTACTGGCCCATGTTGGATCCGCAGCTCTGGTGCCTGGGACGGGAGGCGCGCTGAAGTTGGATCGGCATCAAGGGGAGCATGTATGGTGAGGATGGGCGTGCTGGCGGCGGCGTTCGTGCTGACAGCAGGCTATCTGGGGCACGCCGACTCTGTGTGGGCGTTCGAGCCCTGGCAGCCGCATGAACGGTGGGTCCTGCAAGCGGGGCGAGTGGCGTCCTGGGCAGATCCAGGCACTCGCGCGGTGGCCCATGCGTCGCTCAAGGGGCAGGCGATCCAGGTCGACGGCGACCAAGTACGCGCACCGGCTCCGCTGGCTTGCGAGCAGGCGTCCCATTCGTTTGTGGTCACGCCGGCAGAGGGATTGTTCGAAGGCGGGCTTCCCGCTCCGGCGGCTCAGTCGGCGCGTACGCTCGGCATCACGTCGCTGCCTCTGCTGACCTGGCGGATGGCCTGCCGCAACAGCTCCTTCGACGTGCATCTGCTGCCCAAGCGACAGGGGTTGTTGGGGCTGGATCACCTGGTGTGGCGCCTCACGCGCACCGGCGCGCCGGTGACACCCGAGGCGGCGGTGCTTGAACTGCTGCGTGAGCATCTGACGCATGAGATGGCCTTTAGCGCGACGACGGTTCAACGGAAGCAATCTCAGCTGACCACGTCACTCGCGCAGGCGATCCGTAGGTATTGGTCACGGAAACCGTCCGCAGAGCGTGCCCCTGTCATCAACGGCGATCCGTTTACAAACTCGCAAGAGTATCCCACCGGCTTTACACTCGGGCAGGCGTCCCTTGCAGGCGCTCGCGCGCGCGTGCCGGTGCGGTTTGACCAAGGCGGTCGCGCCGTGCTTGTGGAATACGCATTGCGCAAGGTCGGCCGAGCCTGGTTGCTGGACGATCTGCACTATGACGACGGATCCACATTGCGCGGACTGTTGAATTCGACACAAGGACGCTGAACCATGCCCTGGCGGTTTGCCGCAGACACGAGACAACTTCGTCTTGAGGCCGGAGAGGCTGCTGCGGTGCGCGTCTGTGAGCATCTTGCGCCCGCGCTCGCCTATCTCATCGCGCAAGACTCGACTGTCACGGAGGTGCTGGTGCAGGCCTGGTCGGCAGTCGATCTGGATGTGTCGCTCGATCGCGCACCCGCGTGCGAGGCGATTCCCTCGGCGCTCTACGCGGATGGAGGCGTGGAGACATGGACCAATCAGGATCCGCACTATCCGCTGGCCCAGGGCCTCCGCTGCACGGCCTGCCGCCAGGCGCTGGGCTGGCCGATCCAATAGCGCCGCCCGCCATAAAAGGGGTCGGGAGTGGTAGTTCATCAACGATTGCGACTTACGGTGAAGCATCCTGCCGCATTCCGATGCCATGAGGAATGCCATACGAACAGTGCCGCCTCCTGGTTTACCAGCTATCTAGCATCGATCACGTTGGGCAGGGCAGGACAAAAGCTTGGAGCGTGCGAGGGCCAAGTCGATGCGGTGCTGTGCTGCGGGACCCGCCGTCGTCGGCTTCGCTTAGGGGCGGCTCGGTCTGGCGGTTCGGGGGCCGGTTCGGCATGAGGGGGACTTCTTCAAACGATCTTCCAATCCTGGTGGGGCCTGTGCTAGATTGCCTGCTTCCTGGCCAGACGTGCGCTGTACTGTGGCTGGTCCCATCGTCTAGCCTGGCCTAGGACGGAGCCCTCTCAAGGCTCAGACACGGGTTCGAATCCCGTTGGGACCACCATTCATTCCGCAAGCGGCGACCGCCAATCAGGCGATTCCATCCTCGCTCATTCGGCTTCATGCTTCGCCACACAGGGCTGTGTGATCATCCGTCGAACGGTGCGCGAGCAATCGTGCGCTGATCAGGCGCGCGTCTGCTCTGTCCGTAACCTTACCGGCAACAACGATCTACCTTGCTTAGGTGCATGCGGTGCTGTCTGCGCATGCGCGGACAACGGCATGAAGTGGATTGCTGAAAGGACTGCGCTCGAATGCCGCTGACGAGGCGGAGTGGCGGGAAGAGCGACCGAAGCGGATCGAGTCAAGCCAATAAGGCGGCCTGACTCGATCGCGCAGAGACTAGCGGACTTCGATATTGTTGACGATTTCCTTGACGCTCGGGATCGACTTGGCTAAATCGGCGGCCTTGCTCTTGAGTTCTTCGGACGCCACGTTGCCGTGCATATTGACGCTGCCGTCTTTCACGCACGCATCCACGCCCTTGAAGGCCTGGTTGTGGCCGCCCAACAGCGCGAAGAGCTTCGACTTGATGGTGGAATCCGGCACATCGCCGGCCTGGGCGAACGAGGCGCCTGCAACCAGCGAGAGGGTGAGCAGCCCGAGACCCAGAAACCCCGATGATGTCTTCATGCGTGCCTCATGGTGTGGAGTGAAATGGATGAACGATGCGGAGCCATCGCCCGCGCACCCCTTCTACGTCTCTATGCCTACCCTTGCTACAGAAGCAAGTCAACAGCTTTTTCATTGCGCAAGGCTCGCCGCTCGCCCCGGCACTGATACGTAGTTCCTGGCTGAGCCGCGGAGGCACGCGGTGGGTGCGGCGACGCGCTGCGCGTCGGCTTACCGGCTGAGCGGCGCGACGGTCGGGAGGTCAAATTCCGCAATCGGCGCATCTTGCCCGATTGGTCCCAACCCGGAGGAATAGGGAGCCTGCGCGGGAGAGACGGGCGTCGGCAAGGTCGCGGGTTTCCCCGTCGGCGGCGGTGTGGTCGCGGCAGCCGGCGCGGAGTTCAACGCGGAGGGCTTCAATACCGACGAAGGAACCAGTGCGGCTGGTGCCGGTTCCGGCGTGCGCGCGCGTTCCGCTTTCTTCTCGGCACGTTCGGCCAGAGCCTGATCGTCCAAGAACTCGATGATGTCTGCGGTCAGCGTAATCCGAGGCACGCTACCGAGAATGAAGTAGTAGGTATTGTGATCTTCCGTGGCGTTCGCCAGCGCGATCGATCGTCCTTCCAGCTTATCGCCGCTTTTGTCGAGCTTTTGATAGAGATCGGTCTTCGCATCGACGACGCGGGCCGGCACGATGGGGATGAAGCCCAGCAAGCGGAACCCATAGCTGTCGCCGCGCACGTTGCTGCGCACGATGCGGAAGTTGCCCTTGCTCAAGCCGCCGGTGGCGACGGCGTTCTGTCCGAAGGGAATCGGACCGGTCGAGGAGCAGCCGCTCATCAGCAGTCCTACGGCCACCATCACGACCAGCGACCAGGTGGCACGGACCGCCTGCAGGCGCGCAAACCACGTGTGAGCGATTTGCGCCGTCTTCTCTGTTTGCGTGGCGAATGCGAGTGGTACTTGGCTCATGATGCGCGAGTGGGATGACGAACCAGATGACGAATCGAATGACATGCTGAGTGATCTCCGTTGTTCACACAATATAGGGCGAGATCATTTCGAGAGTAATCGCTCCTCTCGGCGAGAGTCAAGCGCGTGTCTCCACGCAGACGCGCGTGACACGCGGGCGCATCGAGCGACGCACAGGTCGTTCCGCATTTCGCGCCGTCTGCGCGCTGCGACGATCCGCGTTTGCAGCCGTCTCGCCAGAGTTTGCCGCGGTGCGCGATGCATCTCGAGCGATGCGCCGCTCTCCGTTCATTGACCCGTCCCGCGACCGTTGTGTATAACGAGGGCTCGCGCGTCCGTCGCCTCGGCCCCGATCAGGCTTCTTGATCGCTGCCGAACGCGGCGCTGCCACGCGGAGGGAGTGTTATGTTACCGCGGAAATTACACGATGGGGCGAAGGACGGTCTCGACGCCTTAGAGCCGCTCGACCCGGATCAGATCGACTCGTTCACCGATTTGCTGGCCGCGATGAAGAAGACGGCCTTCGGCGGCCGACGTCTCGGCGAAGCGTTCGAAGTGCTCTGTGCGATGGTCGAGGACCCCGACTGCACGGTGGTGTTGACGCTCTCCGGCGCCATGACCATCGCGAAGATGGGGAAGATCATCAGCCAGATGATCGACGAGGGTATGGTGCAGATGATCGTCTCGACCGGCGCCTTGGTGGCGCACGGCCTGAGCGAGTCGACCGGCAAGACCCACTATCGGCACGACCCGGCGATGGACGACGAGGAATTGTTCAGCAAAGGCTACAACCGCGTGTACGACACGCTGGAGATGGAATCTAATCTGAACTACGTCGAGCATGTCGTGACGGAAACGCTCAAGCGTCTGGACATGAAGATTCCCCTCTCCTCCGAACGGCTGACGTACGAAGTCGGGCGGACGCTCGACAAAGAATTCCCCGGCGCCGGCATTTTAAAGAGCGCCTTTCAGAAACAGGTGCCGGTGTTTATTCCGGCCTTCACCGATTCGGAAATGGGGTTGGATGTCGGCATTTGGGCGATGCGCGCCTATTTGGCGCAGGCTCGCGCTGTGGCGAAGAAAAAGGATGGCGATCGCGGCGTCCGTCGGGCGCTCCATCAGTTTTATCCGTCCTTCAATCCCTATCTCGATCTGAATAGTTATACCGACCGTATCATGGCGTCCAAGCGCCTGGGGATTTTGACCATCGGCGGAGGGGTGCCGAGAAATTGGGCCCAGCAGGTCGGTCCCTATGTCGAGATCGGCAATCTGCGGCTGGGGTTGGATGTGGTCCCGCCGCGCTTCCAGTACGGCGTACGCATTTGCCCGGAGCCTGACTATTGGGGCGGGCTGAGCGGCTGCACCTACCAGGAGGGGATCTCCTGGGGGAAATTCGTGCCGCCCTCCGACGGCGGGCGATTTGCCGAAGTGTTGAGTGACGCCACGGTGGTCTGGCCGCTCTTGATGAAGGGCCTGTTGGAACGGAAACGGCGCCATGCCCGCGTGCGCCACAGCACGTCTCCGCGCCCCGTGTTGGCCAAGAAGAAAGCAAAGAGGTAGGCGCGTGGCTCGACATTTCAGCGCATCCTCACGCTACGGTCGTCGACTCCGCGCCGCGCTTGTCGGCCTGGTTGCCGCCGCTGCGGCGGTGGTGGGCGCCGATGCCGAGGCCTTTCGTGAAGACGCGCGCGTGCGGGGGAACATCCAAGCGCCGGTCACGATCATCGAGTATTCCGACTTTACCTGCGGGTTCTGCGCCAAGTTTTTCCGCGAGACCTTTCCCATGTTGCAGGCCCGGTACATCGACACCGGCAAGGTCCGCTACTACTACCGCGACTTTCCGCGCGCCGATCAAGGCCCCGGCATGGCCGGTGCGTTGGCGTCGCGCTGCGCGAGCGACCAGGGAAAATTTTGGCCGATGCACGATCGGCTCTTTTCCGACGGCTCGCAATTGGACGTCGTGAGCTTGATGCAGGACGCCCGAAAGCTCGGCTTGGACGAGCGCACCTTTCAAAGCTGCCTGCGCGACGGCGCGCATATCGACTCCATTTTTGCGGATCGGGAAGAGGGGCGCCGCTGGGGATTTCGCGGCACGCCGGGCTTCGTCATTCTGTTGAGTCAGGATATGCAGGGGCGGCAGACGGCCCCCGTCACCGTGCCCGGTGCGTTTCCCTTCGACGTGTTTCAAGAGCAGATCGAGGAATTTCTTCAACGCGCGGCTCCGGCCGGCAGTTCGCAATCATCGCTTCCCGCGCCGGCCGTCAAGCACGCGACATCGCCAACGCGCGCCGCGCGCGCCCCGTAACCACCACATACTGAGAGGGACCCATGGCCACGACACAAACGTTTTGGCAGGTTGCGGCAAACCCGGGCAACGCGGACTTTTGGGTCTGCATGTCCTGTCTCAATGACGTGTATTGGCGCAAAGTCCCTCGGCCGGCCTGTCCCTCGTGCCAAGGCGTCTCAACCTATGAGGCGTTCACGCTGGACGCCGTGCGCGACTGGGGCACCGAAGAATTGATCGCCAAGGCGACCGCCGCGGTCGGTTCGGCTGATGCGCAACCGGTGTAGTGCACCAGACGTGCTCATCGGACGGCGCCGTTCTCCACTCGGTGACTTAGTCGTGCCTCACGTTTCGGATCACAGGGGAGGGCTGTCGTGAACGCGCCTCGTCCCTTGGTGATCGGCGACCGTCGTCCCGTCACCGCCCACTGCGATTCCATCCGCAATCCCTACAACGGCGAGCTCATCGCGCAGGTGTCATTGGCCGATGCCGCGTTGGCTGAAGAGGCCACGCGCGTTACCGTGCAGGCTGCCCGTGAGATGGCGCGGCTCCCGGCCCACGTTCGCGCGCGCGCCTGCGAGACCATTGCGCAGCAGTTGCGCGACCGCCAGGAAGAGTTTGCCGCGCTGATTGTCGCAGAGGCGGGCAAGCCGCTCGCCGATGCCCGGCGCGAAGTCACGCGGGCCGTGCAAACCTGGGTCGTCGCGGCGGAAGAAGCGAAGCGGCTCGGTGGCGAGATGATCCCGCTGGATTGGACGCCGGGGCTCGACCATTACGTCGGCCTGACGCGTCGCGTACCGGTCGGGGCCGTGCTGGGCATCACGCCGTTTAATTTTCCGCTGAATTTGGTCGTGCACAAGGTGGCGCCCGCGCTGGCCGCCGGGAACGCCATTCTCATCAAGCCTGCCCCACAGACACCGTTGACCGCGCTGTTGCTCGGCGAGGTGGTCGCGCAGTCGGGGCTGCCGTCGGGCGCGTTGACGGTGGTGCCCTGCGACAATCAGGTGGCGCAACGCTTAGTGGAAGACGATCGGTTTAAGGTCTTCAGTTTTACCGGGAGCGCGGCCATCGGGTGGATGCTGAAAGCGAAAGCCGGGAAGAAGCGCGTGTTGCTGGAACTGGGCGGCAACGCGGGCGTGATCGTCGAACCGGACGCGGATCTCGATCTGGCCGCGCGCCGCTGCGCCGCCGGCGGCTACGGCTATGCCGGGCAAACCTGTATTTCCGTGCAGCGTATTTTGGTGCATGAGTCCGTGCGCGAGCGGTTCACCGAGGCGTTTGTGACGGCGGTGCGTGCCTTGAAGGCCGGCGATCCTACGCGAGAGGACACAGTGGTGGGGCCGGTGATCAACGAGGCGGCGGCCTCCCGCATTCAACAATGGATCGCGGACGCCCGCACGGGCGGCGCCAGGGTCTTGCTGGGCGGCGCGCGCCAAGGTTCCGTCGTTGAGGCGGCGGTGCTGACCGATGTGGCGCCGACCATGAAGCTGTCGTGCGAAGAAGTGTTCGGACCCGTCGTCACGATTACGCCCTATCGGTTGTTCGACGAGGCGTTGCGCTTGGTGAACGACTCGCCCTATGGCTTGCAGGCCGGGGTGTTCACTCGCGACATCCACCGCATTTTTCAGGCGTTCCGGGAGTTGGAGGTCGGCGGCGTGCTGGCGAACGAGATCCCGACCTTTCGCGCCGATCATATGCCGTACGGCGGCGTGAAGGATTCCGGCCTGGGCCGGGAAGGTGTGCGCTACGCGATGGAGGAGATGACGGAGCCGAAACTCCTGGTGCTCAATCTGCCGCCGCCTCCGTCTGCGCCCCCGGCGTAACGATTGCGTAAAATCTCGTCGACCCTGTTGCGAAACGGGGAGCAAGTTGGTACAACTGCCTCCCGTGCGCCGCGGCTGCGTGATACGTAGATCGGCAGGCGCGTCGATTTCTGTCACGCGGTTGGGAATACTGAATCACAGTCATCGCCTGCGCGGCATCCGTCGCGCAGCTCGTTGCATGAAGGGATACTATGGTTCCTACACATTTGTTTCTGACGCGTGGCGTCGGCGTCCATCGGGAAAAGTTGGCCTCGTTTGAGCAGGCCTTGCGGTCTGCCGGGGTGGCCTATTGTAACCTGGTCAGCGTGTCGTCGATTTTGCCTCCGGGCTGCAAAATTGTTCCCCGCAAGCGCGGCGAGCAGTTGCTGAATCCCGGCGAGATCACCTTCTGCGTGATGGCGCGCTCCGAAACGAATGAACGTAATCGCCTCGTCTCCGCCTCGATCGGCTTGGCGATTCCGACGGATCGTCATTCGTACGGGTATTTATCCGAACACCATGCCCACGGCGAGACCGACGAAGAGACCGGCGAGTATACGGAAGACTTGGCCGCCCAAATGTTGGCGACGACCTTAGGCGTGGAGTTCGATCCGAATTCGGCCTGGAAAGAGCGTGAGCAGGTGTTCAAGATGGGCGGCAAGATCGTCCGTACGTTGAACAACACGCAATCGGCCATCGGCAAGGCGGATCGCTGGACCACGGTGGTGGCGCTGGCCGTCTTTATTCCACAAGAAAATCTGCCGAAGCGGCGGAGCTAGACGCACAGATCGTCGACCGGCATGACGCTTCCCCCAGGCTGGCTCGGCCTCCCCGATAATTTTCTCGGTCTGGATCTTCCCTGGTGCGATCCCGAACGGGCCGGGGTGCACGTCCTGCCCGCTCCATACGAACATACCTCTAGTTATATCCTCGGCTCGGACCATGGGCCGAACGCCGTCATTGAAGCCTCACAGCAGGTTGAGCTCTACGATGAGCTGCTGCAGTGCGAGGCCTATCGCCTCTGGGGAGGCGTGGCGACGGCACAGCCGCTGGCGTTGAACGGGCGGACGGATAAAGATGCGGTGGACGCGATCCAAGCCTATGTGGCGCCCAGCGTCGCGGCGGGGAAATTTGCCGTCACGTTGACCGGCGAACATACGGGCGCGCTCGGGGCGATCCGCGCGCATGCCGGGCGCTATCCTAACCTCTGTGTGCTGCAAATCGATGCGCATGGAGATTTGCGTCACGCGTATCACGACAATCCCTACAGCCACGCCAGCGTCATGGCGCGCGTCGTCGACGACGGATTGCCTCTGGTGCAGGTGGGCGTTCGATCCGTGTGCCCGGAGGAAGTCGAGCGGATGCGAAGCACGCCGCGCATTGCGACGTTTTTCGCGGGCCGGATCCTCGATCCGATGGGCCCGTACGAAGGCCGCGCCAGCCGATGGATTCCGGATGTGGTGGCGAAATGCACCGGGCCGGTCTATGTCACGTTCGATTGCGATGGATTGGACCCGTCGATCGTGCCGGCGCTCGGCACGCCGGAACCGGGCGGCCTCGGCTGGTACGATACGTTGAACCTAATGCGCGCGCTCGCGGCCGGTCCGGGCATTGTCGGCATGGACGTCAGTGAGATTGCGCCGATCGAGGGATTTGTCGCGCCGCAATTTTCCGTGGCTCGGTTGATCTACCGCATTCTCGGCCTTGTGCAGGCGCAGCGACAGCGCGCGTGACGGCCTGATGCGCGCAGGAAGATAACTCCCGGTTCTCGTCACCATCGTAGGCCTCACCGCCGCCGTCGTCGTCACCCCATGGCAGACTCACCGCTCTCACGCGATCGTCCGGACGCGATCCGGATCAATAAGTTTTTCACCGAGCATGGCTTCAGCTCTCGGCGCGGCGCGGATAAGCTGGTTGAGGCCGGCCGCGTCACGATCAACGGGCGTCGAGCCGTCCTGGGCGATGTGGTCTGTCCGGGGGACGCCATCACGCTGGACGGGACGCTGCTCGCGTGGGGCCAGGCGCGCGTCTACATCAAGTATCACAAGCCCACCGGCATCACGACGACGAGCGAGGCGCATGTCGAGGGCAACATCATCGACGCGATCGGCCACCCGGAGCGGATCTTTCCCATCGGGCGCTTGGACAAGGACTCTTCAGGCCTGATTCTCCTGACGAACGACGGCGACTTGGTCAACGAGGTGCTCCGCGTGGAGCATGGGCACGAGCGCGAGTATCGCGTCGAAGTCGATCGCCCGATCTCGCCCGCGTTCGTGGAGCGTATGTCGCGCGGCGTGATGGTCTTGGGGAGCCCGACGCTGCCCTGCATCGTACGGCAGGTGGGACCACGGCGGTTTCACATTACGTTGACCGAAGGGCGGAACCGGCAGATTCGGCGGATGTGCGAGGAACTCGGCTTTCACGTGGTGGCGCTGCAGCGCATTCGTATCATGCACCTCACGCTGGAGGGGCTGGCGCTTGGGACCTGGCAACCGCTGTCGCAGTCGGAGTTGGCGGAACTGTTCCGCGCCGTGGGTCGCCCGCAGCCGGCCGGCTAATCGAAGCGTGGTGCGTGAGCCCGGGTGCTTGGCTTGCGCCTCGGCGTGGGGTGCGCCAAGGAGTCTGGTCCGCGCCTACCCTCTGGGCGTGTCGACGGCGGGGACACGCGGTTGCCACCCCGGCTTTTCCGATTCGCTCTGCGTCTGTCGAAATCCCATCAACAAGTTCAGCGCGGCGAGGAACAGGCTGCCGAAGAACAGCAGCAGGCTGGCCGTGCGAATGGACTTCAGCCCTTCGTCGCGCATGTCTTTCGCCACGTCGGCAATGGTTTCTAGCAAGCGATCCAGGGCGATGCTCAACTGAATCATTTTCGGCCCCGCGTTTTCCGCGGCGTGAGATTCGGCACTGCGACGCAGTTCGGCGGCGGCCGCCTTGCTGGGCGCCTCCCATTCGCGGACCAGCAGGTCGATGGTCTTGTTGGCGGAGTGGAAGTAATCGTCGAGGCTCAAGCGCACGGCCTGCAAATCCTCCGGCTCGCTGCGTCCGCTGCGTGAGACGCGAAGGCTGGCGGCGGCGTAGCGATCGATGCCGAGTTGAATCTTGGCGCGGAGTTCCGGGAGCGACGCGGTAATGCGTTCGAAGTCTTTGCGGTCGTCGGCCTCCAGCGCGCGGAGAATCGTATTCCGATAGCGCACCGTGTCGGCCATGATGTGCGCCAGCTCCGTGGCGCCCAGCGTGTACTCGGTGTACATGACCCGGAGGTCCTGTCCGATCGCGCTGAGCTCCTGCCCACCGATCCACCCGAGCCCGGCGATCAACAGACTCAACACAATCCGCGACCACCCGAAGTTTTGAAGCGTGAATGCTTGCCGCACCGTGATAGGCCTCCTTTACCGTTCACACACGATCTGTCGATCGACATGGGGGGTGAGGTTCGGGTCGTTCGTGACGAAGATGACCGACCAGGGTTCTTCCTTCGAACAGAGCCGTCGCAGAATCGTATCCCGCAGTGCCGGGTGCAGGGGATGCATCAATCCGTCCACCACGATCAGCTGCGGGCGCGTGATGATGGCGCGCGCAATGAGCATCCGCAAAATGCGTGAGTTCGAGAAGATCACGCCCGGGGCCCGCACGGAACTCTTGATACCCAAGGGCAACGCGTCGATTTCCTCTTCCAATTCCGCAAACCGCAGGGCCCAGCGCAGGTCCGAGTAGGGAATCGACGGACGGCCCAACGTAATGTTGTCTTCCACCGTCCCTTCGAAGAGCGAGAGGCGCGAATCCAGGACATATCCTCGGCAGGCGTTGATGTTGTCCATATCTACGTGGCGTAGGTCGATGCCGTTGTAGCGCATGACGCCAATCGACGACGTTTCCAACCCGGCCAGGACTCGGGCCAGGCCAGTCTTCGCGCTTTGCGTCGGCACATGGATCGCGACTTTTTCCCCCGGCATCACTTCCACGTCGCAGGGGCCGACGACCATGGTGCCGTTCTTGTCGCGCAGGCCGACGCCGGCGGCGCTGAGGCGAAGGCCATAGAGCGTAGGATCGGGGAGGGGGACGGCGGCCTCGACGCGGTGATCATCTTTCGGCAGTGAAAAGACGAAGTCCAGTTCCGTCAGACCGGTGAGGAAGTAGAAGAAATAGCCCGTCTTCTTCACCAGCGAATCGAAGCTGTAGATGAGTTTCCCGACGACGACCTGCGCCGCGACCAATTGACCGACGGTGAGCTGACCGCTCGACAGCAACCATCCCGCGGTCGCGATGACGCCGCCTTGGCCAAGCGCCTGCCACAGGACGGATCCGAGGTGCTGGCGCATGATGACGGCGAACCGGTCCTGGCGCGAGCCGAGGTAGCCTTGGAGTAATTCGTCCGTTCGCCGCAAGAGGTATGGCTTGCAGATGGTCGACTTGAAGTGCAGGACGTTATACGACACCTCCTGAATCCAGTGGAGGAGATCGTATTTCCAATGCGACATTTCCACGGTGGCGCGCAGTCCGCCCTGGGTGAGCAGGAACAGCACCGCCGCCCCGCCGCCAGCGAAGACGACGTTGAACCCCAAAAAATACGGGTGATAGAACACGAGGAGGCTCATGCCGACCGCGCCGCCGATGACGACGTCGATCAAGTCGATCAGAAAGGCCGACAGCGCGCGCTGGACCAACACCGCTTCCGTGAAGAAGTTGGCGTAGCGCGGGCGGAACGCGCCGATTTGGACGTCGGGAAGATGTTGCGTCATGCCCAGGGCGACCCGGGAGAAGACGCGTTGTTGCAGGATTTCCTCCGCGTAAATCTGAAAGCCGCGGAAGGCACCGACGAACAGCAGGCCGGCGATGATGATGGCGGTCAGCGTGACGATGGTGATGGGCTGAACGGCAAAGGCAAAGGTATTGACCAGCTCCTGCACCGTCAACGGGACGATGAGGGAAAAGAGGCCGATCGCGACCGAGTAGGAGACGAGCAACCACAGGACGCGTTTTTCCGCCTGCAGCAGGACGGCGACGCGCGCCACCAACTCCTTGATGGCTAGCGAGGGGAGGGGCTCGTAATCACCTGAGGCCATAAGAATCGTACGCGAGCTACTTCTAGATAGAGGCGGTCGCCCGCACCGGCGCCGCGGCTTCGTCGAGCTCCGTGCGGCTGGGTGTTCGCGCCCGCCCACGGTACCAAACACCCACTCAGAATGCCACCCCAGGGCCGGTTTGAGCCGGGTTCTGCACCCGCCGCGGGTGCGCTACTTCACGTGCTTATACTGTACCGGCACCGCCGACGGTTCGCTCTTCGCCCAGGCGCCGATCGCCCATTGATAGTTCGCCAGGGCCTTCTGGTAATCGGCCTTTGCGCGCACCAACTGCACCTCGGAGTCCACGGTGTTGCGCTCGCGCAGGTTGACGAACAGGACGCTGGTGGCGCCGAGGCTGAATCGGAAGCGTTCGCCTTCCTCCAGCGTGCGCGCCAGCCGGAGCGATTCGGCCGCGGCCGTGATCCGCTCCTTCGCCCGTTCGATGGCGGACAGCGCATTCTCCACGTCCACCAGAACCTGCTGTTCGCGATATTTCTGCGTCAGCACCAACCGATCGGCGCGTCCCTGCGCCTCCAGCACTTCCCCGCGGCCGCGCCGCTGCAGCAGCGGCACCCGCAGTTCCAGGCCGAACTTATACCCGAGGCCGAGCACGAACTTTTCGGGATTGCGCGCCGGTGTCGCATCGGCATCCAAGCTCGGCAGCAAGTTGTTTTTGGCGAGGGCCAGGTCGATGTTGTTGATCTTCGCTTCGATGTCGATCTCGCGGATTTCCGGCCGTTCCGTGCGCGCCTGCAGCTTATGCGCATGCACCGCCTCGGCCGACGGGGAGGCGAGGGCCTCGGGAAATTCGGGGGCGCGGTCCAGCGCCGGGATGGTCGGCTGATCGCGGTCCCACAGGAAGAGCGAGAGCTTCAACCCCTCCTGCTCGAGAATGCGCTGGGCAGCAATGGCCGATTCTTTCCGGCGCTGCACTTCCTGCCCGGCTTCCACCGCGTCCAGCGGCGCGGCCGCTCCCGCCTTCGCCCGTTGCTCGATTTGCTTCAAGCGCTCGTCCGCAACCTTCTGTGCGCGCCGTGCGATGTCGACGTACTTCGTTGCGGATACCCAATCCCACAGTTGCGTCGCGGCCGCGAGAAAGAGGCCCTGGCGCGTTTCGGCGATCTTCACCTCGGCCCGCGGGTCCGCCAATTCGGAGCGCTGCATTTCCGCCGACTCCGGATTCACCATGAGTCCGCGGAGCAAGGGAATCGACGCGCCCACGAGAATTTGGTTGTCTCCGTTGATGCGCAGATCGGGAATGCGCGCGTCGCCGAGCGATTGCCGATAGCCCGCGATGCCGCGGATGCCGGAGGGGTGTTTGAAGTCGATGAAGGTGTCGTTGAAGCCGACCATCTGCGTGCCCTTCTGCGGGCTCGAACTGGAAATGAACCGTTCCATCTCCGTGTCGTTCACCAGGGTCGGCTCGAAGGCGGCCATCGCCTTGAGCAGGCGTCCGCGCGCGGCAATCCGGTCCGTGCCCGCGCTTTTCAGCAGCGGGTGGGTCCGGTCGATCCACGCGAACATTTCATCCATCGAGAGCGCAATGGCCGGCAGCGCCTTCGGCGATGGGGCGTCGGCCGCAAAGGGTGCGTAAGGCACCGCCAGCGTACTCGTCAATGCGACAGCCAGTGAGAGGGCTACGCGGGTTAGGACAGGCATCGAGTCACTCCTCTTGAGCGGCGGCGGACCGGTAGGGGGCCCGCTCACGGCCGGCCATGATCTGAGTCCGGTGCAGAGCCGAATGTGATGAGGACGCCGGCATAGCGGGCACTCTATTTTGCGCTGCCCCCGGCGCGCGGCAAGAGCGTATCGATCAGGCTCGGCGGCCGTTCTTGGAAGTCCGGCGGGAACAGATTGAAGCGGCGCCACAGCTCGTACCAGAGCGGCACACGATTGAGGATGACCCAGCCCATCGTCTTGGTGCCTTGGCGCACATGTGCTTGATCGGGCCAGGGACGGTCTTCAGGGTCTGGTACGACCCAAAACCGGAAGTTGCCTTTGCCGTCGTCGATTTGATCGATGACCTTAATGACGCCGCCGTACGTACCGGCCATGACTTCCGGCCACGCGGGCAGGGGGATAGCGGGAATACCGTAAAACAAGAGCCGCACGTGGCGGCCCACGTTCAACAGGGGCGCGTCGATTCCGTCGGCGACCATTTCAATGGCTTTGTCGATGCTGGTCGGGGAAATACGGACGATGCGATCGCCCTGCCGGACGGTTTCACCCGGGCCGACTTCGGACATTTTCACCACGGTGCCGTCGACCGGCGCATAGACCCGCCCGGCCATGCGGCGTTGGGAGGCGTTGGAGAGGCGCAATTCGATATCGGCCAATTCGTTGGTGGCTTTGGCGGCATCCCCGATGGAGGCGTTGCGCGTGGCCTCGGCTTCCATCAAGCGCTGTAGGACTTCCGCGTTGACCTGATCCCGTCCGTAGCTGAGCGCCATCATGGATTGGCGGGCGCCTTTCAGCGCGGCCTGCGCCCCTTCAAAGTCGGCCTTCGAGGCGATGGCGCCTTGAATGGCCAATTCCAGTTCGCGCTGCGAAACCAGGCCTTGCGCCGCGAGCTGCTGATGACGGTCGACGTTGAGTTCCGCTGTCGACATCGCGATCTTAGAGGACTCCACCTTCTGCGACGCCTCGCGCATCTTGTTTTCGGCTTCGACGACGCGGGCGGAGGCCGAGGGGCCGGCCGCTTTCACGATGTGCTGCATCTCGGCGATGCGCTTATCCAAGTGATCGGCGCGGTCGAGCGCGGCCTTGCGCGATTGATCCAGTGCCTTTTTACGCTCCTCCAATCGCGTGATGAGATCCGGCGCCATGTAGCTGGGATCCCAGTCGTCCATCTCGACGATCAGGTCGCCCTTCTTGACGCGCACGCCTTCGAAAATGTGCCAACGCGTAATGCGGCCGGTAATCGTGGACTCGATCCACTGGGGACGTTCGTACGGCGAATAGGCCGACAACTGCCCGGTGACCGTGATGGTTTGTGTCCAGGGCACGAACGCGATGATGATCAAGAAGCCGAAGACCAGCATGAGCGCGAGGCGCGCCGAAAAGCGCAGGCGCTCTGGAATCTGCACCGCGGCCCAGGACTGCAATTTGGTGGAGACCGCGAGGTCGTCGACCGCCAACTCGTCCAGACCGCTACGTCGGCCGATCAGCGAGCGGACCTTATGCTGGATATGGCTGAGAGGTGGAACCGCCATAAGCTTTGTGTTGCGTGGCCATGGGCGCGCGCGCCCATCGTACCCGGATATACTGCCCAAATCATACGCTCCGCGTCTAGAGGGGTCAATTTCACGCGCGTTCGGTTCGGTGGGGGGAATGCCTGTGCACATGTACGGGCGGTGCGGGGGCGGCGGGTTCCTCAGGCCTCTCACCGTGCACGCCGGGCGTATTCTTGACGCCTTTCGGACGCCACGTTAAGGTGTGCGCCGATTTGGTCGAGTCGGCATGGCGCGCTGCGTGCGTGCCGTCAACGGTCCGGCACTCTTCGTCGGCAGCTGCTGACGAATGGCACGCAGTAGTCAGGGCGCGTGAAAGGAATTCGCATGGGGCGCAGGACAGGTGGAAAAGCGGCGGCACAGCGTGCGTCCTCGGCGCGGCCGTTGGTCGGTGTGTTGGGTGGGAGCAAAACCGATTTTCCGGTGCTGGAAAAGGCGGTGGCGCTGCTGACACAATTGGGGATTCCCAATGAGCTGCTCGTGGTGTCGGCACATCGAACACCGGATCGACTCTTCGCCTATGCGGAGACGGCGCCGGATCGCGGCATCCAGGTGATTATCGCCGGCGCCGGCGGCGCGGCGCACCTGCCGGGCATGTTGGCGTCGAAAACACATTTGCCCGTCATCGGCGTGCCGATTCCGACTGAACATTTGAAGGGCATGGATTCGCTGCTGTCCATCGTCCAGATGCCGCGCGGCATTCCGGTCGCGACGGTGGCCATTGGCGGCGCTGAAAACGCCGGGTTGCTGGCGGCGCAAATTCTCGCAGGCCGTGACGCGCGCATTCGCGCCAAGTTGATCGCCTATCGCACTGAGCAGACCGCCACCGTGACGGCCCAACAGCCGGACTTCCTTGCCCGTACTCCTCGTCCCCGCGCGACGTAGCCGCGCTTCGTTCATTCTATTCTTATGGTGACCGGTCACTCGTCTGCGTCCATCGCTCCCGGCGCCGTACTGGGCGTTCTCGGCGGTGGGCAGTTGGGGGCGATGTTCGCGGCGGCCGCACGCCGCCTCGGCTATCGTGTCGCTGTCTGGGATCCTGACCCGGAGGCGCCCGCACATCGTGGGGCTGATCGCGCCATCATGACGCCCTTTTCCTCCGACACGGGTGCGGAGGATTTTCTCGACGGCGTCGCTGCCGTCACCTACGAGTGGGAGAACGTCCCGGCCTCGCTGTGCGAGCGGCTTGAACGCCGTGTGCCGCTCTATCCTGCCAGCTCGGTCTTGCGAACGATTCAACATCGGGGCGTGCAAAAACGGTTTCTGGCTGAGCGCGGCTTTCCGGTCGCGGCGTTCCGCGAGATGCGCGGCGTCGAGGATGCGGCGGGCTGGGCCGCCGTCGCCGAATTGGGCCTGCCCTGTCTGATCAAGACCGCCAGGGCGGGATACGATGGAAAGGGACAGTGGCGCGTGGAGCGCCCGGCCGATCTGTCGGCTTTGCGCGCGCAGCTGTCGGCGCAGGGGGCGACTGCGATGGAATTGGTCGCCGAGGCGATGGTGCCGTTTATCCGTGAGTTGTCGGTGCTGGTCGTGGTCGGACGAGGCGGGGAGGCCTGCTGCTATCCGGCGGTCGACAACCTGCATGAGCGCGGTATCTTGCGGCGCACGATCGTGCCGGCCCCGGTCGCCGATGCGATTCGTGACGATGCCCAGCGCCTCAGCGAATCCGCGGTGCGGGCGCTCGGCAGTCCTGGCGTGTATTGTGTGGAGCTGTTTTTATTGGCGGACGGTGCGTTGCGGATCAATGAGATTGCGCCGCGCCCGCACAACTCGGGGCACTATACGATGGACGCGTGCCCGGTCTCGCAGTTTGAGCAGCAGGTGCGGGTGTTGGCGGGTGGGCCGCTCGGGGCCGTGTCCATCACCATGCCGGCGGTAATGATCAATTTGCTGGGCGATGAGATGCGGGCGGTACGGGAGGATCGGCAGGCGGGACAATTGGCCGCGCAGCCGGGCGTGCATGTGCATGAGTACGGAAAACGTCACGCGCGCCCCGGGCGGAAGATGGGGCACGTGACAGTCCTGCACGAACGCGCGGAGGTGGCCGCCTCGCGTGCGGAGGCGTTGCTGGCGGCGATTCGGCAGGCCGTGCCGTCGCCTGGATGAGAGGGAGACACAAGGCGCTATGAACGAAGATTCCGTGCAATCCCTGCGGGCAACCGTTGGTCTCATGGTGGCCTGCGTCATGGTTAGTGCCGCCTGCTCGACCGCGCCGTCGCCACCACGGTCTCAACCCGCGACCGCACGTGACACGAATCAAACATCGACGGCCGCTGCAGCTGTTCGAACTGCGCCAGTCATCGCTCCACCCCCCGCAACAGTCCCACGAGTTTCGGGCGACGCCTACTTCGAGATGGAGACGATTCTCGGCGACCGCTTCGTGTTCAAGTTGGTCGACGAGGCGAAGATCAAGCAGGCTCGTGACATCCTTGAGAAGCAACTGCCGAAGCGGATTGCGGGGAAGGTGGTGGTCGCGCCGCGGGCCTATAACAAGCCCTGGCATTTTCACCTCGATCCGGCGAGCGTGGAATTTTCCTATCTCACCGACGCGGCGTGCGACGGCGCGATTCACTATCTCGAAGATCACTTGGCCGACATCGGAACGAAGATTTTGCCCCAATTCACCTGGTGCCCTCTCTCCTCACGGCTCGTGCGTGAATTGCCGCCTCCCGCGCAGCCCGAACGATAACGCTGCGCGCCGCTCGACCTGTCGGTTGTGCGCCGTTCGCATCTGCCCGCACCTACCCGCTTCGTTCCTTTTTGTGCCCGCCCCGCAGAGCTGTCCATGCCGAGAATTTGTCACGAGTGCTAACTGACCGAAATTGCATGCGTTCGCCCGGGCATGGACCGGTATGGGGGTTGCTTGAGTAGATGCGGGGACGGCCGTCGGCCCTGCCCTGGGTATGCGCCTACGCGATGACCCTAGAAGCCTCTTTCCCGGAGACCATGCATGAGCACACAGACCGTTGCGCTCCCTCGCCCCGCTGCTAGGCTTGCTGCTGCGCCGCCTACGTACGGGATCATGGCTCGCCTGGCCGCGCCGCGCTCTCGGTATGTGCTGCTGCAGAGCTTGGTCGGCATCGCGCTGTCGTATCAGTTGTTGTTCGGGAACGAACTCGTCGTGTCGCGTTGGATCGCCGAACTGACCGCCGCGGGCTTGTTGGCCTCCGTGGCGGTCCTCATGCTGCTGCCGACGCGGGTGTTTACGGCCGCCTGGTTCGTCAATGTGGTGATCAGCGCCGATACGCTCGTGACCGCCGGGGCTGTCTATGCGGCGGGGCAGGCGCGTGAGGATTTCTACCTGTCCTATTTTTTACTTATTCTGCTGGCCGCCTCGGCCCGGTCGGTGGGGCAGATGCTCGGTTTGTCGGCCATCGTCTGCGCCGGGTACGGACTGCTCGTGGCGGAAGGCGTGGTGACGGGCGGAGACCTATCGGTGGGGCGGCTGATGGGGCTGCCGGTTCTGTTGATGATGGGGCTCCTGTATGGGCTCACGCTGGAAGAGCTGGGCGTCGAGCGACGTCGCGGTGAGATGCTGTCGCATCGACTGGCGGAGCTGCGCGTGGAGGAAGAGCGGCTGCTGATGATGCGCGATCGCCTGTTGCACGAAACGACGCAGCTGAAGCAGGCGCTCTCGGCCGCAAAGGAGGGCAGTCCGACCGTGCGTGTGGCCGCAGTGCAGACGATGGCGACGGAGGTTGTGGGCAATCCGGCGCCCGTCATTGCAAAGCGCGCGGAGCCAGTCGAGCGAGCAACGGGATCTGAGCGCGCGCGTCTCGAACGCTTCGCGGCGCAGGTCGGCGCGATGCTGCAGGACGTGGTCCGCGCCATGGGGCGTGAAGCCGGTGCGCTGAGCGCGGGGCTGAAGCGCCATGAGACGTTGAGCAAGCATGTGGAGCAACTCCTCGTGGCAACCGAGCGAGCCGCTACCGTGGCGATGCAACTCCAATCGCGTGCCGCGCAGGACCAGGGCCATCGCACCGTCTGTACGGTGGAGGCCGTGCTTGGCGATCTGGATGGCACCATCAAAGAGCTGCTGCCCTCGTCGGTGACGCTCACCTATGACCTGCACGCGGAGGGCGCCACGGTCGAAGTGCCCTCCGGAGCCATCGAAGCCGTCCTGTTGGATCTGGTCCTGCACGCGCGCGACGCCATGCCGAGCGGGGGACGTCTGACCATTGGGACGCAGGTGCGCGAGAAGGGCGAGGGCGGGCGCCCGGATGTTGCGATCCTCGTGAGCGATACGGGAACACAGGTGAAGCCGGAGGCTCGCCAAGGGCTGCTGGATGCGAGTCTCGCCACGCAGGCCACCAACGGCGCGTGGGGGCACGGCTTGACGACGCTGGAGTCGATGGTGCGAGCCAGCGGCGGCCGCCTCACCGTCAGCGCGCAGGCCGGGCGTAACACGGAGGCCTGTGTCTTGTGGCCCTGTGAAGCCCGCTCAAGCGCCGGGCAGGTCCGTGGCGCAATCGACCCTGCGGTGCGCGGCAAGGGAACGGAGACGGTGTTGGTGGTCGAGGAAGACGAGCGTGTGCGGACATGGACGGTGGCGTCGTTGCGTCGTGCGCACTATCGGGTGCTGGCGGCGCGTTCGGGCGTGGAGGCCATGATGATTGCGCATGAGTATTCGGGCAGTCTCAACCTGATGATCGCCAATCTGGCCATGCCGGAAATCGGCGGTGTCGAAGTGGCCGAACGGCTGTTCGCAGACCGCGGACAGTTGCGCGTGCTCTTTACGGCGCATCTGCCGGAGGAGGCGATGGCCACGCATCGGATTGCTGGCCGGTGCTACCTGCAGAAACCCTATCGGCAAGACAGTTTGCTGCGGAAGGTCCGCGACGTCCTCGATGCGTAGGCGTCGCTGAAGCTGCTCTCGATGCGGCCGAGGCCGTTGCGGTCAGTCGCGGTAACCGTCGATTCGTGACGGGCGGGCGCGCGCGAGCAGCGGTACCTCGCGCCGCTTAAAGACGCCGATCAACAGCATCCCCACCACAAACCCGCCGATGTGCGCGAAGAAGGCCACGCCGCCGCCCTTCTCGCCCAAGCTGGCTCCGCCGCTGAACACCTGCATCACAAACCACAGACCGAGGACGATCCAGGCGGGAACGTAGGCCGTGCGAGACATGAAGCCGAACGGGATCAGTACCAGGACCTGCGCATGGGGATGCAGCAGGAGATAGGCTCCCAACACGCCGGAAATAGCCCCGCTGGCGCCGATCATCGGGATGGTGGACGAGGGATCGGTCAGAATATGGGAGTAGGCCGCCAGCAACCCGGACAGCAGGTAGAAGCCGGCGAAGCGCACATGCCCCATCGAGTCTTCGACGTTGTTGCCGAAGATCCACAGGTACATCATGTTGCCGATTAGGTGCATCCACCCGCCGTGCAGAAACATGCTGGTGAGCAGGCTGGTGTAGCCGGGGAGGGCCGCCAGTTCAGGCGGCAGTCCTGCCTGGCCGGTGACGACGGCGGGGATGGCCCCGTAATGATAGACGAAGGCCTCGCCCGGGTGCTCCGGCAGGCTGGCTTGGTAGAGAAAGACCAGCGTGCAGGCGATGATGGCGGAGACGGTGACGATCGGCGCGCGTTCGGCCGGATTATCGTCCGAGAGGGGAATCATGGGCGCGGCGGACGGGGGAGGCTCACGGCGCTGTCCGGAATCGGCCGGAATGTCAGCGCGGGCGGCGGGGTGCCGTCGTCCTGCAAGGGTAGCGAAAAGCCCGCTGCATGCGTGTGGCCGCCGCCGCCGAATGAGGCGGCGAGGCTGCCGACATCCACACCGTCTTCCCGCGAGCGGAAGCTGCAATAGCGGCGGCCGTTTTTGTCGTGCCAGATGATACAGAAGGGATAGGCGGCGGAGAGCCGTTCGCCGACCTGACTGGTCAGCACCGCGCTCTGCACCGCCGGAACGCGGTGCCCTTGAAAGTCCACCAGGACGGCATGCCCGGCAATCTTGCCCACCAGCTCGGATTCATATCGCAGAATCGCCGCCCCTTCCTGCTTGATGCGCGGCTCGTCGAATCCATCCCAGACGGCGAAATCGAACGGATAGGCGGCGATCGCGGCGCTGACTTCGCGGCTGAGCGGCAACGCCCATTGCCACAAGTCCTTGTCCTGCACGTAGCGCGGCAGCCACGGCGCCGGTGTGCCGTGCGCCCAATCCCAGGCGAGCATGGCCCCGGATCTGGTTTGATCGAAATAGGCGTAGGGAAACCCGGCTAAGGCTTTTTGCGCGGTAATGTGATGGTCGAGGACGAGGAAGCTCTTCGCGTCGGCGGCGAGGCGATCCAGCACGTCGCGGCCGTAACTGAAATCCACCATGACCACGTGCAGGCCGGCGACGCCCTCAGGCGGCGGCTCGCCGTGCTTCACGGGCAGAAACCGCGCCGATGGAAACTTCTTCCAGATGGCCCAGGCCGCGCAAAAGCCGTCCGCACATTCGGCGTGGTAGAGCACGAGGTCCGGCGGATGTACGGGACGAGGCTGTGGGGTAGAGGGCGTCACCGGCGCACCATAGCATGCGCCTCTACCACAGGCCAACTCGAAGATCTCAATGGATGTCGGTCGTCTATCCTTATGGGCAGAATCTAGAGCATAAGGGCGATCAGATGCCCCAGGCGCCGCTGATCTGGATGTTGGCGCCGTTGACGTAGCGCGCCTCATCCGACAGGAGAAAGCGCACGGCGCCGACCATGTCGTGCACGCTGCCGAGCGATCCGGCGGGAATGGTCTTGAGCGCCGTGGTCAGCTCTTCCGGCGGTGCGCTGCCCGAGTCGATGAAGCCGGGGGAAATGGCGTTCACACGAATCTGGTGCGGCGCCAGCAGTTTGGCGAGCGTCCGCGTGAGCATCAGCACGCCGGCCTTGGCGATGTAGTGGGCCGTGACGTTCGGTTGCGCCACCATGCGGTCGGCGTTCGCCATGCCGAACGTAATGATGTGGCCGCGCTTGCGTGCGATCATGCCCGGCGCGACCGCCTGCGCCACATAAAACAGCGAGTGCAGGTTGCCGGAAAACATGGCCTCCCACCCGGCCGCAGTTTCCTCGAACAGCGCCACACGGTGATAGGGACCGGCGCAGTGGATCAGCGCGTCGATATGCCCGTAGCGCGCGGTCGTCTCCTGAACAAAGCGGGCCGTGGCCTCCGGCTGGGACACGTCGCAGGCGGTCGCGAAGCCCTGTCCGCCGCGACGCAGGATCTCCGCCAGGGTCTGCTCGGCGTCCACCTGACTGGTGCGGTAGCAGAGGGCGATGGTCCAGCCGCGCGAGGCGAGGTCGTACGCAATGGCGCGCCCGATGCCCTTGGCGCCTCCTGGGATGATGGCCACCTGGTTGTGCATGCGTGCCTCCGTCAGTCCGTGCGTTAGCGATGCTGGATGCGCTCACCCAACAACTGAAGGGTGCCGGCCGTGCGTGGGGAGAACACGCGCTGCGGTTTCGGACGTCGCGTGTCGGCGGCCGCCTCGGCGATCAGCGCTTGTAAATCCTCGACCGTGTCTACATCGCGCCAGCGCGGGAGCTGGCCCACAGTGAGGCCGAGCGACGCGGCGCGCGCCAGGGTGTCCGCCGATACGGTCGGCGTGGACCAGGCCATTCCATCAAACAGCGCGGGGGTAGGGCGCGTCAGGCCAAGGGCGTAGTAGCCGCCGTCTTCCGCAGGGCCGAGCACCACATCGTGGCGGTCGAGAAGACGGAGTGCCTCCGCGTAGGTCGTGAGCGGCAGCGACGGCAGGTCCGTGCCGAGGATCAGGACGCGTTGATAGCCGCGCGCGAAGAGGTCGGACGAAGCCTGGTGCATGCGCGCGCCGAGGTCATCGCCCACTTGATCCAACAGTCCCACGCCATGCCGCTCGCCGAGAATTTTGAAAAACACATGCTCGGCCGACGGCGCACAGGCGATGAAACGGTCCAGTGCAAGTTTGCCCTGATGGATGGCGGCCTTGCTGCGTTCCAAGCTGTCGAGGACGAAGCTGCCGTGGAGGCTGGAGGCTTCATCGTCCGTGAGCGGCGGACAGAGCCGGGTCTTGACCTGCCCTGGAATGGGCGCCTTGGCGAACAGCACCAGCGCGTTCGGTGCGCGGCCGGTTGAAGCGGATGGACGTGCGTGCGGCGGTCGAGTCGGTGTCATAGGTGTCAACGGACCAGTCGATAGTGTTGTGCCAATGTGTGTGGGGACACGCCCGCCCAGTACAGCAGACGTAGGGTCCACATACGTAGAATCGTGCGGATTGGCCCCTGTTGTTCCCAGCGGCGATAGGACGTGGTGACGCGCGTGCGCAGGGCGGCGATGCGGCCGAGCGGCGCGAGGCGGCGGCTGAAGTCGAGATCCTCCATCAGCGGCAGCTCCGCGAAGCCGCCGAGTCGACGGAACGTCTCGGCGCGTACGAACATCGCTTGGTCGCCGGTCATCATGCCGGTCAGTCTGGAGCGGAGATTCATCAGTCCGGCAATCGTGCGGCTCAGGTACGTACGGCGATCGAATGCGACATCAAAGCGTCCGCCGACACAGTGCGGATCGGCCAGGGCGCTGAGCACAGCCTGACGCGCGTCCGCGGGGAGGCGCGTATCCGCGTGCAGGAACAGCAACACGTCGCAGGTGACGGCTGTCGCGCCGACATTCATTTGGATCGCGCGCCCTGGTTGTGACGACAAGACGCGCACCGGCGGCTGCGCAGGCAGCTGTTGCGCGACGGCGACCGTGTCGTCGGTGCTCCCGCCGTCCACGACAACATAGTCGTCGAAGCCGAGATGACGCGTGTGCGTCAGGATCTCGGCGATACGGGCGGCTTCGTTGAGTGTGGGAATGACCACGGCGATGGTCGCGGCGGCGCCGGGCATGGCGCTCAGTCGCCGGGCGTGCTGGTGCGGAAGATGAAGAACATAACCATGATGATGGTCGACCAGAAAATGATCTGCTTATGCCAGAACATCACTTCGCCATAGTGGAAAAATCCCAGGCCGCAGATGATCGCGAACCCCATGACGGCATAGCGCCGGGTGGGATTGTCGATGACCGCGTTCGCCCACATGGCCAGTCCCGCAAAGTAGAGCAGGATGGGCATGACATTGATTTCGAATCCCCCGCTGATCGACAGCAGGATATTCAAAAAGCCGATGAACATGAGCGCCGTGCCGGCCATGAGGCCGGGGACGCGCATGGCATGATCTTCGGCAAGGCGCGTCGAATCCCCGGGGTGGGGCGTGAATTTAGGCGGCTCCGAGTCCATGGGTTCCAGGGCTTCCAGCTAGGTCGTGAAGTGTTTACTGAGCGTCAGCGTTTGCTTCTGATAGGACGACCCGAGGGTCGTGCCGTAGAGCTGTGAGGGTAGCCCGAGCATGCGGTCATATACAACCTTGAAAAACGTCTGGCCGTCGTGGATGAGGAAGGGGACGTCGTGGGGACGCACCTCCAGCACGACCTGCGTGCCGGCGATCTCACCCTTGCGGCCGTAGCCGAAGCCAGGGTCGAAGAACCCGGCATAGTGGGTGCGCAGCTCGCCGCAGGCGGCCTCGTAGGCGACCATTTCAGCGGCGTATCCCGGCGGGACACAGACGCGTTCCTTGGACGCCAAAATATAAAACTCCTCCGGTTCGAGCAGCAGGCTGTGGCCCCGCTGCGGGGCGATCGGCTCCCAAAAATCATGGGCGGCGTAGTGCCCGACCTTGGCCAGGTCGATGACGTGGCTGTTCTTTTTGGCGCGATAGCCGACGATGGTGCGTCCCTGCCGCTCGACACCCTTCAAGTCGATACGTAGAAACAGGCCGCGATCGACCCGCAGGTCCCGCGCCGCCACGGGGGTGGGCTTGGGTCGATTGTGATACACGAGCGGGCCGGTTCGATGTTGCGCGCGCAGGCGCGTGTCGGCGACCGTCGCCTGCCCCTGCACGAAGCGGATCTGGTTGAGGCATTGTCCGGTCTTCACCTTAATGGCGAACGAGCGCGGAACAATTTCGAGGTAGAGGGGGCCGCGATAGCCGGCGCGAATTTCATCGAAGCCCGTATTCAAGTCCGTCACCACGCGGGTGAACACGTCCAGCCGCCCGGTCGTGCTTTTCGGATTTGCGCGCGCGTGCAGGTGCGCGGGCAGCGCGAGCCGCTCCAACAGCGGCACCAGGTAGACGTGGCCCTTTTCCAGGATGGCGCCGCCCGTCAAATCCATTTCGTACATGACGAGGTCGGACTGGTAGAAGTCCAGCACGTTGAGGCGGCTGGTCATGTCCGTCTGTTCGGGGAGAAAACTCGCCAGCAGCCGATAGGCTTTGCGGCCCAGGCGCAGGTCGAGGCTGGCCGGCTGCAATTGGCGATCTTCGATCGGCGGATCGGCGGTGATCGCGCTGCGCGCGATCAGGCGGGTGATGTCGTGATCGGGCAGGATGCCGGATGTCCGTCGTGTGCTCACGAGTCCTCGAAATCCCCGCCGCAGCCGTTCCCCCAGCTCGCAAACGCGTCGGTCTTGCCGAGGTAGCTGTCGCCGCAGGCCGCATACGCATCTTCCACATACGGGCGCGGCGCGCCCAGCATGGGCAGTTCACGATGACCGTTCGCCTGCGGTTGCGGGTAGTGGAAGGTTTTATTTTCGTAGTTGCGCAGCACGGCCTCATCCTCATCCAAGTGCACGAGGTAGTCGGGCGGTAAAATAGGAATCTTGCCGCCGCCGCCGGGCGCGTCGATCACGAAATGGGGGACGGCCATGCCGCTGGTGTGGCCCTGCAGCGCCTTGATGATGCGCATGCCGGTCTCCACGCTGGTCCGGAAGTGATTCGTCCCCTTCGTGAGGTCCGCTTGATACAGATAGTAGGGCTTCACGCGGGCCAGCAACAGTTGGTGCACGAGGCGCTTCATGATGTCCGGGTCGTCGTTGACGCCCTTCAACAGGACCGTTTGCGCGCCCAACGGCACACCCGCATCGGCCAGCCGTCCGCAGGCAGCCTTCACCTCTGGCGTGAGCTCATCGGGGTGATTGAAGTGCAGGTTCATGTAGATCGGGTGGTAGCGTTTGACGATCTCGCAGAGCTTCGCGGTAATGCGCTGCGGCAGCGTGCCGGGCACGCGCGAGCCGAGTCGGATCAATTCGAGGTGCGGAATCGTTCGGAGCGCTTTGAGGATCCGCTCCAGCAAATGGTCCGGGAGCAGCAGTGGATCGCCGCCCGAGAGAATGACGTCGCGGACCTCCGTGTGCGCGCGCAGATACTCGATCGCCCGATCCAACTCGCCCTGCTTCAGAAAGCCGGGTTTGCCGACCAGCCGCTTGCGGGTGCAAAAGCGGCAGTAGATCGGGCATTGATTCGTCACCATGAGCAGGCAGCGGTCCGGGTAGCGGTGCACGAGGTGCGGCACCGGGCTCATGAGGTCTTCTTCCAGCGGGTCGTCTGCCGCGTCGATGTCGTCCAGTTCGGCGGCATCCGGCATGACCTGCTTCCAGATGGCGTCGCCCTTTTCCTTGATGGTCGACAGCACCGTCGGCGTGATGCGCATCGGGTAGGGGCCGACGATCGCGGCAATTTCCTGCTCGTCGAGCCCGAACCGCTCCGCCAGGTCCTTGGGCTTCACAATGCTCTCGGCGAGAATACGTCTCCACTCTTCCACAGGCGCTCCTTTGGTTCAGCGTGACGTGGCTCGAATGTGGGACACCGTCTGTCGCGACCCTGTGCGACGGGGCGCGGCAGGGGCGGCGACTCTCTTGGGGGCACAGCCTGTCATGCGCTGGTCGGCTCGACCGTATCCAGATACTCGAGGATGTCGTGGGTCTCGGTCAGTACGGCTGATCCGGTGGTGAGGACCGGGACGAAATACTGGCCGGACACGTCGAAGACCTGCTTGCGCATGGGGCGAATATCGGGCACGAGCACACTCGTGTAGGTCAAGTTGCGCTCGGACAGTTTGTCGCGCACGACCGCGCATTCGGGGCACCATTCCACATGATAGAGCGTCAGCGGCATCGTCGGGTTCCTCGTGAATGACTCGTATTGATCCGGCGCTTAGGCGCGGGTGACGGCGGGCGTCGGCGCGGGGGAGGTAGGCCCTACCGCGCAGGGCGCCATGATCGCATCGCGCATCCCGTGCAAAATCTTTTTGTCGGCGGGGCAAACGGTCGCCAGGATTCCGCCCAAGCGAACCTCGTCGCCGGCCACAAAATAATAGGGGCAGAGCCGCGCTCGCCCCTGCATCGCTTCCAGACGATCTTCGCGCGGGTCATGATACTCCATGCGCACGGAGCGACTTTTGGAAAACGTCTGCAGAATGTGGGGCGACTGCTCGAACGCGGCCAGTCCGGCAGTGACCGCCTGCCGCCAGTCGGCCTGCGGCATGTCGTGCCCGATGGAGACGCCGCGGCTGCCCCAGGCCAATTCGGAAAATCCAGAGGGCTTGATGACGAGCTGGCGATCCTTCTGGCCCGCGTCCGCCACCTGCATCCAGTCGTCGACCGGCTGGCCTCCGATCATGAGATGCGGGATGACGGCGCTCGGCGGAATCGGTCGGGGATCGAGAATCCACGTCCGCGGCAACACCTGCTGCAGGGCGGCATAGGTCTCCGCGCCCAGGTCCCGTTCCCAGAACGCCGTGAGCCGAGGATGGTGAAATAACGCGAACGCCAGCTTTTCCTCGAAGACCGGCTTGAAGGGCGGCGTCGCGGCGACCTGCCCCTTCTTCACGCTGTACATGATCAACTCGGCCTTCGGGATGTTCTTCAGATCGAAGAGTTCAAAAAACCGATAGAGAAAGCGAACCGGCCGGTTGTGCTCGCCCGCGGTGATCCACAAGCCGGTTTCGGTGAAGGTGACTTCGCGCGGCTCGACGCAATAGCTCTCCAGGCCGGTGCGCGTCAGTTCCTGCGCCAGCCACTGCATTTCGGCGCGGTAGTCTTTGGCTTCGTCCGAGACCACGATCGCCAGGACGCCCGTCTCCGGACCGGCGAGGCTGAGCAGCATGCGGCGAAAGCCGTCCACCATGCCTTCGGCGCCGCCGACGATCTGCGGCGTCGGCTCGCCGAGTTGCGCGTAGTACCGACCGAGCGCCGCCGTGAGACCGATCCCGCCCGGCACGGAGTCTAGTTCCGTAATGACCAGGCCTTGATCGGTGGGCAGCACGTCTGGACGTATCACCTGCGGGATCAGCGACTTGAAGCGGTTCATCCGGCTATAGGTGATCAGCGATTCCGGCTTTCCGCGATCCAGATACCCCGCCACCCACGCGGGCTGCGCGCCGCGCACACTCTCCTGATAGAGGCGGTTGAGGCTGCGATAGAAGGCCAACAGCCTGGGTCCCAGCGCCTCGAAGCGCGCCAGGTCGTCCGGCGAGATGAGATAGGGAGTCGGGGAAATGCGCCAGGTGGAATCGAAGCCGCCCTCGCCTGTCGAGTCGGCCGCAGCCGTGCGGAGACCGTCGCGTGTGAGGAGTTCGGCGAGGGTGGCGCACCGGTGCAGAGCGCTGGGTGATGAACTCTGTGCGGGCTCGCTACGCGAAAGTACCAATGCTCCGTCCTCTGCGGCGCGATCGGCGAGGGCGATCCTCTCGCGATGGGGGCACCGTGGCGGCATCGTACCATGCAGGTGGGGGTCACTCAAGAGTCGTGGGCCGCGGCGGGCCGTGCGCTCGTGCCGACGAGTTGCATCGGACATCGCCGGACGGCGCGGGTTGCGGGGATGGTCGAGAGGGAGGAAACGCTGGGAGCGGATTGGTAAGAGTGCTAAGATGTCTTTTCTTTACAGGCGCGCAGGGGTGAGCGCATCGCGTGTGCTGCGGCGAGGTCCGTGCTGCAGCGTCCGGGCATCGCGCGCTGAGCCATCTGCTCGCAAGGCAGGGACTCTCGGTGCGCCCTGTCTATAAGGATAGTCGGACTATGTGCCCTGTCACGATGCCGCTATCATCGACACACACTATGACTGGTTCTTCGACGGGGAGCGCAGACCGCGCCCGTTCTCCGCTCGACCTGCTGCCGCAGCATGTGCCGAGCCGCGCCTGCGCGAGTTGCGAGGTCTGCTGCCGATTCCCCGAAGCGGATAGCCTGCTGCGTCCCTATTTTTCCGCGGAAGAAGTGGCCGGTGCGATCCGGCGCGGCTACGATGCCTCGCTCTTTCCGGATCATGGCGGCAGTCAGATTCGGCTCGTGCCCCATCCAACCGCCGACGGGTTTATGTGTCCGGCCTTTGATCCCGCGACCACGCTTTGCGGGCTCTACGCCGAGCGCCCGTTTGATTGTCAGCTCTATCCGTTGGCGCTCATGTGGGATGCGCGGCACGAGGAGATCGTCCTCGGCTGGGATCCGATGTGTCCATTTCTGCAGGACGATGCAGCCTTGGCGGCCTATGCCGAGCGTGTGGCGGCGCAAGTGGAAGCGGAGCCACGTCTGAGCATGCTGGCAGCCAATCCCCGTGTGGTGACGCCGTTCCAACCCGCAGTCGTCGTGCAACATCGACTGCCGACGGTGACCGCTCGGCTGTGCTCCGGCAAGGAGGCGCGCGCAGGGCGTGCGATCTCGTTGGCGGATCGTCGCGCCTTCGAGGCGGCGGCCGCCGCCTCGGCGTTAGCGGAGCCGGAGTATCCGTCGGACTGGGCCTTTGCCGCGCACTATCTCTGGATGGATTTGCTGCCGCAGCAGGTCCGTACAATGCACGATCGCCTCTATGTTTTCGCGGACTGTCCGGACGGACGCTTCATGCCGGTTCCGCCGCTGGGCGGAGATCTCTCACGCGCCTCTGTCGATGCCGCCTTTGCCGCCATGACATCCCATCGCGCGAGCGGTGTGAATCGGGAGGCCTTCGCGTCGCCCACATCCGGTTCCGGTGCGCAGGGCGTGGCGCGCATCGAGTCGGTGCCAGCGAGCTGGGCCGCGCAGTGCGCCGCCTGGGGCTACCGTGTGGTGCCGAAGGACCCGGAGTATCTCTACGACTCGGCCGCGCTGGCCGAGCTGAAGGGCGATCGGTTCAAGAGTCAGCGCGCCGCCTGTAATCGGTTGTTGCGCGAGCATGTGGTGGCCGTCGAGCCCTATGATGGACAGCAGGACGCCGACTGCTGGGTGCTCTATGAGCTCTGGCGCGGGCAGAAGCAGGCCGCGGGCGGGGAGGAGTGGGGCGCGCTGTTGTTAGAGGACTCCGCGGCGTTCCATCGACGTTTGTTGCGCGATGCGCTCGCGCTGGGGTTGAAAGGTTTAGTGCTGCGCGTGGAAGGCCGTGTCTGCGGCTATACGTTCGGCGTGGCCTGTGCGCCGGAGGTCTTCTGCGTGCTCGCCGAAATAACCGATCGGTCTATTGTGGGAGCGGCGGAGTCGTTGAGTCGCGCCCTGGCGCGGCACGCGCAGCAGGGTGGATACCGGCTGCTGAATGCGATGGATGCCACCGGCCTCCCAGGGCTTGCGCGCACGAAAACAGCCTATCATCCTGTGGCGACCGTGCCGCTCTACACCGTGTACGAGGCGTGATGAGTCAGGAGTCGATCATCGAAACAGCGCAATCGAAGCCCTACCGATGGCTGTTGGTATTGGCGGCGGGGTTGACCATCATGGCGATCCTGACCATGGGCACCGCCATGCGCTATCTCGAAGATCGCCTCATCGATACGGCGGGTGAAAACCTCGCGCTGGCCACGGCGGAAATCGCGGACAAGATCGATCGGTTGCTCTTCGAACGGTACGGCGATGCGGCCATGCTGGCGAGGACGTTCGTCAGCCATCCCCACGATTACGCCTCTATCACGGAACATTTAGTGTGGATGAAGGAGTCCTACTCGCCGCTCTACCGGTGGTTGGGGGTGGCCGATGCCCAAGGACGGATCGTGGCCAGCACGGATTCCGCACGGCTCGGGCAGGATGTCTCCCACACCGATTGGTTTACCTCGGCCCGCGATCGGCAACGGGTGTATCTGGGCGATATCGACGCTGCCGAAATGGAAGAAGGCGTCTTGATGGTGGCGGCGCCCATGAAGGATCGCAGCGGGCATTTCGTCGGCGTGGTCACGAGTCGGGTCGGGCTGGACATGATCGAGGCGGTGATGACCCGCACGGTGCGCGCGATGAAGGATGAGCCGGGCTTTGCCGGCGCCGTGGAATACCAGTTTCTCACCGGCGACGGCGTGGCGTTCATCGATTCGCTCAAGGGCAGCGGGACGAGCGTGAATTTGCGGGAGGCCAAGACGCCCTCGGTGCTGCTCAGCGCGTCGGGCAAGCCGGGCTATGTGCAGGAGCAACATAGTCGTCGCAAGGTGAAGGTGGTGACGGGCTACGCACGCGGGCAGGATCACGAACACATCAAGAACTACGGCTGGACCGTGCTCCTGCGCCGGGATCACAGCGACATTCTTCGGCCCATTCAAAACGTCCTCTCGAAGCTCTGGATGGCCAGCGCCGCGATCGGGATTCCGGCCTTGGGACTGTTGTTTTGGTCTGCGCGACGGTTGCGGCGGGAGTCCGTCCAAGCGCAGTACGAAAGTCAGTGCGCGCGGGCGGCGGAAGCGGCCTTGGTGCAAAGTCAGCAACGGATCAAGGCGGTGGTGGATACCGCGCTCGATGCCGTCATCAGCATGGATGCCGAAGGGCGTGTGACCGAATGGAACGTGCAGGCCGTGCGCCTGTTCGGCTGGACGCGGCACGAGGCCGTTGGCCGGTCCTTTGCGGAGATCGTCATTCCGTCGCGCTATCGCGAAATGTACGAGCAGGGCCTGCATCACTTTTTGACGACCGGTGAGGGCCCGTTTTTCAATCGCCGCGTGGAAACCACCGCGAGCCGCAAAGACGGGCGCGAGTTCCCGGTTGAATTGACCGTCTCCCCCTCGCTCATCGGGCATACGCATATTTTCAGCGTGTTCGTGCGGGATATTTCCGATCGTCGCCAAACCGAGCAGCGCCTCGCCGCGCAGTTCGCCGTCACCCAGGTGGTGGCGGAAGCGCAGACGATGGATGAGGCGATCCCCAAGATTTTGCATTCGGTCGCGGAGCACTTGCAGTGGTCGCTCGGCATCTTCTGGATGGTGGAGGGGCCGGCGCGCCTCCTGCGCTGCTTCGAGGTGTGGGTCGAGCAGCCGGGGTTTGCGGAAGAGTTCGTCGGTGCCAGTTGGCGGGCGACGTTTGAGAACGGGGTCGGGCTTCCCGGGCGCGTGTTTGCGAACGGCCGTGCCGCGTGGGTGCGTGACGTGGTGACGGATCCCAATTTCCCGCGGCGCGAGGCGGCCTTTCAGGCCGGGCTCCATGGCGCCTTCTGCTTTCCCGTCAAAGTCGGCGGCGAAGTGGCGGGGGTGGTGGAACTCTTTTCGCGCGAGGTGCGCGAGCCGGACGAAGAGCTGATTCGGATGGCGGACGACTTGGGTCTACGCTTGGGGCAGTTCATGACGCGCTTGCGTGCGGAAGACGCCCTGCGCCACACCGAAGATCAGTTGCGGCAAAGTCAAAAGATGGAGGCGGTCGGCCGCTTGGCCGGCGGCGTCGCGCACGACTTCAATAATTTGCTGACCGTCATCCGCGGCTACTGCGAGCTGATTTTAGGGCGGCTGCGCGACGGTGAGCCGATGAAGAAGGAAGTGGAAGAGGTGAAGAAGGCGGGCGACCGGGCCGCCGGGCTCACTAATCAACTGCTGGCGTTCAGTCGCCGACAGTTCGTGACCGCGAAGGTGGTGAACCTGAACGAAATCATCAGCGGCATGGACGGCATGTTGCGGCGCCTCATCGGCGAAGACCTGATCGAGCTCTGCACCAACCTCTCGCCGGACCTGGCCAACATCAAGGCCGACCCGGGACAAGTCGAACAGGTCATCATGAACCTGGCCGTCAACGCGCACGACGCGATGCAGACGGGCGGCAAAATGACGATCGAGACGAAAAACGTGTCGATCGAGAAGACGCATCCGCTCGCGCCGTTTGCGCTGGAGCCGGGCCAATACGTCTCGCTCATCGTCAGCGATACCGGCTACGGCATGGATGAAAAGACGCAGACGCACATCTTCGAGCCGTTTTTCACGACGAAGGAAAAGGGCAAGGGAACGGGGTTGGGGCTGTCCACCGTCTACGGGATCGTCAAGCAAAGCGGCGGACACATCGAAGTGGAGAGCGCGCCGGGGAAGGGCGCTCGCTTCAAGATGTATTTCCCGCGGCTGGATGAGGCCACGCCGTCGCCCGAGCTCAAGCCCGCGATGGTGGGCGGCGTGAACGGCAAGGAGACGGTCCTCGTCGTCGAGGACGAACCGGCGGTCCGCATTCTGGTGCAGGAAACGCTGCGCATGCACGGTTACCAGGTCCTCATGGCGCGACACGGGATCGAAGCCCTGCTGACCGGCGCGAAACACATGGGGCCGATTCATCTGCTGCTGACGGATGTGGTGATGCCGCAGATGAGCGGGCCGGAAGTGGCCGATAAACTCTGCCAGGCGCGCCGCGACATGAAGGTGCTCTATATGTCCGGCTACCCGGACCACCCGGCCTTTGAGCAGGGCGAAGTGCGCACGAAGACGCTCCTTCAAAAACCGTTCTCTCCGCATGAGCTGGCGCAAAAGGTGCGCGAAGTGCTCGATCGCCCCACCGCGCCCACGCCGACCACCGCCTAGCGTTTCCATTCGCGTCATCCGCGTGCCGACGCCACGCATCCTCTGTGTGTGCCTCCCTCTGTGACGCTCGCGCTCGCTTGATCTTCCCGCTTTGTTCCGTTTAAGGTGGCGACGAATCAGTCTGGTTGTCACGACGGCGCGGGAACTCCGCGCCCACACGTGGGAAATGGAGCGGGCACGGCGTATGGCTTCGGTCGACTCGGCAACGGAGATGGATCAGTTTCGGATACGGACAGAACCCTTTTACGTCGAATCGCGCGGCGAGATCGGCCTGTTCACCACCGCCGCGTCGCAGCGGTTGCCGGTGTTGCTGAAGGGGCCGACCGGCTGCGGCAAGACGCGGTTCGTCCAGCATATGGCCTTCGCGCTGGGCCGTCCGCTGATTACGATCGCCTGCCATGAAGACCTCACCGCATCGGATTTGGTCGGCCGCTACCTTCTGCGCGGACAGGAGACGGTCTGGGTCGACGGCCCGTTGACGCTCGGCGTCCGCCACGGCGCCATCGTGTATTTGGACGAAGTCGTCGAGGCCCGCAAGGACACCACCGTCGTGATCCATCCGCTCACCGACCATCGGCGCATGTTGCCGTTGGAAAAACGTGGGCAGGTCGTCGAAGCCGCCGATTCGTTCCTGCTCGTTATGTCGTACAACCCCGGCTACCAAAGTGTGTTGAAGGACCTGAAGCAAAGCACGCGGCAGCGATTCATCGCGATCGACTTCGACTATCCCGCGCGCGCGGTTGAAACCAAAATTCTTGAGCGGGAAGCCGGCGTCTCGGCCGACATGGCTGCCTCACTGGTGAAGCTGGGCGAGAAGATCCGCAACCTCAAGAATCACGGCCTCGAAGAAGGGGTGAGCACGCGGCTCCTCGTCTATGCCGGGACGCTCATTCGGCAGGGGATCGCGCCGGCCGCCGCCTGCGAGGCTGCCGTCATCCGTCCCATCACGGATGATCCCGACATGCAGCGCACCCTATCAGAACTCGTCAAAGCCATCTTCTGAGCCCGCCCATGTCCGCAACCCACGAAGGGGGCGGTCGGACATGGGGGCGCCAAACCGGCGCGGGCGTGCTCCTCTCCATCCATGTGCAACCGAAAGCCGCGCGCACGGCCTGCGTCGGGCTTCACGGAGACGCCGTCAAAATTCGCGTGGCGGCGCCGCCCGTCGATGGCGCGGCCAACGACGAGCTGTTGCGCTTTCTTGCGGACTCGCTCGCCCTGCCGCGACGGGCCGTCGTCCTGCAGGCAGGCGACACGTCGCGCCACAAACAGGTGCTGCTGCATGGGGTGACGCTCGCCGTCGTCCAAGAAAGGTTGGGACTATGAGACAGGAGACGCAACTCGTCCGAGCCGTGAGTGTGCTGATGGTGGCGCTGCTCGGTGTCACAGTGACCGGATGCTCCGGTCCCAAACCTATCGTCTATCCCAATGCCCACGCGCAGGCCGCGGGAGAACGCGGGCTTGAGCAGGACATCGCCCAGTGCCGTGAAGTGGCCGAGCAGGCAGGCGCCGAAGAAAGCACGGGGCAAGCCGGGCGCGCGGTCGGAAACACCGCCATGGGAGCGGGCGTCGGCGCGGCGGGCGGCGCCATCGGCGGGGCGATTTCAGGCGGCGACGTGGGCCTCGGCGCGTTGATCGGAGCGGCCACCGGCGCCGTCTGGGGCCTCTTCAGCTGGATGTTCGGCTGGATGTTCAGTTCCTCCCAACCCAGCCCCACCTACGTGAATATGGTGAATCGATGCCTGGCCGAAAAAGGATATGAAGTCGGCGGCTGGCAGTAGGGCGATGACCAGATATCAGGATCTTGATCTGGCTATCAGGTCAGGCAGCTTGGGTGGGGCCAAGTGCTGTTCCACGCGAGTGAGTTGTTTTGTCACGTGCTCTGTTGAGAGGGGCAGGGTGTTTGGTTGACAGCCGGGAAGGCCCTTCCTATCATGCCGCCACCTTGTTCCGCCTCGACGCCGGTCGTGCGGTACACAGGGAGATGGTATGAATCTGCCTAACAGCCTCACGGCCCTACGTATTTTGCTGATCCCTGTCATGGTCGGCTTCTTGGTGTATGAGCAAGCCGATCGGGCCTTGATCGTGCTGCTGATCGCCGGGGCGACGGATGCGTTGGACGGCGCGGTGGCGCGTTTCACCAATCAACGCACGCGCCTGGGGGAAATTCTCGATCCGCTCGCGGATAAGCTGCTGCTGGTGTCCAGCTTCGTCACGTTGTCGGCGCTGCACCTGGTGCCCTCGTGGGTGGCCATTGTGGTGGTGAGTCGGGACCTGATCCTCATTATCGGGACCATGGTGGCGCACTTTACGGAATCCCCCCTCGATATCAGCCCCACGGTGCTGGGTAAGAGCACGACCGCGATCCAGCTCTTGTATCTCCTGCTAGTCCTGCTGGCTGCGGCGAGCGGCCATGACACGGGCTTGCTACACCCGCTCTTGTTTCTCCTGGTTCTCGTGACCCTCTCCTCCGGCTTGCACTATCTCTACCGCGGCTTTCTACGAGCCAGTTCACGGCCATCCTAGCGGTTTCCATCGCACGTAGCCCCGTCGTATGCCTGCTGTTGCATAGCGGTTGGCGCCTGCGCTGGGACGCCCGTGCGGCAAAAAACGTCTTTATTTTGACAGGATGGGACCCCGCATCTAGACTTCTCAGAAGTAGCCTATAGCAGGCCAATTCCGGCCCGCCCCGACCACGGCTTCGCCGTCTGAGGATTGACCATGGGAACATTTGCCTACGTAGGTCGTACCAAGCAAGGGGCCGTCCGGAAGGGCGAAGTCAGCGCCAAGAGCAAGGAAGAGGCGCTGGAGCAGCTGAAGAAGCAAAATCTCACCGTCACCACATTAGACGAAAAAGCCGGGTTCAGCTTCGGCCTCGGCGGCGGGGTGGGCGATAAGGACATCGTGGTCTTTACGCGCCAGTTCGGTACCATGATCAACGCCGGCTTGCCGCTGGTGCAGTGCTTGGACATTCTTGCCAATCAATCGGACAACAAGGCCCTGGCGAAGGCGGTGGGTGAGACGAAGGTGGCGGTGGAGGGCGGCTCCACGTTGGCCGACGCCCTGCGCAAGCACCCCAAAGTGTTCGACGAGCTCTACTGCAACATGATTCATGCAGGCGAAACGGGCGGCTTGTTGGATACGATTCTCGGGCGCCTCTCCAAGCACATCGAAAAGGCCATGAAGCTCAAGGGCCAGATCAAGAGCGCCATGGTCTACCCGTCGGCGATCATCGGTGTCGCCGTGATCGTCATCAGCGTGTTGATGATTTGGGTCATTCCGATCTTCGCGAAGATGTTCACGGAGTTGTCGGGCGGCAAGATGGGCCTCCCCGGTCCGACGCAGCTCGTCATCGACATCAGTAATTTCATGCAAAGCTACTTCCTGCTCATCATCGCCGGCATTGCGGCGTCGGTCTGGGGGATTAAGAAGTATTACAAGACGGCGCAGGGAAAGCTGTTCATCGACACCGTCCTGCTCAAGGCGCCGATCTTCGGCGACCTGATTCGCAAGGCCTCTACCGCGAAGTTTACCCGCACGCTGGGCACCCTGATTTCGAGCGGAGTGCCGTTGTTGGAAGCGCTCAACATTTGCGCGAAGACGTCGGGTAATAAAGTGATCGAACTGTCGCTAATGGACGCGCGGGTCAGCATCAGCGGTGGAAAAACGATCGCGGAGCCGCTGCAGAAGAGCAATGTCTTCCCGAAAATGGTCACGCAGATGATCGCCGTCGGTGAATCGACCGGCGCGCTGGACGCGATGCTGGGCAAGATCGCTGACTTCTACGAAGAAGAAGTGGACCAAGCGGTCGCCGCGCTGACGGCCCTCTTGGAGCCGTTGATGATGGTGTTTCTGGGCACGATCATCGGCTTCATCGTCGTGGCCATGTACCTGCCGATTTTCTCGATGGCCTCGGCCATCGGCTAGCTCGTCGCTGCGATCGTGAGCGAGGCTCGGGCGCATTGCGCCCGGGCCGCTCCGATCCGGTCCGATCCAAGGATCTCAGACGCCTGCTATGTCGTTGTCATGCTCTTCCACTAGCGCCTCCTGTTCGCCTGTCCCCGTCTCGACCACAGCAACCTCCGCCGTCTCTGCTGGCGATCAATGGTTGCCGCAGGCGGCCCTGTCGCTTTGGCGCGCCACGTCGGTGGATACGGTCAAGGAGCGACTCTTCTGGCTGATGGGGTTGCGTGTGGTGGTGGTCACGCTGCTGCTCGGCTTGTCGCTCGGCCTGCAGATGGCGCGGGGCGAGCGCGTCAGGACCTACTATGAATTGATCGCCTTCGCCTACGCCGTTACGGTGCCCTACGTATGGGCGTTGTCACGCATTCAGGCCGAGCGCTGGATGTCGCTGCTGGCCTATAGCCAGGTGGCGCTGGATCTCAGTCTGGAAACGTTGCTGGTCGCAAAGAGCGGCGGTGTCGACAGCCCCTTTGTCGTGCTGTTCGTGATCTCGGTCAGTCTCGCGAGCTTAGTGCCGGGCCGTCATGTTGCGCCGATCACCGGAGCCGCCGCGCTGGCCCTGTTCGGTGGGATTGCGTGGATGCAGGTGGTCCAAGTGCAACCCACCGACTGGCTGACGGTCGTGCAGGTTCCGAGCATGGATGCGCTGCGTCTATGGGGGCTGAACGGGGTGGCGTTTCTCGTGGTGGGATTGCTGAGCGGCGCGCTGGCGGATCAGCTGCGACTGGCCGATCGCACCCTGCACGAAAAAACCGAAGGCCTGGCGCAGTTGCAGGTGTTCCACGAAAACGTGGTGCAGAGCATCAGCAGCGGCGTGTTTTCTACCGATGGGCTGGGCCGCGTGACCACGTTCAACCGGGCGGCGCTGGAAGTGATGGGCCTCTCGTGGGAGGACGTGCGAGGCCGGAACTGGCGCGAGCTGTTCAATTGGCGGCCTGACGGCGACCCGGGCGCGAGTCGAGACCTGCAGGGGGATGCGGCGATCGCTCCGCTGACACGCTGTGAGGTGGAATGCCGCCGTGCGGACGGCCGTCGGCTGGTCTTGGGACTGACGTTGGCGCCGTTGCATGAGCGCGGCGTGCGCACGGGGCTGGTGGGCGTGTTCAAGGATCTCACGCAGATTCGTGATCTCGAAGAGCAGATGCGGCGCAAGGAATGGCTGGCAAAGCTCGGAGAAATGTCGGCGGGGATGGCGCATGAAATCCGCAATCCCCTCGGCGCGTTGGCTGGCGCCATCCAGATTTTGCGCAAGGAGACGCCGACCGACGACGCTAATCGACAGCTCATGGACATTGCCGTGCGCGAGGCGACGCGGCTGGACGACATCATCACGGCCTTCCTGCAGTACGCCAAGCCGCCGGCGCTGAATCTCCACGAGGTCGATCTCAACGCCGTCCTACGCGATACGGTTACGCTCATTCGGCATGAGGCGGACAGCCGCCGGGGCATCGAGATGACGGTGCGGTGCCATGACCAGCCGCTGATGGCGCTGGTCGATTGTAATCAAATCACGCAAGTGTTTTGGAACCTCGCCGTCAACGCGTTCGATGCCATGAAGGCGCGCGGCGGGTGCCTGACGATCACCACCGGGCAGCGCTGGGTCGAGACGGGGCAGCAAAGCGGTGACGTGGTGGAAGTCGCGTTTGCGGACGCCGGTGAGGGGATTGCGAAAGAGCATCTCGATAAAATTTTCTTGCCGTTTTTTACCACCAAGCACGAAGGGTCCGGGCTGGGGCTGGCCGCGGTGCATCGCATCGTCGACCAACACGGCGGCTGGATTCGTGTGGAGAGCCAACCGGGCCTGGGCTCCTGCTTCGTCGTCTGCCTTCCGCGGGCGGCGGGCGAGGGGCCTCGGCTGTGGCATGAAGGGCGGGAACCGTGGAAAAAATCCTCGTAGTCGACGACGAACCGAGTTTGCGCGATGTCCTGAGCATCATGCTCAAGAAGGCCGGGTATACCACCGCTACGGCGGTGGACGGCGAGGAGGCGGTGTCGAAAGTCGGTAAGGATATCTACGACCTCGTCATCACCGATCTCAAAATGCCGGGCATGGGTGGGATGGACGTGCTGAAGGCCGTGAAGTCGGCCTCTCCGGATACGGTGGTGTTGGTCGTGACGGCGTTCGGATCGGCGGAGTCCGCCGTCGAAGCCATGAAGCTCGGCGCCTACGATTACCTGACGAAGCCGTTTCAGATCGACGAAGTGCAGCTCATCATTCGGAACGCGCTGGAGAAACGGCGGCTCTCGACGGAGAACATGCTGCTCAAGCGCGAGATGGCCAGCCATTCGACGCTCTCCAGCATCATCGGGCAGAGCGAGGCGATGCAGAAGGTGTTCGACGTCATCGTGAAGGTGGCGGACACGCGCAGCAACGTGCTGATCTGCGGCGAAAGCGGCACCGGCAAGGAGTTGGTCGCGCGCGCGATCCACTACAACAGCTCCCGCGCGCACATGCCGTTTGTGGCGATGAACTGCAGCGCCATGCCCGAGACCCTGTTGGAGAGCGAACTGTTCGGCCACATGAAGGGCTCGTTCACGGGCGCCATGTCGAACAAGGCCGGCTTGTTTGAAGTGGCCGACGGCGGCAGCATCTTCCTCGATGAGATCGGCGACATGTCCATGCCGACGCAGGTGAAGCTGTTGCGCGTGATTCAGGAGCGCGAGTTCCGTCGCGTCGGCGGCACCCAGGATGTGAAGGTGGACGTGCGGCTGATCGCCGCGACCAACCGCGATCTGGAAAAGGCCGTGGCGGACGGCTCGTTCCGGGAAGATCTGTACTATCGGCTCGACGTCATTCCCATTCGCCTGCCGCCGTTGCGCGTCCGCGTCGGGGACATCCCCCTGCTCGTCCAGCATTTCCTCGCGCGGTTTGCGAAGGAAAGCGGCAAGCCCTCGCCCACGCTGGAGCCGGAGGCGATGCAGGCGTTGCTGGCGCATGAATGGCGCGGGAACGTCCGCGAGCTGGAAAACATGATCGAGCGCGCGGTGGCCTTCTGCAGCAACAGGACGATCAGCGCGGCGGACATGCGGAGCTGGTTGCATCGTCCGGTGAGCGCGCCGACGGCGAGCCCGACCGATCTGCCGCCGGACGGCTTGGATTTGGAAGGGCTCATCTGTAAGATAGAAAAAGAGTTGCTCCTCAAGGCGCTGGAGCGCACGGGCTGGGTGAAGAAAAAAGCCGCGCGCCTGTTGCAACTCAACACACGTTCGTTCCGCTATCGACTCGAAAAGTACGGCATCAAAGGTGGACAGGACGACCCGCAGGATCTCGACGGTTGAGCGCAGGCCAACCGTCACGGTCACCTCGCCCGCGAAAGTCAACCTCATCCTCCGCATCCTCGACCGTCGCCCGGACGGCTACCACAATCTGTGGTCGCTCATGCAGACGGTTGGATTGGCCGATACCCTCACGCTGACGCTCGACCCTGACAGCTCTGACATTCGCCTGACCTGCACGCATCCCGATGTGCCGCTGGGGAGCGCGAACCTCATCCACCGGGCCGTGTCGGCGGTGTTGGCGCGTGCGCAGGTGCGCACCGGTGTCACCGTGCATCTGGAGAAGCGCATTCCTATGGGTGCCGGCCTGGGCGGCGGCAGCAGCAACGCGGCGGCCACCGTGGTGGGTCTGACGCATCTGTTGAATCTGCACTGGTCGCCGGAAGACATGGCCGAGACGACCTATCTCTTGGGCAGCGACGTGCCGTTTTTCTTTTATGCGCCGACGGCGGCGGTAGCGGGACGAGGCGAACGCGTCCGCGCGGTGACGTTGACCGGGTCACGTTGGATATTGCTGGTCAATCCGGGGTTCGGCGTGGAGACCGCCTGGGCCTATCGCACCCTGGCCGCATCACGGAGCCAGCCGCCGACCTTGCCGCCATCGATCCATGCACTTGAATCCTCCGCGGTGCTGGATTGGGAGACGGTCGGCTCCGCCATGAGTAACGACTTTGAAACCATCGTCTATGCCGAGCATCCCGCCTTGCAGGCCCTCACGCGCCGCTTGCAGGAGGCCGGTGCCGAGGTCGCGATGTTGTCCGGCACGGGCGCGACAGTCTTTGGGGTGTTCTCCAGCGCCGAGGCGGCGATGCGCGCGCAGGCGGGCTTTGCGGGTGAACCGACCATGAAGACCTGGGTCGTGCAGACGGATGCGGCAGGTTCCGGGGCGCTGACCGTCACGCCGGTCGTCAGTGATGCCGCCCCCACAGTCTGAGCCGAGCCGCGTCTGCCACGCGTCGTCCGGTTGACAGCCCTCCACCCACTTCGCTACAGTGCTCCGTTCGTTGAGTCCTCCCTGTTCGGATCGGGCGGGTCAGCGTTCCACTACATTGATTGTGCAGGCGTTATCCGTGCGCACCGTATGGTAGCGGCGGCTCAGGAGTCACACGGCCATGGGCAGAAGTTTCCAAGGCGCGATGCGCGGGGACTTGAAGTTGTTTTCGGGCACGGCGAATCTCGCACTGGCCCATGAGATTTGCGAGTATCTGGATATCCCGCTGGGCGGGGCGACCGTCTCATCGTTCAGCGACGGCGAAATCCGGGTAAAGTTGGAAGAAAACGTGCGCGGGGCCGACGTGTTCGTCGTGCAGTCTTGCTGCACGCCCGTCAATACGTCGATCATGGAACTTCTGATCATGACCGACGCGCTCAAGCGCTCCTCGGCGTCGCGGATCACGGCCGTCATTCCCTACTTCGGCTATGCCCGGCAGGATCGCAAAGATCAGCCGCGCGTGCCGATTACGGCCAAACTGGTGGCCGACCTCATTACGACCTCGGGCGCGGACCGTGTGCTGACGATGGATCTGCACGCCGGTCAAATTCAGGGCTTCTTCAATATCCCCGTCGATCATCTCTATTCGATGCCGGTCCTGCTGGAATACATCAGCAAGAAACGGATCGACGACCTGGTGGTCGTGTCGCCGGATGCCGGCGGTGTGGAGCGGGCCCGCGCAATCGCCAAGCGGTTGCAGGCGAGCCTGGCGATCATCGACAAGCGCCGCGAGGGACCGAATCAAGCGCAGATCATGAACATCATCGGCGATGTGGACGGGAAAAGCGCCTTGCTGCTCGACGATATGATCGACACGGCCGGGACCATCGTGCAGGGCGCGCAAGCCTGCGTCGACAAGGGCGCGCGCGAGGTGTGGACGGCGTGCACGCATGGCGTGCTGTCGGGGCCCGCGCTCGACCGCATTCAGCAGTCATCGCTGAAAGAAGTGGTGATGACGAATACGATTCCGTTGAACGGCAAGGATTTAATCTGCAGCAAGCTCCATGTCTTGTCCGTGGCGCCGATTCTGGGTGAGGCGATCGCGCGCATTCACGCGGAAGAATCGGTGAGCTCATTGTTTGCGTAGGGGCGAGACGGTGACGAATCCCCCGCGCATCGGTGGGGAGTGGTGACGACACATTATGAAGCGGCGCATCGCGGACGGAGCCGTCGGCTCGCGCGGGGCCTAGGATAGGGGGACGACCATGAAGTTCGAAGTGGAAGCACAAGTGCGGACAGCGTCGGGAAAGGGTGTTGCGCGGAAGTTGCGTGCGCAGGGCCGCGTGCCGGCCGTGCTGTATGGCCAGGGTGAGTGCGTGTTGCTCTCGATCACGCCCGAATTGGTGGGCAAGGTCGTGAAGTCGCGCGCGGCGACCACCGGCCTCATCACCGTGAAGTTGGCCGAAGGCAAGTCCCGCACGGCGTTGCTCCGCGACTATCAAGTGGACCCGGTATCCGGCGAAGTGCTGCATGCCGACCTCTTTGAAGTGTCCATGGACAAGGTCATTCGTGTGCGCGTCCCGGTCGGCATCACCGGCGGGCAACCGGCCGGCGTCAAAGAGGGCGGCGTGTTGCACCACAACTTGCGTGAACTGCACGTCGAATGTTTGCCGGGTGCCATTCCCGAGTCCATTCCGGTCGATGCCTCGCCGTTGAAGATCGGCCAAGGCATTCACCTGAAGGACGTTCCGACGCTGGAAGGCGTGCGCTTTCTCGACGACCTGGAATTGATGGTCGTGAGCGTCGCCGTCCCGATGTCGGAGGCCAAGTTGGAAGCGCTGTTGACCAGCGGTGCGGGCGGCGAGCCGGGCAAGGAGCCCGAAGTGGTGGCCAAGGGCAAGGAAGCGGCAGCGGCCAAGGAAGGCGCCGCGCCGGCAGCTGGAGCCAAGGAAGGTGCGGCTCCTGCGGCAGCGGCCAAGCCGGCAGCCAAAGAGGCTGAGAAGAAGAAATAAACGTGCGCCTGCTTGTCGGTCTGGGCAATCCGGGTGCCGACTACGCGCAGACCCTTCACAATGCAGGCTGCTGGGCGATCGAGCGCGCCGCGGCTCGGTGGAAGATTCCACTCCACCGCCGCGGCGTTGCTCTGTCCGGGGCCGGACGACTGGGGTCGCAGGAAGTCGAGCTCGCCGCCTGCCTCGATTGGATGAATCTCAGCGGGCCGCCGCTCAAAGGCTTACTTCGCACGCTCGACCTGACGCCCGACGAGCTGATTCTGGTGCATGACGATTTGGATTTAGAGCCCGGCCGCATCCGCATCAAGCAGGGCGGCGGACATGGCGGGCACAACGGCATCAAGTCGGTGGTGGAGGCGCTGAAGACCCCGCAGTTTACCCGCGTGAAGATCGGCATCGGTCGGCCCGCGCCCTGGCAAACGGCCGCCGATTACGTGTTAGAGCCGGTCAATCGTGAAACGCGCGAGGCGATTGCGCCCGCGCTGGAACGGGCGGTCGACGCGCTGGAATGCCTCCTCCACCGCGGACTCTCGGTCGCCATGAATCAATTCAATATTCGAGACCGTCCCGAGACGAGTCCCGAGTAACCGCGCATGCCCGCGGCGTGACCGTCTCGAGCGCGTACCTTCGGACCACTCACCTTTCACCACTGGATATACGTTATGGGATTGTGTTGCGGAATGATCGGGCTACCCAACGTCGGCAAGACGACGGTCTTTAACGCGCTGACGGGGAGCGGGGCCTTAGCGGCCAACTATCCCTTCGCCACGGTGGACCCCAATACCGGCGTTGCGCTGGTGCCGGATCCGCGCCTGATCAAAATGGCGGAGATCTTTGCGTCCAGAAAGATCACGTACAGCACGCTTGAGGTGCGCGACATCGCGGGCTTGGTGGAAGGCGCCAGCAAGGGCGAAGGCCTCGGCAATCAGTTCCTGGGGCATATCCGCGAAGTCGACGCGCTGTTGCACGTCGTGCGCTGCTTTCAGGGCACCGACGTCGTTCACGTTAGCGGCGGCGTCAATCCGTTGCGCGACATCGGCACCATCGAGACGGAGCTCATGCTCTCCGACCTCGACACGCTGGATCGGCGGAAGCAAAAGACCGAAAAGAAAGTACGCGCGGGGGACAAAAAGGCGGCGGCGGAGGTGGAGTTCATCACCCGCCTCATGGGCCTCCTTGATAAGGGCGAATGGCTGGGGAATCTTCCCTACACGCCGGAAGAGCGGGCCATGTTGACCGAGTTTCAATTGTTGGCGGCCAAGCCCGTGCTGTTCGTCGCGAACGTATCGGAAAATGCCGCGGCCGACGAACCGTTGGTCGCGAGCGTCCGTACCTTTGCCGAACAGCGGCGCGCGCGCGTCGTTACGATCTGCGGCCAGATCGAAGCGGAATTGTCGTCCCTTGCCGAAGCCGACCGGGCGGACTTCTTAAAGGATCTCGGCCTGACAGAATCCGGGCTGGTCCGTCTCACGCGCGAAGCCTACCAACTGCTGCGCATCACCACGTTCTTCACCGCCGGCGAAACGGAATCCCGCGCCTGGCCCATCCTCGACGGCACCAAGGCCCCGCAAGCGGCGGGCAAGATCCACTCCGACATGGAGCGGGGCTTCATCCGCGCCGAGGTCTATCACTACGACGACCTGCTGGCCTGCGGCTCAGAAGCCAAGGTCAAAGAGAAGGGGCTGTTCCGGCTGGAAGGGAAGGACTATGTGATGAAGGAAGCCGATATCGTCCACTTCCGAT
>JAYREW010000007.1:0-2549 GCA_041908685.1 Nitrospiraceae bacterium | reverse complement strand
CGCAGCAGAACGCGGCGCTCGTCGAAGAGACCACCAGCGCCAGCCAGTCCATGAGCGAGCAGGCCAAGGCCCTCATGGCCCAGGTCGCGGAATTCAAAGTGGCGGGAGGCGAGACGGTCCGCGCCACGGTGGCAAAACCCGTCGCCAAGCCCGCGATGGTCGTGACCAAGACAGTCGCGAAGAGCCCGATGAAAGGGTTTGCAAAACCCATTGCGAAACCCCTAGCTGTGGGCGGCGGCGCTGGGAAAAAGCGCGAGGACTTTGAAGAGTTCTAGATCGACATGTGCAGCGGAGCGACGATCTGAGGGGCGTCGGCCCGCTGCCGCACGTAGGCCCGGTTTCTCCTCTTCGGGCCCCCGAACAGAAAGGGCGCTCCCGTCAAGGAGACCTGAGCAGCAGCGCCCAGACGCTTAAGACTCGGAGGGTTGTATGACCGAAGACGCAAACACTCCGTGGAGGCCTCCCAGCCCCACCATGGCCGACGTCATCACCGGCACACCGTGTGTCACGGGCGGTATTGGCGTCGAGCGCTGCGGCGTGAATATCCCACACGGGCAGCAGGTCAAGGGCGCCATCACGAGCACGAAGCATCCCAAGGCCCCCTCACACGTCCCAGGCGTCCTCAGGCTAGGCGGCACTACGACCCCCTGCTCACATAGCGCGCCACCTTCGGCATGCCGACCATCGGCTACACGATGTTGACCGTGAGGATCGCCATGCGCGTGCGCGAGGGAGTTGCGGGCTTTGTGGGTGAGAGACGCTCAGACGTGCGAAACACCAAACCGAAAGAGATGCCGCCGACACCGAAGCTCGGACGCTCGGGGACAATCCCCATTGCGATGGTATCGGCAACTCGGGCCACGCGGAGGTGTGCGTCCCCGATATCGGAGGCCTATGTGATCAATCGAGCGTCCAAGGAGACCGTCTTCACCGCAGCCTGACCGGCACAAGCCTGCCGTCAGGCCAATTGCGCTCGAGGTCACACACCATACAGGCAGAGACAGCAACCACAGATCCACTTATGAAGGAGTAGCGCCATGGGGATGTTTTTTAAGCGACCGGCGGCAGGAACTACGTCTCTCAGCACCCAAGAATTGGCCGACCTGAAGAATAAGGTTGAGGCATTAGATCATGCGCAGGCGGTACTCGAGATGCATCTCGATGGAACAGTGATCTCCGCCAATGCCAACTTCCTATCCGCCTTTGGCTATGGCCTGACCGAAATCGCGGGGCAGCACCATCGTCTGTTTTGCGACCCGGCCTATGCCCAATCTGCGGAGTACGGCGCCTTTTGGCAGAAGCTCACCCGCGGCGAATCGGACGCGGGCGTTTACACGCGTCTCGGCAAAGGCGGCAAGGAGATCTTCATCCAGGCCGTCTACAAACCGATCCTCGGCGCCACAGGAGCACCCACCAAGGTCATCGTCTGTGCGACCGATGTGACGGCGCAACGGAAGGAACTCGAGGAGCTCCGCGACGAGCTGAAGGTGCGCGTCGACATCATGAATACGACCAGCATCGTCTCGGAAGCCAACCTGAAGGGCGATATCATGACGGTCAATGACAAGTTCCTGCAGGTGTCCAAATATCCGCAGCACGAACTGATCGGTCATGGCCACAACACCACCCGCCATCCGGATATGCCGAAGGAGGTCTTCAAACAGATGTGGTCCACGATCGGGCGCGGACAGATCTTCCGCGGCATCGTGAAGAACCGCGCCAAGGACGGGACTCCCTATTATGTCGATGCCGTCATTGCCCCCATTCTGAGCAAGACGACAGGGAAGCCACGCAAGTACTTAGGCGTGCGGTACGACATCACCGAGCAAGAACTCGCCCGGCAGAATATGCAGGGCACCATGAACGCGATCGACCGCGCCTACGCCACGATCGAGTTCAACCTCGACGGCACCATCATTACCGCCAACGACAACTTCCTCAACACCGTGGGCTACTCGCTCAACGAGATCAAGGGTCAGCACCATCGCCTGTTCTGCGAGCCGGCCTACAGCAGCTCGGGCGAGTACCAGGCCTTCTGGCAGAAGCTCAACCGCGGGGAGTTCGACGCGGGCGTCTACAAGCGTCTGGGCAAGGGCGGGAAGGAGATCTGGATCCAGGCCTCCTACAACCCAATTAAGGACGAAATGGGACGAACGTTCAAGGTGGTCAAATTCGCGACCGATATTACGCCCCAAAAACATGCCGCGGCGGAAATGGAAGCGTTGGTCAAAGAAGTTCAACACGTGTTGGGGCGCCTCGCCTCGAACGACCTCACGGAAGAAATGACCGGCACCTATAGCGGCGAGCTGGACAAGATCAAAACCAGCGTCAACGCCGTGGTGCACAACCTGACCGGCACCATCACCACCGTGCGCGATGCGGTGGAAGCCGTGTCGTCCGGAGCTGAACAGATCACCAAGGGCAACGAAGACCTCGCCCAGCGCACCAGTGCGCAGGCGGGCGCCTTGGAAGAGACCAGCGCCTCGATGGAGCAGATGACCTCCACCGTCAAGCAGAACGCGGACAACGCGAAGCAGGCCAATCAGTTG
>JAYREW010000006.1:0-20338 GCA_041908685.1 Nitrospiraceae bacterium | reverse complement strand
CCGGTGTCGCCCCAGATGCGCCGCAATCGTCGTCCGACTCAGGCCTTGCGCGGCAAGCTCATAGGCCAGCGTGATTTGGGTGGGTGTCTGCATGTCCATAGGCTACTATGGACTGTCGGATATTTACGGCAACATTGCGGGCCACGCGGCTACATATGGTGGGAGAAAGGTCCCGAGCCTCGGTAGATCCAAACGGACTGTCAGTGCCGCACGATCACCCAGATCAGCCCGGCGACCAGGATGAGCGACCCCAGGATAATTCCGTACTGAGACCACCCTTGGCTCTCCTCCCCAGGGAGCAGGCGCTCTCCTTTGAACACCACGCCGGTCCACTGCGGCTTCGTGTAAAATTGTGCGCCGGAAAAATCGGCCGCGCCCTGAAACTGCGCCTCCATGAATTCGGCGGCGGCCCCGAACTGCACGCGATCGAACCGAGCCCGTTGCGCGAAACGCGAAAAGGAGAAAAACGCCTCCCGATCAAACTGCGCGTTCGCATAACTGACATCGCCATGAAACTGACTGCCGGAAAAGCCGACGCCCTGGTGAAACGTCGCGCCAGCAAACGTGGCTGTGCGCTGATACTCGACTTCCAAGAATTCGGCCAGGCCGCCGAATTGGGCCTGCTCAAACGACACCGGCGCATGGAACGACGCCCGATGAAGCCGCGTATGCGGACCAAATTGCGTGCGGCTGAAATCCGCCGCATCGAGGAAGATCGCGCGCACGGCGAGCGCCTCGCGCTGAAACTGCGCGCCGCTCCAGTCTACCCCTCCGGCAAACACGGTTCGTGACCAGTCCTGCAGCCCCTCTGCCTGCGATCCGCGAAGCCGGTGCGGCCCAAGCACCACGAGACTTCCGCCGGCGAGCTTCGTGGCCATGCGCCCGACAATCCGCGACTGCTCGATCACAAAGGGCCCGCGAATGACGCGCCCCTTCGCATTCGCATCGCCAAGATCGGCCGACGCCGCGGCGACGGCCTCCCCGATCCCCGCCGCACGATCGAGCGAGACCTCCGGCAATTCATCGAGGGAAAGATCGCCGACCACGACCACGCCAGAGAGGTCTACGCCCTTCCCGGCTTTGAGCGCGGCGAGAATTTCCGCCGCGGTCACAGCCTGCGCCTGCCGCTCGGCCTGCGTACAGCTATCCGGCAGATGTCGCGTCAGGACGGACGGGTCAGACGCGGGAAGCGGCCGACAGTCGGCCCAGGCGATACTGCTGGCCGACAGGCACAGGAGAACAGCGGCACAACTCGTGAGGCCGCGTGAGAGCGCAGGGTGTGAAGACATCGGGGAGTTCAACGAAGGCGATTCAGAATATTCTGTGATGCATGCCGACGGATTCGGCACAGGACGCAGGATACCATGTGTGACCGACGGGTGAGCGCAACGTCAAACGGAGCGATGGCGATTGCACGAAATGATGACGGGTGGGACGCCAGGATTGCACGACGGCGAACAGGATGTTATGGGCAGGCGCAGAATACTCGGTAGCGCAGCACCCTCAAGACAGACACAAACCATGGCGGTCGAAGCGAGTCACACCATTGCGGCCGACGCGCGGCACGCAGGGCGCGGATCGCTCGCTAGCGTTCGTCGTAATCGTCGCGGGGACTTTCCAGCAGATCATCGTCCTTGTCGAGGTAGCCCACGTCGCCGTCTTCTTCGTCCATCGGCAACCCTTCGTCCGCGACCTCTTCGTCCATGTCGTCGTCGCCCAATTCCACCTCGTCCGCCATTTCGTCGTCGAGTTCGTCGACTTCCGGCTCTTCCGAAATGAGTGCTTTTTCGACGATCTTCGCTTTGGGCTTGATGGTCTCGCTCGCGGCCTTTGCTGGCGACGTGTGCCGCTCAGGCGCGGGCGTTGGCTTGAGGGACGCCTTCGCGGGAGCCGCTTTTGCGGCCGACTTGGCTGCGCGTGCGGGCTTGGCGGCAGACTTCGCCGCAGGTTTGGCCGCAGACTTTTTCGACGCGACAACCGGCTTTTTCGTAGACGGCTTTTTGGCCGACGCCTTCTTGGACGCGGCAGGACGCGCGGAGGCCGCTCGCTTTGGAGCCGCCGACTTCGACTTCCCGGCAGCGGCCTTTGCGGATGCCTTCGCCGACTTGGCGGCCTTCTTGACGGGTTTCACCTGCTTCTTCGTCTTCGCCATTGCGTCCAGTCCTCCTTCCGCGCCCATGCGCTGCGAGCCGCCACCATCTAGCACAGACCTATGGGACGATGCAACGGGGCACGGGACGCTCCGCCACAGGAGGCCACCGCGCACCGGAGACCGCGGCGGGGCACCTACGGCTCGACCCAAATATCTACGTAGGCAGGCAGGGCGTCTCCGCCCTTGATCGCATCCGGCCCCAGCATATCCACGACGTCGAGCCGGAAACGCAGTAATCGCGGTAGCGACACCTTTGGCGCCACGAACGAGGCCAGCACTTCATTCGGTCCAACCAGATCGACCTTCATCCCCCGGACCTGCGTCCACTCGAAGTGCAAGGGATCGCCGTCGGGATCGGCGCTCGCTCCGGCGTTCAACCGGACGGAGGCCCCGCTCTTCACGCGCTGCAATGGGCCCGCATCGGCATGGGGAAGCGCGTTCCGCGCGGACTCGTCAGGCTCCGCATCTCCCGCGCCCCGCACCCACACGTCGATGCTGGTCTGCCGACCCGCATACCCGACGGTGAGCGTCACCCGACCGGGCGCGAGGGCCTGCACCATCCCGCCTGCCCGCGTCTGCAGAATCGTCTCGTCGCTCGACCGCGCCGCGATCTCCTTCGGCCGCTGTGTGGCGTGACCATCCAACATCCGCGTACGGCCGTCGGCCCCGGTCACCAACAACGGGATCGTCGCCAATTTGCCGACCGGTTCCAAAATCCAAGGACGCGCGCAGCGACAGTCCACCGACAGGATCGGTGACGACGGTTCCACCCAGATCACTCGTTCGTCAAATTCGGTGGTCGTTCCCATGCGACCCTGCGCCATCTCGGCGATGGCCAGCAAGCGCATGGGGCCAATAGTGTCAGCAGGAACCGGCACGGCTCCGCCAAACGGCGGTACGGCGGAGGCATCCGCGACAAGGGCAGGCTCCGCCTGTTGTGGCGATTGCGGCGGTTCGTCGCCGCGGTACCAGTAGTAGCTCACGCGACGGGCGCCGCTGTCCCGCCCCACGCTGACGCGTACCGGCAGCGTGCCGCCGGATTGAGCCGTCAGTTCAGTGGTCGCACGGTCGTCGGGAGTGAGAAGGTGAAACGGAACGGGAGGCGGCTCGGCGCGAAGCTCAGCGGCGCAGAGCAGCACCGAAACAACGCAGAGGGCAGCAGCAATCTGCTGATGCAGGGGCATGGGCGTAGGCTCGGACCACGCAGCGGGCGGCGGGCATGGCTACGGCAACACCTGCGCGAGAAAGCGCTCCACCGCGTACAACGTGGCCTGTCCGCAGGGGCCGTGGACGTTGATATCGCATGAATGCGTCGCCCAGGGCAACTGGAGGGATAGGACCGGGCGTTGATACGCACGCAGGCTCGCGACGAGCTGTTCACTCTGCGACGCCGGTACGATGGGATCGCGCGCGCCGTGGATCAGCAAGGTCGGCGGGGCACCGGAAGCCAGTGTGACCGGTGAGGCTGCGCGATAGAGCGCCGCGCCGGGCCCTTCGGGACCGGTCCCCAAAAACGCGCGTAGCCAGGCGGTCTGATCGGCAAGGGCCGGCTTAACAGGAGCCTGAGCCCACACAGCCAAATCCGTCGGCGGGTACAGGGCGACGACACCTCGAATTGACGGGTCGCCCGTGCCATAGGCCGTCATGAGGGCCAGGTGCCCACCACCACCACGGCCCATCACCACCACATTCGCGGACTCGGCCGAGCCGCCGCCGAGCTTCTTAGCGATTTCAAGCGCCGCCTGTGCATCCTCGAATGCCGCAGGGTACGGCGCATCAGGCGCCAACCGATAGTCTGCGGACGCCACAATGTAGCCACGACCGGCCAGGTATTGATTGAAGCGCACAGCTTCCTGTCGATCGCCGCTCTGCCAGGGCCCACCCGTCAATCCGCCATGAAACACCAGCACGACAGGTCGCTGCGTCGCCGCCCCTGCCGACGCCGCGCTCGCCGGAGGCATATAGACGTCCATCTCCATCTCGCGCTCGCCGCGCTTGGTATAGATTTGCGAGTGCCACTCGACGGACGGGAACGGGACGCCTGAATATAATTCCTGCAACACAAACGGCGCAGGACGCCCGAGACGATCGCTCTGCGGCAGCGCAACCGCACCGACTGAACTGGCCTGCGCGGTCAGAAGACTCAGTTTCGCCACATCACTCTGGACCTGCCGGGCATAGGTGCGCGCCTTGACGGCCGGCATGACCGCTAGCACCGCAGCCACCAGCGCCAGCACCGCGCCCCATTGCCCTGCCCCCGTCTTGTGCCATCCGGGCACCAGGACAATCAGGAGAATCGGCACGAGCAGCCAGTGGCCCCACTCGGTCGCGCCAAGCGACAGGTACCAGAGCCCGTGCGTGGGCGGAACGATCAGGCCCATCGCGCCGATCGCGAGAAAGATGAGGCTAAAAAAGAGACGTCCCATAGACGGCGAATCCTTTCGAGATGGCGGTCCTCTAACCATGGTAGGATAACACTGGGCGCTACGAAGCCAAGGAATATCGATGAAATCTACGTGGTTCTTCAGAGGACTGAGGGCGGTAGGTCTAGCCGCCGCGTGGCTGGTCAGCGGGCTCCCGTCGATCGCGGGCGCGCCGACGATGGACATCACGATCGAGAGCGGCTCGCCCTACTATCTGCCGGTCACGGCGACCGTTTCGGCCGGCACGCCGGTACGCTGGGAGAATCCCACTCCGTCGCCCCACACCGTCACGCACATGGGCTGCGTCGAAGGCGCAGGCCCCTGTTGGTTTGACAGCGGCCCCATCGGACCGGACAGCTCATTCACCGTGCCGACATTGCCGCCCGGCCGCTATCCATACTATTGCCAGCTCCACCCGATCATGCGGGGCCTCCTGATCGTGACCGATCCCACCGGCGGCACCTCCGCACTGTAGGCAGTACCGCTCTGCCTACGCGGCAGCCATCGGTCGGCACGGATCACCCCGCTCTCTTCACACTCCGCTGATTGCCGCTCGTGCCCGCGATCGCCTTGCATCGCGAAAAGCCCTTCGTGTAGGCTGCCCCCGCCGATGCGCGCCTATCCAGTGCAGCGCATCAGCGCCACCCATGAAACCACCTGTCGTTCAACATCACCCGCTCGCGCTGACCACGGAGACACTTGGGCTGCGCGCCTGGCGGATTCCCGACCTGATCGCCTATCAGCATGGCCCGGATGAATGGTGGTTCACGCCCCTCGACGATCAACTGCCGCTCGTGCGCCTCAATCGCCTCGGCTTTGAACTTCTCAGCGCAATGACCGGCCATATCACGGTCGGCGCCCTGCTCGAGAAATACGGCCAGTGGGTCTGCGGCGCGGACGGCCACGACGGCCGCTGGTGCCTGGAGCGGTGGGCCCTCCCCAATTACTCGCTCTGCTACTTCGGCACGGAGCCGCCGGGCGGCCATCGCCACAAGGCGAAGTGGGACGTCCTGCTGCAACAAATTCGCGAAGGCTGGTCGGGGCAGGAAGGCTTTGAGGGCGAAGACCACCTGGAATCATTCCACGTCGAGGACCTGAAGGACGCCCATCAAGACGACGGGCATTTCGACGTGATCGAGACCACCGTCTCGCACCTCTTCCGCGAGCCGAGCCAGGCGATGGACGGTACGACCTACGGACGGCGGCTGCTGAAGCAGTTGCGTCGCATCGGTTGGTGGAGTCCGAAACCGCATGTGATCGTGGAAGTCGGTGGCGGGCTCGGCTATGTGGCACGGGAACTCGGCAAGGAACTGCTGCCCTTCGAAAAGCAGGGCATCACCTATGTGTCATTGGATGTCACGCGCCTGTTCGTCTCCAAGCAGGTGGCGCGTGCGAAGGAAAGCGGCTGGCACGTGGCGGGGACGCAGGCGAACGCGGAGTCGCTCCCGCTGCGCGATGCGTCGGTCGATCTCGTGATCGACAACGAAAACATGGCCGACATGACGCCGGTGCAGCTGTCGAAGCAGGAGTTGCAGTCCGGCACCGGCGAGACGGCGCAACATCAGGAAGCGCTGGACTGGATTCGACGTCTGCGGCTGCCGCTGGGCGAATCGGTGCCCGACAGCGTGATCTTCAACCTCGGCCCCATTCGCTTCGTGGCCGAACTTTGGCGCGTACTGAAGCCGGGCGGCCGTGCCTTCCTGACTGAATTTGGAATCGACGAAGGCTGGCCCGCCCCGGTGAAACTCCCCGGCCATACGGAATACGAAGTGCAGTACAGCCACCTCCGGCACGCCGTCCGCTGGCTGGGCTTTCAGGAGCGGTACCTAACGTTGCCGCAGTTCTTGGCCATGAAGCCCGACACGAAGGTGCTCTGCACCGGCGCCACATACGCGATTCAACGCATCTGCCAGGACCTCGGCAAACCCTTCCCCGTCCGCGCCTATACCGAGCCCGAATTGAAGCAGACACTCGGCGAGGTCTTGCCCAGATTGAAAGGCTGCCACTACCACGATGTGGCCGACCCGGCCTGGTTCGGCTTGATGGATTTCAAGGTGCTGTTGCTGGAGAAACCCGGCGGCGCACCCAAAGCCGCCACCGTGCAAAACGCCCAAGGCTATCGGTGGTATTCGCAGAAGTAGAGAAAGCCATCAGCACTATCGTGTGCCGTACCTGCAAAAGCAATATCGATCAGACGTCTACCTCGGAACCACTATTACTTTGATAGTCTCGGCTTCATATCCATCCCGTAAGGCAGCTCATATGCAGGCCTAGGGAAGCGTAAAAAGACATTACTCGCAAATAAGACCAAGCCTGTCTCGCCAAGCACACTGAAACAGAGAACCGCAAACCACCTGGCCCATAAAACTTCAATCTGAATTCGCCCCCTCAGCATTCTCCTAATATACAAGCACACGTTTCCCTTGGGTCTGAACTTTCATGTCAGAACAACCTACGAGGCCCGTTACGCCGGCTAGTAGCGGGCAAAGGGCCCTTGCTTAGTCAGTGGCAGATCGAAAATGTCGGATGCACCAGATAGGCTTCCCGCTCACATGGAATCATATTGCAAAGATAGACATTCCTAAACAAACACTTCTCCGCGCCAGCAAGTATGTTGTGAGCTATTCTTCCAAGGGCCTCAAAGTGGGGAATTTCCGTGTCCATGAAAGGAGCATTGCAGCAAAAGGCCGTGGCCCCATAGTGAATCAGCAAATCCACTGGATAGCCCAATGGCCCCCTGTAGCGGTCTAGCTTCTGCTTGATGATCCTCCGCAACGCCCCTTCCGTTGACTCACTAGAATAGCTATTGCCCCTGCTTAACACCTGCATCCAGGGCCTTTGGGACTTGCTTGGTGCGTGGCCTGCTCGTCCGCTGAATACGACACGGGTTACATACTTCTTCAATGTAGGATAACTCTTATCCACAGGGACGCACCGAGTATTATTCGGCAGTGGAAATGAGTCCTTGTCCGCAATCCCGATAAGCGCTAAGAGCTCATTCCATACTTCTTCCCGATCAGCTTTGCTAATCCGAGGGCACCCACGCGCAGGGCAAATACGTACCTCATCTATATTGGCCGACGAATTCTGGCCCTGCTGCTGCAAGATTTCCTCCAAGTCTCTTTCAAGATAGTTCTGCTTTTTTGCGTCTTCTATTTCCATCTGAACCACTAGCTCCACCAGCTCAAAGCCAATTTGCGTTCCCTTTTCCGTTCCCTCCAGTTGTGTCATAGTCACATCAGGGAACTCATACCCACCATGCTTGATGGCACTCAGGTCAACGGTGGAGGCCAGAGTAGGACAGGCCTCTAAAAACTGCCGAATTACACCCATTTCTTGATCTATTTTCCTGTCCATATTTTCACGTCCCATATGTAAGCTCACTGCCCTTCCACTCCCAAGAAAGTCGGGCACGCAAGCAGATTCAACACCACGCCTTCGCGCAGGCCGAGGTCGCTCACGAGCACGCTCTGCCGGCCGAGCGTTTCCATCACGGTGCGCAAAATGATGGTGCCGGCCGCGATGACTTCTTCGCGACTTTTCTCCAAGCCCGCCAAACCAACACGCTCGGCTTTGCTCCGAGACAACAAGAGCTGCTCGAGTTCACGAACTGTCGACAACTCAAGGCGGTAGTTGTGGATGCGCGCAGGCTCGTACAGAGGCAGCCGCTGCGCCATCGCCGCCAAACTGGTGACGGTTCCTGCCGTGCCGATGAACGGAGCCTGCGCAGACATTGGCAACGTCGCCATGGCGGCCCGCGTCTCACGCTCAACCCACGCACGGGCCTCGGCGATTTCCTCCGGCAAGGGCGGGTCGTGCCGCAAGAGACGTTCGCAGAGCCGCACCACGCCGATATCGATCGAGCGAACGATCGGCGGCTGCCCAGGACGATCCAGCATGAACTCGGTGCTGCCGCCGCCGATATCCAGCGCCACATATTCAGCCGTGCCGCCGGGAAGGCCGGAGCGAATGCCCAGTAGCGTCCGACGCGCTTCCTCTTCACCGGTGATCAGCTCGATGCTGAACCCGGTGTCACACGCGACTCGATCGATAAATTCGTCGCGATTGTCGGCGTCCCGCACAGCGCTCGTGGCCACCACCGCACAGGCTTCGACCTGATGCGCGTCGACCACCGCACGCCAGTCCGTTAGGCAGCTCACCACCCGATCCATCGCCGCAGGCGCCAGCCGCTTGGTTCGATCCACGCCCTCGCCGAGCCGTAGGATCCGTCGGTCCGAACGCAATTCCTGTAGCGGCCGACCGGAGTGCCATTCGGCGATCAGGAGCCGACAGGTCAGCGTGCCGATATCGATGCCGACCAGTCTGCGCGCGCCGCTCATAAGCCGTTCCGCACATCCTCGATGGCCGCCACAATCTGTCGCCGCTCCTCTTGCAGGCTGTGCACCCGCGTGAGCAATTCCACCATGTCCGCATGCTGGAACGCCTGGGCCAAGGCCTCGCCTGTCTCGACATGCGCCAGGGCGCGCTCGCCGATATCCTCATGGACGTGATCCAGCTGCTCATCGAGCTTGCGCAACCGTAACCGCAAGCGAGCGACCTCGGATTCCTCCAAGGCACGCGTGGCGGCCTCGGCTGTGCCCTGTCGCAGGGTGATCCACCCAGCCCGCAGATCCTGCACGACCCGCTGGAGTACACGCATATTAGCTGACCTCACCTAAGGATAATTTAGCCGCCCATCGACGAGTCATCGCCTGACGCAGGACGGCGTGCTCGCTGCGGGCCAGTTCGGGATCCTCGCGCAACAACGCGAACGCCTCCTTGCGAGCGACGTCCAGCAGGGCTGCATCGCGAATGAGATTGGCCGCGCGAAACTCGGGCAACCCCGATTGTCGCGTGCCGAACATTTCCCCCGGACCACGAATGCGCAAGTCTTCCTCGGCGATCGCAAATCCGTCGGTGGTGCGGATCAAGGCCTCGATCCGCTGTTGCGACAGTGAGGGATTTTGCGCGTCACGCGCCCAGCGCCCTTGCCCAGCGGACGCCGCATCAATCAACACACAATAGGACTGCTGCGCGCCGCGCCCCACACGCCCGCGCAACTGATGGAGCTGCGCCAGCCCGAACCGTTCGGCATGCTCGATCACCATCACCGTGGCGTTCGGCACATCCACGCCGACCTCGATCACGGTTGTGGCCACCAGCACCTGCACGGCACCGGACTTAAAGGCCGCCATCGTGTCGTTCCGCGCCTCGGCGGACAGCTTTCCATGGACCAACCCGACCCGGTAATCTGAAAACTCCTCCTGGCGCAGTCGCTCGCAGCCGACCTCAGCAGCCTCAAGGTCGATCTTCTCGGACTCTTCCACAAGTGGAAACACGACGTAGGCTTGGCGTCCGGCGCGCAGTTCATCCCGCACAAGTTGGTAGGCCTTCCGTCGCTGCGTCTGCGGAAACGCCATCGTCCGAATCGGTTGGCGGCCGGGCGGCAGGGCATCGATAACCGACACGTCGAGATCGCCGTAGACCGTCATTGCCAGGGTGCGTGGAATAGGCGTGGCGGTCAGGATCAGGACGTCCGGCTGGTACCCCTTCTCCACCAGCGTCTTGCGTTGCATGACGCCGAATTTGTGCTGCTCGTCGATGACGGCTAACCCAAGATTGGCAAAGCGCACGGACGGCTGTACCACCGCATGGGTGCCGACCACAAGGCGCGCCGTCCCGTCCGCAATCTGCGCGAGTCGCTCGCGCCGGAGCGTCCCGCGCTCTTTCCCGCTCAGCAACGTCATCGTGATGCCGAGCTTGGCGCACAAGGGCGCCAGATTCGCCGCATGCTGTTCGGCAAGCAGCTCGGTCGGAACCATGAGGACGGCCTGCAAGCCGGACGCACAGGCCAGCGCCAGTGCATGGAGCGCCACGATGGTCTTGCCGCATCCAACATCCCCTTGAATGAGCCGGTTCATCGGATGCGGCGCGGTCATGTCCCGCTGGATTTCCGCAATGACGCGCTCCTGTGCACCGGTCAATCGGTACGGCAGCAGACCCTTCACGCGATGGAACAGTCCCGGCGCCGGCGCGACCTGAAAGGGCTTTCCTGCTTTGGCGACCGTCTCATGCCGACTGGCCAGCGCCAGCTCCAGCAGAAAGAGTTCCTCAAACGCGAGACGCCGATGCGCGCTGGTGGCCGACTGATTCAGATCGGCAAGTTCCGCGACCGCAGTGGGGGCATGCACGGTGCGGAGCGCATCGCGGAGCAGGGGGAACTTCAATCGGCGCCGCATCGCATCCGGCACCACCTCATCGAGCCGTGCCCGCGTCTCCTCCAACATCCCCCGCATGAGCACCCGCATCTGACGTGAGGACCAGCCGCGCGTTTCGTGATAGATCGGCGTGACGCGCCCGAGATGCAGCGTATGGCTCAACTCGCCGGTGACCACCTCGTGCTCCTGCACTTCCAGTCGTGGGAGCGCCGCACTGGTTCCTCCGCGCACATACTGAGGAACACGACCGCTCAGCAGCACCTGTGTGCCGAGGGGCAGTTGCTCCTCGAGATAGGGTTGATTGAAGACGGTCGCAACCAAGCTGCCCACCGCGTCCTCAATGGTGATTTCTAGAATGGTCAGACGCCTGTGGGGAATTTTCTTGAGGACCGTTTTTCGCACGATCCCACAGACGATGGCCTGCGTCCCCGGCGCAAGCTGGGTGGTGCGCGTTACCTGGGTACGATCCTCATAGCGCCACGGCAGGGTCCACAAGAGATCCTCCACCGTTCGAATGCCCAACCGTTCCAGCAACAGTGCGCGCTTCGGCCCGACGCCCTTCACAAATTGAATCGGCTGTTCGCGGGGAGAGGGCCCGGGTGGGACAACTGGTGCTTCGGCAATGTCACTCTCGGATAGAGATTTCTCCTGATGAGGCTCCGCCTTCGATCGGCCACCCCGTAGTTGGCGCAAGAGGGTCTGGGCGCGCGCAAGGCACTGCCGCCGTCGGTCACGATCACTCGTGCCTTCGAAATCGTCACAGACCGCTCGAAGGGCCAGGAGTTGAATTTCCACTGTCGGGGCATGCGGGCCGAGCGCCAGCGCCTCCACCATATGTCGCCGGACGACGGACGCGAGATCCTTCACCGTCGCGACATGGGCACCATTATCCCGCCCCGCAAAATCGATCGGCTGCGCGACGCGTCGCAGAATATCTAAGAGGGGCCAGTGAACGGACGTGGGTATGGGGGATGGGCCAGACACAAGCGCGGCCTACCGACTCACAGAGAGGTGAGCTGCATGAGCGGACGGATCGTAGCACAGGGCTGCACGTCGCTCAACGCACTAGGGCCGACCGGACTGGAAGCTCCACATGAAAATGACGAATCGTGGACACACGCAATATCGCTGATACACTGGACAACTATGTCAGGCTGGTGGAGGTTCATACTCACCTGAAAGCACACCACTATGTATCGACGTAATATTTCGCATGTGCTGGGGACGCTCGGGATTCTCCTGGTCCTCTTTGTCCTCTATCACTCCTGGGTGAAGCCCACCTACATCGGGTCGACACCGGCGTCTCGCCCACCCGCGGCCGAACCATCGACACCATCTGCGCCTCAACCGGAGACAACTCCGGCGCAAGAACCGATCGTCAAGGACACGCCGACCGAACAACGACGACAGCAGCGATTGGTCCCGACAGGAGAACCGCCGGACAACCGCTTTGCAGACAGCCTGCGACGCATTCACGAAGACATCGAGCGCCACGAGGTCGCGCGCGCGCTGGCCGGTCTTAGCACTGTGCCTGAGGAGGCGCTGAAGGATCCGAAGGTTCGGAGCTATGCGGCAAGCCTCTGGAACAACCTCGGCGTGTTGCAAGAACGAACGGGCGGCACTGCGGCCTCGCTGGCCGCGTACCACAAGGCCTCTACCCTGGATCCTCAGAACACGGTCTCGTTGCTGAATTTGACGCACGCCTACTGGGAACAGCGCGATCGCCGCATGACCCAGCAATTTCTGCAGGACGTCATTGTCCGTGCCCCGAATGATCCCTTCCCGCACATTGCCATGGCGGATCTGCTGCAACAGACCGATCAACTGGCGGAGGCCGGCAAACACTTGGCGCAGGCATCCGCGCGTGCCAAGCAGGATCCCAACGTCCAGTCATACCTGGAGGGCGTCAAAGCCAAGGTGCTGCGCACGGCAGCCACCGAGCAGAAATTCTCGTCACAGGCCACACAACACTTTGTCGTGAAATACGATGGAGAAGAGGATCAAACCACGTGGATGGTCGTCGTGGATATTTTGGAGGACGCCTACCGCGACATCGGACAGAAGCTCGGCTATCAGCCCACGAAACCCATTTATGTCATCCTCCATACGCGCGATACGTTTCAGGGCGCTACCGGAAGCCCTGCCTGGGCGGACGGTCTCTACGACGGATCACTCGGTCGCATTCAAATCCCCACGCAAGGGGCGCTGACAGATAAGGACTGGCTCACCCGCGTGTTGCGGCATGAGTTTGTGCACGCCGTGCTCCATGAGCGCATGGGTGCGCAGCCCGGCGTCCTGCCGACCTGGCTGAATGAAGGACTGGCCATGCAGCTTGCAGGCGATCCCTGGCCGGATATCGATGAAGTCCTGAAGCGGAGCAATTCCGGAGACGTGCAGCTGATCCCGTTGAGTCGGCTTGAGGGTGGGTGGAGCGCACTTCCCGCTGAGGTCGCGACCATTGCGTATCTGGAAGGAAACTCTGCGACGCACTATTTGATCGATCGTTTCGGCATGAATACGGTGCGGGAACTGCTTGCGTCGCTCAAAGCGAAGCGAAACGTCTCAGGTGCGATTCAAGAACAGCTGTTCATGCCGTATGAACAATTCCAACAACAGTGGATTGATACGCTCAACGAGAAATTGAGCGCCTCCAAAGGCTAGCCGAACAGCATGCCTCAGCTGGGGTACCAGCGCCCACTACATCCAAACCTTCCCTTGGGGGTCCGGCACGGCAAACAGCGGCAAGCGCTGAGCATGCTCGGAGGTCTCCTCCTCAACCATGTCCTCCACACGATCCCGTGTCGACAGCCGATCAGACCAGACAAGATTCCCCGTGCGGCGCTCGTAGGAACGAATCACGATTTCATAGTCGTTGACCGGGGCAGAGGGCACCGTCTCCATCTTCGAACTTTCCCCGATCACCTCAGCACTGGGCTCACTCGATTTGAACGACTGCTGCCAGAGCGCCTGTCCTGTGGAGGGATCGACCGCCCGCACCCAGAACAGCGACTGAATGTCCCCAGCTGTCGCATCCACAACCAGCTGGGCATGATGGGAAGACAAGGCACCAGCTTGTGGCGTACTCGCGCGCCGACGAGGATCCTCACTGCCCAGCTCCACGAAATTGAGCCGCCCCTGCCAGAGGTATCGCCCACTCTGTGCGTCATACACACGCATCGGAAAGTCGCCCAGTCCGCCAGCAGTCACGTCGACCGTACCGGCAAAGATGCGATCGCCGACTGGTTCGGAGTCTCGCGCTTCGCCACCGACGACATTGAGATCAAACTGGTCCTCCGAGAGCATATCCCCACTGGCGACATGGTAGGTTCTGATACGTATCGATGAGGTCGTTCCGCGCTGATACCCGAACCCTACGGCGATAATTCTGTCTGGCGACTGGGGTGAGACCGCCGGCAGACGCGCGGGCTCCTGGGCAGGTGCATTCCACGAGGCCATTGCGGCACTCCCCTCGCCGATTGTCAGCGCGGCCACGGCGACCAACCATGTCATCATCGGCTGCCCTCCCTCTGTCCCCAGGACTCAACCTCAGGCACTGTAGGGGCCAGTATGGTGGACACCTCACTGCAGGCCCATTCCCCGCTGGGGCGCTGGGTCCCTACGGTTGGGGTGGGTCGTTCGGTCGCTGTCGGATGCCGCCTAGTCGCGCGGTCTGCCGCAATAGCACGAGGGGGATAGCTGGAGGTCGCAGTACTGAGGAGGCCGGCGCTGAGTTTCGCTCTTGCGAGGGCAATTCAGGACCGCTAGCATGCGGCCATGAGTAGAGTAAGACGATGGCTTATGGCACTCCTAGTCCTCCAGCTGGCGCACACCGCAGCTCTACGCTGGATAACCCCTTCAGGGGGAGACTCCGCGGCTACCAGCCTGCCTTGGACAATATTTCTGTATGGCTTGCCCATTGGATTGGTGGCGCTCATCTTGGCCGGGCAGCGGTGGGCACTCATGGCAAGTGCGATGTACGCCACGGTGAGCCTTGCCCTCGACATTGCGACCTTGGTGTTTGGCATTACCCACAGCGCCACGCCACTTGAGCTGATTCTCGGTTCGGGGCCCAGCGCCGCGTTGAATTTCGCGGTGATCGTACTTGGAGGACAGGGATTCTTGTATGACCGCCCGCAGGAATCAGTCGCACACAAGAACGCAAGCGGATACACCAGAGCCTGACGATCCCGCCTCGTTGAAACAGCAGGCGCGACGGCAGATGATCGAATGCGAGAGGCTTGTTAAGGCAGGTGCACCCCGAGACTGCACGGGCTTAGCTGGAAAACTGTGTGCGACACCATCGAATGCGATCCGTGAGGGTCTCGATATCAGCGAGATTCACCGATTGAGAAAACAGAATCGCAACATATTGATCATTCATTTCAGTCCGCTCTTCAAATCCCGCCTGCTTCAGGACCGGACGATACCTAGACACCGTACGGTTCATCAACCCCTTGGCCTGCTTTGCGATTTCATCCGTACCAAGGTCTTCGCAGGTGCCTTCAGACAACAGCGCCTTTAAATCATCGATATCCATCCCCGTCTGACAGATTAATTGTCCGTCAGGCGTGAGCTCCAACATCCAACCGTCGGCGTCGTGCAAATGCAGCCCCAAGGGCCCCCCGGGTTCGATCTCGTACATCAGGGGCTCACGCGCCAGTAGTTGCCCACGCACACGCTCCCAGTCCGCCGGCGTACTTGTCGAAACACTCTGTGTCATGCTGGTCCTTCTTGTCTCATGGCCATTGAATGTCCGCCCGCGCGCAAGCGCTGCTGCAAACTGATCAAGCGCTGCCGATTTTCTTCCAATTTGGGAAGCTTGTATTTCTCGTCCATAGCCACCACCATCGCCAGCAGTTCCACCGCCCGAGCCACCTGATCCAGCGCTTCATAGCACTGCACCATGACATAGCGCGCCCCACCAGCTCTAAGCTCGTCCCGGGTTCGCTCCGCAATCGCGAGACTCGTCTGGCAACAGGCAAGCGCCTCCTGAAACTGCGCCTGCGCAATATAGGTCCGCCCTTTCATGCGCCACGCGTCGGCCATTCCACCGGCGTTACCCAGCCGCTGCATCAATTGGAGCGATCGCTCATAGTAGTCCATCGCCTCGGCGTACCGAGCGGTCTCGCGCGCGACCAACCCAAGGTCCGAATAGAGCACGGCCTTACCCGCCTCATCGTGCGTACGGTTCATGAGATCGAGCGCCTCCAGGTAGTAGGCTTGGGCGCGGTCCCATTCCCCCGCATCGGCGCGCAAGTTCCCTAAGTTGGCGAGGGTCGTGGCAATCCCACGCTCATCGCCCAAGATCTTCTGGAGCTCAAGCACCTCCTGGTAGTACGCCTGAGCGGGATCGCGCCGTCCGCTGACCGCACAGATATTCCCCAAATTTCCGAGCGTCGCACTCATGGCCCGCTGGTCACCGGACAGGCGATCCTGCTCCAACGCCTTCACATAGCAGGTATAGGCCTCGGTGTAGCGCCCCCCGGCAAAAAATTCATTTCCCTGCCGGTTCAGCTCTTCTGATTGGGAAAACATCCCCGTCCTCTGCCCCCACTCCCGAAAGCGCCGCCGCCGACACGTACTCCTAGGTTTCCAAAAGCTTCGCCACAATGGGCTTGGCGCCTGCGAGGATGGAGGCTCCGTCACCGACCAGTAAGGTGTTGAAGTCGTACTTCAAAAGCCGCTGCAGTCCCACTTTCGCCTTTGCGACATCAGCATACTTCTCCTGCGGCAACATACAGACCTCACCGGCAGGCTTCCCAATCAGCGCATCACCAACAATGAGGATTCCCTTGGACTGTTGGACAAACAATGCGCACTCCCCTGGAGATTTTTGATCGGCCAAATTGATGACCCAGATGCCGCCGGGCAACAATTCACCGTCTTTAAACGTACGCGTCGGCTTCACCTCCATCTGCTCCGCATCGCGTTCCGGAACATAGAGATGACAGCCAAACTCGCGTTGGTAGGTACCCGCCTCGCGAACATGATCGCGATTAGTCACCGCAATATAGTCCACGCGACCAAGCCGGCGCAGATGCGCTTTTTGATCAGTGTTCAGGGGGGGCGGATCGATGAGGATTCGATGTTCGCCAACGGTCAGAAGTAACCCGTTGAAGTCGAGTGCCTTTTCGTCGGAAAACCACGACCACTGCCAGACATTGGGCAACAGCGGTTTCAACATAGGACGCTCGGTGCCGCGCTAGAGCGCCGCAATGGCCGCCTTGACCACGGTCGCCACTTGGGCACGGATGGTGGGTTCATGCACAAGATCTAATAGGTCATCCTCTGAGACCGAGATGAATTTCCTATTCGCTCCTTTGGTGAGCGAGATCAAATACGAACTATTGGAGGGGGCTGTGGGAATCACCACCTGCACCGCAGCATCCACTTCCTTCACCAACCCCAGTAATGCCTGCGTACCCTCTGCTGACTCATCGTTGGACATGCATGATTCCTTTGTGTTCTTTCTATCCGATCCCTGTCAGGTTCCAGCACCGGGTTTCGCCAACAGTTTTTCAACCTCTTGCAGGATGACGTCGGCACCGGCCAAATCCATATTGCCGACTCGCTGCCACCGGATCGTTCCGGCTTGATCGATGATATACACATTGGGGATAAACTTCCCGCCGCCGTAGAGTTTATCGGTCACCTTCTTCGGATCGATGAGATACGGGTACGTCACCTTGACCGGAAACTGGGCGAGAAACTCCACCACGTCGTCTTTAGTATTCCCGGACGAGTTGACCCCGATAACGGCCACATTCTTCCCCTCCACAGCGTCATACACCTTCTGAAGATTCGTCCCTTGCATGAGACAGGGCTCACAGATGTGGAACAGGCCGAGCACCACGACCTTTCCCTTTAACCCATCGAGCGACACCGGCTCGCCCGCAATGCTGGTGAGTGCAAACGTCGGCGCCGCCTCTCCAACTTTAAACAATCCCGCCGCTGACACCAAAGTGGCGGCGAGAACGACCCCAAGCAAACTCAATAGGAACGAGCGTATCAATGACATGGTGTCCTCACTCTAGATCATGAGAGGCGGACTATCCGCGCGAGCGCCGAGCCGGAACAGCAGCAGCACGTGAGCTGCATCCTACCATGCGGATTTTTTTAGCAGCAACAACGCCCTAGGGAGAGGGAGACGGTCAGCGAACGGGAGCGAGGACTGCCTGAGCTAGCTAGAGCAGACCTTGAAGCGGCTCAGGCTATGAAGTCGGCAGAAGCCAGCCCGCCACACGGCGTCGGAGTCCATGCGACGGGAGCATTCGGCGAGCCACATGTCGGGCTGGTTCCAGGACCGTATGTGCCGCCCGCACCAGCTTCCAGGATGGCAACCATGGATACTCCGCGGCTAAACTCGCGCTGCGATTGCGGCACAGCAGCAGTCCATGCCGAATACGCGCACGGGTCGAGTCCTTGGTCGCAAAGAGAAACGCCTCCGTATCCTCCTCTCCCAAACCATAGTCTGGATTGAGCAGAAGACTTTTCGGCATGCGCCGAATCAGGCCGGGCACCACAGGGTCATGGATGATCGCATCGAGAAGTTCCTGCGGTACGTTCGCACCAAAGACCGTACGCGCCAAGCCGATACCCACCATCACCATGCGCCAGCACCCAGACTGTCGGGCACAGTCTTCCACATAGGCCCAATCGAGCGCGGGATGGCTTCTGATCAGCTCGGCGATGTCACAAATCCATTTCAGCTGTTCAAAGAGATGCTTGCCCCCATGGACGCACAGGACCACCAGCAGGTCCTCGGGCGACAGCACCTGCAAGGCATGCCCGCCAATCTGGACGGTCTGAAGTCGCCGCCAAAACGGCTCACGATCAAGGGGAAATGAAAAGGTTCCGTCTGCCATGACCCATTGGAGATCGACCGTGACCGCGCGCGAGCGCTTCGTGAAGACATGAAATGGCTCGCCATGGCTGTCTGAGGACTTGTCCGTAATCGCATCCGCATAGCCCAGTTTAAACAGGGTCGCACGCACGCGAGGGATATCCGCACGGTGGACCATGATATCCAGGTCACCACATTCCCGCGCCGCCAAACTTCCATAGGCCGTCGCCGCCAGAGCAAGCCCTTTGAACGGAACCACCGTCATACCATCGCGTTCGCAGGCCTGACAGAGTTCAGCCAAATCCTTGACCAGTGAGTGGCTGAGCAGCGCACCGGCATGGAAATATTGCTTCAAGTCCGCAAGCACAGCGGCTGGAATAAGATCCACACAGTACCGAGCAAGGGCTTGATACACGAGCGGGACCACGCCATGCCATTTCGCCATCTGGGACACGGCCGTCCAATCGATATCCACCTGTGCCAGCTTACGGATACGGGCTCCGGCAAGGGCATCCACGTTCGACTTTGCGCAGAGCGCGACTACCTGTGCTTCTCGCGAGAATGCCGGAGGCAACAGCGACCCCATTAGGCCACCCTCTCAAGCAACGGATCGATGAGCTGTGGCAATGCATCCACATCGCGCCCAAAGTTTAATCGATAGCAGGAGACCTGCCGCGCCAACTGCGACAACACAGTAAATTGTTCCCGCGACAAGGCTTGATCGTAGGCTACTAAACCCTGAGGGAGCAGCTCCTGCAAGACTCGGCTTTGAGGAAGCGGTTCCAGCCAACTCTTGTCTGCATCTACGACGTGGGGAAAGAGCACAAGGGCTGGTGAGCACCGATCTCCAAGGGCCACCTGGTCATACACGTCTTCCACAAAGAAGTATCGTTTGGTTGGCCCCTGGTGGAGCACGCCCGCAGGAGCCTCTCGAAGCTCAGGGAAAAACGAGATGGTGTGCGCAGTCACATCGACCTTCATGGGAAAGGACAATAACTCGACTCGGCCGTCACGGTCAGTCAGGAGCGGATGATCGTCAGAGAGATACCGGTATCCAGAACGCAGCAGCGACAAGAAGCTGGTAGTTTTCCCTCGACCGCTGTACCCCGGGATCAATACACCCCGGCCGTGCTTCTCCAACGCGGTCGCGTGCATCGCAAACAATCGGCGATACCGCAAGAGCTCCGTCAGCATGAAATGTACATGGCTTTCGAGAATATCCGGGTGCATGGCTTCAGGTCGAATCAGATAGGCATGTGCCCGCCCCGCCTCGCCGTGAATGACGACAAGCCCTTGCTCATGAAAGTCCGCATAGAGCGTCCCTTGATGCATGGAGATGCGACAGGCCCATGTGGTGCGCTCGCTGTCCCCGACCGCCTGCCCGGATTTTTCAAACAAGGTGGTGGCGTCAGCAGGCACCCCCACTGGAATCTCTCCACGATGAGCGACCGCGTCGAGTTCAATCACAAGCTCATCGCGAACACCCCCCCCCCGCATACTGGGGAAATACCGAAACAGCAGGTCCATCGGCTCGACAAAGAGCGCGGAGTTTGTGACGGCACGTATTCCCACCCCGTGTACCGTATAGAGACGTTCTATGCCAGCAATCGTTCCGACAGCCATGGACGTGCCCTCCCCGTGTTGTCACCTCAAGCCCTTCGCAGTTCCTCGCGCTCTTCGAAGTGGGGGGGGGGGGGGGGGG
>JAYREW010000005.1:0-2548 GCA_041908685.1 Nitrospiraceae bacterium | reverse complement strand
TGCTCTTGTTGATCTCCTCCATGGCCGTGACGGCCTTGCTGGTGATGCTGCCGCCCTTGTCCGCCACGTCGCGGGCGGTGATGGCCAACTGATTGGCCTGCTTCGCGTTGTCCGCGTTCTGCTTGACGGTGGAGGTCATCTGCTCCATCGACGCGCTGGTCTCTTCCAGTGCTCCGGCTTGGGCACTCGTCCGCTGGGCGAGGTCCTCGTTGCCTTTGGTGATCTCCTGCGACCCGGCGGAGACGGCTTCCACCGCATCGCGCACGGTGGTGATGGTGTTGGTCAGGTTGTGCACCACGGCGTTGATGCTGGATTTGATCTTGTCCAGCTCGCCGGCGTAGGTGCCGGACATCTGCTCAGTCAGGTCGTTGGCGGCCAAGCGGCCGAGCACGCCCTGCGCTTCTTTCACCAACGCTTCCATTTCGGCCGCGGCCTTCTTCTGCGGCGTGATGTCGGTGGCGAACTTCACGACCTTGTAGACCTTGCCGCTCGGATTCACGATCGGGTTGTAGGAGGCCTGGATCCAGACTTCCTTCCCGCCCTTGCCCACACGCCTGTAGACGCCCGCGTCGAACTCCCCGCGGTTGAGCTTCTGCCAGAAGGCCTGGTACTCACTCGAGCTGCTGTAGGCCGACTCGCAGAACATGCGATGGTGCTGGCCCGTGATCTCATTCAGGCTGTAGCCCAGGCAGTTCAGGAAGTTGTCGTTGGCGGTGATGACCGTGCCGTCGAGGTTGAACTCGATGACCGCTTGCGACTTGTAGGCCGCATTGAGTTTGCCTTCGAATTCGGCATTGGCGTTCTTCTGCACCGTAATGTCGGTGGCGTACTTCACGACTTTGTAGGGCTTGCCGCTCTCATCCAAGATCGGGTTGTAGGAGGCTTGGATCCAGACTTCCCTGCCGCCCTTGCCGATGCGGCGATAGACGCCCGCGTCGAACTCGCCGCGCGCAAGCTTGGCCCAGAAGGCGCTGTAGTCCGGCGAGTTCACATAGGTCGGCTCGCAGAACATGCGATGGTGCTGGCCCTTGATCTCGCTGAGGCCGTAGCCCAGGCAGTTCAGGAAGTTCTCGTTGGCCGTGAGGATCGTCCCGTCCAGCGTGAATTCGATGACCGCTTGGGCCTTGCTGATCGCATCGGTGATGCCCTTGATCTCCGCCGCCTGCACCTGCGCGGCCTTGGCCGACGCCGCTTGCGATTCCGCGGCCTGTTTCTGCTCTTCCATGGACTGGTCGAGCTGCTCGGCCATGTGGTTGAAGGCCTGGGCCAATTGACCGACTTCCTCCGTCGTCGTCAGCTCCGCACGGGCCGAAAAATCACCCTGGCCCAATTGCTTGGCGGCCTGCAAGACGAGTTGGAGGTTGCGCACGATGAAGCGGGAGATGAACCAGCCCATGAGCAACGCCACGGCGATCGCAACCCCCGTGACGATGTGCATGTTTTGCTTGGTGGAATCGAAGACGGCGACCGAGTCTTGGTACTTACGCTGTGCGATCGTCGTCTTGATGTCAATGAGGTGGTTGATCGCGTCCACGGTGGCTTTGAACTTTCCAGCACCGGCCCCTTTCATAGCGGCCAGCGCGGCGGGCTGGTCGTCCCGCTTCAGGGCGCCGAGGATGTGCTCCTCCCGGTACTGGCGATAGTCGGTGTAAATCGCTTTGAATTCCTCCGCCGCTTTCCGGACCTCTTCATTCTTGATCGTGGGGAAAAAGGTGTCCGCCTTCTCGTCGATCTGTTTCCAGAAGTCAGCGGCGCGTCCCAGCGCCGCCTCGCGATCTTCCGGCGATTTGGTCAGCACCGCGGTGGTGGTATTCGTGCGTGTCTGGTGCACCAGCCCCCGAATGTGTGTGAGTGTCATCAAGGGCTGCAGTTGCACCGAGTAAATATTGTCCGTGTTGTCCTTCAGGGTCGCGGCGTTGATCAGGCAGTAGGCAGCCAAGCCGCCTGTGATGGCCGCGCAGATGGAGAACCCCGTCATCAACTTCGTGGTCGTCTTGAGATTCCCGAACCAATTTCCCATCGCGCGCCTCGCATATCGTGCGCCCGCCGGCCGAAGCCGGCGGGCTGAAAGAACAGGCTCTCCTGTGTGGGTTGTTTAGAACTCTTCGAAATCGTCGTGCTTGCGACGGTCGTGGCCGTTGCCGGACCCGACGTGTGCGGCCGGTGCCGGAGCTTTGGCCACCGGCTTCTTGACGGCCGGCGCCGCCGCCTTGTGTGCGGTATGCGCCCCCGCGCTCACCGGCTTGTCGCCGGTGAGTCCGCCGGTCTTGAATGCGGCGACCTGGGCCATGAGGGCCTTGGCCTGCTCACTCATCGACTGGCTGGCGCTGGTCGTCTGCTCCACCAAGGCCGCGTTCTGCTGCGTGCCCTCGTCCATGGCGCTGATGGCCTTGTTCACCTGGTCGATGCCCTGGGCCTGCTCCTGGCTCGCCGCGCTGATCTCGGCGATGATGTCCGTGACGCGCTTGACCGAGCCGACGATCTCGTCGAGCGTCTTGCCCGACTGATTGACCAGCTCGCTGCCGTCCGAGACGCGTTGGATGGACTC
>JAYREW010000004.1:0-150996 GCA_041908685.1 Nitrospiraceae bacterium | reverse complement strand
GCGGCGATGGAAGGTGAAGCCCTTCAAGCACATGCGCGGGTTATGCGCGAACGTCCCGCGGTTGCCGTACAGGTCCTCGTAGGTCTGGTGATCGTAGTTCTGCTCGACGCGCATGACGACGCCGTTGCGCACGAAGGCGCGAATACGGCAGCCGTGCGTATCGTTGGGCGAGCAGCACCAGGTAAACGACGAGTCATACCGATACTGATCGTGATAGACCCGCTCCCACGACCGGTCCGGATAGTCGCCGAGGGGGTTGCCCACCTCGATCACCGGCTGCAGCGCCGTCAACGCCAGCGCCTTGTCGGCGATGGCCGCGGCTGCCACGGTCCCCGCCGTGACCTTCAAAAACTGTCTTCGTGAAAGAAACATCGCAAACACCTCCTCAGTTAAGAGCGGCCGTCCGCCGCTCGAACCCGACACTTCCGACGCCCAGCAACCTCACCACCACCTCCCTTCGACGTTTCTTCGTACCGATTGAAGAAGAGTCTTGGGATTCCGCCGGACAGGACGCACCACGGCGGTATCCAGCGGGAGGTCCTATCGCAAGGATAGGGCCAGAGGTCTCCTCTGGAGATCGCAGAATGTAACTACGCTCTAACGCGTTGAATACGTGGAGCAAATTGAGGTTCTGAGAGGCAGGCAGGAACGAACGGGAGCGCGAAACGAACCGCGCGGCGCATAGATTCCTATGCCGAATTGGACGACCGCAATAAAATGCTCAATGCAATCAACGACATAAGAGATAAATACAAATATGCAGGCACGGTGATTTGAACAAAGAGACGGCTGAAAGACTCGTCGACCAGCAGAAATGTTTGAGGCCGTTACCTTACGGAAACAGGAGCGGTGATGGGCGGGCCGGTAGAGGGAAGCAGCGAGACACGCCGTAGGTAAACGGTAACAGGGGTGGTGGCCGGATTGGATGCGCAACGAAGACTACGATCGAGACTCCGATTCAGCGTCCTCCAGATAGCGCTTCATCAGGAGGGCAAAATGCTGCCGTGGAATTCCACAGCTCTCGGCCGCCTTACTCACCACGCCGTCATGCGCGGCCAACTTCGCGCGCAGGTAGTCGCGCGTGAACTCTCCCACGACCTGCTGCTTCGCATCCATGTACTGCAATGCCAGGTAGCGATTGTCGCGCGGAGACTCGCCCGCGGCAGTTTCGCCGCCGGGATGCACAATGCCGTTGATGGTCTCGCCTGAAATCGTCTCCTGCTTGGTCAACATCACCGCCCGCTCGATGACGTTGCGCAGCTCACGCACGTTGCCCGGCCAGGCGTAGGCGCAGAGGGCTTCGATGGCCGATTGATCGAGCCGAACGAACGGCTTGGCCATTTCACGCCCGCATTGTTCCGTGAGCCGTCGCGCGATCGCCGGCACATCCTCCACGCGCTTGCGCAGGGGCGGGACGCGGATCGAGACGACCGCCAACCGAAAGTACAAATCCTTTCGAAACGCGCCGGTGCGCACGCGCTCCTCCAAGTCCTGATTGGTAGCGGCGATCACGCGCAGATCGACGCGCTTCACGCGCGTGCCGCCGACCGGCCGCACTTCGCCATCCTCCAACACGCGCAGCAACTTGGATTGCAGCGGCAACGGCAACTCTCCGATCTCGTCGAGAAACACGGTGCCGCCGTTGGCCAATTCGATGAGGCCCGGCTTATCGGCAATCGCGCCGGTAAAGGCGCCGCGGACGTGGCCGAACAACTCGCTTTCCACCATGCCGTCGGGCACCGTGGCGCAGTCGATCACCTGAAACGGCTTCGTCCGCTCGGCGCTGATCTCGTGGATGGCCTTGGCGATGAGCCCCTTACCAGTGCCGGTTTCACCTTGAATCAGCACGGTCGAACGCACCGCCGCGGCATCCTGAATTTCTTGGTGCAGCCGCTGAAACGCCGGGCCCACGCCCACCAATTGCCCGATGGAACGATCCTGCGTCGCCGAGCGCTCATAGGCCGCGTTGCGCCGGAGAATTTCGGAATAGCGGATCGCGCGATGGACGCGCATCCCGAGATCCTGCGGATCGACCGGCTTCAACAAGTAATCGAACGCGCCCCGCCGCATCGCCTCCACCGCATGGGTCACCGCGTTCACCCGCGTGACGACCAGCACCGGCAAATTCGGATCGAGGGCCTGAATCTGGCTGACCAGATCCAATCCGTCGAGGCCGGGCAAAATGTAGTCGGTGATGATCAGGTCGATCGGCTGCGACTCCAACACCTGCAAGGCCCCTTCAGCCGTCGCGCGCACTTCCAGGTGCAACTCGCCGCCGACGGATTTCAGATCGGCCTGCTCCAGCGCATGCAGCATCAGCTCGGTGTCGCTGGGATCGTCCTCGACGACCAAGATGGTAAACGGCGCCAGTCGTCGCGCCTGCCGCGCCGGCGCTGTCAGTAACGAATGCATCACGACCTCGTCGAGCCGGAGATGGTTGGCATTGCGGCGCCCACCGCCACTTCGTGCGGCTCCCGATAGGGAGGCACGGGTGCGCCGGCGCCCTCTTTCAAATTTCCGATCAGCGGCAACGTAAAGCGGATCGCGCAGCCCGGCGTGTGAACAGGATCGACCCAGACGCGACCGCCGTACAACTCGACAATCCGCCGCACAATGGCCAGGCCGATGCCGGTGCCGTCGGCGACCGCCGGGTTGAGCCGCACGAAGGGATCGAAGATCCGCTCGCGCTGCGACGTCGGCACGCCGGGGCCGTTGTCGGAGACGGAGAACCACGCCCGACCGCCTTCGCGTCTTCCCTCGATACGAATCGTCGGGTCAGAGCAACCGCGCACAAACTTGATGGCGTTGGAAATCAGATTGTCGAACACTTGATAGACATACGCCCGCGGACAGGCCACCGGCAGGAGCCCCGGCTCACGCACGATCCGAATCTGTCCCGCGTCAATCTCGCCGGCCCGCGCCTTCAGCACTTCGTCGATCACCAACGCCGGATCGACCGCCTCCAACGTTTCCTGACGCCCACCCACGCGCGCCAACGACAGAATTTGCTCCACGCGCCGCCCCAGATCCCAGCCGTTCTGCGCGATAAGCTCCAGCAGGCGGTGACCCCGTTCGCTGAGGTCCCCCTTCACTTCGACGCGCAACAACGACACGAGACCGGCCATGCGCTCCGCCGGACTTTTCAAATCATGCGCCAACGTTTCGCCGAGCTGCTCCAATTGCTGCAGACGGCTCCGGGTCTGCTGCTCCTTCCGGTAGGCCGCGTCATACAACCGCGCGTTCATGATGGCCACCGCCGCCGCCCCCGCCAGGCTTTCCGCCATCCGCACGTTCCACTGGGCCGCCGCAACCGGGCGCTCGCACAACAACGCCACCACCCCGAACGGCGTGCCGTGAGACACCAGCGGAACCGCCAACATACTTTCGCCGAACACGTTCCGTCGCTGCAGTTCGGGGCGCGCATCCTGTCGAAGCTGCTCGCCGATCACCGGGCGGCCGGTGTCATAGGCCTGCACCGACAGCGGCAACTCCTCCCACAACATCACGGTTTGCCGCATGCGCTCGGCCGCATCACCCGAGGCGGCCTCCACTACCCAACAGGCCATCGTCTCGTTGCGGCTGAGGATCAAGCACACATCGGCGCCGAGTAGCGTCGCCGCCTGGTCGGCGATCCGCTGCACCACACTGTGCAGGCCGTCCGGCTGCAGCGCGCCGATCTCCAACCCCACATCGTGCAGCGCTTCCAATTCACGAATGTCGCCACCGATTCGATGAATCATCTGCTCACAGGAGCGGGCGAGATGCCCCAGCTCATCGCTCGATCGAATGCCGCGCAGGGACTCGAGCGCCGTCCGTTCCCCCGCATCAGCAAACTGCACAAGGCTGGCGCGCACCGTCTCCAGCGGACGCGTGAGCGAACGCGTGAGCTGCCGGATGGCCGCCAGCCCCAGCAGGACGCCGACAGCCGCCGCGACCACGAGCACCCAGAAGGCCCATGTCGAAACGACGACCGCATGCTGCTGCAACTGCACCAGGCGCGCATCCAACCGATCTTCCTCGGCACGCAGCGCCAGCATCACCGGGCTGGTTTTTTGAATGCCCTCGCCGGACTGCACATAGTCGCGCGCCGCATGGCTATTGCCCTGCGTGGCCTGTGCGATCAGCGCCTTCGTGGACCGCGACAACTCCTGCACGCGGGCCCCGATGGCAGCCAGCTCGCGCGAGCCCTCGTCGACATCCGCAAGGAGCGGCTCCGCACGGCGCAGGAGGTGCTCCACTTGATGCTCCGCGTCGTTCAGCGGGGCGAGAAAGCTTTGATCGTTGGTGAGAAGATAGCCGCGGAAGCCGCTTTCGATGTCGGACACCATGCGGCGCAGCTCTTTGACCTGCTCGCGCGCAACGAGGAGCCGATGGCGACTGTCTTGGGTGGCAAGCAGATCACGCACGAAGGCCAGGTGCAGCATCAACACGGCCACCATCGGGCCGATGACAAGCAGCACAACCACCCAGACTTTCCTCTGGATGGCGAGCCGATCCCACCACTGTGAGACTGCCTCGCGCATGGAGTCCCCACGCCCGCCGCGGTCAATGCTGTCGACCGCTCGCCGCCCAACAGGCGGATCGAGGATCGATAAGGCTCGACAAGGATCGACTAGATTCGCCGAAACTCGCCGAGACTCGAAAAGACACGTAGCCTACGGGCCGCCCGATAGCCTGTCAAGGTGGGGCTCGTCGGCCTCGGTTGCAGATGCCGTTCCCCGGTCTTGTGCCGACTGTCCTATGCTGCGCGCCCGCTGCTGCCGACGCCACCATTTCGACAGCTCCACAACAACGAGCGGCATCGCCCCGGCCACGGCGATGACCAGCCAATCCTCAAGCGACAGCGGCGCAACTTTGAAAATCGCCGCCAAGGCCGGGACGGTGAGAATTGCCACATGCGTCCCCAGCGAGAGCCCCACCGCCAGCAACAACAGCCGATTGCTGCACAACCCGATCGTCAGGATCGACAGGCGGTCGCTGCGACTGTTGAACGCATGAATGAGCTGCGCCGCCACCATCGAACTGAACGCCACGGTGCGCGCAGTCTCCACGGAATCCTGCCGGATAAAGAGCGCATAGCCGTAGGCCGCCAGCGACAGCGCAGCCAACAGTGCGCCCTGCGCGGCAATCGTCACGAGCCGCCGACGCGTGAGCAGGCGCGCGTCAGGACGCCGCGGTCGACACCGCATGAGATCCGGCGCCTTGGGATCGGCCGCCAGGGCCAAGGCGGGAAAGCCGTCGGTGACCAGGTTCATCCACAAAATTTGAATCGGCAGCAGCGGCAGCGGCCACCCGAACAGAGCCGCGCAGAGCATGACGAACACTTCGCTGATGTTGCACGAAAGCAGAAACTGCACCGTCTTGCGGATGTTGTCGAAGATCCCACGCCCTTCCTCCACCGCCGCCGCAATCGACGCAAAGTTATCGTCGGTCACCACCATGTCGGCGGCTTCTTTCGTGACGTCGGTGCCCGTCTGCCCCATCGCCACGCCGATGTCGGCGGCCTTGATGGCCGGGGCGTCGTTGACGCCATCGCCCGTCATCGCGACCACCGCGCCCCGCGCCTTCCACGCCTGGACGATCCGCAACTTGTGCTCCGCCGAGACGCGCGCATACACATGGATCTGCTCGACGCGCGAGGCCAATGCCTGGTCAGAGAGCGCTTCCAGGCCCTGGCCCGTTAAGGCAGGCGAGCCGGATGCGGGAGCCGCCGCGCGCTGCCCATGGCTGTCGTGCACGATCCCCAAATCCCGCGCAATGGCCAGGGCCGTGTCCTTGTGGTCGCCCGTGATCATGACCGTGTGAATGCCCGCCTCACGACAGGCCGCCACGGCTACCTTGGCCTCGGGCCGCAGCGGATCGTGCATCGCGGCCAGGCCAAGAAAGGTGAGCGCACGCTCCGTGTCCTCCGCCCGCACGACATCAAGATGGCCCGCGAGCGGACGACGAGCCAGCGCCAGCACACGCAACGCGCGTTGGGCATAGGCCGCATTCGCCTGCAGCACAGCCGCACGGCGCGCCTCCGTCAGCGCCTCCACGTTGCCGCTGTCCGTTAGGGTGTGCGTGCAGAGCGCCAGCAACACATCCGGCGCGCCCTTCACGAACGCGACGGGCCCCTCGGCCGTCTGCCGTACGAGCGTCATGCGCTTGCGCTCGGGATCGAACGGGATTTCCGCAAGAAAGGTGTGGGCGGCGTCCAGCGAGGCCGCCGTCAGCCCTGCCTTCGCCGCGGCCACCAAGAGCGCCCCTTCCGTCGGATCGCCGAGAATGCGCCAGGTCCCATCCTCCGGCTGCTGTTCCAACGTGGCGCCGTTACACAGAACCGCCGCCGTAAGTAGTTCGCGCCAAGGTCCGTCCGAAGCCGCGTCGGTCGTGCCGCGCTCGCGGATCACTCCGTCCGGCGCATAGCCTTCGCCGGTGATCTCGAACTCGCGACCATGCACCCACAAGGAGGTGACCGTCATCTCGTTCTTGGTCAGCGTGCCGGTCTTATCGGTGCAAATCACCGTGGCCGATCCCAACGTCTCGACCGCGGGCAGCTTGCGGATCAACGCATGGCGCGCGGCCATGCGTGTCACCCCCAAGGCCAAGGTGATCGTCACCACGGCCGGTAAGCCCTCCGGCACCGCCGCCACCGCCAAACTGACGGCGGTCAACAGCATCGGCACAAGCGCTTCTCCGCGCAGGAGCCCCAACGCGAACACCAGGCCCACCACGGCCAACGCGAGCCACAGCAACGTCGTCCCGAACTGTTGCAGCCGACGCTGAAGCGGCGTGTCCGTGCGCTCCGCCCGTTCCGCCTGCTGCAGCAACGCCGCGATCTTGCCGAGCTCGGTGCCGAGACCGACCTCGACCACAATGCCGCGAGCCTTGCCGGCCACGGCCACGGTGCCCATGTAAGCCATGGCGGCGCGCTCAGCCAGCGGGATGTTGTCTCCCGACAACGCGGTGTCGCACTTGTGGACCGGCGTGGACTCACCGGTTAGGGAGGCTTCCAGCGTCTGGAACATCGCGGCATACACGAGACGCACATCGGCGGGACTGCGATCGCCGGCTTCGAGCGCCACCAGGTCGCCGCGGACGACCTCATACGCGGGAATCACCCGAGGCAGACCGTCACGAATCACATGCGCCTGGGACACGACCATGTCGCGCAAAGCGGCGAGCGACCGCTCGGCCCGCCACTCCTGCACAAATCCCAGCAACGCGTTCAGGATGACGATGGTGAGAATGGCCGCCGCATCCACCCAATCCTGCAGCAGGCCCGACAGGGCCGCCGCGCCGATCAGCACCCAGACGATCAGGTTGGAGAATTGCGACCAGAGCAGCGCGAGTGGCGACGACGGGCCAGCGGCCGGTAACGCGTTGGGACCGTCAGCGGCGAGTCGTCGGGCGGCTTCCTCACTGGAGAGTCCTTGCGACGCGTGTGTCTCCAGCGCATCGGCGCAGTCCTGCGCCGACCGGCGCCAAGGATCGACCGGGGTTCGCCATTGGGGAGTGCTTGTCACAGGCTATTGTGTACAGAGGCTCAGAGCCTGATCAACGGGACTGTTCTGTTGAGGGAGAGAGGGACGCGTCGAGTGTGATGCATCCGCCTGAGCACAAGTACGAGGGGCTGGAGCAACCACGTCCCGCAGACAGGGCCGAGCGGCAGCGCCTGCGGGACGCACAAACGAACAAGCGCGTTACTTGACCTTCGAGAAGTCCGCTTCGAACTCGCTCATCTTCCCGTCCTGCTGCGTGACGAGGATCTTGGTCTTGGCGTTCGGATCGAAGGCGTCGTAGGCAAAGCGGGCGGTGAAGCGGGATCGGTAGGCTGCGGTCTTGTCGGCCAATTCAATCTTGCGGCCGCGCTCGGCCTGGCTCGCGTCGACCGGTGCGATGGTCTTGCTCTTCTGCTGCAAGGCGATCGTGGCGCCCTCGGCGAAGTACTCGTCGTCGCCGCAGAGCTGCACTTCAATTTCCAGGTTCGGCATATCCAGATACTTTTGAACCTTCTCGTCCGGCATGCGCACCTCGGACTTTTGCTTCTTCGACTCCGTCGCCTCTTTGCGGCCGAACGATTCCAACCAGAAGCGCTTCGTGCGCAAAATCGCGCTGGTGCCGCAAGGCTCCTTTTCCGGGTCGGCCCCGACGCGCGTGGCCATCGACGCATGCTGCATGACTTTTTTCACGTCGTCTTCGGTGTTGGCCTTTTCCATCGGCTCACGCCCGGCGGCCAGCGCCTTCTTCGCGTCGTCCATCGAAAGCTTCACGTCGATGGCCCAGGCGGAGTCGGCCACAGCGGCGCCGAGCAGCGCGGCCAGCGACACACATCCAACGGTCGCAATGATCTGACGGCGATTGGGCATGGTGAATCCCTGCATGTGTTCCTCCCAAGCTGGGCGCAACCGCCGCGGCGGAACGCCGAACGTAAAAAACGGCATTGTAGGGGATCAAGCCGACCGTTTCAACGTGACCGATGCCGACAAATCCGCCTCCATCGCGGCTTTGGACGAGCGCGCGGGCTGCGGTTGCGCCCCACCGAACCGCGCCCAATTCGCGTAGGGCCGCTCCCGATAGAGCGTCTCCACCTCGACCGGCAACGTCCAGCCTCCCGCGCGCAGCAAGGCGCCTGTGGTGTGCAGCGGCAGACCGACGGCCGCCGTGTAGTCGCCCTCGATCCGTTCGATCAACGCCGCGCCGCCGCCCTGAATGGCATAGGCACCGGCCTTCCCCAAACTTTCCCCCGTCGCGAGATAGACGTCGAGTTCAGCCTCGGTCCACGCACGCATCCACACATCGACCGTCGACACCTGCGACGTCTCCCATCCCTGCGCCGCGCAACAAAGCGTCACGGCAGTGTGAATCCGATGCGGCCGCCCGCGCAACGACTGCAGCATGGCGCGCGCATCGTCGATCGTATCCGGCTTCCCCAACACCTGCGCGTCGCGTTCGATCAGCGTGTCGCTTCCGATCACCCAGGCGTCGGGATGCTGTGCGGCGACCGACCCCGCCTTCCCTTCCGCAAAGGCGCGCGCCTGCTCGATGGCGGGCAGCCCGTCGCGCACCGTTTCTTCAAACGGCGGGGCGAGGCTCTCAAACGGCACCTGCAGGAGCGTCAGCAGTTCGCGGCGTCGTGGCGACGTAGAGGCGAGCAGCAATCGGCGAGGCTGCGTCATGGCTGCGCGGGCGCCTCCATGGCGAGGGCCGACTCAGCCGGATCGGCGCGTTCAGCAGATTCAACCGAGTCAGCCGAATCAGCCGGTTCGCAGAATTCCCGCTCAAACGTCTCGACGATGCCGCGCACATCGTCCACCGACGAGGCGCGCACCAATCGTGCGCGCATCGAGGCCGCATGGGGAAAGTCCTTGCAGTACCAGGCGAGATGTTTGCGGATATGTTGGAAGCGCGCGCGGCCGTTCAACGATTCAAACACCTGCGCATGGTCGAGCATGGCGGCAAACCGCGTGGCGCGGGTGACGGACAGAGCGGGTGTCTCGGTCAGCTCTCGAGGACCGCTGGACCATGCGACGCGCGCATCCGCCGTCGACGGCAGCGAGCGGAAAAACCAGGGTTCGCCGAGCGCCCCGCGCCCCACAAGCACTCCATCCACGCCGGTCTCGCCGATACGTGCGGCGGCCTCGCCGAGCGATTGCACATCGCCGTTGCCGAGCAGCAGCGTGCCGGTGCCGCGGGCGCCCTCGACCGCGCGGGCGATGGCGCGCCAATCGGCGCGGCCGCGATACATCTGCTCCAAGGTGCGGCCGTGGATCGTAATTGCCGCCGGCCGCGAATCCAGCAGCCACGCCACCCACCAATCGATCACGTCGGCGTCATAGCCCAACCGCGTTTTGATGGAGAGCGGCAGCCGCCGCCGCGCCACGGTCGTCGCACCGCTCCGCACCTCGTTCATGCGCGCGATCAGGTCCGCGCGGCCGTTGCGCACGCGATCGAACGGCACCGGCGCGCCATCCGCCCAGGCATCCAGCCCACGCTGCGCGGCCGTCACGATTGCACGCGCCACGTCCGGCGTCCGAATCAGCCCCGCGCCGGATCCCGAATGGGCCACACTGCGCGACGGACAGCCCATGTTGATGTCGAGACCGTCGAATCCTAACGCCCCGATCAGTTGCGCGGCGACGAAAAATAACTCCGGGTCCTTGCCGTAGATCTGCGCAACGACCGGCCGCTCCTCTTCGCTGTAGATCAAGGAGTCCAGGAGAAAGTCCGGCGCGCGGCAAATGTCGTTGACGTGCGTGAACTCGGTGAACGTCACATCCGGCTTCCCGGCGCGCGCAACCACGCGGCGAAAGGTGGCGTCCGTCACGCCGTCCATCGGCGCAAGCCCGACGATCGGCCTGGGCAACCGATCCCAAAAGCTCATGCATCACCCCCGATTGGCACGGCGAGTGACTCGACCGGCTCATTGGCGCAGGCGTAGGCGGCGCGCAGGTCATCCGCCTCACGCTCTGCGACGGCGATGGCCTCCGCACTCTTCGGCAGTCGCGCCCGCACGAAGGCCAGAAAGCGATCGAGCTTCAGCAGGAAAAAATCGAACGGCGCTGGGATGGGCTGCCGCGTCGCATACCAAAACGGCACGAACTCGGCCAGGTCGATGCCTTGCGCAGCCAACGCGGCACAGGTGCGCGGAAACATCTCCGGCACATCCCCACCCCAGTGCAGCAGCTCATACGGGAGGTACTGTTCCCGATAGCGCCGGATCAAGCCGGCATCGATGTGGTGCAGCTCGGGCGATTCGGGCGATTCGGGCGACTCGGGTGACATAGGCTGACTGTGTGGCTCACATGAGTCGCGTGATTCCTGCGGGTCACGCGCCCATCGTCCGAGCACCAGGTCGGCATAGCGGCGTTCCAGCGCCGCATAGAACGGCGATGGCGTCGACAGATCCGAGTCCGGCATCGCCCGGCGAGCAGACGGCTCGTGAATCGGCGTGTACAGACTAGGCTGGCTTGCCAGGCTTGGACTGCGAGCCAGCAGCGGATCGAACCGTTGCCGAAAGGCGGCAAACTCGTCGGCAATCTGCGCGACCGGCTTCGTATCAACCTCAAGCGCGATGCCGCGGAGCGCCGTCAGCCGCGCATCGGAAAGGATCTGTTCGAGCATCTCGAATAAAACCAGTGGAATGGCCGCGCCATGCGCATCCAACCACCAGGGATCCTCGCCGGCGCGCGCCTGCGTCTGATCCACCGCATGGCAGGCGAGTCCCGCGACATGGATTTCGACGACACGTTCCAGCGGAAACTCCTCAAGAAACCGCGAGACAAACTGCGTGAGCGTCTCACCGACGTGCTTCGGTCCATACCGATAGTGCGTCCAGAGATGCCCGATATCCAGCACCAGCCCGCAGGGCGTGGCCTCGGTGAGGTCGCGAAAGAATGCCCCGACCGGCCGATCGCCCACGGCAAAGTAGGTCAAGGGCGGCAGTTCCAACAACAGCAGTGGGCCGTACGGCTTTCTACCTGCCGACGCGTCCGTGCCCTCGCAGACGGCGGTTTCATCCGGCTCGTCGAGAAACGCTTGGACCTGTTGCGCGTGAGCCGCAACCACCGCGGCGCAGGCGCGGGTAAACAGCGGCGGCAGATAGGTCCCGAACGCGTGTCCGCCGACCAACTTGCTCGCGCATTCGTGGTTGAGCCAGGCGCTTCGCAATGTCCGCACCTGCTCGCGCGCGAGTACTAAATCGCCTGGCGCGGACTCCGATGACGGACGCTCACCGGAAAGCCAGCCGGGCTGCGTCAGCCAGAGCCCTTCGGCGTGATAGGGCATCGGCATCCGCGGGACGCGCGCGCGAATCGCCGCCAGCATAGGCGTGGACGCACGAAAGAGTTCGACGAACTCCGGCGGCGCTCCACAGGCGTCCAAGGCGCTCAGCACGTCATACAGATCGGGCTGGTAGGCGTCCGCGGACAGCCCGACGCCGTGGAATGGAATTCCCTCGACGCGTTGTCGGAATTGGGCTAAGACAATGGACATAATGGTGCAGGCATCACACAGGCGGCGCGACCGGATCCACGATGCGCCGCATGCGGGACAGTGTACCGAGGGCGCCTCGCCCATGACAAGAAAGGCGTCGGCCACGGCCGGACGCGCCCCGTTTGCTATACTTACTCCAGTCCTGTCGGACGGGTTCCCCGCGACCGCTCACCGAGCACGTGGGACTGTCGGCCCAGGATGTTGCGCATGAAAGCTGCTGACGACAACGTGAGTGCACTCCATTCGGGCGACGCGCCGGTGACGGCCTCGCAGATGATGACACCGGGCGTCGTGCAGATTCCCGGGGATATCACCGTGGCGAAGGCTGCCTTCCTCATGCAGAAGGAGCAGATGCCCTGCCTGCTGGTGAAGGACACGGACGGCCAAGTCGGCATTCTCACCTACACCGATATCGTCAAAAAAGTCGTGGCGCAGGGGATGGAACCGCAGGACATCCAGGTCCGCACCGTGGTGTCGCGCCCGGTCCACTCCATCGAGTTCGATCGCCCGCTGGAGGAGGCCTCCACCTTAATGGCCGTCACCGGCGTGCCGTTGTTGATCGTCATGCGGCAGGACCAGCCGGTCGGCGTGCTCCGCGCGCGCGACCTGGTGTATGTCGCCAAGCAGTGCCCGGTCCGGATTCCGGCCACCGTGACGCTTCATGACGGAAAACACACCGCCCCGAAACAATCGGGGACCATCATTCACTTGAGCCATCTGACGGCCACCGTGGAAGGGCCCTTGATGCTGCCGCCGGGCGCTTCGGTAGCCGTGTCGTTCACCCTCCCGGGCGCCGACAATCAGATTACCGCGTACGGGCGGACAGCGGCCCCGCAGAAGGACTCGCCGACAGCGGGTGAGGCCCCGGCAGCGCCAAGCCCTGTTCCGCTCGCAGCAACTGCAGGCGCCACGGCACCTGCTCGCGGCTGGACCGTCGATATTCAATTGACGCACCTCACCGCCTTGGATCAGGCTCAGATCCGGCTGTGGGTGGCGCACCAACAGGACCACACCGCCTAGCCCGCACGCACGTGCCTCGGTCTTGACGCACCTCGCCAATCGACGACACTATCGTGCTTCCACCGATCACATAACGTCAGGCGCCCCGTGAACGCCCCGCCGGCGCCCAGAAAGAGCGTTTCATCCATGCGTACCAAGACTCTTCCCTCCAACGAATCCATGCTCGCGCAGATGCAGACGGCCCTCAACGGTAAGGAGGACGATCCGCAACAGCTGCTGATCCGCGAGATCCTGGCCAACGTCCTGAAGCTGCACGACGCGCAGCTCGACCTGCTCGATCTCAAGATCATCAACCGCGCGCTCAAGGAATTGCGCCACGCCTTCATGGTGTTTCGGTCGTATCGCGATCGGCCGAAGATTTCCATTTTCGGGTCCGCCCGCACGCAACCGAGCGACCCGCTCTACCAGATGGCCAGCCGCTTCGCGAAGCGCGTCGTGCAGGAAGGCTACATGGTGATCACCGGCGGCGCCGACGGCATCATGCGCGCCGGGCAGGAAGGCGCGGGCCGCGAGCACAGCTTCGGCGTGAACATCATGTTGCCGTTCGAGCAGGGCGCCAATCCGACGATCGCCGACGATCCCAAGCTCATCACGTTTAAGTATTTCTTCACGCGTAAGCTGATGTTTCAAAAGGAAGCGACCGCCATCGCGCTGTTTCCGGGCGGATTCGGCACGCACGATGAAGGCTTCGAAGTACTGACGCTGGCGCAAACCGGCAAGAGCGATCCCAAACCCATCGTCTGCCTGCAAACGCCCGACTGCCAATACTGGGACCACTGGCGCACGTTTGTGAAGCAGGACCTGCTGGGCCGCGGGCTGATCAATCAGGAAGACCTGAGCCTGTTCCGCATCGTCGATTCCGAGGAAGCGGCCGTGCAGGAGATCCTCACGTTCTACCGCCGCTACCATTCCATGCGGTTCGTCGGGCGGCAACTCGCCATGCGGCTCAAGACCGCGATCCCCGAGGCGCAACTCGCCACGCTCAACGAACGCTTCGCCGACCTGCTGCACGAGGGCACCTTCGTCCAGCGCGCCGCGTTCCCCGAAGAAGCGGATGAGCCGGAGTTGAAGGACCTGCCGCGGCTGGTCTTCTCGTTCAATCGCCGCAGCGCCGGCCGCCTGCGCCAACTCATCGACCACCTGAACCACCTCGGCTAGGCTCGGGCCTCGATTCGCCCTCCTGTTTCCCCGTGGCGACGGCAGCGAGCGCACGCGGTTGCGCTCGTGCGCGCGACCTCACTATAATGGCGCCCGATCGCTCGGACCCGTTGTCGGAGGCATGATGAGTACGCTCCCGTTATCGCTCAGAAAAGAAGGACAGGTCGAACGGCATCAAATCGAAGGCGCCGACCCCAGCGAACGGTATTTCAACCGATCCATGGCGGTGAATCGGACCGGGACCGGCTACCAGGCCAGCGTCATGTATGAAGCCTTGACGGTCGACGGCACGCCGCAGAAGACCATTGCCGACGCCGTAACCGACGTCGTGACGCGGCTGCGGAACTTCGGCTTTCGCCGCATGCGCACGCGCCTGAATTTTCGCGGGAAGCGGTATCTGGCCGAAAAAGAAACCTGGATCGACTACGCGGATTGATTCGTCTGCCCGGCTCCCTACGCCGGGCCCGTCACGCCCCGCCTGACTGCAGTTCGCGCTTATCTCTCTAATCCGCAGGCCTGCACGACCGCATCGTGAAGCTGTGGACGAAACGCCTTGATCGCATCGTTCGCACGCGTGGGATGCACCCGGTTCGTCAGCAGCACCACGATCAGCCCCTTCCGCGGGTCGATCCACAAAGACGTCCCCGTAAATCCCAAGTGCCCGAACGAGTCAGGTGAAAAATACTGCCCTGACGAGGACGGCGCCGACGGGGTGTCCCAACCAAGCGCACGGCTCGATCCGGGCACCTGTTTCACCCGCGCCGTGAACTGCCGCACCAGCCGCGAGACCTCCGACGCCTCGCCGCTCACCCATTCGGACCACCACCAATGCGCGACCTGCGCGACCGCCGCAGCCGTGCCGAAAAGCCCGGCATGACCAGCGACACCGCCCAGTGACCAGGCGTTTTCGTCATGCACCTCGCCCTGCAACAGACGCCCGCGCCAAGCATCCTGTTCCGTCGGCGCCACACGGACCTTCGGCCCAAACACTTCGGCCGCCGTGCGCGGCTGTTCGATAAAATCCAGCACGCTCGCCTCACGCCCGGCGATGCGCTCTCTCCGCCACCAGCGTTCCAGCGGTTGTCCCAGGCGCTGCTCCAGCAGCCGCCCGAGCAAGATAAAGCCGAGATCGCTATACACACTCTTGGTCCCGATCGGCGACTCCAGCGGTTCCTGCGCAATCCACTCGGTCACTAGATCCGCCGCCTCCGTCCGAGGGAAGGGACGACCGGCCTGTCGGACCACCTCGCGAAGCCGTTCGTAAAGCGGCCGCCAGCCAGGCAACCCCGTCGCATGCGCAAGCAGTTGCTCGATGGTCGCGTGACCGATCGGAGCCGACCCGAGACGCGGCGACAGCGTGCCGATCGACTGATCGAGCGCCAGCAGCCCCCGCTCGCGGGCGCGCAGCGCGGCGTAGGTTGTCACTAAGGGTTTTGTCAGAGACGCCAAATCGAAGAGTGTATCGCGGGTAACGGCAGGCGAGGCAGGATCGTAGGTCAGACGGCCGACTGCGTGATGCAGCACGGTGCGTCCGTCATGGCGAGCGACCAGGACGGCGCCCGGGAACACCCCCGTGGCAACGCCGGACTGCAGCAGGGCTTGCACGGGGCGTGGATCGATCATGCGAGTACAGGAGGCCGAGCACCGACGCCGAATGAAGAGGCGCCGCGAAGGAGCCGACGGCGACGACTACGAATAGCGCCCGGGATCGCCGGACACGGAACCGGAGGGACTCGTCGGCTCAGGGCGTCCGACTCCCGCATCCTCTTCGGCCTCCGTCTCCTCGACTTCCAACATGCGATCGAACGTCCGCACCGTCGACCGCAGTCGTTCGAGCATCAACAGGCGTTGCTTGCGTAGCTCCGAAATATCGCGTTGCGTCTGCACCAGCTCGACACGCGCCTCGCGAATGAGCTCGGAGCCCTTCAGCTCGGCCTCCTTCAACGTGAGATCCGCTTCCCGCTGCGCCGTCTTGCGCACGTCATCCGCCATCGACTGCGCCGACAAGAGCGTGTTGGAGAGCGTCGTTTCGTTCCGCTTGAGATCTGCGAGCTGCTGCTCCATCAACTGCACGCGCTCGCGCAAAATCGCGTTGTCGCGGTTGACGGTTTCCACCGACTGCGCGACTTCCTCCAAAAACCGGTTCACCTCATCGCGATCGTACCCGCGCATGCGCACCTGAAACACCATCTGCTGAATTTCCAACGGCGTGAGTTTCATGGGCGTCCTCTTTCGCGAACCAAGATGTAAGCCGAATCGCGCGCCTAGTGCATCCGCACGGCGAGATCACGCAACGTGCCGACCACCGCATATTGCAAGAACACGATCGCAAAAATCGCAATCAACGGCGAGAGATCGATCCCCATGCGCCACCCGACCAGGCGGCGAATCGGCGCCAGCACCGGCTCGGTCGCGCGTTCCAAGAATTGCACGATCGGGTTCCACGGGTCGGGATTCACCCAGGACAACAGCGCCCGCGCAATGATGATCCATTGGTACAGCCACAGCAAGGAGTCCAACACCGTCGCCAGACCCTGCAAGACGTTTCCCATCACAAACATGCTGCACCAAGCTCCTGAGACCGTTGCGCTGCGGCCGTGACGGCCTTCGCCACCACCGCACCCCATGCCTGTTCGTTCGGTCGCTGCGTCGAAGCCGCCGGTGGCGCACTCGACGGCGTAGCCTGTCGCAGTCGCGCCGCACCGGTCGCCGCCGCCACAGCCAGCCGCTGTGCCAGCTCGCGGGGAAGGCCGGCTTTGACGCCGCCGTCCGCTAACGCCTCCAGCGCCACGCATACAAACGCCGGGCCGCTCCCGCTCAACCCCGTCACCGCATCCAACAACGCTTCGTCCACCAGCACTGTCCGTCCCACCGCGCCGCAGAGCCGTTGCGCCAGCGCCGCATCGGCAGCAGTGGCCGTGTGATGCAGCGCAATCCCCGACATGCCCGCCCCCACCAACGCGGGCGCGTTGGGCATCACGCGGATGAGCCGCACAGTACTCGGGACGCGCGACGCCAACCAGGATAATCGCAGCCCGGCCGCGATGGAGACGAGCACCTGCGTCGACAGATGGGGCGCGAGATCAGCCAAGACGGCGGCGCAAACTTGCGGCTTCACCGCGAGCACGACCGTGTCCGCCCATTCGGTCACCGCACGGCCATCCGACTCCACGCGAATGCCGAACCGCTGCGTCATCAGGTCGCGACGCGCGGCGCTGGGATCGCTGGCCCGAATCTGCGACGCCGCGCAGACCTGAGACGACAGCATGCCGCCGATGAGCGCTTCCGCCATCTGACCTGCGCCAATGAACCCGATGCGTTCGCCGACTGCCATGATTCCGTTACACTCCCACGCCAGGCACTGCCGGACGCGCGCCAAACAGCAAGGTGCCGACGCGCACGATCGTCGCGCCTTCTTCGATGGCCGCGGCGAAGTCCTGCGACATGCCCATCGACAATTCCGTCAATGTCAGGGCCCCGCCCGCGGCCTTCGTGATACGCGGCGCCAGTTCACGCAACGCGCGAAAATATCCGCGCGCCGCCGCCATATCCGTGGTCGGGGGCGGAATCGTCATGAGCCCCGTCACCAGCACGTTCGGCAGTCCCGCCAACAGCGGCGCCACCCGCACCGCCTCGTCCGGCTCGAAGCCGCCTTTGCTGGCTTCTCCGCCGACGTTGATTTCCAATAACACGGCTTGGCGAAGACCGGCCTCCTCGCTTCGCCGTTGGATCTCTTCCGCTAACTCCACACTATCGACCGAGTGGATCAGGGCAAACCGTCCGACAACCTGTTTGACCTTCCGCCGCTGCAGTTGCCCGATAAAATGCCATTCAATCTGGTGCCGTTGCAACGCCTCCAGCTTCGGCAGCGCTTCCTGCAGCCGATTCTCGCCGAACAGATGCAACCCGGCCGCGACCGCCTCTTCAAGCCGCTCAGCCGACACGGTCTTGGTGGCGGCCAACAACCGGACCGTCTTCGGATCGCGCCCCGCCCGCCGCGCCGCCTGCGCCATGGTCTCGCGGACCGACGCGACACGAAGGGCCAGTGAGTCCTGCCCATCCGACGGCCCATTATTCACCGCCGACTGTCCCTCCGCCGACGCCGCCATCCGCGTCCCTACGCATGCCCCGGAGCGCCAAGCGAACGCCGATGCAGCACAATCCCGCTGATCATCGTGCCGCGCACCTGCCCTTCACGCCGGTAGGAGTAAAAGAGGTCTGGCCGGCAAATCGTGCACTGCGTCGCAGTACGAAGATGGTCCGGGTTCACCCCGGCGGTGACGGCCTGCATGATCAGAAGCCGATGCAAATGCAGCTTGGCGCGATGGGCGGCAGCATCATACGCCTGCACGAGCGTCGACCAATCCGCGATCGTCTCCTTGAGACGATCGAGCACCGGCCCGTCCACTTCGTAGCAGCAAACGCCGGCAGAGGGTCCGATGCCGACCTGCACATCGTTCGGCGCGCTCTCGAACCGCTGCGTCATCAGCGAGAGCGTCTTCGGCAGGATGCCCGCCACCGCCCCGCGCCAACCCGCATGAATGGCGGCGATCACGCCGCGTCGCACATCGTGCAGGAGAATCGGGACGCAATCGGCCGTTTTGATCGTGAGGCAGACCTGCGGCCGGTCGGTGACCAACGCATCCCAGCCCTGATCCAACACCGCTTGCGACGGGACCGTCGCCTCCACCACAAGCGCGTCGGTTCCATGCACCTGCTTGACGGCGGCCACCTGGCAGTCGGCCAGTTCCTCGCGCAGCGGCGAGCGGTCGGCGCGCAAGCTCCGCTCCGTCGCGGAGACATCGCGGTTGCCATGCTCACCGGGCAGCAGACAGGCCGCCTGCTTCGTGCCGAAGAAATGCCCGGCGCCCTCGGCCGAGGACGCAAAACCGGGCACGCGTATCACTCCCTGATCAGGGCCGCTCGACATCACGTCATTGTGCCACGCGTTGCGACCGGGGCCAACTCCTAACGCCAAACGTTCGTCGGCCCCGTCAGCTCACCACGCGCGAGCGCGTCGCCGAGATTAGTTCGCCTGCTTGCGCAAGAACGTCGGCACATCCCACTCGTCGTCCGGCAACAACCCGACACGTTCCTTCGCCTCGCGCTGCTCACCCAGCTTGCGCAGAAACGCGGGACGATCGAGATCGCGCGGTGCCGGCTTCTCTACCGGACCGGTGGCCACCCCTGCCAAGACCTGCTGGCCCGCACGGGCCGGCGCGGGCTTCGCCACCGGGCGCTCGACGGCCGCGGTCGGCTTGACCACATCGTCGCCGCGATCAAAACCGGTCGCAATGACGGTCACGACCAAATCGTCGCCCATATCCGGATTGATGACCTGACCCACGATGATGTTCGCTTCGGGATCGGCCGTTTCCTTGATGATCGAGGCCGCTTCGTCGACTTCATGCAGCGAGAGGTTCGGACCACCCGTGATATTCAGTAGCACGCCGCGCGCCCCTTCGACCGTGCCCTCTTCCAGCAACGGTGAATTGATCGCCTTTTGCGCCGCCTCGATCGCCCGGTTCGCACCCTGCGCGCGCCCCATGCCCATCACCGCGCGACCCGTATGCGCCATCACCGTGCGCACATCGGCGAAGTCCACGTTCACGTGGCCGGTGGTGGTGATCACATCGGCGATGCCTTGAATCGCTTGGCGCAAGACATCGTCCGCCACCTTGAACGCATCCAACAGGGGTGTGGCCTTATCGACGATCGCCAACAACCGCTGATTCGGAATCACCAACAGCGTATCGACATGCCGACGCAAATCGCGGATGCCTTCTTCCGCGTGGCTCATGCGGCGATGCCCTTCGAACTGAAACGGCTTCGTCACAACGCCGACGGTCAGGATGCCCAACTCGCGCGCCACGGCCGCCACGATCGGCGCCGCGCCCGTGCCGGTGCCGCCGCCCATGCCCGCCGTCACGAACACCATGTCCGCGCCTTCCAGCGCGTCACGAATCTGGTCCTTGCTCTCCAGCGCCGCGTCCTTGCCGATCTCGGGCCGCGCCCCCGCGCCCAACCCGCGCGTGCGCTCCGGACCCAATTGAATCTTGAACGCCGCGAGCGACCGCTCCAACGCCTGCACATCCGTGTTCGCCGAGATGAACTCTACGCGGCTGAGCCCGGAGTTGATCATCGTGTTCACGGCGTTGCAGCCCGCGCCGCCGCAGCCCACCACCTTGATATGCACGGGTGAGAGCTGATCCTCTTGAAAAGAAAACATAGGGCCCCTCCTTCCGAAAGCCTGGCCGAGGCTTTCGCGCTGTACGGTTAAAAGAACTCGCCGACCCAGGCGCGCATCCGATCGAAGACTTTGCCGATTCCGCTGCCGGTTCCGATGCCCGCCAACTCCTGTTCGTCCGCATGCTGCCGCGCATGCAACAACAACCCCACCCCGGTTGCGTAAATAGGATTACTGACGATATCCCGCAGCCCGCCGACGCCGCCGCCGGGCGTGCCGCGCCGTGCCGGGAGATTCAGCAGCCGCTCCGCCGCATCCGGCATGCCTTCCAAGAGCGACGTTCCGCCGGTCAACACCACGCCCGCGCCCAACATGCCTTCGTACCCGGCGCGCGAGATTTCGCGGCGCACGAGCTCGAACATTTCTTCCACGCGCGGCTCCAAGATGTCGCCGATGTCGCGGCGCGTAAACGTTCGCGGCGGCCGCTCGCCGACCGACGGTACCTCGACCACCTGATGGCCTTGGAGCAGGTCGACCCGCGCGATCCCGTGCTGAATCTTGATCTTCTCCGCTTCGCTTTGGGACGTCAGCAACCCGATCGCCAAGTCCTTGGTCAGGTTTTGTCCGCCGATCGGCAACACCGCCGTATGCCGCACGCTGCCGTCGAGGAAGATCGCCAGGTCCGTGGTGCCGCCGCCGAAATCGACCATCGCCACGCCGAGCTCTTTTTCTTCCGGGCTGAGCACCGACTCGCTCGACGCGAGCGGCTGCAGCACGATATCCACCACATCCAGCCCCGCGCGGTTGACGCTCTTGACCAGGTTCTGCGCCGAGGTCACGGCGCCCGTAATCACATGCACGTTCACTTCGAGGCGCGTGCCGGACATGCCGATGGGATCGCGCACGCCGTCCTGATCGTCCACCATGAATTCGCGCGGCAACACGTGCAGCACGCGCCGCTCATGCGGCACCACCGCCATCGTCCGCGCGCTGTCGATGGCGCGCTGCACATCCTCACGCGTCACTTCCTGCTTCTTCAGGACGACGACGCCCTTGCAGTTTTCCCCCGCGATATGGCCGCCGGCGATGCCGGTGTAGACGGAGTGAATCTCCACGCCCGCCATCAACTCCGCATCGTCCACCGCCTTCTTGATCGACTCGACGGTGCTCTCGATGTTGACAACCACGCCCTTCCGCAGACCGCGGGACGGGCTCGACCCGACACCGATGATGTTGAGCATCCCGCCTTCGGCCACCTCCGCCACGATGGCGCAAATCTTCGTCGTCCCGATATCCAAACCCACCAAAATTTGTTCACGTTTGGGCACGTGCTACCCCCTTTCGCGAACGATCACCCGATCGGCGAACCGCAAGTCCACATCCACCGGCCGCTGCGCCAGCGATGCCCCATGTTCGGCGACCAAGACCGGCTTCAATTGTTGATACAACGTCCACTTCGCCCCGAACGGCGCCTGCCCGAACAACACCCGCGTGTCGTTGACCGTCACAACCAGGTTGTAGGGATTCGCACCGTCCACCTGCACCCGCTGCCCCTCGGCCTTCTCAATCAACGCGGCCAACTCAAACGCCTCGCGCGCCGTCCGCTGCTCGCGGCTCCCCGGCTGCGAGAGCCGTTTGATATCCACACCCGTCACCAGCGGCAGACTGTCGTCCGTCGTCTGGCCGATCCACTTCAAAATGACGCCTTCGCCGTCCACCAACACGTTCGCGTGCACGCCCTGCACGACACCGGCCGGTGTGCGCTCCACCAGCGCCACATCCAAGCCGTGCAGCGGCAGCCGCGTAAATTCCACGCTCTTGATCCACGGCAGGGTCTTCACCCGCTCGGCCATGGCCGCCAGATCCAAGCCATAGAGCGTCGCCTGCTTGTCCACCTGCAATTTCGCGAGGACTTCTCCGCGCGTCACATGCTGCGCGCCGGACACATAGAGGTCGCGCACCTGAAAACATTCCGCCACGAACGGACCGCCGTAGCGCCAGGCCTGCAGCCCGCCCCAAATCAGCGCCCCGAGCAAGGCGATACCCGCGGTCAATTTTCCCAAGCCGACGGCAATGCGCAGGACCCGCTGCCCCCGCGAGCGCGGCGCGACGACCGCCTGATCGCGCCGCACGTTCGTGCGTCGGATCGCGGCCGCATCTGCCTGTTGGGCACGTCGTATCGTCATGCGCCTGTGGTACCCGAGGCCGCGGCCTTCATGCCTGCCGCACGGGCCAGGGCCGATTCCAAAATGCGTTCCGTCAACCGGTCATATTCGATCCCGGCCTTGGCCGCCGCCATCGGCAGCAAACTCGTTTCGGTCATGCCGGGCACCGTATTGGCTTCCAACACGTAGGGCTTTCCGCGCGGCGTCAGACGAAAGTCGATGCGAGCGGCGCCGTCGCAGCCCAACGCCTCATAGGCACGGACGGCGAGCTCTCCAAGCCGTTTTGCGAGGAGGCGCGTGAGCGGCGCGGGGCAGAGATACTGCGTCTCGCCTTTCTTCTGATACTTCGCCGCGAAATCGTAGAAGCCGGATGGCGCGACAATCTCCACCGCAGGCAACGCCTCGAACGTCGACCCCTTCCGCAACACGCCGACCGTCAGCTCGTGCCCCGGAATAAACGCCTCGATCACGGCCTCCGCGTCGTAGCGATGCGCCTCCGCGAGCGCGCGCGACCAGTCCGCGGGCTTCCGCACGATGCTGACGCCGATGGTGGACCCCTGTGTGGCCGGCTTCACGATGACCGGCCATTTCAACCCGCGCGGGAGCGACGGCCGCTTGGAACGCCCCGCCACAATCACGCCGCCGGGAGGCACCGGCACGCCCGCCGCCGCCAACACCACTTTCGTCAGCACCTTGTGCATCGCCACCGCGCTGGCGCGCACGCCGGACCCGGTGTAGGGGATGTGCAACGATTCGAGCAGCCCTTGCATGGTCCCGTCCTCGCCGCCCGGCCCGTGCAGACTGATGAACGCGATCTCGACGCGCTGCGCGCGCAACTGCTCGACGATCGTCGGCCCCACATCGATGGCGACGGCGTCGTAGCCGCGCCGCAGCAGGGCCTGATGCACCGCCTGGCCCGTGCGCAACGACACCTCGCGCTCGGCCGACCGGCCTCCCATCAACACACCGATGCGGGCTGACGTCAGCGGCGTCTGTGCACTCATGCCTGACCTCCGGAAGTCGGCGCGGCCGGTGCCGCATCTCCGACCACTTTCAATTCAAGTTCCAAGTCGATCCCGGCGGTGGCCTTCACCCGTTGCTGCACTTGCCCGATCAGCGCCAGGACATCCGCCGCCGAGGCGTCGCCCACGTTCACGATGAAATTGCCGTGCTTGGTCGATACTTGCGCATCGCCCACGCGCAAGCCTTTCAGCCCGGCCTCGTCGATCACCTGCCCAGCCGACTTCGCGCCGGGATTCTTAAAGACACAGCCGGCGTTCGGTTGCGTCAGCGGCTGCGTCTCCTTGCGATAGCGCAGATAGTCGCCGATGGTATGGTCCACCTCGCCCTTCGACGAGGGCCGCAACTGCAGCCAAGCCCCAACGACGATCCCGGCGGGCAACTGCGCGCGCCGATACTCAAAGGGAATCTGCTCCCGCTTAAAGTCGCGCACCACCCCGTCCGGTTGCGCGATGCGAAGGGCCTTCACCGAATCCTTCATTTCCCCGAGGCGTGTGCCCGCGTTCATCGCCACGCAGCCTCCGACCGTGCCGGGAATGCCGGCCGCCCATTCCAATCCCGCCAGCCCATGCTTGATGACATGTTGCAGCACGAGCGGCATGCCCACGCCGCCTTCCGCATAGACCACGGAGTCCGGTTCATTCCGCATCCCCTTGAGCTGAGCCAGGCTCACCACGATCCCCCGGATGCCGCCGTCGCGGATCAACACGTTGGTCCCGCCGAGCACGAACACGGGCACGTCGGCGACGGTCGCCTGCTTGAGGAGCTGCGCCGCGTCGGCCTCGTCGCCAGGTAGCACCAGCGCGTCCGCGGTGCCCCCGATCTTGAACGAGGTCAGGTCTCTCAATGGCGCGTTCATCCGGACCTCGCCGCGAAGGCCCGCCACGGCGGCGACGACGCGACGGGACAACCCCGCGTCGGCGGCGTGCGGCAGCGACCACTCTCGCCCAGGACGGTCCGGCATGGTGTCGACTCACGAGGGCAAACGTTCCAAAATTCCCAAGCCCGCTTTCCAAATGTCGCCCGCGCCCAACGTCAGCACGAGGTCGCCAGGCTGCAACGTCGGCGTGACCTGCTCGGGCAAGTCCTGCTTGCGCTCAACCCAGGTGACGTTCGGATGCCCGGCGGCCCGCACGCGCTCCGCCAGCACGTCCCCGGTGATGCCGGGAATCGGCTGCTCGCTGGCTGCATAGATGTCCGTCACGAACAGCGCGTCCGCCTGCTGGAACGACGACGCGAAGTCGTCCATCAGATCGCGCGTCCGGGTGAAGCGATGCGGCTGAAACAGCACCACCAGGCGACGCGACCAGCCTTGCTTGGCCGCCGCGATCGTCGCTTTAATTTCCGTCGGGTGATGGCCGTAGTCGTCCACCACCATGATGCCGTTCTTTTCGCCGCGCAGATGAAAGCGCCGCTCGACGCCGGAGAACGCGGCCAATCCACGCCGAATCAAGTCCACCGGCACATCCAGTTCGATCCCGATCGCGATGGCCGCCAACGCGTTGGTCACGTTGTGAATGCCGGGGATGACCAGCCGGAACGGCCCGAGGTTCTTCCCGCGGAAGTGCGCCCGGAATTCCGAGCCCCATTCCTTCAGCGTAATGTCCGTCGCGCGCACATCCGGCGACGTACCGTCCGGCAGCTCCTGCAAGCCGTAGGTCTGATAGCGTTTGACGATGCCGCCCAAGAGCGACCGCAGCCGCTCGTTGTCCGTGCAGAGCACCGCCAGGCCGTAGAAAGGAATGCGGTTGATGAACTCCAAAAAGCTGGCGTGCACCTTCTCCATGCTGCCGTAATGGTCCAGGTGCTCGCGGTCGATATTCGTCACCGCGATGATCGTGGGCGACAGACGTAAGAACGACCCGTCGCTCTCGTCCGCCTCGGCCACCAACAACTCGCCGCGGCCCAGACGCGCATGGCTGCCGAGCGCGTTGACCTTGCCGCCGATCACAACCGTCGGGTCCAGCCCGCCTTCCGCCAACACGCTGGCCACCATGGAGGTGGTCGTCGTCTTGCCGTGCGCGCCGGCGATGGCGACGCCGAACTTCAGCCGCATCAACTCGGCCAACATTTCGGCGCGCGGAATGACGGGAATCACCTTCGCCTTCGCCGCCATCACTTCCGGATTGGTCGGCGAGACGGCCGAGGAGATCACTACCACCTGCGCGGGGCCGATGTTCGACTCCTGATGCCCCACGAAAATCTTGCCGCCGAGCTCTTCGAGCCGACGCGTCGTGTCCGACGCGGCCAGGTCCGACCCGGTCACCTTGTACCCGAGCGTCAACAGCACCTCGGCAATGCCGCTCATGCCGGAGCCGCCGATCCCGACTAAATGGATATGTTGAATTTTTCGAAACATAACGCGCCGTATGACCGTAGAGGTGGATGTTCCGCGAGGGGCCGGGCTGCCGCCTCCCTCACGCCTTCCTGACTCCAGCAGACCGGTTGACTTCATCACGCTCCCCCGCGCCCAGCGTCAGGCACTCGTCGACGATGCGCGCCGCCGCGTCGAGACGCCGCATGCGCAGACTGCTCTCGCGCATCTGGTGCAACCGCACCGGGTCCGACACCAGCTCGCGGATCACCGTCGCCAAGTGTCCGCCGGACAAGTCGTGTTGTGGGATCACCACCGCCGCGCCCGCCGCCTCCATCACCGCGGCGTTCTTGGCTTGGTGGTTGTAAATCGCTTGCGGCAACGGGATGAGCACCGCCGGACAGCCGCAGGCCGTCAACTCGGCGATAGTCATGGCACCCGCGCGGGCGATGACGAGATCCGCCGACCGTAAGACGAGCGGCATATCGTAGAAAAACGCCTGCACGTCCGCCTGGAAGCCGCGGTCGCGGTAGGCCGCCTCGACCATGTCCCGCTCCGCGTCGCCCGTTTGGTGTGTGACGATGAGGCGCTCACGCAGGTCACGCAATTCCACCAGCGCCGACACCATCGCCCCGTTGATCGCTTTGGCCCCCTGACTGCCTCCGAATATCAACGCATGCACGGTCTGCTCTCCCTTCCGCTGAGATGATGCTACCGTCGGCGAGCCCCCCGGCTCATAGAACGCCTGTCGAATCGGCGTGCCGACCACTCGGACCTTCTGCTTTGCAAAAAATTCCGCCGTGGCTTCGAACGCCAGAAACACGCGATCGGCCAGCGGCCCCAACGCCTTGTTCGCCAACCCCGGATACGAATTGGGCTCCAAAATCACCCGCGGCACGCGCGCCAGCCAGGCGGCGATCAACACCGCCGGGGTGGTGTAGCCCCCGACGCCGATCACCAGCGTGGCCCGCTGTTGCCGCAGCACCCCCATGGCCTGCCAAATGCCTTTCGGCAACGCCGCAAGCGATTTGAGCGCGCCGAGCAGGCCGATCCCCATCAACGGCTTGGCCGTGATCAGTGTCAGCGGAAACCCCTCGTGCGGCACCACTCGCGATTCGATACCGCGCGCCGTCCCCACAAAGAGAATGGTCGTGGCCGGATCGCGTCGTTGAAATTCGCGCGCCAACGCGATGGCCGGATATAAGTGTCCGCCCGTCCCGCCCGCTGCGATCACCACCCGCATGGCCGCGCTCACGTCTCATAGTCCTCCTGCGGCGCGCCCGGCGTCTGCCCGGCATAGCGATCGCGCGAGATACTCAGGAGAATGCCGATCGCCACCAAGCTCACCACCAGGGACGAGCCGCCGTAGCTGACGAGCGGCAGCGTCAGACCCTTCGTCGGCAACAACCCGGTCACGACCCCGGCGTTGATGAGCGCCTGCACGCCGATCAGCATCGTGAGGCCCGTTCCGAGGTAATAGCCGAAGGGCATGCGCGCACGATCCGCAATACGAAACCCGCGCAAGACCAACACCACAAACAGCCCCATGATCAGGCTGGTGCCCAGCAATCCAAGCTCTTCGCCCGCCAGCGCCAGCACGAAATCCGTATGGGCTTCAGGCAGGTAGAACAGTTTCTGCCGCCCTTCACCTAAGCCCACGCCGAACGGCCCTCCGTTGCCGAAGGCCAGGAACGACTGCGTGACCTGAAAACCGCTGTCGGACGCGTTTTTCCACGGCGTCAGGAAGTCGAGCATCCGTTGGCGCCGATAGGGCGAGCGCAAAATCAGCAGCGCCACGGCGGGCAACGCCGCCAGCGCCACGCCCGCCACATGGCTCATCCGCGCGCCGGCGACGAACAGCAACGTCATCAACACGGCGCCCACCACGACGACGCTGCCCAGGTCGGGCTGCAGCAAAATCAATCCGCAGAGCGGGCCCACCACCAAGAGCGGAGGCAGGAAGCCGTTGAAGAATTCGCCGATCCGCGGGCCCTTCTTCGCCAGGTATGCGGCCAGATACATCACGATGACGACCTTCGCAATTTCGGTCGGCTGCAACACCATCGGCCCGATATGCAGCCAGCGCCGCGCGCCCTTCGTCATCACGCCGACTCCGGGCACCAACACCAGCGCGAGCAGCACGCCGGACACGAGCAAGAGCGGGGTCGCCAGCTTCTTCCACACCGCATAGTCGATGCGTGAAAAAACGTGCATCAGCACGAGCCCGCAAGCCAACCACGCCATTTGCCGCTTGAGAAAGTAGCTTTGATCGCCGAATTTTTTCCCGGCGACGACCGCACTGGCGCTGAACACCATCACCAGGCCGATGAGCGCCAACGCCACCGTCACGACGAGTAGCGTGTGATCCATCGTCACCATTTTCCGCGCCCGCTGCCCGGCCGAGGGCCAGGGAAGGGACATGGTATCGGAGGCTTTGCTGGCCATCGCCTTCACCATTACGAAAGCCCCTGCACGAGCGATTTGAACTGCCGTCCCCGGTCTTGGTAGTCCGCGAACATGTCGAAGCTCGAACAGCAAGGGGACATCATGACCAAATCGCCGGGCGCCGCCTGGGCGGCCGCGGTCTCGACAGCCTCGCGCAGAGACTGGGCGCGCTGCACGCGGACGGCGCGACCCAACTCGGCCTCGATGCGGCCGGCCGCTTCGCCGATGGTGATGACGGCCTTGGCCCATCGCGTCAACGGCGCCAACAGCTTCGTGAATTCGCCGCCCTTGTCTTTTCCGCCCGCGATCAACCAGAGCGGTTGCTCGACACTCTCCAGCGCCTTGAGCGTCGCGTCGACATTGGTGCCCTTGGAATCGTTGATGTAGCGCACGCCGTTGCGCTCCCGCACGAACTCCAGCGCATGTTCCAAACCTGGGAAGGACGTGAGGCCTGCGCGAATGCCGTCGGCGTGGGCGCCTGCAAGGGAGGCCATCGTGCCGGCCGCCAGCGCGTTTTCGACATTGTGGAGACCGATCAGTTTCATCTCGGAACGTCGGCAGAGTTCCTGCGTCGTGCCCTTCATCGTCAGCATCAGCCGTTGGCCGTCCAGATAGGCGCCTCCGGAAAACTCTGCAGGAATCGCGGCACCGCGCGTAAAGGCCAGGCGTGTCGCGCGGGCTTTCGCACTCAGCCGCACCACCTGGGCATCACCGGCATTCACCAGCGCATAGTCCGCCGAGGTTTGATGCTCAAAAATACGCGCCTTCGCGGCGACGTAGTCCTCGACACGCGTGTAGCGATCCATATGGTCGGTGGTGATGTTCAACAGCGCGGCGACCTTCGGCGCGAATGTCTCGATCGTTTCCAACTGAAAGCTGGACACCTCAGCTACAATGCAATCGTAGGGCGAGGGTTGCCCCGCGCGCTCCGCGTCGTAGGCCGTGAGCGCCGCCTCAGACAGGGCGGTCCCCAAATTGCCCCCGACAAAGGCGCGCCGACCGCTGGCCGCCAGACATTTGCCGATCAACGTCACCGTCGTGCTCTTCCCGTTCGTGCCCGTCACCGCCACAATCGGCGCGGCAAAAAACCGCGAGGCCAACTCCAATTCGCCGATCACGCGTCCCCCGCGCTGCCGAACCCGCTCCAACGCATCGGATTGCGTCGGCACCCCGGGGCTGATGACCACCAGCTCGGGCTGCGCAAACGCGCTGTCATAGCGATCGCCGAGCGCCAACGACAGTCCTTGCGGACGCTGCGCGTCGAACCGCGTCAGCGTCTCACCCAAGTCGCGCTCACTCTTCCGATCCGCCAGCGTCACCTGCGCGCCGAGCGTTGCCAGCAGCTTGGCCGCCGCCATCCCGCTGCGCGCGAAGCCCACCACCGTCACCGGCTTTCCGGCGACCGTCGCCCGCATCTCGGCGCCGCGCGTGCTCGTCGTCATCGAAGCTTCAACGTGCTCAAACTCAACAGGGCCAGGAGAATTGCGATGATCCACAGGCGCACCACGACCTTCGGCTCTTCCCAGCCCTTCATTTCGAAGTGATGGTGAATCGGCGCCATCAGAAAAATGCGTTTCCCGCGCGACTTGAACGAAATCACCTGGAAGATGACCGAGACCGCCTCGATCACGAAGACGCCGCCGACCAGCAACAACAGGAGTTCGTGCTTGCTGATGACCGCCACCGTACCCAGCGCCGCGCCGAGCGGCAGCGAGCCCACGTCGCCCATAAACACCGACGCGGGATAGGTGTTGAACCAAAGAAAGCCGAGGCTCGCGCCGAAGATCGCGGCGGTGAACACACCGACTTCGCCGGCGCCTTCCACATAGGGCACCAACAAATAGTCCGAGAAAAACTTGTGCCCGGCGATGTACACCACGATGGTATACGCCATCGTCGCAATCATGACGGGGCCGATCGCTAACCCGTCCAAACCGTCGGTCAGGTTCACCGCGTTCGACGCCCCGACGATCACCAGCACCACGAACGGCACGTAGAACCAACTCAAGTCCGGCGTAACATTTTTGAAGAACGGCAGATTCAGCTTGGTCGAGAAGCCCGGCAGAAAGTAGAGCGCCACGCCGATCGCGATGGCCACGCCGAATTGCCCGATAAACTTTTCCGTCGCCGTGAGCCCCTTGGACCGTTTTTTACTGAACTTCAGGTAGTCGTCCGCAAACCCGATGGCCCCGAATCCCAGCGTCGCCACAACCACCATCCAAACATAGGCGTTCGTCAGGTCGGCCCAAAGCAACGTCGACAGCACGACGGCGAAGATAATCAGGATGCCGCCCATGGTGGGCGTGCCGCTCTTCACCATGTGCGTCTTGGGGCCGTCGTCGCGGATCTGCTGGCCCATTTTGATTTCTTGCAGCTTATTGATGAACCAGGGCGTCAGCACGAACGCGATCAGGAACGCCGTCACCGCCGCGTAGATCACGCGGAAACTCAAGTAACGAAAGACGTTCAGAAACGAAAATTCGGTATGGAGTGGATAGAGCCAGTTATATAGCATCGCCCGTCGTCGCCCCTACCCGTGAAGGTCTACGTGATCTCCGTGATTCGCGTTAGGCGCCCGCGGCCATCCGCACGCGCACACGCCCCTGCAGCGCTTCCAACACACGCTCTAATTTCATGCCGCGCGAGGCCTTCACCAACACCGTATCGCCGGCCTTCAGCAGCGGCTTCAGCAGCGCGCCCGCGGCCGCAGCGTCCGCCACCTCATGAATACGCGCGGTCGGCAGCCCGGCCTTCTTGGCGCCGGCGGCGATCAGCTTCCCGAGGCTCCCGCAGGCGATGAGCTCACCCACCTGATGCCCCGCCACCACCGCGCCGATCTCCCGGTGAAAGTCGCCTTCGCGCGGGCCCAGCTCCAACATGTCGCCGATCACGGCGATCGTCCGTCCGCCCTTGCCCATCTCCTCCAGCAATTGCAGCGCGGCTTTCATGGACGACGGGTTCGCGTTGTAGCAATCGTTGATGACGCGCGCGCCGCGCACCGACACGACCTGCGACCGCATCGACGCGGGACGAAACGCCGCCAACCCCTTCGCGATCATCGTGCTGCTGAGTCCGACCGCATGCCCCGCGGCGGCGGCAGCCAACGCATTGATGACGTTATGCACGCCGTACACCCGCAGGCTCACCGACGTCGGACGGATGCGACCCGGCAAATGCAGCTTGAACGTGGCGCCGTGCTTTCCGCGATTGTCGATGTCGGTGGCGCGCACATCGGCACGCGCGGCCAACCCGAAGGCCACCACACGCGTCCGGGCGCGCGCGGCCAAATAGTCGAAGTAGGCGTCGTCGGCGTTGAGTACGACCACACCCTGCTCCGGCATCATGTCCAACAACTCGGCCTTCGCTTGGGCCGACCCTTCCATGTCGCCGAAGAATTCCAAATGGTCGGCGCCGATGTTGGTGATGATCCCAATCGTCGGCTTCACCATTTCACACAAGCGTGTCGTCTGCCCACGGGCATCCACGCCCAATTCGATGACCGCCGCCTTGTGCCGGGCCGTAAGGCGCAGCAGCGTCTGCGGGACCCCGATGCGATTGTTCAAGTTGCCTTCGGTCTTGAGCGTGGTCCAGCGCGCGGCCATGACGCTCGCCGTCATTTCTTTCGTCGTGGTCTTGCCGTTACTGCCCGTCACCGCAATGAGGGGAATCTGAAACCGTTGCCGATGGTGCGTCGCCAATTGCTGGAACGCCGCCAAGGTATCCTTCACGCCGAGAATGAGAGCCGGCCGACGCGCGTGGCCGCGCGTGAGGAGATCGGCCGGCACCTGGTAGGCGTCATGCACGAGCGCCACGGTCGCACCCTTGCGGAGCACATCAGGCACGAAGGCGGATCCGTCAAACCGCTCGCCTTGCAACGCGATGAAACAATCCCCCCGGCGAACGGTCCGCGAATCGGTCCAGAGACGCTTGATGGGAGCTTTGAGATGCGCCGCCACTTCGCCCGCCAGCACACGCGGGCTGATGACTTCCAGCAGTTCTTCCAGCGTGAAGAGGGAGGTTCCCATGAACTCGTATACTCCGTGCAGCATGGTCTAGTGCGAGCTCAGCGCAACAATGGCCGCGCGAGCCTCCTCACGATCGTCGAAATGGTGCTTCGTCGTGCCCAGGATCTGATAGTCCTCATGCCCCTTGCCGGCGATCAGCACCATGTCGCCGGGACGCGCATCCGCGACCGCCGCACGAATGGCCTCGCGCCGATCGGCAATCAAGCGGTACTGCACATGCGAGCGCGTGCGCAGCGCGTCTTTCACGCCGACTTCCACTTCCTTCAAAATACCGGCAGGATCTTCCGTACGTGGATTGTCGGAAGTCAGGATGACGATATCGCTGTGCGCCACGGCCGCACGGCCCATCTTGGGGCGCTTCGTCCGATCGCGGTCGCCGCCGCATCCGAACACGGTGATGATGCGCCCGACTTTCAACTGCTCGGCCGCCGCCAACAACCGCATGAGGGCGTCTTCCGTATGGGCGTAGTCCACGACCACGGTAAACGGCTGCCCCGCCTGCACGCGCTCGAAACGTCCGGGCACGTTGCTGACGGCCCCGGCGCCGCGACAGACGGCCTCCAGCGACAGGCCCTCGTGCAACCCCACGCCGATCGCCGCCAACGTATTGGCAATGTTGTGCTCACCGACCAGCTGACTTTCGACGGTAGCGCGCCCCATCGGGGTAATCAGCGTAAACGTCGTACCCGCCGCCGACATCCGCACATCCTCGGCGCGCAGATCCGCGCGTCCGCCGATGCCATAAGTCCACACCGGCACCGTGACGGCTTTTGCGATCTCGGCGGAGCGAGGATCGTCGGCATTGATGATGGCGCGCTTCGTGTTCGGCTTCGCACCGGACTGATTGAGGCCGGTGAAGAGGCGCAATTTCGCGGCAAAGTACTCGTCGAGATCGTGATGGAAATCGAGATGGTCTTGCGTCAGGTTCGTAAAGACCGCCAGGTCATATTCGCAGCCGACGGTCCGATCGAGCGCCAGCGCATGCGACGACACTTCCATCACCGCCGTATCCATCTTCGCTTCCACCATGCGCGCCAACAGTTGCTGCAACTCCAATGCACCGGGTGTCGTGTGGGAGGCGGGGATGCGCTCGTTGCCGATTTCGTAAGCCACGGTACCGATCAAGCCGACCTGTCGCCCGGCCGATTGCAAAATGGCGCGACAGAGATAGGTGGTCGTGGTCTTACCGTTCGTCCCCGTGATCCCGACCATGCGCAAACGCCGAGCCGGATCGCCGTAATACACGCTCCCGAGCTGACCGAGCGCGCCGCGCGTGCTGGGCACCCGCACAACGGGAATGCCGATCCCGGCCGCATCCGCGATGTCATCCTGCACCACCAGCGCCGCAGCCCCGGCCTTCACCGCCTGATCGAGATAGCGATGTCCGTCGACCTTCTCACCCTTCACCGCCACGAACACCATGCCGGGGCGAACGGCGCGCGAGTCGTCGGCTAGGCCGGTCATGACCACGTCGGACGCACCGACGCGGCTGATCACCGACAGCCTCGGCGCCACACGATCAAAAAACTCACTGACGGTCACGCAACCCCCTCACCATTCAGGCGACTTAATTCGCCATCGCAATTTTGACGATCTGGCTGCTTCCCACACCGAGATTCGGCAACACCTGCTCGGCGATCCGACGAAACGCGGGCGCCGCCACCGCCCCGCCCCAAGCATCCACCTGCGGCTCGTCGACGATGACGACAATGGTGACGCGCGGATCATCCGCGGGAACAAATCCGACGAAGGACCCGATCACCATCGTGGAGGAATAGGCGCCGGTGCGCGGATCAATCTTTTGCGCGGTGCCCGTCTTGCCCGCCACACGAATCCCGGGGATCGCCGCCTTCGCACCCGTGCCGTTCGTCACAACGCCTTCCAACATGGTGCGCATGGCCTGCGCCGTCGCCGGCGAAATCACCTGCCGACGCACTTCCGGCCCCATCTGGGCCAACGTGCGTCCCTGGGAATCACGCACTTCCGATACGAAGTAGGGCTTCATCAACGCGCCGCCGTTGGCGATGGCGGACACGCCCGCCGCCAGCTGCAGCGCCGTCACGCCCACCTCCTGCCCCATGGCGATCGACGCCAGGCTGCGGCGTCCCCACTCTTTCGGCGCCTTCAGGAGGCCGGATACTTCGCCCGGCAAATCCGCATCGGTCCGTTCGCCGAATCCGAACTTTTTCAAATAGTCGTACAAGCGACGCTCGCCCAGCTTCATGGCGGTTTTCGCCGCACCGATGTTGCTCGACTTGGCGAGCATCTCGGAGACGGTCATCCAGCCGAGCTTTTCGTGGTCGTGAATCACCGTGTTCGCAATGCTCATCTGCCCATATTCGCCAAAGAGCGAGGTCGCGGGCGTCACCAACTTTTCTTCCAACGCCGCCGCGGTCATGAACATCTTCATAGTGCTGCCGGGCTCGAAGGTGTCGGCAATCGCACGGTTCCGCCACCGATCCGGCGTGAGGGACTTCACCACGTTCGGGTCGAAGCGCGGGTTGACGGCCATCGCCAAAATCGCGCCGCTGTGCGCATCCATCACGATCGCCACGCCGCCCTTCGCACGCGTGGTATCCACCGCCGATTCCAGCTCTTTTTCGGCGATGTACTGCGTAACCTCGTCAATGGTCAGCGTCACGTGGCGACCGGCGTCGGGACCAGCTTCCTGCATGCCGCGCGGCAACACCGTGCGCCCCAGTGCGTCCCGCTCCAACAACATGATCTGCTTATCGCCGTGCAGATAGCGGTCGTACCGGCGTTCAATACCTTCCAACCCGGACCCGTCCATCCCGGCAAAGCCCAGCACATGCGCGAGCAACGGCCCCTTGGGATAAAACCGACGCCCCTCCATGACCACGCCGATGCCGTCGAGCGAGAGGGCCTGCAATTGCCGCCCCTGGTCGGGATCCAACTTGCGCGCGAGCCAGACAAAATGCCGATCTTGGCGCAGCTTCTTTTCCAAATCGTTCGCGCGGACATTCAACACGGGCGAGAGCCGACGCGACACGCCGCGCAAGTCGCCCAACGCGGTCGGCACCCCAAAAGCGGAGGGCACTTCCACATTGATGGCCAGCACCTTGCCGTTGCGGTCGTAGATCGTCCCGCGCGGCCCCTCCAACGTCACGGCTTTCCAGTGCTGCCGATCGGCCTTCTGGGTGAGTGCGGCGGCTTGCAGAATATGAAGATTGACCAGGCGGGCAAGAACCAGCGCGAAGCCGATCATCATACCCAGCACCGCGATCCGGCGACGCCAACGATGCACGAGACTCCTCGCTGAAGTTATTTCACCAGACTACGCGCAACTTGCACTTCGGTCGGCTCATCCGTCGGCGAAGCCAGGCTCGGACCGGCACGACGGACCACGACGATCTGCCCCTGCTGGGGCTGCACCATGCCCAACTTCTCGCGCGCCACCTTGGCGACGCGGTCGGGCGCGCTCAACGCCGCCAGCTTGACGCTCAGCTCGTCGCGCTCGCGCTCCAGCTTGATCTTCTGCGTCTTGAGCTGCTCGGCCTTGTAGCCCACCCGCACGATGTCGACACGTTCCCAGACGTAGCCCAACACAAACGCCAACAGCCCCATCACCAGTAATGGCCTGACCAATCGATTGCTCATGCCACCTTCTCCACAACCCGCAATTTGGCGCTCCGCGCGCGGGGATTCACCGCGCACTCTTCTTCGGACGGCTCGATCGGCTTTTTGGTCAGAACACGGACCGTGGCGTCGTCTCCCGAGGCCCAGCCACGAAACGCGTGCTTCACGAGGCGATCTTCCAACGAATGGAACGAAATAACGGCCAGCCGCCCACCGGGCTTCAGCGCCTGCACGGCCTGCGGCAAGGCCTCGGCTAAGACATCCAATTCACGATTCACGGCAATCCGCAGCGCTTGAAAGGTGCGCGTCGCACAATGGATTCGGCCATGCCGATACGCGGCCGGCACCGCACCGCGGATCACGTCAACTAACTGACCGGTGGTACGAAGTGGGGCAGCCTCACGCGCCCGCACGATCGCCCTGGCGATCCGGCGCGACAACCGCTCTTCACCATACTGGTAAATGAGGTCCGCCAATTCGCGCTCCGGCAATCCGTTCACCAAATCGGCCGCCGTACGCCCGGCAGCGGCCATGCGCATATCCAAGGGACCATCCTGCGCAAAACTGAATCCGCGCTCCGCCTGGTCGAGCTGCGGAGAGCTGACGCCCAAATCTATCGCAATGCCGTCGACGCGGCTGGTCCCGCAGGTAGCCAGATGCGGCGTCAACGAACCAAAGTTGCCTTCCACGAAGGTCACGCGTGCTCCATATGGCGCCAACCGCTCACGGGACGCGGCGAGTGCCGACGGATCTTGGTCGAGCGCAATAAGCCGTGCATCGTCGGCAACCGCAGCGAGCAACGCAGCGGCAAAGCCCCCATACCCAACCGTGCAGTCCACGTACACTGCTCCCGCGCTGCGCGGCATGAAATCCACGATCTCTTTGGCCAGCACTGGAATATGTCGTTTTTCATCGCCAAGAATATCGTCACCATTCTCATCCACTTTTTCCCACTTAGTGGCCGAGTATACACCCGCTCATTTGACTGTCAACAAATTATTCAATGTTTTTTCAAAACCTTCGAAGCCAGCACCATCCTGAATCCACAGGGGGAAATGGGACCATTGGGCACTCCGTTTTCACTCCTCCCCACACTCGAACGCTTCCCGTCCGCGAGGCCGCAGTGAGAGCCCATTTCAGCCCTTTGGTACCCATTTCACTTCACGCCCCTCTCAGCTCATCGGAACGCCACTGCCGATAGAGCCTCTGGCCGGCATGACCATATATGGGCACCCATCCCCCTATTCCCACGCCTACCCGACCCAACCTCGCTGATTCCGCCAATCCCACACCCATTTCCCAGCTGCTCAGCCCCCCGTTACGAAACTCCTTAGATAGCGCCGCCGGAACCAAGCCTCCCGCACCGCTTCCTACTGCCTCACACCATTCCCATGCACACATTGCGGAACAGAAGAGATTCATCACGCCCACACCGAAGCCTCCGCAGAACAAGAATACACATTACTACTTACATAGAGGAGAAGCACCGCGCGCGGGACGAACTGGAATAGGCAGGGCGCCCACATATCCACATCCATCGCGTAACGGCCGCATTCCGCGGCGCAGGAATATGCGTCTTGATTGACGGGATGCCCGTCTCGACCCACAATGGACGCATGACATACCTACGCGTTCACGCATACACCGTCGCACGATTCACCAGCGCCGCCATGGCCCTTCTGTCGATGAGCGTCGGCCTTCCAATCGACGCCTCAGCGGAAGGCCCACGCACCACCCAATCGGGCGCCACGATCTACTGGTGTCCGAATCGACCAGCCGACCAACAGATCTCGGCCCGCCCGGAATCAGGCTGCGCGCCCTTGGCTCAGCCGCCAAAAGTTCGCGAGGGCGCTCGCGGCACCGCGAAACAGCAGGCGCCGATCACCATGGACCAGCTGCAACCGGCGGCGGCCCAGTTCCTTCAACGCTACAACCACTTTCTGGATTGTTGTGCCGACGATGTCGCCGAGCTGGATCAGGTCCGCGAGCTGGAAGGCGAGGCGTCACACATCCTGAGTTCGATTCAATCGTCCGGCATCTACAATGCGGGCACCGTCGTCCGCCAATACACGCTGGGTGAAATGGTTCGACAGATCGCCCAATCACGCCACGAACTCACGCTCATCGAGGGCCGACTCGAACGAATCAGCAAGGGGATGGATCAGCTGGAAGGACAGGATGCGGAACTCGCGGCACACACCGCGCGGGAACTGGACGCCGAACGGGAAGCGATCACCAAGGACTTCCGCCCACGACGCGCTGCCCCGGCCGCACGGGCCGGTGTGCAGATTCAAGACACAACGATTCCGAATTGGGCAGGAGAGAGCCCCACGGGGAGCAGTTCATTGCAGAGCACGACAGGAGCCGACATCGGCGATCAATCGACCCTGGCCCCACGCCCCGGGGACGCCGGGCGAGACACCAGCCTATCCGATCGTGTCGGGGCTGCAGCGGACTCCACGACACTACGTAGCAGTACCGGATTCGCGATCGAAGAGCACCAACATGCCGACGGCCGTTCATCAACGCGCACACGAGTCGGCGCGGATGTCGGTGACTCATCACTGAACCGCTAGGGTGTCACAGACGCTGCGCGCGCATCATCGCGCGCGGCGCACGCCGCCTCCAATCACACATCGCCGGTAGCACCACCGGACGCCTCCGTCACAGGCGGCATCGCCACCCAGGTCGCCCCCGCATCGTCGCTTCGATAGAGCCCGCTGCCGTTGGTGCCGAGGAAGAAGACCTTTGGATCGAGCGGGCTTTGCACGAGCGAGCGCACGTTGAGACTCGCAAGCCCGTGATTGGCCGCCTGCCAGCTGTCCCCGCCGTTTTCGCTATGGAGAATCCCGAATCGTCCACCAATATAGACACTGCCTTTTTTCGACCGATCTACGCACAGGACCGGGACAATCGGGTCCGCCAGCTCTGCGGCAATCCGCTTCCAATTGGCTCCCTTGTCCACTGATTTGTACAGCCCGTTCAGCGTGGCGGCGTAGACGGTGTCCGGATCGAACGCATCGACCTGCATCATGGACACGTTGAGCGCACGGCTCGACTTGAGCAGTTCCGGCGGCACCAACCCGGCGTTGGCCTTTTCCCACCGCTCGGCCTGCGAAAAACTGCGATAGACGCCCCCGCTGGTCCCCGCATAGAGGATGTTAGGCCGTATAGGATCGATCGCGAGCGTCACGACCATCAACACCTCGGTCATGCCGTCCATTCGCTTGGTCCAGGTCTCGCCGCCATCCTTCGATTCCTTCACGCCCATCGTCGTGGCCGCAAAAAGATGCGCCGGATCCTTCGGATCGAAGAGCAGCTGATTGACCACGGAGCTGATCGTCACCTCATCGAGCCCGCTGCGCTTCGACACCCACATCTGCCCGCCGTTGTGACTCTTGAAGAGCGCATCGCCCTTCGTCCCGGCATAGACCGTGGCCGGATAGGCCGGATCGATCGCCAGCGAAATGACGCGCGAGTGGGTCATGCCGCGCGACACGTTCGACCAGGTCCGGCCGCCGTCGCGCGTTTTGTAAATGTAGTCGTTGGTGGCGACGTAGAGAATCTGCGGATTCTGCGGATGGGCGGCGATGACGACGATGGCGTCGCTCCCGCCGCAGCCGCCAAGCAGGGACAGGAGGCACAGAAAGAGCCCCGTCAGACCGGCAGACCGTCCCGCGGTTGACCTCCCCGCACGCGCAGCGCTCATCGAAAATTCGTAAACTGCAAATCGATCCCGAAATCCTTCCCCTTCAAGAACGCAATCGCGCCCTGCAGATCGTCCTTGCTCTTGCTCAACACGCGCACCTGCTCACCCTGGATCTGCGCCTGCACTTTTAGCTTCGATTCCTTGATGGCCTTGGTGACCTCCTTGGCCTTCTCCGACGCCAAGCCGCTCTGAATCTTCACGACCTGCCGCACGGTGCCCGCCAACGCCTGCTCCACCGTGCCGTAGTCCAGCGCCTTGAGTGAAACCCCTCGCTTCACGCACTTGGCCTTCAGGATTTCGTTCACGGCATTGAGCTTATAGTCGTCGTCCGAGACCACGACCAGCTCCTTTTCTTTTTCCTTGAGCGTCAGCTCCGTCTTGGAATCCTTGAAATCGAACCGCTGCTTGATTTCCTTGGTCGCCTGATCGACCGCGTTCTTCATCTCCTGCATATTCACTTCGGACACGACATCGAACGAAAACTGATCAGCCACGGGTCCCTCCGGATGTCATGCATCGTGACGGCGTCACGGTGCGAGCACATGGTATCGAAAGATCTAGCAACAACCGCTGCCGGGCGGCAGCCGAATCGCGAGGGGCGCCTCGTCGCAATGGATCGCCGGCTGCGCACGCCGCGCCCCGCCTCCGCCTGCCAGCACCACGACTTCACTGCTGGTGAACGGGCGCTTCAGCACGACATAGCCATACCACTGCTGCAGGCTGTCGCTCAAGACAATCGTCCCCAACACCGCCACCACCACCACCAAGGCCGCGTCCAGATACAGCGCCACCGCCTGCCCTGCGGCAGCAGTTGAGGCCTTCCGTAGAAACATCCAAAACATTTCGTACGAGCCGGTCAGCGTGATCGCGCCCACAAACAGCATCGGCACCGCGGTCACCCACAGGTAGGGCGATTTCCACATCTTGATCAGCACCGTCGTGCCGATGCAGAGCGCCAATGTGCCCAACAGTTGATTGGCGGCCCCGAACATCGGCCAGATCGTGGAAATACTGCCCGTGCCGATCAAGTAGGCCCAGCTCCCGACCACAAAGGCGCTGCTCGCCAACACGCCGGGCCACCAGTTCATGCGCCGACAGGGCGCATACACACGCCCGACCATTTCTTGGATGAGATAGCGCGCCACGCGGGTGCCCGTGTCGATGGTCGTCAAAATAAAGAGCGCTTCAAAGACCAGCGCAAATTGATACCAGTAGGCCATCAAGCCCGCCATGCCCGGCAGCGCCGAGAAGATGGACGCCATCCCGACCGCCAGCGAGACGGCCCCTCCCGGTCGCCCCGCCACATCGGCCTCAACCAGCCTCGACAACTCGGCGATCCGCGACGGAGCAAAACCCATGGCGGTCAGCGTCTCGGGTGTGAGCGTGGTGTTGATGGCAAAGTAATCGCCTGGGACCAGCACCGAGGCGGCAATCAGCGCCATGACGCCGACGAAACTTTCCAGCAGCATCGCCGCATAGCCGACGACCGCTTGCGACTCCTGCTCGATCATCTTGGGCGTCGTCCCTGACGACACCAGCGAATGGAAGCCGGATACGGCGCCGCAGGCGATCGTGATGAAGAGAAACGGAAAGAGTGTGCCGGGAATGATCGGTCCTCCACCGGCGGCAAACGCCGTCACGCGCGGCATCTCAATGGTGGGCGCCATCAGAATCACGCCGAGCCCGAGCAACAGCACGACGCCCAGCTTCATAAACGTCGACAGATAGCCGCGCGGAACGAGCAGCATCCATCCCGGCAGGATCGACGCGAGAAATCCGTAGCCCGCAAGCAACCAGACGAGGGTGGCCGTGTCGAACTGGAAGAGCGTCGCATAGGCGGACTGCGAGACGACCCGTCCCAGCAGCACAGCGCCGATCAGCAGCCCCACACCAAGCACCGACACTTCGCCCACCGCGCCGGGACGAATTCGTTGCAGGTAGAACCCCATGAGCAGGCCGATGGGAATCGTCATCGCAATCGTGAAGGTGCCCCAGGCATTGTGGTACAGCGCGTTCACCACGGCGAACCCCAAGCCCGCCAAAGCAACGACGACGATGAACAACACCGCGACCGCAGTCGCCGTGCCGGTGAGCGTTCCTAATTCGTCGTGCGCAATTTCCGGGAGTGACCGGCCGTTGCGCCGCATCGAGGCGACCAGAATAATGAAGTCCTGCACCGCGCCGGCCAGCACCGCGCCGATGACCAGCCACAGAAACCCCGGCATGAACCCGAACTGTGCCGCCAGCACCGGGCCCAGCAACGGCCCGGCCCCGGCGATCGCCGCGAAGTGATGGCCGAACAGCACGACTCGGTTGGTGGGATGAAAGTTGACGCCGTCGTTCAAGCGCACCGCCGGTGTCACACGCTGATCGTTCAGCTCGACGACTCGGCGCGCCAACCATCGCCCGTAAAATCGATAGGCCAGGACGTAGATGCAGGAGGCCGCCACGACCAGCCACAACCCATTTACTTTTTCGTTTGGATCAACGAGACCGACGACGTGAGCGAGAGCGACAGCACCCAGGAGCGCGAGGATCACCCAGAGAACCTGCTTGACGGCGAACATGCGACGCATCCTAGCACAAAGGGCCGCGCACGACCCAATGAGAGCAGGCCCAACAACCGGCCGATCGGCCGGGCGGCCTGTCGGATGGCAACAGACAAAGCACCCTGCGAGGATACGCGCGCAGAAGGGGATCTTCCTTGTCCGCGAAACAGGGCGCCGCAACTCACTGGGAGGGAGAGGCTACACCGACCGCTGTGGCCATGGCCGCGTCGAGCGTGGCGGTCGTTTTTGCTATACTCCTGTGCAGCATGTCGGCGAACACACCGGAGTCGAAACCATCCTGGAAGGACCGACGGGAATACTACCGTGTGACCGTCACCATTCCCCTCTGCATCCAGCCGGAATCGGCCACCACCCCCGCGCCCCTGACCACACAATCCATCAATCTGAGCGGGGGAGGGTTCGGCCTAATCGTCGATCGCACCTACCAACCGGAAGAACTCCTGTCCCTCACGCTCCTCATCACGAAGCAGGAAATTTTCCAGGCCGTTGCAGAGGTGCTCCGGGTAGAGCCGCTCACGGCGCGGAAGGGCGCCTATCGACTCCATGCGCGATTTGTAAAACTGTCGCCGCAGAAGCAAGACCAGCTGGTTCGCCACATCACGCAATTTCAGCGTGACCATCTGACGAAGCACTACAACGCCTAAGGTCGGCCGCCGCAGATCCCTCCCTCAGCATTTCCAGCACCGTACGCTGCGCGCTCACGAGCGGATGTCGCTGTCACGCTTCGTCAGCTATCGGTTCTGGCTGGAGGAACCACCGTCCGACCGCCGAGCGCAGCCAGACAAATGAGGCCGATCACGATCCAGACTATCTCGCGAAACCGGCGCAGCAAGGCGAAACTGATCCCGGAGAGATCGCTGTAGCCGAACGCACTGACCAGCAATAGGTTGCCGCCGTCCTGCGCGCCGAGACTGCCGGGGATGAAAAATGTGCCGCCTTTCACGAGTGACGACAAGCCACCGATGGCCATCGCGGCCGCCGCCGTAACGGGCTGTCCGAGCAACGCCAGCATCACCCAGACTTCGACGGCCTCGCAAAGCCAGCCGCCGAGAAAGCACGCCGTCGAGAGCCCGAAGCGCAGGCGATCCGTCTCGTAGAACGCGGCAATCGTGTGATCCAGCTCCTGCAGTTGCGCCGCCCGCGCCTCCAAAAATCCGACGCGCACACGCGCACGCTGCAGGAGCCGCAGGCTCCCGCTGAACAATCCCCAGCGCTGCACGGCGATGAAGCCGACGACGCCGAACAGCAGCAGCGCGGCACTCACCAGCGAGGCCGCCGCCACTTGCGTCGCCGAATGCTCGTGCCCGACCAGCCAGACCGCCAGGCCGATCCCCGTCAGGATGAACAACACCTGCGCCACGGTCATCACCGTCTTGGCCAGCACGACCGAGGCCATCCCCTCCACGATCGGGACGCCCTCGCGCGTGAGGAGATAGGCCTTCAGCGGTTCTCCGCCCACATAGGCCGACGGCGTGGTCATGTTGACGACTTCGCCGGCCGTGCGAATGGCGAGCACTTTGAGAAAGGAGACGCCGGAGGCCGAGGGGCCGAGTGTCAGGACCCAGCCATAGGCTTCGAGCCCATACATGACGAGCGACGGGAGCAGCGCGAGCAGCAGACCGAGCGGGCCCACTTGGGCCGCCGCATCCCAAATGGCTGCGGGCCCGACGTGCCACACCAGGAGGGAGAGCGTCAGCGTCCCGACGGCAACGAGGATGAGTTTAAGCCACATGGCCTGTGGCCGGTTGCGTCACCGCCGATGCCCACTGGAACCTGTGCGCGAGGTCGCGCATCAGACACGTGCGGGGCGAACGGTGACCAAGAGGACGAGGGTGACGAGCGCGAAGACGACGGACCCGGCCGCGGCAAGCAGCAGGAACCAGGGGAGTTGTCCGACCAGCGCAAAAATACAGACGACTGCGGAAAAGTCGCGCGTGGCGACATTCTTCAGGAGGAAATCCACCCAGGGAGACCGAATACGCCGACGCTGACGCGCAGCAAGCAGTGTGACGCCCACGAACGACACGACGTTGCACAGGACGGTCGTCACGCCCGCCCAGAGGAACAGATCGGAGGAGAGGTCCGACGGCGGCTGCTGATAGGCGCCATAAGCCAGAGCGGCAAAGATCGCCATATGCACGACGTTGTCCAACCACAAATCGAGCTTGGCCCCGAACGGCGACTCCGTAAACGTCAGCCGCGCCACTTCGCCGTCGCAACAGTCGATCACGGCCGACAGTTGAAACAGTAGCGCGCCGATCAGCCCGGCCGTGTACGAGCCGCGCGCAAAGCAGAAGGCGCTGACCAATCCGATCGCGGTCGCCACCACGGTAATGGCGTTGGGCGACATCTTGAGCGCCAAGAACAGCCGGGTGAACAGGGGCGACAGGCGGCGGTTGACGTACTTATCCACCAGACCTTCGAAATTCGTCTTGAGCGACCGATAGAGGGCCTGCTCCACGACCTTCGCGTCCTGCTCGTGATGCACTTCATGCGCCCACACCGGCGTGGCCGCAGAAGTCTCGAGCGCTCGGACGCGCCCTTCGGGCACCGCGGCTTCGACGAGCCGCGCCATCGGCGTCTCACCGGCCTGTTGTTCGGCCCCGCGCGTCAGCAACAGCTCGGCGAGCGGACTGCCGCGCAGAAATCCGCCGGCGGGCACCAGGACCAGTTCACCCGCGACATAGGTCGCCACATCGGCTTTGGAATCCTGCGAGCGGACGAGGTCGGCCACCTGCACGAGCCGATCCTGTCGGCGTTGCGTCGTGCGATCCAAGCGCGCGCGCGTCGGCAATTCATTCGGGATGCGCCGCAGCACGACCACCAGGTCATCCGTGGAGGCCATGTCGCGCAGCGTGTCGACCAACGCGCGCGAGAACACGGCATGCGGCCCCACCACGAGGCAGGCGCCGGCCGCGTCGGCCGCCAGCGTTTCCCAGGTCCGCGGATCTTCCGGTGGAAATTCGCGCACGGGAATCCAGCGGATGCCGGCCGTAATCGTCGGCCCTTCGGCCAACGCCGCCTTCAACAAATCCACTTCGTCGCCGGCCAGCACAAAGATTTGATTGACGCCGCAGCGTTGGAGCGTGAGCAGGGCCCGCTGAAACAGGGTGAGTCCGGCAATGCGATGAAGCGGTCCGGAGGCGCCGGGCGCGGCCTCACCGTCAGGCGCGGCGGTCGGCGAATGGGTCAGCAGGTTGCGCGCCGTCAGGAGAATGGCCGAGGTCAGCTCGCGCGTGTGGGTGGCCCGTTGCAATGCGCTATGGCTCATATGTCCTCGGCCCTCGACGTGATGCCTGCACTCTAGCGCGGTCGGGAGAAGTTAGTCCAGTTTCGGTAAGACCTCCCGCTCGGCGCGGGTCACATCCTCAGGGAAATCGATTTCGGTCCAGGGCAGGCCCCCGATTTTTTCGTGTCCGACCTTCACTGCCGCAAAAAATTCCAGCAATCCGTCTTCGTACTCCATATCCCAGCGGTCCTGGTCGATATAGCCCTGCAGCGAGGCGACCAGCGATTCCGCATCCGCATGCTGGACTTTCAAAAAGCCGACGCCTTCGCCCGCATAATCATAGGCCGACGGCACGCGCTTGGTGAGCGCCACCACCTGCCCGCCGCGCACCACCACCATGCATTCCTCACCGGTCTGCTTGACCGACTCGTCCATGAGCAGGCAGGTGGGATGCGCGGATCGCAACAGCCGCCGCATGATTTCCCGGTGGTAGAGCACGTCCGCGTCCATGATGACGGCATCGTCGTCCAACTCGCCGCGCGCCATCCACAGAGACGAGATACTCCCGCGATGGTATTGATCGTTGACGACATAATTGAGCGTGACACCGGCGTAGGCGTTGCCGACCGCCGCACGGATCATGTCCTGCTTGTAGCCGACCACGATCGTGGTCCGGCGCACACCGAGCGACGCCAACACTTCCAGATGCCGCGCCAGCAGGCTCTTGCCGCCGAACTCAATCAGACACTTGGGACGATGCTGTGTGACCGTCCACAATCGCTTGCCGACACCGGCGGCGAGAATAACCGCCTTCACCGGGACACCGAAGCCCCTTCCAGCACCTCTTGGAACGCGCCGAGAAAGCCTTGAATCTGCTCGTCGCTCAAGGCGCCCATGTTCGCCACACGGAAGGCCTTCGCCGCCAACGGCCCCTGCCCGGCATAGATGACATAGCCGCGTTCCTTCAGCCGATCATGCAGCAGGTCGTAGCTCAGCCCCTCGGGCAACGCGTAGGACGTGATGGTATTCGACTGGAGTTCAGCGGGCACCAACGCCTTCATGCCCAACTCGGCCAGCTTGGTGCGGATCGTCGTGGCCGCGCGCTTCAGACGCTGCACGCGTTGCGCCACGCCCTCCTCCAACAATTCGCTCAGCGCCTCATCGAACGCGTAGTAGAGCTGCACGGCCGGTGTAAACGGCACGACGCCGCGCCCCTGCTCGTCCAAATAGTGCGGGAGGTGCAGCGACCAGCTCCGCTTCGGATAGGTCCGCATCCGATCCAGGAACCCGCGCCGCACCAGCACGAACGACACGCCGGGGAAGCCTTGAATGCATTTGCCCGCGGTGCCCGCCACGAGATACATGTGCGTGCCGGCGATATTCAGCCGCTCGCCGCCCAAGCCGCTCACGGCATCCAGCAGGAACACGCGGCCCAACTTGTCGGTTGCATCCGCCACTTCCTCGGCCGGATTGATCAGACCCAACGTCGTTTCATGGTGCACCAACGCGACGGTTTGGATCTCCGGGCTGTTCTTCAACGCGCGCGTGATCATCTCGCCGGTCGGACGCTTGCCCCATTCCATCTTAATGTCGGGCACGGCGATTTTTTGCCCATGCGCGATGAACGACATCCGCTCGCCGTACACGCCGTTGTTGATCACCAGGACGCGCTTCCCCGTCGGCACCGACGAGAGAATCGCCGCCTCGACCGCGGAGGTACCGGAGCCGGTGATGACGACCGCCGCATAGTCCGATTCCGCACCCGGCACGAAGGCCTTCAGCAACTTGTCCTGAATACGGTGCAGTAACTCGGTGAATTCAGATTCGCGGTGGCAGATGTCCGGGCGCAGCAGCGCCTGTCGCACACGCTCACTCACATTGACGGGACCTGGATTAAGTAAAATCATGATGACTCCATGACGGGTGAACGGGACGGCGCAGGCGTCGCGCCCGATGCACACGATCAGTTCCCTGTGATTACGCCGCGCGGTCCTTCACGACCGGCGACCTGCCGATTCGACCGGCTGCCCGGCGCCCCTCGCGCCGCAACGGCCCGGCCGGCTCCAGCCGACGTTCCTGATTTCTCTCGCTCTCTCGAGCCTACTCGCCCTATTCGCCCACGCGCGCCTAGCTGCCGATCGCGCGCATGAACCGCTGGGTGATGGCCGGCGGCTCGAGCGGCACGCGCCCGACGTCCTCGGCCAACTCATTGATCTTCATCAGGAGGAAGCTCGGCCCCTCTTTCCCCAGCATGTCCTTAAATTCGTAGACGAGGTCTTCGCGCTCGCGCACCCGCTCGACGTTGACGTAGCCGGCCGCCTTCGCCATCTGATCCAACCGGACGCGCTGCGCATAGGACGGCTGATTGCCGCTACTGCCGTACACTTCATTGTCAAACACAACGTGGATCAAATTCTTCGGCTTGATCGCCCCGACCGTCGCCAGCGTCCCTAATCCCATCAGCAGATTGCCGTCGCCGTCGAAGACCACCCCCGTCTTAGACGGCTTGGACAGGGCCAATCCCAACCCGACCGCCGCCGCTAGGCCCATCGCCCCGACCATATAGAAGTGGCTCGGGCGGTCGGCAAGCTTGTAAACCTCCCGTGCGAGCCATCCATTGCAAATCACTACCGGCTGATCCGTCAGCAGCGCCAACAAGGCCTCGATGGCCTGCGCCCGACTCTGCATCGCACCTTCTTCGGGTTTCACGGCTGCAATCCTTTGACGACGCCCTTCGGTAATAACAAGGCCACCGGCGTCCGCTGCGCCATGAACGTCTGCGCCGCCCACTTGAGATCCGCCGCGCAACCGGCCTCGGAGACTGTCCGATGCGGCACCTTCACCGCGTCCAACAAGTGCGGCAGCTGCTGGCCGATCACCTGGTGCTCCGGCGCATCCTGCCCCTGAAACCCGCGCCAGGCGATAATGAGCAAACAGGGCTGCCGGTACAACACATTCAACGAGGTCAATGTCGTGAGCGCCGTGCCCAACCCCGCGCTCGACATCAAGACGGCTGAGACCTTGCCCGCCATGTAGGCCCCGGCGGCCATGGCCAAGGCTTCGTCCGGTCGCGTTGCCGGAATATAGAGACGCCGCTCCAACAGCGTTTCGAGGATTCCGCCGAGCAGCGCATCCGGCACGCCGCTGAAAAACTCGACGCCGATATCCTGCAGCGCCTGCACGAACACATCACTCTCGATCATTCGAACGCCTGCTCCCCTCAGTTCCCTGCGCACACACAGACGCCGACCCGCATGCGGGCCGAAGCGCCGCCGGATTATAGTCTTGCGCCCGCAGGATTCTCAATGCGGCTGTCCGAACGCATCGCGATACAACCGCCTCAGCAGGATCGGCCTCATCGCACCGTCGCGCAAACGCGAGCCGTCGCCGTCGGTTGTCAGCGTTTTGGGCTTCGTGGTAGCGTGCCGCCATGACGTCACGTCCCGCGTGTTTCGGATGGACAGCCCGACGCATTGCCGACGGACTGTCGCGCGTCCTACCACTCACGCTGATCCTGGCATTCGTGGTCGCGCCTCTGCTTCCCGCGTGGGCGGTCGACATGCCCGAGGATCCGAACGGCTTCGACAAGATTCCCTGGGGCAGCTCGCTCGACAGCCAGACGTTTCTCAAAAAAACGTTCGCGTCGACCGCCATCCAGGAATATCAGCCGACGGATGCCCCGCCGCACCTCGCCGATATCCCGGTCACCTCCGTCAAATATTCCAGCCTGCAGGGAGAATTCGCGCGCGTCACCGTTCGCTATCAGGGCGAATCGACGCACAAGCAGATCCTCGCCTATCTCGAACAACGGTACGGCCCACTCGACAAGACGCCGGGCCAGATGGTGCGCGGGCTCAACCAGCAGTATAATTGGCGCGGGATTGAAACGGAGATCAACCTCACCTACGAAGGACATGCGCAGCGGGGATTCGTCTTCTTCGACAGTCGCGTCCTGGCTCCGCGGTTTAACGATGGCATCACCGACAGTTCTGAATAACGGTCAGGCTGTTCGCTCCCGAACCGGATGGAGGCTGCGCGATCTGCGCGGCACGCTGTTGCATCTCCTCGCAGCGAGCGTGGCGGCGTTGACTATCGCCCTACCCATCGTACTGAACTCGGCAACCGCCTGGGCCATTCTCATCGAACACGATACGCGCGACTTCGAAGGCATTCCTTGGGGCGCCACCTTCGAAGAATCCGACACGTTCAAGAAGGTGGACGACACGGGCCGCTTGAAGGCCTATGAACTCACGAGCACGACGCCCACTCTCGGCGGCGTCGCGGTGGATTCGATGCGGTTCTACACCGCGCTCGGACACTTTGCGCGGGTCGCGGTGCGCTATCACGATAAGGACACGCACGAGCGCATCGTGAAATATTTGGAGGAACGCTACGGCGAACTGGATCGCACACCAGGACAGATCGCCGCCGGCCTCGTGAAATTCCACAATTGGCACGGCGATGAAACCAACGTCACGCTGCGCTACGAAACCCGCACCGACCAAGGCGTGATCTTTTTCGAAAGCCAGGTCTGGGCCCCGCAACTCAGCGAAGGGAATTCGCCCTCCGGCTTTTAATCGCGCGCCGCAGCGCCCTCGCGTCGCACCGCCTCGCGTGAAGGGCATCAGGATGCGCCCATGCCGACTCGTCGCCGCAGCGCTGATCCACCGTCCGCATCGCCGCCCCATAGCGCCCGAAAGCCGCTTCGGAAGCCAACAAGAACTTCGGCGCCTGCACGCAGCGCCTCCTCGACCGCGGCATCCACATCGAGCCTACGCGCCTCTCTTCCCCCCGCGCTGAAACGCGAACTACAGGCCGTCGCACAGCTCATCCAGCGCGCCAAACCGTCACGCAAGGACGAGGCGAACAACGCGAACGGGGACATCATCATTCTCGAAGGGGCAGACGGCATCCGTCGCGAACAGGCGGCGCAATTGCTGGCCCGTCGCCTAGGCGCCCGCGTGCACCGCATCTCCCTGGCGGACCTGCTCGCGCAGGGACGCGGTGACGCTGACCGCGTGCCCGATGAACCGTTCACGGAAGCAGAGGCAAGAGCAGGTCTCCTGTTGATCGACGAAGCGGACGCGCTGTTTCGAAAGCGAAGACCATCGGCACCACAGACGGTTGCAGCCCAATCCGCACAGCGGGAGATCAACGGCATCCTCCACCGCTTGCGGCGTCACGGCGCGGCATCGATTCTGTCCGCCTCGCAGATCCGGACCATCGACCCTGCTATCCTGGACGCCGTCCGCGCGATTGTGAGACTGTCCGACCCGTCATCCACGAGCGACTAGGATCTACCCACTAGGCAGCGCTGCCGCCAGACACCCCACAATGACGACCTTTACTCTACGCAGCCCGCGGGCGCGCCTCGCCGACTGTTGCTGGCTGCCGCGCTTCATCGACAAGGCACGGGCGGCTGAAGCGGGACAGCTGTCCTGGACCTATCGACTGGCGTTGGGGCATCGCATGGGTATCGACGGCTCGTTCCTCCGGCATTTCCGCCTCACCAAAGCGGAATTTCTGGCGGTCGTCCGCGGACGAGACGATGCCGCCATCGAACGGTGGTTCCGCTCACGCCCCAGTGTCACGCCCGCCCGCATCGCCGCCTGGAACGAGCGGGCACCCACACTAGGCGCGAAGGGGCATCCCGGATACGCCGTCCGTCATCTCCTTAAATGGTTCCTGTACCCGCGGTCCATCCGGCAGCCGGTCGGTAGCCTGTTCGACGCGATCGAGCAGGATGAACAACCGCCGACGCACAGGTGAGGCGTTTGTCTGAGCCGTCCAGGTGGCGGAAGCCGCGCCGGGATGAAACGGCGCAAGGAAAGAAGGAGAACTGAGAGGAGATACAAGCCGGACTCGCCCCCACAGAGAAAGCGGAGGCGGATCCGACTTGGTTCCGACCTGTAGAATCGCTTAGGTGAGGATTTCCGACACGCGCCCGTCCAGCGTGTCCCGAACCGCCTGCGCGAGCATGGCCGGCGTAAAGGGCTTGGGCAGATAGGGCGCGATCCCTTCGCTCATCCGCCGTCGATCCGCTTCATTGTCCGTATACCCGGACATGAAGAGGGTCTTGAGCCCTGGGTATCGCACATGGATCGCCTCGACCAGCTCACGGCCGTTCATGCCGGGCATCACCATGTCGGTCACGACGAGCGTCACCGGCTCTCCCGCCTGCTCCCGTTCCAGCACCGTGAGCGCCTCGCCCCCCGACCCAGCCTGCACAATGTCATAGCCCAGCCCGCGCAACACTTCGACCGCCAACTGCCGCACCATCGGATCGTCCTCGACCACCAGCAGCCGCTCACGGCCGTGGGGCACGTCGACGGTAACCGGAGCGGCCGACTCAGGCTCGACGCCCGGCGCGACCTCCGGGAAGTAGAGGTGAAACACGGTCCCCTGCCCGAGTCGGCTCGAGACCGTGACGTGCCCACCGCTTTGCTGCACGATTCCGTAAACCGTGGAGAGCCCCAGCCCCGTCCCCTTCCCGACCGGCTTCGTCGTAAAGAAGGGTTCGAAGATCCGTGCTTGGGTCGACGCGTCCATACCGCAGCCCGTATCGCTGACACAGAGTTCAACCGCCGGACCGATCGGAAGCGGGTTGCCGGCCTGACGATCCGCCGATGTCAGACGAACGCGCGCAACCGCAATGGTCAGTCGCCCACCGCGCGGCATGGCGTCGCTCGCGTTGACCACCAGATTCATCAGGACCTGTTCCAGTTGTCCCGCGTCGGCCTTGATCCAGCAGGCCGACTCCGCCGGTCGGCAGATAAACTCCAGATGCGCGCCGATGACGCGCCGCAGCATCCCTTCCACATGGGCGACGACGTGATTGAGGTCCAGCACTTTCGGCCGGACCACCTGCTGGCGACTGAAGGTCAGGAGCTGCTGCGTCAACGAGGTGGCGCGATCCACCGCTTGCCCGATAGCGTCCAACTGCACCCGCACGGGCGCCGGCGCATCCAGATCCTCCCGACTGAGATCGGAATAGCCGCGAATGACGGTCAGCAAATTATTGAAGTCATGTGCGATCCCACCCGTCAGCTTCCCGATCGCTTCCATCTTTTGCGCCTGTCGGAACTGCTGTTCAAGGCGATTGCGCTCGGTGATGTCTTCGCACACGAGCAACAAGATGTCGCGCGCATCCGGCTGCGGCACCATGCGCGCCGTTTGTCGCACAGCAATGACGACCCCATCCTTCCGGATTTGGGAAACGTCCCAACTGCGGACCGCTCCCTTCGCGCGCATCGAGTCCCGCAAATGCCGCTCCAGCTCGGCTCGCTCCGCCTTCGGACAGAGCTCCACGACGGAGCGTCCGACCAGCGTCTCCTGCTGATAGCCGAGCTGTTCTGCACCGAACCGATTGACCGACAGAATGGTGCCGGAGGCTTCCACCGTGAAATACATCGACGGCGTATCGTCATAGAGCATGCGGTAGCGCGCTTCGCTCAGCCGCAGCGAATACTGTGCGTGCACCCGCTCGTGCACTTCGTCCTCCAACAGCCGCACGGCCTTGGTCAACTCGGCGGTGCGGTTGGCCACACGCTGCTCCAGCCCTTCGTTGGCCGCGCGTAACGCCTCCTGCGCCTCCTGACGCTCCACTACCTGGTTCTGCAGATCGACGTTGAGGCGTTCCTGTTCCCGCTTTTCCGTGACCAGCGAGGCCACCAACTGGCGATTCTCGTGGCGCAGTCGCAGTGACCCCACGATCATGCGGTGCGTCTTACAACTCGTCACCAACATGAACGCGCCGAACATGAGCGCCGCCGCAGCAATGTAGGGGGACAGGGCGCCGTCGTGCAGGCCGTAGCGAACGATCAAGGGCGCCAGCAGACACACCAGATACCCGAAAAACGCCTCGCGCAGCGCAGGCAACGCCATCACGCCGCCGGCCACCATCCCGGAAAAAATGAAGACGAGATAGAGTTGATGCGGCACCGAGTCGAAGGGGAAGAGGAAGATCGGCACGAAGCCCCAGGTCGCACCGGCCGCCGTCGCCCCGGCGACGAACCAGCGTGCCCAGCGACTATCCTGTTGCGAGGCCATCGAGGCGGCAAAATATTGGTGATACAGCAGCCCCCGCCCGAGCGTCAGCAGGACCAGCACCCCGAACCAGCTCCACATGGCCGCCTGCGACACCACCGGAGCGAGGACCGTCGCGAGCAGCGCGCCCAAGACGATATTGGCGTACAGTCCAAACGCGGACTGGTCGTAAGCCAGCCGCACTTGGCTGGGGAACGCGGGATCCCGCTCATTGGGAAAGAGGCTTGAGGTGAAAAGCCCGACAAAACAGCGGGCACGCGGCACGGAGACCTCGGCAAACGACAAGGCGTCTAACGCGGAGGCAGGATCATCACAGTGCCCCCCGGTACGTATTCCCTCGCGCAGCGGCTCATCCTTGGACAGGGCACCAGTCATGCCTCGAATCCCTCCCGCGTCATCAGCACTTTGTCGTAAAGGCATGCACTATACTCCAGCAGCTGGCGATGGACATAGAGACAAACGACTCGGGTCAAAACTCTCTAGGTACGTTCCGCGTGACCAAGGCTTGACCTCGCCCGCTCATCCCGTCATCGTGCTGGTGATGAAACCCTCCGAACAACAGCCGCCGCTTGGGCTGAACAGGCCCTCGACGCCGTCATTGTCCGTCTCTCCGATCGACCGCATCGAACCTGACGGTCCTCACACCTCCCAACCACAAGGCCCTGAGAGCGCGGACCTCCAGATCACGCGCCGACAGTGGATGGCTGGAGTCGGCGCACTGGGCGCCGCAACGATCCTTGCACAACTCCCGCTCACGCCCACGGCGGCCGCGGCAGGGCAGACGCCGTCAGCTCCCGTCCCGCTCCGCCCGCTCGGGCGCACCGGCGCCCAGGTGTCCATGCTCGCGCTCGGCGGCGCACACTTCATTCACGGATCGGAGGACGAAGGCGTCCGTCTCGCGCACGAAGCCATCGACCTCGGCGTCACCTTTTTCGACAACGCCTGGGAGTACAACAAGACCCGCAGCGAAACCGTCATGGGCAACGCGCTCCAGGGACGACGCGACAAGGTCTTCCTCATGACCAAAGTGTGCACGCACGGACGCGGCAAGGCCGTCGCGCTGCGGCAGCTCGAACAGTCGCTGCGCCGTCTCCGCACCGACTACCTCGACCTCTGGCAAATTCATGAAGTGAACTGCGCGCAGGACCATGACGACCTCTTCGTCGACGGCGGGGTGGCCGAGGCGCTGCTGGAGGCGCGGCGGCAGGGGAAAGTGCGGTTCATCGGCTTCACCGGCCATACCGACCCGCAGGTGCATGCGCGCGTGTTGGCGCGCCGCTTTCCGTTCGACACCTGCCAACTGCCCTTGAACGTCTTCGATGCCTCCTTCAAAAGTTTTGAGCAGCTGGTCCTGCCCGAACTCGTCCGCCAAGGGATCGCTCCCATTGCGATGAAGACGCTCTGCGGACGCGCAGAGCCGGTCTCGGCCGGTCTGGTGCGGGCGGAGGAGGCCTTAAGGTACGTATGGAGCCTGCCCGTCGCCACCATCGTCAGCGGCATGGAGTCGGTCGCGCAGCTTCGACAGAACGTCGAGTCGGCCCGGCGATTCACACCCTATGCGCCGGACGAGATGCAGGCGCTGCGCCGACGCGTGGCCGCTTCAGCCGACGGCCGCTTCGAATATTACAAAACCGGCGCGTCACGCCATTGCGACCGCAGCACGGTCGAGGGCGATTTTCAGGCGCACGAGGCCGCCGGAACCTGAGTCGAGCGCCGCGCACGTTCATGCCCCGGAGCAGGTCGAACGATTGACAGGACGGACAGGCGCGGAGTGAAATGCGGCAGCAGGTTCGACCAAGCAACGGCCGGTTCTAGTGCCGCGCCTGACAGACTCACGACATGACGGTGAACCAATGCCCATGACGACACCCTCCACCGGCGCGATACGCATCCTCTCTGCGGGCCTACTTGCCGCCACCCTGTTCGGCTGCGGCGAAGGCACCGGCTCGACGCGGAGCTCCGACTCGGGCACGGCCGACCCGCGCGACCGTGCGGCGCGCGCGGTGCTGGCGACAGCCAAGGCCTTCCGCACCGTCTACTCGCAGGCGGTGGTTGACCGCGCGAAAAAGTCAGGGGTGATCGCGAAGGAAGACTGGACCAAGGACGACCACGCCGTGATGCTCCCAGCGCAGTTCGTCCAAGCGGCGGGATTTGAAATTCACGACTTTGAGTTAGGCTTGATCGGCGCCACGCCGCTGTACGCAGCCAATCTGCCCAAGACACAGGCGGAGTCGGAAGCCTTGAAGCGGTTTGCGGCCAACCCGGATGTGAAGGTGCTGACGTTTGCGGACGGAGATCAGTTCAAAGGGTTGGCGGCAGACTTTGCCATCACCCAAGCCTGCGCGGACTGCCACAATGCCCATCCCCAATCGCCGCGGAAGGATTTTCGGCAGGGCGATCTCATGGGCGCCATCATCATTCGTCTGCGCGACAAGCCGTAGCCTCGCCCCGCGCTCTGCACACCCTGCGTCACAGCGTCCGACAACCACCGCCTCGTTATCGGGATGAGAACTTTTTCCGCGCCCCGTCCAACTGCACATATTCCTTGTCGCCCCAGCAGGTCGCCACCGTATCCGCCGTGAGCAGACAGGTAAATTGCCCGCCGGCCGCGATGCCTAAGACCGGCAGCGGCTTCTCCCCTGCCATCGGCACCTCGGCAATTGCGCCCGGCACCGGCCGAACCAACGCATCACCAACGGCCACCTGCCCCTTCTCATTGTTGCCCCAGCAGGAGGCCGCTCCCATCGTCGTGACCGCGCAGGTATGCTGCCAGCCGGCAGCGAGCGCACCCACGCCGCTGATGCCGTTCACAGCCACAGGGGTGGCGGTATCCTTCATGCTGCCGTCGCCAAGCTGTCCGCGCTCGTTGCGTCCCCAACAGCGCAGGCCGCCGCCCACGACTGCGCAGGTGTGCTGACCGCCGCCCGCAAGCAGCGTCGCCCCCGCCGACAACCCGCTCACATCCACCGGCAACACACGACTCACCGTCGTGCCGTCGCCGACCTGCCCGGCGGTATTGCTACCCCAGCATTTCACGCCGCCGCTCGTGGTGACGGCACAGGTATGGCGCCAGCCCGCAGCTACCGCGACCACGCCACGCTCCAAGCCCAACACGGCCACCGGCACGCGACGCAGTTCCGTCGTGCCGTCACCCAACTGCCCGTCTCGATTGCTGCCCCAACATTTCACGCCGCCGACGGCCGTCAGCACGCAGGTATGGCGCTCGCCGACCGTGATCGCCCGCAGACTGTCCTGCAATCCCACCACATCCACAGGGCTCACATGGTCGGCCTGCGTCCCGTCGCCTAACTGCCCGTCATGATTGCTACCCCAACATTTGGCCGTACCCGCACTGGTGAGCGCGCAGGAATGCCGTTCACCCGCCGCTACCTCCTTGACCGTCGACAGGAGCCCCACCACCGGCTCGGGCGTCCGCTTGGGCGCACGCGTGCCGTCGCCCAACTGCCCATCCTGATTGTTGCCCCAACAGACCACATGGCCGTCGGCGGTCACCGCACAGGCATGCGTCCATCCCGCCGCCATCTTTGTTACGCCGCTCAGCGTCCGGGGCGTCGCGGCCGGTCCCGACGGCGATCCTGCGCAGGCCGCAAGCGTCAGCAGGGCACCACCGGCACATAGGCTGCGCAATAGCAGCGCGTCGCGCCTGACCGTCATCATGAACGCCATGGTCGCCCTCCTCGTTGTCCTATGTGATCTCGTCGAGCTCGCGCGCGGCACACAGGCTACTGTGCGATCAGCTGCGCCACGATCCGTTCACCGATGGCCCAGGCCCGCTCCCACTCGCTTTCTGGCGCGCTGAAGACGAGCACGCGCAACACATCGCCTTGATCGTCCGCGAGAAAGTACGCCTGCGCGATCAGCATCGGCGTCGCCGTCGCGTCGCGATAGCGATAGCTGTACGTCATTGCGCCGCTTGCATGGCGGCCGGTCCAGCGCCCAAGCGCCTCACTCGAGGCGATCCCCTGCGTAACCGCCCGCTCCGCGAATTGCGACGGGCGCATACCAGCCTGTTGCGTGAGATCGCGAAGGACGCGCAAGGAGAGCCCGGTGTGAAAATGCCCGACGACGACGGCCGGTTCCTTCGACACGTAGAGCGTCGGCTGATCGCCGTCCGCATCGGTCGTCGCATGCCAACCGTCCGGCATGAGCAGCGTCGTCTGTCCCTGCGAAAATTCCAACCAACTATATCCAGCCGGGGCCGGTGGACGTGCCGCGCGCGCGCCGGGAGTTGGGAGAGCGGCCGTGGGCGCCTGAGGTGCCCCGGCATCGACGGCAACAGCGCTGCCGGAGGCGCCGGTGGCGGCGGACAGCCCAAGTGCGCTCCCTATCAACAGGCCACTTCCGAAACAGACACTGAGAAGAGACCAACAGGGTCGATGTCGCCGTGAAACTCGTGGCCACATGCGCGCTACCCTACGCACCGGGCCGCGGGGGTGTCAATCCGGGAAGGGCCTGAGCGCGGCGGCGCGGCGGCGTGACGCGCGATGCTCCCGTTGCACCAGTGCGAAGAAACCCATGGTCGACTGCCTTGCCCGCTGCAGCACGCGCATGATAGGGTCGCCGGTAAGTGAGCGCTTACTCACTCCAAGTACCGACTGCATACGACATGCGCACCAGCCCATCATCGAGCACAGCTCGTCCTGCACGAAAGCCGACCGGCGCACGGTCGACGCGACGCGTCGCGGCTCGACCCGCCGCCATCACGCCGCCGCTGCACACGTCCCGCACCTCGGCCCAGGATCGACAGGCCAGCTTGATCGGCGCGGCAGCCACGCTGTTTGCCGCGCGCGGGTTCAACGGCACCACGACGAAAGACATCGCAAAGGCCGCGGGTGTCAGCGAAGCGCTGCTCTTCAAACATTTTCCGACCAAACGGGCGCTGTACGCCGCGATCCTCATGGAGAAGGCGCATTACGGAGAACTCCGGCAAGCCGTGGAAGCAGCCGCGCATGCGGGAGACGACCGCCGACTGTTCACCCTCCTGGCAAGCTTTCGCATCCGCAAAGGCGCGGACCCGACGATGCTGCGATTGTTGCTCTACAGCGCGCTGGAAGGGCACGAGATGGCGCAGATGTTTTTCCACGCACACTATCGGATGTTCCACGATCTGCTCGCCAACTACATTCGCGGCCGTGTCGAGGCCGGCGCGTTTCGCCCGCTCGACCCGCTGCTCGCGGCCCGCGCCTTTTTCGGGATCATCGTGCATCACCGGCTGCTGCACGACATTTTCGCCATGCCGCTGCATCAGACGCACGAGTCGGTGGTGCGCGAATACGTCGAGCTGTTTCTACGCGGCTTGCAACCCCACGCCGAGGAGGCGCGCCGATGAGCCGCGTCACCCGTCATCCGATCGTCGTGCTCGGCGTCATCCTGTTCGTGGCCGTCCTCGGCTTGATCGTCTTCCGCCTCAGCACGGGCGCCAAGCAGGACACGCGAAAGGCCCGCATCGTGACCGTCGGCACGGCCGCGCCGCTCCGCGCGGACATGGACGTGCGCCTCAGCTACACGGCCGACCTCATCCCGAACCAGGTGGTGAACATTTTTTCGCGGGTGGACGGATACATCGCCAAGATCGCCGTGGACAAGGGCGACTTCGTGAAGGCGAATCAATTGCTGATGGAAATCGACCACACGGATTATGTGCATGCGATGAATCAGGCGAAGGCCAACCTGACGGCCGCGCACGCGCGCGTCGCGCAGCAGCGCACCGCCGTCCGGAACGCCAAGCTGACACTGGACCGCATGCAGGCCCTGATCAAGGATCAGTTCGTCTCGCAGCAGGACCTGGACACCGCGCTGGTCAACTACGACGCCGCGCTGGCGCAGCAAGATTCGCTGCAGGCGCAGGTACAACAACTGGAAGTGGCGCGGCAACAGGCGGACACGAATCTGACCTACTCCTACATTCGCGCGCCGTTCGCCGGCTTTATCGCCGAGCGCAATCTCGACCCCGGGGCCTACGTCACCGGCTCGTCCGCCAGCACGTCCACCATGTCGCGCGGCATCCTGAGCCTGCACGATATCTCGACCGTGCGGACGCTGATCGAAGTGGTCGAAAAGGACGTGCCGCTCGTGCACATCGGCCAACCTGCGGAGGTGCGCGCCGAAGCCTATCCCGACCGGCTCTTTGAAGGCACGGTCACGCGTATCGTGCAGGCGCTCAACCGGCAGACGCGGACGATGACGGTCGAGGTGGATCTGCCCAACGCCGACCGCGCCTTGAAGGGCGGCATGTTCGCCCGCGTGGAAGTGCGGATCGGCACGCATCCGAACGCGGTGCAGATTCCCATCGACGCGGTCACGCGCCTGGAAGACGCCCAATACGTCTACACCGTGGTGGAGGGCAAGGCGCATCGCGTGCCGGTGCAACTGGGCGCGCGCGACGGCACCCGCGTGGAAATCACGGACGGACTGACGGGCGACGAACAGGTGATCGTGTCCGGAAAAGACTTAGTGCACGACGGGCAGCCGGTGCAGGTGCAGCCGTTGAAGCAGGCGCCGCCGCCCGAACCGCGGAAAGCGGACGGCTAGTGCGCATCAATCCCGGCGCGGACGCGATCGAAGACAGCCGGGCCGCCATCGGCTTGCCTGTCTCACCCGTCCGACCGCACACGAAACCTCGTCCGCATCTGTGACCGGGCGCATCGTGCGTAACACCCTATGTGGCTGACGCTGCTCGCACTCCGCAATCGCATCGGCTTCCTGATGCTGTCGTTGGCCCTCGTGGTCCTCGGCTTCGTCTCACTGCAACGCCTGCCGGTCGACCTCTTTCCCAACATCCAAATCCCGGTGGTGTTCGTGGGCGTCGTCTACAAAGGCGCACCGCCGATCGACATCGAAAAGAGCGTCGTCTACCCCATCGAAAAGGCCGTCAGCTCCGCGTCCAACGTGGAGCACGTGGAGTCCTTCGCCAAGTACGGCATCGGCGCCGTGCAGGTCTGGTTCAACTGGGGCGCGGACGTGAACGTGGGACAGATGGAGGTGATGCAGCGCATCACGCAGATCCTCAATCAGCTGCCGCCCGGCGTCATGCAGCCCTTCGTCGTCAAGTTCGACGTGTCCAACATTCCCGTCGCGTTCGTGACGGTCAAAAGCGACAACCTCGACGAACGGGCCCTCTACGACCTGGCGTTCAACACCATTGCGCCGCAGCTCGAACAGATCAACAACGTCGCGGCGGCCACGGTGGAAGGCGGCAAGATTCGCCAACTCAACATCAACCTCGACCCGGCGCTGTTGCACGCGCGCGGCCTCTCGATCCTGGATGTCGTCAACGCCGTCAAAGCGTCCAACGTCATGCTGCCCTCGGGCGACATCAAGGCCGGGAACCTGGACTACAACGTCTTCACGAACAATCAATTCACCGCGGCGGAACCGATCAACGACGTGATCGTGAAGGTCGATCCGCGCGGCAACCCGGTGCGCGTGCGCGATCTCGGGACCGTCACCGACTCTTCCGACATCCAGACGAACATCGTGCGCACCGACGGCAAGAAAGCCGTCTATCTTCGGGTGAACAAACAACCGATCGCCAACACCGTGCAGGTGGTCGATCGCTTGCGCGAGCAGCTGCCGAAGATGCTGGGCATTCCGCCCGGCGTCGAACTCGGCATCTCCTTCGATCAATCGGTCTACATCCGGCAATCCATCCGCAACCTGGCCGAGCAGGCCATCCACGGATCGGTTTTGGCGGCCCTCGTCATCCTGATTTTTCTCCGCAACCTGACCGCCACGCTGATCGTCTCCGTCGCGATTCCGCTCTCGATCCTCGTGACGTTCATCGTGATGTACTTCACGGATCAGACGCTGAACATCTTCACGCTGGGCGGACTGGCGCTGGGCATCGGCCGCTTGGTGGACGACTCCATCGTCGAGCTGGAAAATATCCAACGGCATCTGAACCACACCCCGAACCGCTGGACGGCCATCCTCAACGCCGCGCGCGAAGTGGCCATGCCGATCTTCGCGTCGACCGTCACGACCATCGTCGTCTTCCTGCCGATCTTCTTCATCGTCGGCGTCGGGCGCCTGCTGCTGATTCCGCTCACCGTCACCATCGGCATTTCGCTCTTTACGTCCTTCTTCGTCTCGCGCACCGTCACCCCGGCGCTCTGCTACAGATTTCTCAAGCCGGAAGTCGAACAGGTCCATCCCACCGGCACCTGGCATCGGTTTCTCGACTGGACGCGTCGGCGTTACGACGCCTTGGACCAGGGCTACCAACAGAGCCTCCAGTGGGCGCTTCGGCATCGGGGGCGTGTCCTCGCCGCCATCGTGGCGCTCTTTGTCGCGTCGCTGTTTCTTTATCCGTTGCTCGGCAGCGAATTCATTCCCGTCACCGACGAAAGCCAATTCCGCATCGTCGTGCGCGCCCCAGTGGGCCAGCGCGTCGAGAAGACGGAAGCGCAGGTCGCCGAGATCGAGCGCGTCCTCAAGGAGCAGATCGGGCCGAATGAGATGGAGACGATGGTGTCCAGCACCGGCGTGCTGCAGCAAGGCCGCTCGTCGCTGTTCAACCCGAACACCGGTCCGCACACGTCGGTCATTCAGGTGTATCTGGTTCCGCCGGATCGGCGCACGCGCAGCCAAGTCGAGATCATGAACGACGTGCGGCCGAAGGTGCTGAAGCTGTTCCCCGGCGTGGCGATGTTTTTCGATCCGGGCGGCATCGTCAAACGCATCACGAGCTTCGGCTCGCAGAAGGCCATCGACGTCGAAATCTACGGCTACGAGTTCGAGAAGGCGCGCGGCGTCATCCGGCAGGTGGAAACCGCGATGCACGACGTGAAAGGCGTGGCCGACATCGAAGTCAGCCGCGAAGAAAACTACCCGCAGTTGGACATCACCGTGGATCGCGAAAAGGCGGCGTTGTTAGGTGTGAGCGAGGCGGACGCGGCCAACGCCGTCCTCTACTCGTTGAACGGCAACGGACAAACGGACCCGATCATTTTCACCGACCCGCAGAGCGGCAACGAGTACTACATCAGCGCCTGGCTGGACGAACGCTTCCGCAAGGATCTCACCGACCTCGACAACATTTTGCTCTCGACTAAAGCGGGCCAACCGGTGCTGCTCAAAAACCTGGCGAGCGTGCGGTTTAATTCCGGCCCTGTGAAGGTCGACCGGAAATATTTCCAGCGCGTGATCCACATCACCGCCAATCCCGTGGGACGCGACCTCGGCTCCATCGCCGACGAACTGGACGAACGGCTGGGGGCGCTGCAACTGCCCACCGGCTTCAGCGTGCGGCTGACCGGACAAATCCAACAACAGCGGGAGACCTTCGGAGGCCTCATCTTCGCCACCGTGCTGGCGCTCATGCTGGTCTACATGGTCATGGCCGCGCAGTTTAAGTCGCTGCTCGACCCGTTCATCATCATGTTCTCCGTGCCGATGGGATTTCCCGGCGTCATCGTGATGCTCTTCCTGACGAAGACCACGCTGTCCACCACCTCGTTCATGGGCATCATCATGATGCTCGGCATCGTCGTGTCGAACGGCGTCCTGCTCGTGGACTACACGAACGTCCTGCGGCGCCGCGGCCTCGCCGTGCGTGAGGCGGTCGTGCGGGCCGCGCGCACACGCCTCCGGCCCATCCTCATGACTTCACTCGCCACCGTTGTCGGCCTGGCACCGATGGCGCTCGGCTGGGGCACCGGCGGCGAAACCAACGCGCCGCTCGCGCGCGCCGTCATCGGCGGACTCACCGTCTCCACCATCCTGACCGTGTTTTTGATTCCGCTGTTGTACGTGATGTTGGAAGAACGATTCCCGCGCACGATGCGCGACGAAGGCGCCGAGGAGGCATCCGGCAGCACGACGCCGCAGCCGACCCTGCCGACCGCGACAGTACCGACGCCCGCGCCGGTTCAGTAGTGTCTTCCCACTGTGAGTCGGAACCAAGCCCTCCTCGATGCGCTCTGCCCCTGCCGGTCTCGAACCATTGCTTGACAGCGATATACTAAAACTCGCATATTATTTTTGTGGCCGAAAAGCCTATTCAGTGGCTCGGATCCTCGCGGCGAGACTTACAAACCTTTCCGTCCGACGCCCGGAGACTCGCGGGATTCCAACTTCGACAAGTCCAGTGCGGGATGCAACCAGCGGACTGGAAGGCGCTACCGACAGTCGGCCCCGGCGTCAGTGAAATCAGGATCCATACGGCCGTGGAACATCGAGTCTGCTATGTCGCGAAATTTCCTGAGGCGATCTATGTTCTCCACGCGTTCGAAAAGCGAACGAGAACAACGTCGCGACATGATCTGGATCTCGCACGGCAACGTCTTCAAGCACTCCTGGCGCGCCGCTGACTACGGTTTTGACGCCCACAAAGAGGCACATCATGAAAGCACGCATCACACCATCGAGCGGAAATGTCTTCCGGGATCTTGGGTTTTCCCGCAACGAAGCCGAGCACTTGCTGATCCGGGCTGACCTCATGATCCACGTCCAAAAGCTCATCCGATCCCGTCGCCTCCCTCAAAAAAGCGCGGCTCAGATACTGGGAGTAACTCAGCCTCGCGTGAGCGACCTCCTTCGCGGGCGAATCGACTTATTCAGCACGGATGCGCTTATCGACATGCTTGCGAAACTTGGGGCGCAGGTACGCCTCAAAGTTACAGTACGTTCGGCAGCCTAGTGCGCGGACTCAGCGTCTCCACCATCCTGACCGTGTTCTTGATTCCGCTGTTGTACGTGATGTTGGAAGAACGGTTCCCGCGCACGATGCGCGACGAAGGCGCCGAGGAGGCATCCGGCAGCACGACAACGCAGCCGAGCCTGCCGACCGCGACAGTACCGACGCCCGCGCCGCAGGCGTAACGACTTCGGAACGTTGCGTGGGATCTGCCGTGTAGGCTTAGGCCCGGAACGTGGGGAATAACCCACGGAGCTGCAGCGCCAGGCCCATGTCGCCGCTGACGGAAAGCCGCCCCGAGAAGGCGGCCATCTGCCCGCTCAACTGGCCGGTCAGAATTTTCAGCGCATCCTCACCCGACATCGACAGCGTGACATGCGGATCCGGGTGTGCGCCTTCCGTAACGGTGCAGACCCCGTCCTCGATCGCCACGGCATAGCGACCACCCTGCGCCCCGCTCAAATCGAATTGATAGACCGCGGAGAGACCGTCCGCCGCATCGGCGTCGAGAGTCGCGGGTAAGGAGAGAAAAATATCGCGGATCGTCCGTGGTGGCGCCATCGCGGCAGGGACTATACGTCGCCTCGCGCGCCCTGTCTACCGAATCGCGCGCGCCTCGTGCGCAAGTGCGGCCGACTCATCGTGATGGACAAGGGCTGCGTTGACAAACCGGCAAGGCCTCACGGACAATGCGGCGCATGTCAGACTCTACCGCCCACTCATCAACCTCATCGCAGGCGCAGCACTCCGCCCTTCCGGAACGGCTCTGCACCTGGTGTAAGGTCGCGATGACCAAACGACTCGTGGCCGCCGGACAATTTGTGCACTACACCTGCCCCGTCTGCGTGTTTCAACACACGACGAAGGTGGCGCAGGCCGACGGCGCGTCCCCGGCAGCCGCCTCGCACTAGCCGGCACTGCCCTCCTCCGGCCCGTCGTACCATTTTTCGCGATAGATCGGGCAGAGTCCCTTGGCTTGCAGCGTGGCGGTCACGTCTTTGATCATGCCGCCGTGCCCGCACAGATAGACCGCGAGGTGCTGCACCGATTGAATCCGCTCGGCGACCAGCGTCGTCACGCGTCCGGTCGGACCGGACCAGCCGTTGTCGGGACGGGACAAGACCGTCGTGTATCGAAAGTGCGGATGCGCAGTCCGCAGCGCCTCCAACTCATCCTGATAGTACAGATCGCGCTGACTCCGCAGCCCCCAGAACAGCGTCACGTCCGCCTGCGGCTGTTGGGCCAACTTGGCGAGCAGCATGGACCGGAGCGGCGCAATGCCGGTGCCCGTCGCCACGAACAGCACGGCCTTGTCGCCGTCATCGCGCAGCCGAAAGCTCCCCGCCGCCCCCTTACACTGGACCGTCGCGCCGACGGTGAGCCCAAAGAGAAAGCCCGTGCCCGGCCCATGCGCCACGCGGTTGAATACCAACGTCAGCCGATCGGCCAGGCTGGGCGGCGACGCAATCGAGTAGGCGCGCGTGACGGGATGCGGCTTCCCCTCCACGGCAATGTCGAACGAAATGAATTGCCCTGGTTGAAAGTCCAGCCGCGCGGGCGTCACCAGGCGCAGGACCACTTCACGCACGTCATGTGTCAGATCGCGAATCGCCTCGACTTCGGCCGTCACCGTCTGCATCGTCCCTCACCGTTGGTCAGTCATATCGTTATGCCGTGAACGAACCGGCCGTTCCCCAGGTGGCGCCGAACGCCACCTGCGCCAGCGGGTCGCGTGCACGCGGCGCCGTTTCGCGCGCGCGAAAAGGCTCGGGCAACGTCGCCGCCTCTGCTTGATACCCGATCGCAATCGCCGCCACCGGCTCATAGTCCGCAGGAATCGCACAAGCCGTCCGCGCCGCCTCGACCGAGAAGCCCGCCATCTGATGGATCACCAGGCCCATCGCCGTCGCTTGGATAGCCAGTGACGCCGCTGCTTGCCCGACATCGTGAAAGGCATGGCGGTTCGGCGTGCCGTTCTCGAACGTCAGCTTCGCCACCGTGAGCATCAACACCGGCGCCTGCCGCGCCCACACTTGATTGCCCGACGCCAAGCAGGCCAGCAGCGCCGCAAACGCCTCGGGCTGGGCCTTCGTGACGACCAGAAACCGCCAGGGCTGCTCGTTGTTCGAGGACGCCGCCCAGCGCGCCGCCTCCAGCAGACTGCCGAGCTGCGCCGCCGTGACCGGTCGATCCGCAAACGCGCGCGGGCTCCAGCGTCGGCGAATCAGCTCGTGGATCGGGAACTGGGTGTCGGCCGGTTTCTCCGGTACAGTCATGGCTGGGGCGCTCCTTCCTGAGCAATCGAGCGACGGTCGACGCGGGCGATTCAGAGTGTGCCGTCGAGCTGCGTCCTGATCGCGTCCATGCGTCGGCGATTCACGCCGAAGTCGCCGTAACCGACGCGCGAGGCGGACCGACAGTGAATCGTCTTCGTCGCCTCGTCGAACAGAAACTCCACGTCATCCACAAAGCGAAACAGCCGACTGGTAAATTCGAACCGCAGATAGGGGCCGGCTTCCTCAGCCACGCGCGCACCGCTCATGGTGCCCACCGCCTGCTTGAGGCGGCTCATCGCCTCCGCCAGCTCGCGCTGATACCGCAAAGGCGCAATCCGATGTCCCTCATCCTCCGCCTGCGAGCTCACGCAATTCGGGCTGGAGGGACAGGGTTTCAGAGAGGCCTGTCGGTCGGCTCCACGACGGTCATCGGCAGGGGTCATGGGTTAGCGCTCCCTTCACGAACAACAGAACCTACGGACTCTTGCCGAACAGGTCAAGCGTAGGCCGACCGCCATCGCTCAACCATCAGCCACCCCCCGGCGTCGCGCTTGATCCGAGGTGGCCGCCGTGCTATCCACGCCACGTGCAGCAAGCCCTACGCGATTTTCCCAGGCCCCACGCCGCCGCCCTGGCACGGACGGCTTTGCTGATCGGTCTCTTCGCCGGGCTACTCGCCATGACCGCCTGCCGGGCCGCCCCCACGCAAACCTACGAAATTCGCCAAAGGGCCTTTACCTACGAACCGGATCGCGTCGCCGCCGACTACGCGGAGGAGTTTGCGTACATCACCACGCGCCGCCGTAAAATGATGCCCGGCAACATCGGCCCGTCGTCGGTTGACAGCGCGCCTAACTCGACTGCTTCGGCCGTCCCGCAAAATCTCAAGGGCCTGGCTTTTTCCGGCGGCGGCATTCGCTCCGCCACGTTTCATCTCGGCCTCCTACAAGCCATGCAGACCATGGGGCGCTTGTCGGAGATGGATTATCTCAGCACGGTCTCCGGCGGCTCCTACATCGCCGGATGGCTGGCCGGGCACCTCGGCTCGGACGAGTACGACGAATACGGCAACCTCGTCCGCACCACGCGCCTGAATCACCTGCTGGATCCGGGGGAAGACTTCGTCGCGCATCTGCGACACCATTCCAGCTTTCTGCGTGAAGACGGCTTTTGGGAAGGCCCGGCATTGGTCTGGGGCTACCTGTGGCGACTCCCGATCCACATCCTGTGGGACGTGGCGCTCCATCTCAAGACCACGCCGTCCTTCAACAACTTCATTCACCTGTTTACACAATATCAACGAAGGGTCGAGGCCACGTATCTCCGCGGACAGCCGGACCGCGGCTTAACGGCGCTCCAGCGCGCGCGGCATGTCGGCCCCTATCTCATTTTGAACGGCAATCTCGTCAACCGCGGGCGCCCGCGCGCCTTTGCGACGGACGAGAATCGCCCCTACCGCGACAACTACAATTTTGAGTTCACGCCGCACTTCGCGGGATCGGACGGGCTGGGCTATGTCGAGACGGCGGGATTCGGGTTGCCGGTCGTTCGCGTCCTTGACGAACGGCACGAGAGCGCCACGCTGAATCCCCGCTTCGTCGAGGTGGAAGCGTCGGAGGAAGACGCCTGCCGCGTGCGATCGCGCTTGCGCTTCAGACCCGACGCCTGCTTCCGGCTGTCCGAGGCCATGACAGCCTCCGGGGCGGGACTCAACGTGGCCAGCCTCCGCGGCGAATGGGTGAAGGACGACATCGGCCGGACCGCCATCGGGGCGCTCTTCTCACCGTTTAATTTCAACAATCAATTCGAGTCGTGGAACTTTGCGCGGCGGTGGAACGGCCTTTTCGGCACCCTCTGGGACTATGCGCGCATGGTCACCGTCGAGCGGCTCTTTCCCAATACCGAAAGCCGATGGCTGGAGATCACCGACGGGTCCTTCTACGACAACCTCGGCGCACAAACGCTGCTGCGCCGCGACGTCACGCATCTGGTCGTCGGCGACGCCACCCTCGACCCCACGTGGGACTACCACTACCTGCGAAACCTCCAGCACCGTGTGCGCGAATACTTCGGCCCCGGCGTCCAATGGTGCGGCGAGATCCCCACCACCGGTGAAGTGGCCTGGTATCGCCGCTTCTGGGTGCGCCGCCCCGCCGGTGACGGCAGGCCCGGGGCCGTCAGCGTCGTGCATTATCTCAAGCCGTTTGTGGAAAATCCCGCGCTGATGACGCGTCCCCGTTGGTTCGGCTCCAGCGACAAGCTGTTGATCGCAGCCGCTCCCGAAGCAGGCGCGCGCGGCGCCGCAACAGACCTGCGCGAGACGGGGCGTCGACCGGGACACCTCGATCTGGAGTATCTGCTCGGCCTGACCTCCGATCCCCGCGTGCGCGAAGACATGGTCGACGGCGTGCGTAAAGTCTCGCAATTTGCGACCACGGCCGCAGCCGGGCACTTTCCGCAAACGGAAACGCTGGTGCAGTGGTTTACCCTAGAGGAATTTGAAGCCTACCGGTACCTGGGCTACCTGATGGGCTGGGCCTATGTCTCGCAGATCGACTTCAGCAATGCGCCGCTCGTGCCCGCCGCCGCCTGCACCCCCATCGAATAACCAGCGCAGACAGCGCCATCCAACGGATAAATCATTCGTGCACGAGCGCGCGGCAGAGCACGCGTGACGGCGGGGATTGATTTCACGTGTGCAGACAAGTTGGCCGCTGTGGATGTCGGCGCTGAAGTGACGCCGTCGTCACTCGCAGAGGTCAGGAGGCTGTATTCAGTAGAGCACCGTCACCAGATCGGTCGGACGTCCATACATCGGCTCGACCGGGAAGGCGACACGTCCCAGCACGCGACCATTCTCCGTTTCGACATCGACGCGCCAGTCGCCGACGTCCAAGCCCTGTTTGAACGTCATCGCGCGGTACCCGCCTTCACGCCCGCCGGCAATGCGGATGGGAATCCGATCGGTCGAGACGTAGTCCGCCGCGCCCTTCGCGCGATGGTACCAATGCTGATAGATCGTGGTCTCCAGCCGCACCGGCGCGAACACCGCGGTGAAACAATAGACCGGCTCGTTGGCGGGATAGGGCGTATCGGAGCGCTTCCAAAATTGGTACCACTGTTTCTCAAACGTCAGTTCGAAGCGATCGCCGACACGCCGCGCCTCGTGGAAGACGCCGCCGAACTTCATCGCCAGCGGCACCGGCGGAATGAGATTGAGAAAATAGCCGACGACGAGCAGCCCGATCACGACGAACGCCGGGGTGCCGGTGCGGGCGGTGCGCAACGCGCTCCACTGCGGATTGTTTCTGGCGATCAGACGCAGGACCTGTATGACGACGGCCACCGTGAGCGCGGCGCCGATGAGAAACACCCGCGTGTTCATCGCCCCCAGCATCACCGGTAGAAAAAAGGTGAAGAAGCTGAAGCAGACGGTGGCGTAGAGGGCCAGCACCACCGTCACATTCGACAGGCGCCGCCGCAAAAATTCGTTGGCGACCAGCAGCCCCACGATCAGCCCGAGAAAGATGCCCGAGGCCGTCAGCGAGGCGCTGCGAAAATAGTAGATGGCGTAGGCGCTGAACAGCCCGCCCAGCAGAAACTGAATCGCCATCGGGGCATACGCATAGGCCTGCCCCACCGCGCGCGCCCAGCGCGGCGCCTCCGGCGGGACCGCCTCGGCCCGGCGTCGAATATCGTCCCGCCCCAGCAGCACGATCAGCGCACCGAGCAGGCTGAGGTAGACCAGCAGAATCAGGTTGTCTTGGAGACGGTCGATGCGCGTGAGCGTCAGCGTGTCGTAGCCGACGCCGGCCGCAAAAAATCCGGCCGCCATGATCGGACGCTCGAACAGCGCGTGTAGTTTGGAGACCATCAGACTTCCACGATGACGGCCCGTCGGACGGTCACGGTTGTAACAGGCGGGCACCCACGCAGGGAACCGCGCAGGGACACCACGGGCAACACCCTATTCGACAAACGGCGGCAGCGGCGCATAGACGGCCGCCATACCGAGCAGACGTTCCACCCAGGGGACCATCTCGGCTTCGGGCAGCGGTGCACGATTCAACCGCACCTCGATACGATACCCTTCGCGGCTGCCGACAAGGCCCACGATGGCCGACGCGTCCTCTCCGTGCGGCAACAACGTCTGCGTCTGAAATTCGCACAGTGTCGTGTACAGCCGACCGTCCGGCGCGATCGCCTCCAGCACAGTCGGCACGTCGCCGAGCTTCACATGGGCGGAGCAGCGATAGCTCGCCGTGGCGCCGGGCATGACCGCCTCAAAATCCTGAAGGGCGGCGTCACTGAAACCGGTGAGATAGGCGCGCACGCCGACCGGCACGCTGCCGCAGGTGGCGGCCAGCTTACTGGCGGGCACCAGAAACTCGAACGGATCGGGCGTGTTGTATTCGAATTGGCAGGGCCCGAACGCATCGGGCCAGGAGCAGAAAAACGGCACCTGCTCGTCGGCGGGATGCAACGTCACCGCGTCGTGCTCGATCTCCGCCACGATCGGCAGGTCCAACACCTTAATGGCTTCTCCGAAGGCGCGCCAGCGCTCGTCCACCCACCGGTCGCGTTCATGGTTCGCGCGCGTCTCGCCGGGCGTCACCACCTCCGTGGTGTTGAGCCGCACGCGGATGAACGAATGGGTATGGCGAAACCCGAGCCACAGCATGCCGCGCGAGGCGTGGCGCGTCAGCGGCTTGGGCATGTGCCAGGGATGGCTGACAGAGCAATAGGTGCCGACGGCCTGATGCCGTTGATACACCGTGTGGTACCCGCCGGCCAGGAGAAAAAAATCGCCCTGCCAGCGTTCGCGCACATGGACGAGCGTGACGTCTTCGGTAGTCCAGGCGTCCAGCCGATCGAAGTCGATCGGAGCGGCGACCGTCCACTCCTCGATATAGCAGATGAGATCTTGAGTCAGGAGGGCGGGCTTGAGGTCCAGCTTCGCCAGGCGATCGCCCAGCTCCAGCACCGCGTCGAAGGTGAGCGGCTCAGCCGATTCCCAGCGTCGCTCACGCATAGCACCATCGCTGACCCGCGCAGAGGCGGCGCAGCTCACCCGGCAGCCCGAGCGCGGTCTCGGAACAGCACCGGCGGGCGGTTAGTCCCGCAGCCGCCATGCGCGATTCTCGACGCGGGTGTCGAGCATGAGTTTGTGGAAACTGTCCTTCAAGGCGGAATTCGCCAGCGCCTGAAGCTTCTCCGGCGAAAAGAACATCACGGAATCGGTCGCGGCGCCGTCCAATGTCAGGCTGGTCGTGCTGCCGTCGATCAGATTTTGCGCCTTCACCACCAGGCTGCTCTTCACGTCCATTTTCGTCGAAAAGAATCGGCTCTTGGCCGTGGCCCAGAACTCGCGGATGGTGCCGGTGAGCAAAATGTCCGTCCGCCCTTCGGCGGCGGTCAGCCCCGGCTTCTTCACGCCCACTTGCCAGCCCTTATGTCGGAGAAAATCGGCCAGCGCCTCAGCCACCGTTTCGCCGGCCTTGCCGCCGGGCACGTTGAAATTCGTCGTTCCGCCGCCCAGATGCGTGCGATAGCCCAAGCGCGTCTGATCCGCCCGTTGATCCTGGAACGCTTCGACCACAATCTTGACGCTCTCGTCCGGCGCCACCTCTTGCGGCATGGGCCTGACATTCACGTCCAGCGTCTCGACCTTGCCGGTGCCTGCGCATCCGCCCAGGAGCATCAGCGCGCCCATGAGCAGGGCGCTCGCCCCGTGCCACTGCCAACTCCGTTGTCCGCTCGTCCGCATCATACGCTTCCTCCCGCCTTGCACCGCCGGATTTCGACTGCTCGCCTGACGATCCCGCTCAATTCGGGCGTAGTCTAGCGAAGTTCGCGAGCCGCGCCAACTGCTTTCCACGCACCTGGTCGCCAGGCGACAGGGAGCGCCGCCCCGGTGTCAGCCGCGCGCAGACTCGTCGCACACCAGCGGCAGCATCGCCCGAAAGGCCGCCAGGCCCAGCTCCGGCAAGCCGCCCGCCACAAAGGCCGGATCGTCGCACGGCAGCACGCGACAGACTTTCACGGTGGATCGCCGATCCAGCAACGCCGCCACCTGCGTACGATTCTCCGCTCGAAGCGGCAGCGTAAACCCGTCGCCGACCTTCCATTCCCACAGGCCCGGCGCGCGTCCGATCAGCAGGCCCTTCTCAGCCAGCTCGTGATAGCGCGCAAGCAACCGGCGCGTGACGTGCGGCACTGACGCGCCGTCGAACAGCCACGCGAATGTCACCTGATGGCCCCACCAGACAAGTGTGCGGAACGTGAACGCCGTGCCGTCGACGAAATGTTTGGGATAATCGAGATACTGGTAAGGACAGTCTTCCAGATGTTCGCCCTTCACCAATTGCGAGCGTTCCTGGTTCCACCCAACCGGCGCCGCCAACAACACCAGCCGACAGTCCTGCCGCAGGGCCCGCTCCAGCGCTTCCAATTGTGCGCGCACCTTGGCCTGCGCCCGCGCCTTGACGGTAAAGCGAGTCCGGTCGGCCAAGAGCGCCGCTTCCTCGGCGGTGAAGGCGTCGACGCGCGGCAGAACAAGGACAGGGCGATCGGGGACGGGGGAATTTGGCATGGAGAGAATCGCTGGCCTCACGGCCGCACGGGGTGTGGGGCCGGAGCCCGAACTATTTCTGGTGCGTCTCGACGGTCGGCACCGTACATTCAAACAACCAGCGGCACTCGGCACAGCGGAGGCTGATGGCCTCAGCCACCACGTCCAGTGCGCGGATCGACAGCGCCGACGCATGGCCCGCCACACAGGCGACAAGCTGCTCTCTCGGCGCAACCGGCGCGGTCGCCCGCACGGGCGTCCCAGACTCCGACGGCATTGTCGGCCCACGCGCAGCCACATCGCGCAACGTCAGGCGGTGCGCCAGTTTGCAATTCGTACAGCTCAGGATGAGCCGGTCGGTGTCATCCAGGCGCTTCACGTTCAGGCAAAGCGGATGCACGGCAAAGCACTGCTGCACGAATGCGCCGCTCTGATAAATCTGGCCCATCGGCTTCCCCTCCGCCGTAGACTGTGGTGAAACCCGTAGGCCCGTAGGATGGGGATGCGCCCGACTAGCGCCGCACGAACACGATCAGGAGTAGGAGCAGGATCCCGACCGCATAAGGAATGAAGCAGGCCTGTTGCACCAGACGCTTCGCCTGCGCGTCATCGCCCTGCGGTGCCGTCCGCGCTGCTTGATACACGAACTCGTAGCTGAGGATGAACAGGGTGAGCGTCAACACGAACACACGGCTGGTGCGCGGCCAGGTGTAGGCCCCGCTCAACACAAAATCGGCGGTGAAAAATCCGCTCCAGGCAAAAAGGAGCGGCGCCAAGACACGGCGCACAAAACCCGCGATCCGCTCGGACCAGACAGAGGTGGGAACGGTGAGCTCGCGCGCCATGGCTGATTAGGCTGCGTGATGATCGGGGGCAGTGGCCCCGTTGGACTCGGTGGTCGTGACCGGACTTGCCGCATCCGCGCAGGCCTTACACACGCGCGGGCGACGCTTCAAAAACGACACTCGCCCGCTGGCCAGGCAGCTGTAGTGAATGAACTGGTCGCAGATCGTGCAGCGCGACCAGCCGCCGCGAAACAACGTTTGATCGCGATAGAGGCCCTGCGTGCAGACGCGGCACTTCCGGGGTTCGATCCCCAGCAGCAACGGCTCCCAGTCGCCTCCGGCAATTCGTGGAAATCCCATGGGACGCGCAGTATAGCCAACGCTCCGGCGGAAAAACAAGGCGGACGTGACGGGCTCACTCCCAAGCACCGCGCGTAGCAATGGAGACAGGATGCCCAGCGTGGCTGCAGCACCCTCGTCACTCATGCAACAGCCCTCCTGCACTATCGCGACTGCCGACATTGCCTCAAACGACCACTTAGACAGATTGCGCTCCCTTTTGCACCACGTTGGAGATCTCATAAAAATCACCACCCGTAGGCATTGTGAATAGACACTGCCCCCCGCTTCGCGACGCCCAAACCGCTCCGACCGCCCTTTTATCCTCGGCCCCGTCATACAAATGCTTGCCCTTGTATTCAACGACCAAAGTGCGTCCATCGGCTAACTGGCAGACGAAGTCCGGGTAAAACCAGTCTTTCGCCGTCTGGAGCCGAAACGAGGTCGACTTCCGGGGAAGATTGCGCACCCAAAACTTCACCTGCGGCAAATCATCCAGAAACTGCGCGCACCGAAACTCTTCCATGAGCTGGCCGTCAGATCGCTTCTCGGACAGCTCACCCGGCTTTGGTCCGAAATAGTGCTTCCGAAACTGAAAGCCACCCTCATAGACCCAGCTCGGCTCATAGCCCATCGCCCTAAAATTGATTGCATGGCCTTTGTCCACAGTCAGGGGCGAATCGGGTTGGAGCAGTAACTGGAAAGAGGCCTTACGTTCGTTGTCTCGATGCTCCTGAATACGTGCGGCAATCTCGTCTCGAAGCCGGCCTCGATCAAGCACAAGCGTGGCGACATCCGCCATACCAAACTTGGCCATCAGTCCACGGATGACCTTTCGGAGAAATTCCGCGGACTCTCCGACTGGAATGTCGTGATGGTCAATCTCCCGATCCAGCCACGCCACGAGCCTCTCAAGCGACCAATCATCCTGACCACTGAGTTGCAATACCTGTTGATGCAACGTTCCGACAAAATCACTATCGGCAGCATCGCCCATGACGATCGTCTGAACCTTGCCTGTTGCTCCGACATCGACAACTCCCGTCTTACCGTAAGGGCGGACCAGAGGGTTATAGGCTGTCGACAACGATGCATCTTTCTCGCTGAGCCTCCAGGGGTGGTCGAGTAAAAAGGTACTCTCGAACTCACACAGCGTACCGTTCTCGAAGAAACAGAGTAGAGGCACCAGAAAGTCGAGCTGCTGTTCATACGGCGACGGCTGGCGCGGTTTCCCAGTCCCTCCAAACGCCTGCTCCGCCTTGCGCACCAATTCCGCAGCTTCCTCTACTTTGAGCTTGGCTTCGGGAGTCGTGACACAGCTCTTCACCCTTTCAGCATCATCCCCATCCAGCGGAACGACAATGGTGATGGTGCCCGCCGTGGAATCAATCCTCACTTTCCCGCCAAGCGCAGCCTCTTGGACCCGTGCCACAGTCGCATCAATTTCGGCCGGGAGAAGCCTGACCGTCTGCGGCTGCACACCAAGCGGCAACGTACCTTGAGGCACCGGAATAATGATCCGCTCCGCCTCCGCCGGTGTGAACCCATTGTGCTCTAGAGCCTCGCGCAGTTCGGCCAGCACTTCTGAGATCGACTCCGACACCGAAAAGGCATAAGCGCAATTCAAATCGGGATGCCGCTTGGCCTGGGCATTCGGCAGCCGGAGAATGCGTCCGACGATTTGTTCGATCGCCGTGACAGAGCGAGTTTCCTTGAGACTGCACAGTACATACGCAAAGGGACAATCCCAGCCTTCCCGTAACTTCTCCACGGTGATGATGACGCGGACAAGGCATTTCGGCGAAGCAATCTCCTTCACGTCCTTCAATTCATCGAGCTTGCCGACGGAGATCTTCACCTCATCCTTTGAGAAACCGAATTCACGCACCAGCCGGTCACGCAGCGGTTCACAGGCATCGACTCGCTCAGCCTGAATCAACAGAATGGGGCGGATGTACTCCGTCGTCTGCTGCCCTTCGGCGATGGCGAGTTTTTCGAGGTCGGCGCGCAACGTCACCGCTTCCATTAAGAGCTGATCGCGTTGGCCCGGATGCCGTGCAATCACTCTCAATGGCAGTTTCACCATCTGCGCCGTTTTCAATTCCGCCGCCGACACACGATGCAGAACGTTGGATGGCTGCTTCTCACGCGCCGGTGTGGCCGTAAACTCGACAATGCAGGAGGGCAGCACATTCCCGAGCGTGGAGAATGAGAGGTCGGTCCGCGCATTATGCGCCTCATCCACAATCACAATGGGACGGCGAAGCCGCAACATGTTCACCAATGACGGCTTGGGTTTCCCACCAGGGCCTTGCTCAAGCGCAGCAAAGAGTGAACCGGGTTTCCCTTCAAAATGATCCACCATATGGCTGTTCTTGCCGTCATATACCTTTCGCCCGGTCTGGTCTTCAGCCCGAAATGCTTGAATGGTGGACACGATCACCACCGTCTGCCCTTCAACCGCGGCACGGGAGAGACGAAGCGCCTCGTCGATTGTGACCACTTCGACCGCGCCACAAGCCAGTTCTAACGCGCGGCGGTAGGGATGGCGCGGATCACGGAGGGCATCGGCCGTCTGATCAAGAATCGTATTGCTCGGCACCAGCCAAAGCACCACCGCCCGCTCGGCCCGCATAAACTCGCGTTGCGCCAGGCCGGCGGCATAACAGGCCAGCAACGTCTTACCGCCCCCGGTCGGCACGCGCAGGCAGACATAGGGCATCGCTGAGCCGAGGCCTACAGCCACAACCGGGAAATAGGGCACAGACTCCCCGAACCGCCCCGTGATCTCACGAAACGCCCGATCCGGCTGCCCGGTCTGCGCGGTGAGGCGGAAAAAGTCGCGTAGCGACTCCAACACCCGCTCCTGATAGTCCTTGAGCGTAATCACGCTTTGCCCTTCGAGTGAAAGCCGATGCGCCGTTTGGGCGGGTCCGGAGGCGGCTGCAACAGAGGCAGCAACTTCTCGTATAAATCCAATAAGGCCGTATCGTGCTGAAGTAGCGTCCGGTCGATTTCGGCCAGCCGTTTGAGTATCGCCGCGTTGGCCGCGATATGTTCCCGCAGACGCACAAACGCCCGCACCACAAACACACTCATCTGAACTGCCCGCTCGCTTCGGAGAATGTTCGCGGCCATGACCGCACCGTGCTCGGTAAATGCCCAGGGACGATACCGCCTCCCACCATGAGAACTGACTGCACCGTGCGGCCGATTTTGGTTCGGCTGCGTCGATTCAATGGCTTCTGAACTTGAGGTCACACTTTGTGACCTCAAGATTTTCAGCTCAGCCTCTGTAGGCTGGAAGGCAAAATCTTCCGGAAAGCGATCGGCATTCCGTTTCACGGCCTGGTTGAACGCCTTGGTCGTCACCCCATAGAGGCGGGCCAGGTCTGCATCGAGAATCACGCGCTGATTTCGGATGACAAAAATCAACGGCTCCAACGAGCCATGAAGAAGCGCCTTCTTTTGAGTGGCCATGCGTTAACTCACCTTGATCTCGTAGGGCGTCTGCCGAATCACAATGCGCTCCGCTTGCAGCCGGTCTTTTCCCAGTAGGCAACCTGCGCAGTAGATCACCTTCTGCCCGTCGAACTTGGGCAACTGCGCCAGCACCGATCTGGTGAGAATATTGCCGCCCCGAGTGCTCTTATCACCGAGAATGCCGTTATAGAGCAGATAAATTCCGACGCCGCGACACTCGCCGAGGAACGGCGATTTCGTCGCACGCCCGCGCGGGAGCGGTTCTCCGGTTTCGGTAAAATAGACGTGCCGCGCCAGGTCGGCGAAGCTCACCGTCTCACGAATCTTTCCACGCTCATCGAATAGCGGGTCTCCCAACTCGCAATAGCGGAAGCCGCCACCGAGGCCTTCGATCTTCTCACCTTCGGTGTTCGCATAGCCGGATACAACGCGCCGCACGCGCTCTGAAGTAACATCCTGTGCGATCTTCTGTTCCATCTCCACAAGAATAAAGCGGCGGCGGCCTCCGTCTTGTTTGTTCAACTGCAAGACTGCTTGCCCCGTTGTTCCGCTGCCTGCAAAGGAATCAAGCACGAGATCGCCAGGCTGTGTCGCGATGCGCAGTACACGTTCAATTAACTCCGGCGGTTTAGGCGAATCAAACTTAGCTTCTCCGCCAAAAATCTGAAGCAACAACTTTGTAGCGGAATCGGTCGTTCCAACTTCGTCGGCCCGCCAAAGTGTGTGCGGAGTTAGACCTTTTGTCGTCTCGGAAAGAAATTTCTTCAGTCGTGGCGCATTGTTGCCGCTCACACCAAACCAAACACGACTGTCGGCAATCAACTCCTTAAGACGCCTCTCCGTCACTGACCAGCAACGACCCTTTGGAGGATCTAAGCGACGGCCTCCTGGCGTCACGATTGCATAGAATTGCGCGGGCGTGCCATGCCCTGCCTGTGCATTCAGAGAAATGGATTGCCAAGGTCCTCGTGGGTCGTCGTCTGGATTATCATATCGACCTCTCACTTCTTCAGAGAGGGGAAGGGTTCCGCGGACTTTCTCGAAGGCATATAGTGATTTTGCATAACATAGTACGAAGTCATGGCTAAAAGAAAAAACACGGCGGTTCTCACGTGTAGTTCGCTTTTCCCAAATGAATGTCGTTGCGAAATTCTGCGCGCCAAATGCTTCATCCATAACCAGACGGAGCGGACCGATTTCATTGTCATCAAGGCTGATAAAGATCGCACCGTCTTCCCGAAGAAATTGCCGAAGTAGCGCCAGTCGCGGGTACATCATGCAGAGCCAGCGGTCGTGCCGGTCGAGTGTCTCGCCTTCTTTGCCGACAACTTTGCCTAACCAATCCCGCATCAGCGGGCTATTCACATTGTCGTTATAAGCCCAGCCCTCGTTGCCCGTGTTGTACGGCGGGTCGATGTAGATGCACTTCACTTGGCCGGCGTAGTAAGGAAGGAGGGCTTTCAACGCGACGAGGTTGTCCCCCTGCACGATGAGATTCCCGTCGCCCGGCTCACCGCAGGCCAGATCGGGCACGTCTTTGAGCAGATGAAAGGGCACCTGGTGATGGTGATTGACAACTGCATCTTTTCCGATCCAGTTAAGTGTAGGCATTGCGACGCTTCCGTACGGGCATTCCGACCTGAGTTGACGCGGGCGCAGGATACCGGTCCCCGTGGAGAAAAGCACGAGGGGCGGGAGCATATGGTGCCCCTCGCGTCCCGAGAACGCCGTCCGCCGGGACCGACTGTGCCCCACAATGACGGACAATGTTTGACAGTATGTCGGGCTTGTTGCTAGTCTCCCGCGATTACGTATGCCACCCGCTAGCGTCTCCATGGACATCCGACAGTATCTCGAAGCCAAGCGCGAGGCCGTGGATCGTTTTCTCGACCACATCCTCCCCGCGGCCGCGACGCCGCCGACCGCCTTGCACGAGTCGATGCGGTACAGCGTCTGCGCGGGCGGCAAGCGCGTGCGCCCGATTTTGACCTTGGCGACCGCCGACGCACTGGGGGACAACCTCTCGGCCGCCCCCGGTATCATGCCGATCGCCGCATCGCTCGAGTTGATCCATACCTACTCGCTGATCCACGACGACTTGCCGGCGATGGATAACGACGATTTTCGCCGCGGCAAACCGACCAATCACAAAGTGTATGGCGAAGCCATGGCCATCCTGGCCGGCGACGCCCTGCTCACGTTGGCCTTTGAACTCTGCGCCGCAGAGGACGCCTCCATCGACCCGACGCGGCGTGTGCGCTTGATCCGCGAGTTGGCCATCGGCTCCGGGCACGCAGGGATGGTCGGCGGACAGGTCTTCGACATTCAGGCGGAAAACCAGGACATCGACCTGGCGACGCTCCAGAACATTCACCGGCATAAGACCGGCATGCTCATTCGCGCCGCCGTACGCATGGGCGCAATTGCCGCCGGAGCCACCGCGACGCAACTGGCCGATCTGACGAGCTACGCCGAAGATATCGGCCTGGCCTTTCAAATCGCCGACGATGTGCTCAACGTCACGGGCACGCGCGAAGAGCTCGGCAAAAATCCCAACACCGACGCACAGCGCGGCAAGAAAACCTATCCGACGTTTTACGGCGCAGACGGCGCCCGGACGTTGGCGAACGACTGCGTGGCGCGCGCTATCGACCGGCTCGCGTCGTTGGGCGAGAAGGCCGAGCCCCTGCGCGAGATCGCGCGCTACATCACGTCGCGAAAAAACTGACCGCGACCGTCAGTCCTCACTTGTGAACCGCCGACATCGTCCACATCGCGTTTCGCCGCATCCGTCGCGTCGCGCGACTCCGCACGCCACACAGACTGCATTCTCCCGCTCAGTCGACAGCCGCCGCTGTCGGGAGTATCGCGCATGACGACGCTTGTCACCGGCGCCACCGGCTTTGTGGGCGCGGCCGTCGTCCGCGCGCTCGTGCGCGCGGGGCAAGACGTTCGCGTGTTGGCGCGGGCCTCCAGCGACCTGCGCAATCTGGACGGCCTGTCCGTCCAACGCGTCGAAGGCGACCTGCGCGACAAGGCCTCGCTGCTGCGCGCGCTCGACGGCTGCCGACGCCTGTATCACGTCGCCGCGCATTACGCGCTGTGGGCGCAAGACCCGACGATCTTTTACGACATCAACGTGACCGGCACGCGCAATCTCTTGGAAGCGGCGGGCACGGTCGGCCTCGAACGCACGGTGTATACCAGCACCATCGGCGCCATCGGGCTGCCGTCGGACGGCGGCGTGGGTACGGAAACGACGCCGGTCTCGCTCGATCAGATGGCCGGCGACTACAAGCGATCCAAATTCCTTGCCGAGCAGGAAGTGCATCGGCTGGCGAAGGCGGGCCTGCCGGTCGTGATCGTCAATCCGAGCGCGCCAGTGGGCGCGGGCGACATCAAGCCGACGCCCACGGGGCAGATGATCGTGGATTTCATGAAGGGCCGCATGCCCGCCTACATCGACACGGGCATGAACCTGATCGACGTGGACGACGTGGCTACGGGCCACCTGCTCGCGATGGCGAAGGGACGGCAGGGCGAGCGCTATATCCTGGGCAATCGCAATCTCATGCTGCGCGACATTTTCGAGCAGCTCAGCCGCCTGACCGGCGTGCCCGCGCCCACGATCAAGCTGCCGCGCCTGGCGATTCTGCCGCTGGCCTACGCCAACAAGTGGATCGCCGATTACATCACGCACCAGCCGCCCCGCATTCCGCTCGAAGGCGTGAAGATGGCGAAATACCGCATGCACTACGATTGTTCGAAAGCCGTGCGCGAGCTGGGGCTCCCACAGCCTCCCGTCGAGATCGCGCTCGACAAGGCCGTCCGCTGGTTTCGGGATCACGGCTATGCATGACGCCCGCGGCCTCCACGGCCCCTATTTGTCATCCGGCGCCCCAAGGCTCGCGCCGTGGACGTAATCGCGCTGCTGCTCAAGACCGTCGCGCTGCGCCCCTACGTCTTCGTCTTTCTCGCGGCGTTTCTCTTCTGTGCCCAACGGCTGCTCGGCTGGCCGCGCACGCTGTTCTTCTTCTTCAACACCTGGCTGACTGCGCTGCTCTGCGAACTCTCCTCCACCCGCACGGGCGTACCGTTCGGCTGGTACTTCTATAACGGCTCCACCGTCGGCGACGAACTGTACCTCTGGGACGTGCCGTTCATGGACTCGCTGTCCTTCACGTTTCTGCTCTTCGCCAGCTACTGCCTGGCCCTGTGGTTCTTGCTGCCCGCGCGCGCAACTGATCCGCCTGGCTCGCGCCCACGCGGCCGGCTCCCGCAGCTCGAATTCGATCCGAAGCTGCGACGCTCCTGGCCCGTACTCGGACTCACCGCGTTTCTGTTCGCGCTCCTCGATGTGGTGATCGATCCGGTCGCGCTGCGCGGCGACCGCTGGTTTCTCGGCAAGATTTATTTCTACCCCGACGGCGGCGTGCATTTCGGCGTGCCGCTCGCCAACTATGTCGGCTGGGCCGTCGTCGGCTTGTTGGCGCTCGGCATCTACCGCCTCATCGACCGGCACCTGCCCGAAGGGTCGGTGCGCACGCGGCCGACGACCACCACGCTCGACATCCTGCTGGGCTGCGGCCTGTACTACGGCGTGCTGCTGTTCAACCTGACGATGACCTTCTGGATCGGCGAGCGACTGCTCGGCCTGACGGGGGTATTGATCTATCTCCCCATCACGTTGCTGGCGTTGCTGCGCGCGGCTGGCCGCTTGGCGCCGACCACGGCGACGCCTGCGTCGTAAGGCGCGTGCCGCGCCATCTGCACCGCGTGCCGCCGTCTGCGACAGTTCACTGCACCGCAGGCTCCGCGATGGCGCGCCGACCCGTCCTGCAGTAGCGATCGACCGGCAGTCTGGCTATACTGACCGCTGCCACGCCCACACCACCAGTCGACTGGGAGGACCTCGTCCATGCCGATACCGGCCTATCTCAATCCCTTTCGCGTGTGGTTTTACCTGACGCTCGTTGCGATCGTATTGCCCATCGCGGGCGCCGGCTGGTTTGCCTATGACCAGTTCAGCAGCGGCTTTGCGACGAAGAACGCGAAGCCGGGGCCGATCGAAATCTACGCCGCGCGGCTGGTGCGGAAACTCGCCATTCCCACGGAGCGCCGCGAGGCCAAAAATCCGGTCATCCAAACTCCGGCGATCATGAAGGAGGCGTTGGCGCACTTCGCGGACCATTGCGCCGGGTGCCACGCAAATAACGGCAGCGGCGACACGCACATCGGGAAGAACGTGTATCCGCCGGCACCGGATCTCCGCGCTCCCGACACGCAGGGGCTGTCCGACGGCGAATTGTTCTGGGCGATCCACTACGGCATTCGCTTTACGGCGATGCCGGCCTGGGGCTCAGGCGATCCGAGCAAGGACCTCGACAGTTGGAAGCTCGTACATTTCATTCGGCACCTGCCCTCCATTACGCAGGCGGAGCTGGAGGACATGCGCGCGCTGAATCCGAAATCCGCCCATGACAAGGACGATGCTGCGGCGGCCGACGCCTTCCTCGGCGGCGGCGACGCAACCGACCATCACCACTAACGGCGCCGCATCGGGTAGAATGCACGCAACAGTCACTCAGGTTGCCTGAATGACCACTCGACGCATGCCACGAAAGGATCCATGCCCGTGACACTGACACTGTGCACCAAGCCCCTTGCCCGCACCTTCGCACTGGCCCTCTGCCTCACGGCGCTCTTGTGGGTAGCCGAGCAGCTTCCGGCTGCCGCGCACGGGTCCGCCGACCACATCATGGGGACCGTCAACAGCGTAACCGACACGCAGTTGGACATCACCACGAAGAACGGCAAGCAGATGACCATTCAGCTGAACGACAAGACGAAATTCGAAGCGCGCGGGAAGCAGACGACCGGCGCACGCCCGCAGACGGGCGATCGCGTCGTGGTGGATCTGGCCGGCAAGGACGACCCGAAAACGGCCGCGCAGGTGCTGTTTTCCACACCGCCCAAGGGCGGCGCCGAGAAGGCCGACAAGACAAAGCACTAGAATCCGCGCGTCGGATGTCACGCTGCAATCGTTCACGTAGGTAAGTTGCCCATGCAGACCCTGATCATGCGGGTCGCCGTCACCGCGGTGGCCGTCTTTCTCGCCATCCATATCGTGCCGGGGATCGAAGTCCGCACCTGGACCGCGGGTTTGGCCGCGGCCATGGTGCTGGCGTTCCTCAACGCGATCGTGCGCCCGCTGCTCTACCTGGTCTCCCTGCCGCTTATTGTGTTGACCTTCGGCCTGTTCATGGTCATCATCAACGCGGTCTTGCTGAAGATCTCGGCGGGTCTCGTGACCGACTTCGAGGTGGCCGGCTGGTGGTCGGCGTTCGGGGGCGCCTTGGTGATCAGTATTGTCACCACGATTCTGACGCCCTGGACGACCGAGACGCAGCAGGTCCGCATCGAGCGGCCGGAACCGCCCCGACAACCGCCGCGCATCGTGAATTGATCCGAACGACGCCCGCTGTTAAGATCGCGCCCCGAATGACCGTCACGCCCCGCGTCGCACAGAACTGGAACCAACCATGACCGCAGCCGCAGACAGCGTGCAATCCCACAAACAAACGCTCCTTCAACGGACCCTCACCGCCGCGCTCAACGAGGTGCCGGCGGACAACGCGCTGGCCGCCGTCTTCCATCGGGAAGGAGGCCCGCTCGTCGCCCACGGCGCCAAGGGCTTTACCGCGCGGGAAGTACACACGATTTTACGGACGCTCACCGGCCCACTTCGCTCGCTGCCGCTGAAATCGAACGACCCGGACGGCGTGCGCGTGCGGTTGATCACGCCCTCCTCGCGCACGCTCCTGGCGCTGCCCTTGCGGCATCAGCAGCGTACGTACGGCGTACTGGTGTTGGGGCGGAAGGATCAGAGCGCCTTCGGGAAAAAAGAGCGCGCGGCGATCGATCAATCCGGCGACAACATCACGAAGACGCTGGAAAAAGAACAGTTGTTCGACGGCCAGGCGATCCTCAGCCGTCCCTATGTCGCGCAGGAAACGGTGACAGCCGTCCGCCCGGCGTTGGAACAGGTTGCGGCTCCGGTCTCCCCCGTCGCCAATCCGGAAAATCAGGAACAGCTCGCCAAGTGGCTGGATGAGATGGCCTCCGTCGTCCCGTTCGATCGCGCCTGGGTTGCGCAGTACGATCCCCTCGCGGCCTCCGTGGAAGTCATCGGCGTGGCCGGCGAGCAAAAGGGCGACGGCAAGCGCGACCTGAAGCCAGGCCAACGGTTGGCGTTGGAAGCCTCGGCCTCCGGCTGGGCCGTGCGCCATCGCAAGACACGAGTGGATCACGACCTCGCGTCCACCCAAGGGCGATTTGCCGACCACAAGCACCTCTATAAGGACCGGCTCCAGTCGTCGTTGGTCGTCCCGTTTTTCGTACGCGGCCAGGTCGGCGGCACCGTCACCTTCGCGTCGAAGGAAGAGCAGCGCTACGTCCCCACGGACGCCACCGCGCTCGAACCGCTGTTGCTCAAGATCGTTGAGTTGTTGCAGCGTCCGGCCGCACCCGCGCCCCCGCCCGCACAGTCCGGCGATGCGCCTGCGCCCTCTGCGCCGTCCGCGCCCAGCGCCGAGTCGTTGGAGCCGACCATCCGGAAGCAGGAGCGCCAAGCGGCCATCGGGGAGTTCAGCGCCTTTCTCGCCACGGAATTGCGCGAGCCGCTCGCCTCCATTCGCGCCCAGTTGGAAGAGGTGACGGGCGAAGGTATTTTGGATTTCGATCCGCAAACGCGCATCGAAAAGGCCATGCGCGACCTGATCCGCATCGAGGCGTTGCTGAACGAAATTCTCGACTTCTCCAAGCCGCTGGAACTCACGCGCCGCCTCTGCCGCGTTCCGGAAGTGTTGGAAAATGCGCTGGCCGTCGTCGCCACCGAGTTGGAAGTCACGCGCATTCAGGTGGCGAAGGAATACGCCCCGCACGTCGCGCCGGTGCGCTGCGACGAGGCCAAGATGCAGCAGGTGCTCCTGAGCATCTTCAAAAACTCGATCGAAGCCATGGTGCCCGGCGGCGAACTGCACATCGGCCTCTCTCAGCACCGCGCCGGACGCGGCCAGGAAGTGCAGATCGCGATCCGCAACAACGGCTCGCCGATTCCGCCGGAACATTTGAGCAAGGTCTTCGAGCCGTTCTTCAGCACCAAGCGCAGCGGGACCGGACTGGGCCTCGCCAGCGTGAAAAAGATTGTGGAGGAACACGGCGGCAGCATCGCCATCGCCAGCGCGGCCGGTGAAGGGACGACGACCACGATTCGGCTTCCGGCGATGATCCGCCGTCCGAATTTCCGGCACCGGGGCCGGGGCCGCCGCGGCCCACGTCCGCAGAGCTAAGCAACCGGGCGGGATTCACGGCCGGGGGTTAAAACGCTTGACACCCCCCTAGCATGGTGGCTATGATCCCGGCGCTTTCATCCTACGATCCTAATTGTCAATTCACGGGCCCTGTTGAAACGATCTATCATCCTTCACTTCAAAGGAGCTGAGGCCATGAAGAGTCTTCTTACTGCAAGCGCCATGGTATCGGGAGTCCTGTTTGCCGCCTCCGTTACGTTTGCCAACCCCTCCCTGCTGCCGAAGCACGAGGGCTATCCGATGAAGAACGACGGCAGCCCCGTGACCGGGCAGCCGACCGCCAACGATCCTGGCCAGGGCGATGCCCGCGGCGAGGCGGCGATCCTCAAGTCACAGTCCTCCATCAAGCACATGGAGCAGAAGCTACAGAAGAGCGACAATGCGCGCATCACCGAAGGGCAGGGCGCCGGGCGCCTGCCGACCGTGCAGGGTCCGCAGATCAAGATTGAGCCGCCGGTGACCTCCGCGACCAAGATCACGGGTGACCGGAAGATCGAATAGTTTCGTCAAATCGAATCAAGTCGATTCAGGTAAGAAAGGGAGACGGTCCAACGACCGCCTCCCTTTTTTATTGTCTTGTGACGTGGCGTGCAGCCGAGGCGGAAGCTGCCCGCCGAGGTGAGACGGGCCCCGCGCCGGACAACCGGAATCGCCAGGGCTTCTTCGCCCAGGCCCCCGCATAGTCCACGCCGATCCGCGGAAACGCCCGCACCTGCCTTGGCGCCACAGACTCTCCGCGCTCCTCAAACCACAGGTCTGTTCCCGCAGTCAGGTCGTGACGGTTCAAGTCGCGCGTCACCGCAAGCGCACGCGTCAGTCGGCCGGGCCCGTCAACGAGACGCCCCTCCAGGTCGATCGCGCGCAATAAGACAGCGGCTGGAAACTCTTCCCGCTCGGTGACGACGTTCAGCAACTCGTGCATCCCATAGCAGAGATACACATAGGCATGCCCCGGCGGACCGAATAGCACCTCCGTCCGCGGCGTCCGGCCTTTCGAGGCGTGGCAGGCCTTGTCCTGCGGCCCGACATAGGCTTCCGTTTCGACGATCCGCGCGACAAGCAACGACGAACCCACTGCGCGCACGAGATACTTCCCGATCAACTCACGCGCCACCGTCACCGTCGGTCGCGCAAAAAACTCCCGCGGCAATCTGCCACGCATCTGCAGTCTCCCAACCAGTGCCTCATCCCGTCTGCGAGCGATGTCGGCGTCAAAAGTACCACGAGACGCCGCCCATAAAAAATCGCGGGTTCCCCGGGACGAAATGGAGATCGTTCACACCGGCGGCTTCACTGCGCAGACGCGACTCGAAATAGAACGTCGCCTGCTCCCATTTCGTGTTGAGCAGATTTTGGATGAACAGAAAGGCTTCGAGCCGCCCGTGCGAGAGGGCAATCGGAATCCGGTAGCGCTCGGAGAGATCGAGCTCGACCCAGGACGGCGCCTTGGCGCTGCGGTCTTCGATGAGCGGCCGCACGCCCATGTACGTCGCCTGCAATTGCGACGTCAGCCCCTCCGGCCACTTCAACAACAGCGCGCCGTAGGCCGTGACTTCAGGCGCCAGCGGGATGGCATCGCCGTTTCGAAATTCCGCCTTGGTCCAGGTGACACTGCCGTTGAACGAGAGCGGCCCGTAGATCCTCCCGCGCGCTGCCAGCTCCACGCCGCGCCGCCGCGACGCGCCGCGCATTTCCGTCGTCCCCGCGTCGCCGACGAAGACCAATTCCTGCTTCAGGTCGATCGCCCACAGCGTGGCCGTCAGCTCGATACCCTCCGCTCCCCAAGGCTTCGCGCGAACACCCGCCTCGTAGGTGCGGGCGCGGGCGATGGGCGCGGCTCCGCCCACCACCGCCGACCGCGCATCGTTGCTGTGAAAGCCGTCGCCATAGTTCAGAAAGAATTCTGTCGATAACCATGGGCCGAGAATCAGGCTCGCCTTCGGCAGCAGCACACTCGATGTCATCCTCCCTGCGGGCCGCTCGGCGCAGGTATCGCAGCGGTTCCGCACATCGAAGGTAAAGACTTCGCTGCGCAGGCCCCCAACGAGCCGCAGCCAAGAGGCCGGTTGCACTTCGGCCTTCAGATAGGGCGCGTAGGACGCTTCTTGAATGTCGCTGTCGACCGTGCGGCCCAACACCGTTCGGCGCACCTGCGGTGCCAGGCGCGCGTGAATGTCGTCGACCCGCGCCTGCACCCCGCCCGTCACGGAAGCGGGCGCACCGAACAACGACAGCGCGTGCGTATAGCCGAGATCGCCGCCGTACACGACGCGCTGGTCCGATTGCTGAAAACCATCGCCGTTGACCGGATCGTTGAGGAAGTACGTAAAATTGGTGAAGAGGTCGAACTTGTAATACTGCCCGAAGGCGTTCGCAAAGAAGCGTCCGCCCGACGTCGTGTCGTAATGGTAGTTCAGTCGGCCGGTCGACCGAATCGTCTTGCCGCCCTCCGACGGATCGACGGCGCCGAACCGATCGATCGTCCCGTCCGTCACCGCCCGCAGCGGAATTTCACCGGACCCGTTCCACTGCGACTTGTGAAACGTCCCCGTGACACCCAGCTCCGACCGCGTGCTGGGATTGAACGTCGCCTTGGCGAGCAGGTTGCCGCGAAAATACCGGTTGTCGTGCTGGAAAGGCCCGTCGGTGTAGTACCCCTCGGCGGCGATCAGCGTGCGCACCCGTTCCACGGTCGGCGACCACATGAGCATGTGCCGTTGCGTGCCGAACTGTCCGCCCGCCGACTGCACCACGCCTTCGGTCACTACCTCGCGCGTGCGGAAATGCACCGCGCCCGCCGTCGCGAAGTCACCGAACTCGGCGTGGTAGCCGCCCTTGTAGACATCCAATCCTTCAATCGTCTCCGGGATGATGAAATTCAGATCGGTATAGCCCTGCCCATGCGCATGCGTGCGCAAGTTGATCGGCATGCCGTCCGCAAAGAACGCGACGTCCGTACCGTGATCCGCGTCGAACCCGCGCAGAAAATACTGATCGGCCTTCCCGGCGCCGCCTGAGTGTTCGACCGCGATGAAGCCAGGAATCAACCGCAGCACTTGCGCCGGGCGCCCCTGCGGCTGCAGCAGATATTCCTTGTCCGGAATGAATTGCTGAGAGCTGGCCGCAATCGGACGCTCCGCCGACACCGAGACTTCCGGCACCAGCACCACCTCCGCGTCCGGATCATGCGCCCAGGCCTGCGTCTGCAGGAGTCCAATGACCGCCAGCGCGACCATGCACAGAGCCTGCGGCCTCCAGCTGCCCCGACGAGCCATGATCTAGGCCAGCCGCTTTCCGGTCGTCGTCATCGCCAACTTCCCGTGCTTCACGCCCTTCGTGCCGATCAACGCATCGGCCACCTGCCGAATGGCGACGCCCTTCCCGCGCAAGACCAACACCTCCAGGCAATGGTCGTGATCCAAATGCACGTGCAGGCTCGACACGATGAGGTGCTGTGCCCGATGCTGCAACGTGGTCAACCGCTCCGTGAGATCGCGCACGTGATGGTCGTACACGATCGTCACGGTTCCGACCGTCTCGCGATTGCCCGCCCATTCGTCCTCGACCAAGGTCGCGCGGATCAGATCGCGCAGCGCTTCCGAACGCGTGGCGTAGCCCTTTCCTGCAATCTGTCGGTCGAAGGCCGCCAGCAGCTCCCGCTCCAGCGACACGCCGAATCGCGCGACTCCCTTCATCGTCCGCCTCCACTGTGATTGGGTGTTATGAATGTCATTTTCGTGCTACCCGTTCTAACAAGCATACCTTAGTGCGTCAATCACACTCGGCTTCCCCGCGCGGCATCAGCATCCAATCCCACGCCGCCTTCACGCTGGCGGCCTGCAAGCGCAGCCCCGTCAAAATTGGAGCAACGTCACCTCGAACCACCGCTCCACCGCCCAGCCGACTGCGACAAGCACGATAGCGCAGGACCCGCCGACGACCACGAGACGCTGATACACCCAAAGGTGTCGCAGCCCATAGGCCACCGGGAGCAGCAGCGCCACCACCACCGCCTGTCCGACCTCCACACCAAGATTGAATCCGCCCAGTGCCAGCGCCTTCGCGCCGTCGACCAGTCCCAGATCCGACAGGGCTCCGGCAAATCCAAACCCATGGACGAGCCCGAAGCCGAAGGCCACAAGCCATCGCCGCTCTGATACGAGCGGCACGACATTGTTGATCGCAGCCGCCGCGACCGACAGAGCAATGATCGACTCGAGCAGGCGCGACGGCACCTGCACAACATGCAGCACCGCGAGGCTCAGCGTGATGGAGTGCGCGACGGTGAAGGCCGTGACGATAGTCGCCACGTCGAGCGCGACCGCACGGAAGCTCTCTGCGCCGGCCCACTGTCCGCCGTCCCGTCGCAATACCGACGGCAGCAGCAGCGCCACGAGAAACAGCAGGTGATCGAACCCCGCCCAGATGTGATGCATCCCTTCATGCGCGTAGGCGAGGAGCACGCCCCAGCCGAGACTGGCTCCCACGGTGACTGTTTCTTGCCGATGCTCCGGCGAAAAGATCGCACTGACGACGCCCCCGGGACTCTGCACCTTGGCTAACCCGCGATGCTGCGGATCGAGGTCAAAGAACAGACGGTAGGCCACCTCCATCTGCAGGGTGGGATGCAGACAGTCGATCCTAAAGTCGAAGACGGCGTAGGTCCCGTCCGTATGCTGGTCCAGCAGCGGAACGGTCTCTCCGAATCCGCAGGCAACGCCGCCCATGCGGACATCAAGGTGAGTCAGTACGTAGTGCTGCATCTCCGCCCACCGAACGCGCACCTCCCCCCAGGTCAGTCGTCCGTCATCGTCGGCATCAAGCCCCAGCGCATAATCTAAATCGCGTAACGCCACGTCCCATCGACCGGTCGCCTGCGTCCGCTCCACGGAGAGCGTGAGGTAGCTGTCGCTGGGCTTATGCGCGAACGCTGGTGCGGCCGCATTGACGATCATAGTCGCCGCTGCAAGCGCCGCGATGAGCGAGCACCGCAGCCACTGTGGCATCCTGCATGCTACACACTGCGTCATCCACTGCGTCATGAGCGCACCTGCGGCATACGCGCCAGCAAGGGCGCCAAGCGGACATCTTCCAGATGCGTGGCGATCAGCCAGTCGACCACGGGGCGCGCCACGTCGGGTGTCCCGGCCGCCAAGGCCGCCTCAAGGAGAATCCTCGCGTCGGCCGGCTCTTTTTGTTGCGTCCAATTGTCCTGCGCCAGCCGCACCGCACCCTGCGGATCCTGCGCGAGGCTCAACGCATGCCGCGCTTCTTCCCGTCGATGCACGACATCGCCGCGCCGCCGACTCGCCTCGAAACGAGCCGCCAACAGCTCGCGATCCAACGCCGCTTCCGGCAAACCAATGCGTGCTTCGGCCAGGGCCACCCGCAAGAGCAATGGATCCGCACGCCGTTCGCCGTTGAGCAGAGTCACCACCTCGCGCGGACGATCGCGATCCAACAGAAAATCCGCATAAGCGCCGAGCGTGTAGAGATCGCGCGGCGCGGCCGCCACGGCGGCTTTGTAATGGCTCTCTGCCTCAGCAAATCGCCCGAGTCGTTCGGCGATATCCGCCATCAGCGTCAGCACCCAGGCCCGCTCTGCATTCCCACCGCCTGTCGCAGGCGTCGCGCTGCGCCCCAACACGCGCGTGAGCAACTCATAGCTGGCCTGCGCCTGCCCGGACAGGCTCCCGACGGACGCCAGACAGGCGGCCGCAACTACCTCGCCCGCCGACCGCACCAACGGCACACAGTGTCGCCGTGCCTCTTCGTACCGTCCCTGCACTTGATGCACCACTGCCGCCGTCAGCCGCGCTTGCGGATTCTGCGGCTCGACGCGCAGCACCTGCGTCAAATCGTCCTGCGCCCCCGCAAAGTCGTGAAGGCTCTGTCGAATCGTGGCGCGCAATAGCAGCACCGCAGCGGGCGGCTCCGCTCCGTCCACCCAGGGCGTCAGCAACGACTGCGCATAGCCGAGGTACCGAGGATCGGCATCGGCACGACTCTGCTCGATGTATCGCGTGGCCAGCAGCACCGCCACATCCATCCGTTCCGGATGTTCACCTAGCGTCTTTCGCAATCGCCGAGTTTCTTGCCGATGCGCATCCAACGGCCGATCGCGCAGGGTCTCCACCACCTGCCGATCGTCGCTCGGCGTAAAAGGCGCGGCCCCCACGTGGCCCACGCCCAACAGGCCGCCGAGCAGCGCCGCAAGCGCGCCGATAAGATATGCGACTCGCCGTTGCATCTTCTTTCCCATCCTCCCTCGCATCGTCCTTCCCACGGTCCTATGCATCACCACTCCTGTGGTGGAGCGAGTCCCGATCGCATTCCAGGGCCCGCTCCACCAGATCGTCCACAGCTACAACGCAGCCGGTTCCGCCGTCTCTGACAGACCCGGCACCGCCGTACTGACATCTGCCGGTTCGGCGTCGTCTCGCAGTGACGCGACCACCGCCTGCACCTGCCCCGTAAAGGCATCAGCAGGACCTCCCGATCCGCCGCCTTGCCCCACCGGACCGGGCGTGTCGCTGCCTCCACAGCCGGCCACACTCAGCACTCCGCACAACATCAACCCGCTGATCCATGTCTTCATCGTGATCTCCTTATCTGGTCCCTACGCGCCTAGTTCGACGGAGCCCCGGCAAGCGGCGTCACGAGATAGGGAAACGTCTCACCGAAATACGACGCGTTCACTGCAGCTCCGTCGGTCAACGGCGCATTGCCCGCCGGCGCCTGCCCGGCATTGCCGTACAGGCCCGCCGTGATCAACTTGCCAATTGCGACACGCAACGTGATATCCACCACGTCGTCGCCCGGCCGCCGCCCGTTCGGGAACCCGGCCAAGTCTCCCGCCACCACGCCAAAATTCTTTTGCGCCGCCTTCGGCGTCGGCATGATGGCAGTATTCAAGCGCAGCATTTCCGACGGCACGACATTCGCCGGTTGATTCAGATTGCCGGTGGCCGCCGTGTTGATGCCGGTGAGAAAGGCGCCGACCAGATCGGTGCGCGGGAACAGCGTGGGCGCGGGCGCGCTTGGAAACAGAGTCTGGATAAGGAACGGCAACGACGGATTCGTCACGTAGTCGGCAAACTGCGAGTCGTCTTCCGGCTTGGACGCATTGAAGCGATTCTTGTCTTTCAGTCCGACGACCAATTCATTCACCAGCGGCATGCCGAGGCGCGAGACCTGTGTCCACGCGCCGCCTTCCACCGCAGGCTTTTCAAATGTCGCCGCGCGATTCAGCAGACGACCTTGGCGCAGGCTGGCGGTCGTCCATCCGCCGATCACCGGCTCCGTGCCGTTGGTGAGACAGGCGATCGGCACTTCCAGAATCAGGGCGGTGATGTTCGCGTCGTCGATAATATTCGGCCGTCCGTTTTCCGGGCCGAGGGGATTCAGATTGATCAAGTCGAACACCTCGCCCAAGTTCACGACGAAGGGCTCTTTCCGTTGTCCGACAAACACCTTGCCCGGCATGCCGCACCCGGGGATGTTCATCGTCGAGACAAAACTGTTGGCGTAGGACTCGTAGTTGGGGATGGACTTATTGCCGATGTTGTCCAGCGGCTTCCCGAACGTCGTCGACCCCGTGGCCGCATTCACGACCGGTTGCCGCGTGCCCGTGCGGCGATGCCCGCGCACCACATCGATCGTGAAGGTCTCGATCACGTTCTGCGCCTGCATCGAGCCGGACGAGACCGGCCCGATGTTGATCAACGGCACAGCAATGTTCTTCGTCTGCCCGGCCGGTCCGACCGGCACCGTCAAATCCTGTAATGTGGTCTTGAAGCGAAATTGGAACGTGAGGTCTTCTTTCGCATCGCCGTTGTTGTCGATATGCATTTCGTACAGCGCCTCGGGATCGAGCTGAAAATAATTCGGCCCGCCGTACGGCACTTGGAGCGGCTGGTAATTGGCGATGAGCGTGACATAGTCCTGGCGACCGGCTTCATAGCTGCGGAACATGTAGAAGTCGGTGCCGTCGACCTTCGGCAGCTCAGTAATGAACGGCGCTTCACGATGACTCGACGCCTGCGCCGTGCCCACAAGACAGGCTGCAAGCCCGCCGACCAGAAACAGGCGATTCACCCAGGTAGAGGGATCCATTGCAGGAGACTCCTTTCGTCTATGGGGCGGAGCGCTCCGTCACTCCATTGCGACGCTCGCTCGATCGCCCCTCCTGTGTCCCGCTACGCGACGACGGGGCGGATTGGATGTTGCGCCGCCGTAACAGTGCCGCTGATTGCCCGCTGAAAATCGGCGGTGCTATAGTTTCCTTCCACCGCCGTCTGGGCCCACCCGCAACAATCTGTCGTGCAAGGCGGGCACGATGAATCCAATCCCGCCGTTCCTCCGTAGTGCAGGCAAGGAGACCACCAGGGATGTGGGACGTGCTGGACGAGACCCGGACTCCAGAGCAGGAATGGCCCGCGCTGATCGCTCTGACGGCGCAAGGGGACCAGTCCGCCTTCAGCCGCTTGTACGACCAGTCGAGCCCGCAGATTTACGGATTGGTGCTGCGCATCCTGGGACAACCGGCCATGGCGGAAGACGTGACACTCGAGGTCTACACCCAAGTGTGGAAGCATGCGCACAGCTACGATCGGCAGCGCGGCACGCCGATGGCCTGGCTGATCACGCTGGCGCGCACACGCGCGATCGATCGTCTCCGCGCAACCCGCGCCGAGCGGGCCTCGGTGTCGCTCGACGAAGCGGCCTGGATCCCCAATGACGACGCATCGCCCGAAGAACGGTCAAGCGCGCGGCAGCGCGAAGAAATCGTACAAACCGCGCTCGCGCAGTTGTCCGCGGAGCAACGCGATGCGTTGCTGCTCGGTTATTTCGGCGGCTATAGTCAGAGCGAGATTGCGGCACGCCTGAACCTGCCGCTGGGCACGGTCAAGACGAGGATGCGGTTGGGATTGATGAAACTTCGCGACCTGTTGGCCCCCTACGCTGAGGGACTGCACGTATGACATCGGAGCGCTTCGATAGTCGCGCAGGGGACGAGTCTCCCGACGCCCGACGCCTCGATCCGGCGGTGCTCCATGCGCTGGGCGCCTTGGACGGCCCGGAGGCGGAGGCCTATCGACGCCTCTTGGCAGACGAAGGGCCGGACGCGCAGCGGGCCCGCGCCGATGTAGCGACCTTCCAGCGCACCGCCGCGCAACTGGGCGCCGGGGTGCGGCCGGTGGCGCCGCCGCCGAGCCTGAAAACGTCGTTGATGGCGCGCATTCAGACGGAGCCGCAAGGGACCTCGCGTCACACGCCGTCAGAGGCCTCGCCCGTGCGACGGCCGGAGGCGACGCGCGCCGCCTTCACCTTTATCCGCGCCGATGACGGGCCCTGGTTGGAGCCGCAGATAGGATTGCGGCTGAAGATTCTGCATGTCGATCCCGCGACGCAGCGGACCACCGCGATCGCCAAGTTTGCGCCGGGCTATCGCCATGCCCCACATCGGCATGCGCAGACGGAGGAGCTGCTCGTGTTGGAGGGCGGCTGTCTCTGTCAGGGGCAGGCACTCTTCCCCGGCGACTACCATCGGTCCGAAGCCGATTCGATCCATGGGGAGACGACCACGCAGGACGGCTGCACGCTTCTGATCATCTTCTCGCCGCACAACGAAGCCGTCGGCTCGTTCTCGGCGCGCCTCTCGTCCATGACGGTCTCACTCCTGTTCCGGGTGTCGGCCTGGTGTGCGCGCGTGGCCGGCTCGCTTGCGCGTCGGAGGTGAGTGGTTACGCGGCCTTGGCCGAGGAGTCGGACTGCTGGCGACTTGCCAGTTGACGCAATACGGATTGGAAGGCGCCCATCGTCAGCGGCTTATCGAGCCGGGCATCGATGGTGTCAGGCGCCACATCGGTGGGCGCTTCGAGGTCGCCGGCGCCGGAGAGAATCACCGTGGCGGTCGAAGGCGAAAGCTTCTTGATCAACGCGGCCAAGTCCGGCCCGTTCACATCCGACATCGCCTGCTCCGCCACCACCAGATCGAACCGTCGCGTGCGACAGCGAGCCAGCGCGTCCAAACTGTTGCGGACTACTTCCACGGCCAGGCCGCTCGCCCGTACGTATTCACCCGTGACCATCCCCACCAACGGGTCGGCGTCCACCACCAACACTCTCCAGCCGGTCGGCAGCTGGCCCTGTTCGACCGTGACCTCCTGCACTGCCACCGCGTCGGTCACCGGGAAACGCAGGAGAAAAGTCGTCCCGCGCCCCACGGCGCTGTCGATATCCAGCGTCCCTCCGGCACGCCGAACAATGCCGTAGACCATCGCCAGGCCCAGGCCGGTGCCCTTGTCGCCCTTCGTCGAGAAAAATGGTTCCAGACAACGCCGCCGCACTTCTTCGGTCATGCCCGAGCCCGTATCCGCCACCTCCACCAACACCTGACCTCCGTCCATGCGGCTGCGGAACGTCACCGAGCCTCGGTGCGACATGGCGTCCACGGCGTTGAAGAGCAGGTTGGTGAACACTTCCCGCAGTTCCGCGTCGTCCCCGCGAATCGCCTCCACCGGCTGCAGCTCGGTACGGACTTCCACGGTCAGCCCGCGCGCGTAGGCCTGCTCCCGCCATTTCGGCTGCGTCAGCTTGACGGTTTGGCGGATCAATTCGTTGATATCCACCGGCAGCGCCAGGTCGCTCACATCCCGCGGACGATAGAAGTCGCGTAGGCGCCGCACGATCTTCGAGGCATCCATCGCCGCCATGTTGATGTCTTTCAGGCGCTCGACCAGCATCTCCTTATTGTCCAACCCGGCGGGATTCAACAGCAGCAGCTCGGTAAAGCCGATCACCGGATACAACGCGTTGTTGAAGTCGTGCGTGATCCCGCTCGCCATTTCCCCTAGGGCCCGCAACCGCTCCTGCTCGACCATATGTTTCTGCGCAACCTGGAGATCATGCATGGCCTGCTCCAACTGCACGTTGGTTCCGCGCAGATGGTCTTCGGCCTGTTTCCGTCGCGCCACTTCCGCCGCATTGCTGAGCGCCACCGCCACTTGATCCGCCGCGCGTCGCAGGTGCCCCGTCGCCTCCTCATCGAGCTGCCCCTCGTCGCGCAGGCCCAGGACCAACCAGCCGAATCCATGCGCAAGCTGCCGAATCGGCACCAACAGGGCGAACGCCGTCGCCGTGCCCACCGCCTGCTGCACCCAAACCGGCGCGGTTGACGACTGGAGGGTCCGCGGCTCGGACAGGTCGCCGAGCGCGCGTCGATCATCCTCCGCCAGAGTGAACAACGACACCGTCATGCCCGCGCCCGACGCGGCTTCATACGTATAGAGGCAACCCATTCCGTGCCTGTCACCGTCGAACAGCAACAGACCCGCCTGTTCCACCGTCGCAAGCCCGTTCACACGCATCAGCAGGGCTTCGACGATCCGACTGACGTCCCAGGAGGACAGGATGGCTTGATCGATTTCGCGTCCCACCACCAACGCGGCAATCTGCCGCTCGAGTTGGACGCCCATGTGATTGAAGGACTCGGCGAGCGCTTCGAACTCGTCCTTGGTGCGGACCACTACGCGGCCGGAGAAATCGCCCTTCGCGATGCGGTGCGTTCCGGCCTCTAAGGCATCCAACGGCTGGAGCAGCCGTCGAATGTAGATCGAGCTCAGCAGCACCACCAATCCCAAGGTGACAATGACGATCAGCATGAAGCTGCTGGTGAACAAGCGAATGGGCGCCTGCGCGTCGCTCGCATCCTGACTCAACACGATCGTCCACGACTCGGTCGCATACCGAAAGCCGAGCGGCAGCGTCCAGAATCCCGCCATGTAGTCGACGCCGCTGCCGGTCCAGGCGAAGGCGCCGGTCGAGCGGGAAGCGGCATCGCGTTGAGCCACATCGAGAAAGGTCGGGGCAGTCTGATGCGTCGTCGCCAACAGGCGCCCGCCCGCAACGACCGTCAGCTGAAGTCCGGCCGGTAACGTATCCTGCGTGCCGATTCCCCACAGATAGTCCGGCGACACCTCCCCTATCACCACCTGCCGTGCGGACGCATCCGTCGCGCGCGCGAACCAGATATGGCCCTGCCCGCCGGCCTCCGGCTCCGCACGCAAGACCGTGCGTCCCTCCCGCAACCCATGTATGTCCTTCTCTGTCCATTGGGGAGGCGTAAGCGTCCCGCTCCACGAACGCACCTGTGCGCCATCCGACAGCCCCACCGAAAGGAAGCGCAGGGTCTTGTTCCTCGTATCTCCTGCAGATACGCCGCCCGTGTCAGGCGGCGACGTTCCGCCCGGCGTCGCCTCGCGCATGCGCGCGGCCTGCTGCAGCAGGTCCTGCTCGAGAAACTCAAGCCGTTCACTCACCGCCATCCCAAGCGTGCGGCTCGCCTGCCGCAAGCGTTCGTCGGTATCGTCGGTCAATCGCGATTGCACGGCGGTGTACGTCGCCGTCGCCAGCGACACAATCGGCAGCAAGGCGCAGAGCACGAACAGCCCGAACATGCGTCGCGCGACGCGGCTCTGCAGAAAGGCAGCGGTGGGGCGCAGTGTCATCATCGCTCAGAAGAATTTCGCAAGCCCGATAAACGCGCCGTCATTGGCACGAATGACATCGTCATGACTCTTCTGCGCGGTCAGCGGTTCCACCGATTCGCCATCCTTCCCTCGGCTGTAGAGGTCGTAGTCGGAGTTGATGGGATGGAGAAACCGATCCTTCCGCGGCATTTGGGGCGCTCGCGATGAAGCCGCAAAGGCGACGCTTGGCCCCAGCCACTCCCAGCTGGTGCCGCCGCCCTTTCCGTCTTTGCCGCCGCCTCCGCCGCTCCCGCCGCCGCTCGAACTTCCACCTGTTCCGCCGCCTGTGCCGGAGCCGCTGCCTGTTCCGCCGCCGGTCCCTCCGCTTCCACTCCCGCTGCCGCCTGCTCCGCCCGCACCGCCGTTGCCATTGCCGTTTCCACCCGAGGCCCAAGCCACGATGTTGAAATATTCGTACGGGTTTCCCCAGGGGTCGATCATCGTCGCCGCCCCGACCTCTGCCAGTGATGTCGGATATCGGTCACTCGTGACGTAAAAGGCATCGATCGCTGTGGCGATGGAACGGATTTCGACGATGGCGCGCACGACACGCGCCTTCTCGACGTATTCGAGATAGTTCGGAATCGCCAGCCCGGCCAGCAAGCCGATGATGGCGACCACCGTCATCAGCTCCACGAGGGTAAACCCTGTGGCCTGACGCAGGTGGCGGGCACAGCGCTGCGATCCTGACGGCACGTGTATCACAGCACCCTTCACCGACGCGTCACAGGTGCGGACGGCACAATCGTAAAATGCTGTAGGCTTTTGGCGATGCACTCGTTAGCATCATCCAGTACAGCGAGCGCCGCCATCACATCCTGCGTCGACCCGACGGTCACGGCCCGCCGAAGCGCCTGGGCCGCGTGCCGCGACTGCTCGGCGCGCCGATCGAGCTCCCCCACCTTCTCCCGCAGCGTGCTCACCATCTCGCCGAGCCGCGCCGCTTCCGGCTGCAGATAGTCCGACCGGCGGATTTTGGCGCTGACCGTCAGGTCCCCCTCCGCGACCGCCGTGAAGATGCGTCGAAACCGATACAACGGCCCAGCGATCCGATGCCAGGCAAACAGCGCATGGATACCGACCGCCAGCAGCGCCACCGGAAACAGCGGCCACACGGATTCATGCAGCGCTAAGAAATCCGTCGCCGCCTGAGCCGCTTCCACACTGCCCTGGGGAGGCCGTTGCAGTTGGAGGGCGAGCGGAATAAACAGCGCCGCGGAAAACGCAAGGAAAGCCAAGCCCTGCTGCGCGAGACTCATGCTCATCATGCGCGGCTGACAGGAATCGGGAAGAAAATAGTGACGCTTGTAGATCGGCGGTTTCATGAGTGCCCTCTCTCCTTCGTCCAGCGCAAATGCGGCTGGTTGCTAAACGTCAACAGGCCGCCCTGAGCGGCCGTATAGGTCAGCGCGAGCTGCAGCTCACGCCCGTCGGCATCGAGGTAGGTAATGGTGTAGTGCTCGCCGTCCCGATCGGTGCGGCGCTCCACGGTCGCAATGGGCTGTTCGGTCACCGGCGTGCCATCTGCCCCGAACGCGACCGCCTGCGGGGTAATCCGCAAAAAATTCTCGTGATAGCCCGGTGCCTGCGTCCGCCAGGTGCCTTCCAATTCCTGCGGTGGAGCCTCCCCGCGCGCACGGCAGCCGTGGAGCAGCAGCCCCAGCGAAACCACGAACAGGGCGACTAATTTTATTACATATAACTGCGTAACTCTCTGCGGGGATAACCGCATGCGAGACCCACCTGACCGATATGCGTTAGAGCAGCGCAGGAAGCGAACACCGCCCGCTTCCTCCTCATCTTTGAGTATGCCGCAAGATAGGATAGAGGCAAGAAATTGCGTGCGTCCGACAACGACAGGACAAAAGGACGTTGGTCTAGGGCTTGCGGGCTGTCTCGCGGGTGCGAGGGAAGATGCCGATGGGAAGGAACGGCAGATGGCGCGAGCAGCGAACGATGCGTCGGAACTATTCGGCTTGAATCGGCACGTAGAGGACGGTCCCCTGGCGATTGACCAGCACCAGGGCGAGTTCGTTGGGGCGGATCGGTTCGACGACGCGCTGATAACTCTGGAGCGTCGGCACCGCCTTTTGGTTCACTTCCAAAATGACGTCGCCCGCTTGCATGCCGGCCACCTCGGCCAGCGATCCCTCTTCGACGTCCGTCACGACGAGGCCGGAGGTGAGCGGCACCCCCATCTGCCGGGCCATCTGCGTGGTCAACTCATCCAAGGCCACACCGCCCAAGGGATGACTCTGCTGCCCCTCACGAATCTCCAGGACGTCCGCCTTTTTCTTAAGATCCCGCGGGGCTTCCTGCACCGAGAGATCGGCCTGCATGGCGCGACCGTCGCGCACGAGATCGAGCCGGTGGCGGCTGCCGATCGGCGCCTGCGCCATCAGATTGCGCAAATGCCCGCCGTCCAGAATGTCCTGCCCGTCGAAGCGCACAACGACATCGCCGCGGCGCAGCCCCGCGCGCTCGGCCGAACCCTTCGCCTGCAGATCCGTCACGATGGCGCCCTTCACATCCGGCAGTTTGAAAATTTTGCTGAGCACCGGCGTGACATCCTGGGTGACGGCACCGAGAAATCCGCGCACCACTCGTCCCGTCTTCAACAGACTCTGCATGACCTGCTTGACCATGTTGCTCGGGATAGCGAATCCCACGCCGACGCTGCCGCCGGTCGGACTCGCAATGGCCGTGTTGATCCCGACTAACTCACCAGACGTATTCACCAAGGCGCCGCCGGAGTTGCCCGGGTTGATCGGCGCATCCGTCTGGATGAAATCTTCGTAATCCGCCACGCCCACATCGGCGCGGCCGACGGCGCTGACGATCCCGAACGTCACCGTCTTGCTGAGCCCGAGCGGATTGCCGATCGCCAACACGAAATCCCCCACCGCGAGGCGGCCCGAATCTCCCCACGAGACCGTCGGCAGGTTGCCGGCCTGAATTTTCACGACCGCCACATCCGTCTTCGGATCGGTCGCCACCACACGGCCTCTGAACTGCCGCCGGTCGGCCAGCAACACTTCTACATCCTTCGCGTCCGCCACCACGTGATGATTCGTCACGATATAGCCGTCTGCCGAGAGGATCACGCCGGAGCCCTGACCGTACTGACGTCGCACATGCGACGGTTCGCGAAACGTGCCGAACGGCAAGCTGTCGTCGCTCAGCGCCTGATCGGGCAGCACGACCGTCGCCGCGATGCTGACCACCGCGGGACTGACTTTCGCCGCCGTCGCTTTGACCTGGCTTTGCAGGTCGCCGGACGCCGCCGTGCTGACGGACAGCTGCGCGAGCACGCTCACCGCCACGAACGCCGTGCTTAGGACGACGCTCACACCTCGGGGTTGTACCGGAATTCGCATGCTGGACTCAGAGGGATGCGCGCCGCAGTCGCAGCGCATTGGTGATGACGGAGACAGAACTAAAGGTCATGGCGGCGCTGGCCAACATCGGGCTGAGCAGCAGCCCCCAGATCGGATACAACAGGCCCGCCGCAACCGGCACGCCGATGATGTTATACAAAAACGCGAAGGCGAGATTCTGACGAATGTTGGCCATGGTCGCCCGACTCAACCGTCGCGCGCGGACCAGCCCGCGCAGGTCGCCCTTGACCAAGGTGATGCCCGCGGTTTCCAACGCCACCGCCGCACCCGTCCCCATGGCGATACCTACGTTGGCTTGCGCCAAGGCCGGCGCATCGTTCACCCCGTCGCCCGCCATGCCCACCATCCGTCCCTCGGCCTGCAAGCGTCGGATGACGTCCTGCTTCTGATCCGGCAGCACGTCCGCAATCACTTCGGTCACGCCCAATTCGCGCGCCACCGCCTCCGCCGTCGTCCGGTTATCGCCGGTCAACATGACCAACCGCAGCCCGTCCTCCCGAAGCGCGCGGATTGCTTCCGGCGTCGTCGCCTTGATCGCATCGGCGACGGCGATCAATCCGGCCGCCTGGCCGTCCACCGCCACCAGCATTGCGGATTGCCCGGTGGACCGCAATCGATCGGCCTCTTCCGACAATGGAGCCAGCGTATCGGACGACACCTTCGCCACCTCCGCGAGTAACGAGGCCGTGCCGATCGCCACACGCTTCCCCTCGACCATGCCGGTGACGCCCTTGCCGGGGAGCGCCTGAAAGTCCTGCGCCGGCACCAGCGTGACGCCGCGCGTGCGCGCACCCGACACAATCGCCGCGGCCAGCGGATGCTCGCTGCCCTGCTCAAGACTCGCGATCCAGCGCAACAGGTCCGCCTCCGCAAACGGCGCCCGCGCCACGACCGTGCGCAACGTCGGCGCGCCTTCGGTCAACGTGCCGGTCTTGTCGAACACCAGCGTATCGACCTTTTCCAATGTCTCCAGCGCTTCGGCATGACGCACCAACACACCGGCTGTGGCCCCGCGCCCCGTGCCCACCATGATCGACATCGGCGTGGCCAACCCCAACGCGCAAGGACAGGCGATGATCAGCACCGCCACCGCACTAACGAGCGCATGGGCGAGCCGCGGTTCCGGCCCCAGAAACCACCAGGCCAGACCGGCCGTCAGCGACACGCCCACCACCATCGGCACGAAATACCCAGCCACTACATCGGCCAGCCGTTGAATCGGCGCACGACTCCGCTGCGCCTCGCTGACCATCCGTACGATTTTCGAGAGCAGCGTCTCCGCCCCCACCCGTTCGGCCCGCATGACAAATGACCCGGTGCCGTTCAGCGTCCCGGCGGTCACGGCCAGTCCGGCGGATTTTTCGACAGGCAAGGGTTCGCCGGTGAGCATCGACTCGTCCACCGTACTCCGGCCCTCAAGCACCGTCCCGTCCACCGGCACATGGTCGCCCGGCCGCACACGGAGGCGATCGCCCGGCTGCACCGCGTCCAAGGGAATCGTCTCGTCCTGCCCGTCCGCACGCACCCGCTGCGCCACGGTCGGCGCGAGGCGCAAGAGCGCACGGATGGCGCTGCTCGTCTGCCCGCGCGCGCGCAGCTCCAACACCTGCCCGAGCAGCACCAGCACCGTGATCATCGCGGCCGCTTCAAAATAGACGGCAATCCCATGCTCGTCATGCCCGGCCGACGGCGGCATGAGCCCCGGCGCAAGCGTTGCCACAAGGCTGTACAGGTAGGCCGCCCCCGTTCCTAAGGCGATCAGCGTAAACATATTGAAGTGGCCGCTGCGTACCGACTGCCAGCCGCGCTCGAAAAACGGCCGTCCGCCCCACAGCACCACCGGCGTCGCCAACAGACATTGCGCCCAGTTCAACGAACCCTGTGACAGAACACCGTGCAGCGGTCGCCCCGGAATCATGTCCGCCATCGCAAGCCCCATCACCACCAGCGAAGGCGGCAGGCACCACCAAAACCGGCGACGCATGTCGACCAGCTCAGGATTCTCCTCCTCCTCGGGCATGACGGTCTGAGGTTCGAGCGCCATGCCGCAGAGCGAGCAGGCTCCAGGCGTCGTCTGCCGCACTTCCGGGTGCATCGGGCAGACGTAGTCCGTGCGCGTGACCGGCGCGACGATCGCCGGTTCCAACGCCATCCCGCAGGTGGGACAGGGCGCGGGCACCGGTGACGACACCTCGGGGCACATCGGACAGACATATTTTTGACCAGGGACCGCCGCAGCCGGTGCGGCCGGTTGATAGCGCTCGGGATGGAGATAGCGGTCGGGATTTGTGATGAAGCGGGTCTGGCAGCCCGTGCAGCAAAAATAGTAGGTCGTGCCCTGGTGCGTATGCGTCGCGGCGGCGGTCGAATGATAGACCATCATGCCGCAGACCGGATCAGTGGCGGTCGGGCCGGTCGGCCGTGCCGGTTCCAACATGGTCAGGCCGCGCTTTTTCGCGGACGTGGGCATCATCAGCGGCGACGCCGCGGCGGAGGCGGATTGCCCGGCCGGCGACATCGCCATCGGCGCCGCAGACGCGGGCGCAGCTGCCTGGGCGGACTGGACCTTCGTCGTGTAGCGGGCAGGATCCGCACGAAATCGGTCGAGGCAATGGCGCCCGCAGAAATAGTAGGTCGTGCCGCCGTAGGCATGGGAACCCGCGGCTGTCGCCGGCTCCACCGTCATGCCGCAAATGGGGTCGATCGCCATGCGTGCTGCGCCTCACTCCCAGGGCATTGCCTACACAACGCTACGGAGGCAGGCCTGGCGCCCGCCTCCTCATCTCTCACAGTTGGATGCTTCTCACTCGCACCGCGCGGGCGACCGTCCGGACAACGGCGCGGTTACTTCTTCTTCGCATCCTGATCCAATAGACTTTGGATCACGATTTTGACGTTCTCCGGATTGATCTCCGTCACCTTGATGTTGCCGTCCAGCAGGAGCGTCGGCGTCTGTTGCAGCTTGATCCGCTCGCCGAGCTTGCGGCCCTCTTCCAAGGCCTTGATCGGCTTGCCGCTCTCCAGGCCCTCTTCAAACTTGGCCGGGTCCAGTCCGACTTCCTTGATGAGGCCCGCGCGCAACGCCTTGTCGATGAATTTGACCTTGTCCACATGGATGGTGCGGAAGAGCACCGTCTTCATCTCCTCGCCCTTCCCCATGACCTTCGCCTGCTCGTACATTTCAAACGGCGTCGGCAGCATTTGGCGAAACACCGGGAAGCCGACCATCTGCGCGTCCAACTTGTCGCCGAATTCCTTTTTCAGGACCGGCAAACCGGCCTCTTCGAAGTGATGGCAATGCGGACAGTAGAAATCCGCAAACACCGTCATCTTCACCTTGCCCTTCGTATGCGTCGACGGCTCGTCGATCTTCTCGTACTTACCTTTGAGATCCGCCCCATCGGCCGCATAGCCGGTCACGGCTCCGACCGCCATCGCCCCGACCAAGGCCACCATCGCCACCCACATCCCGCTCGCTTTCACAGTCGACTCCTTTCGTAAAAAATGCTTCGACGCTTCCATTATATAGGGTGAGGGACCGGGCGTGCGCGGGCGGCTGTGCCCTAAGAGACAGGCGGCAGGACAGGCCCCTGCACTATGGATGCTGCCCTCGCCCGACCCTGCTAGGGTCCCGCCTGCCCGATGATCCGATCCACCCGTTCGTCCCGGCCGCCCAGCTCGCGATACCGCCGATACTGCGCCAAGGCGCGCGGAAGGTCCTTACGGTGCAACTCGTAGAATACGCCCAGATTGTACCGGGCTTCGCGCATCGTCGGATTGAGCGCCACCGCCGCTTCGTACGCGTGCTCCGCCTCATCCAATTTATTCAACGTGGTGTAGGCCAGGCCCAAATTCATCTGCGCGTCGGCATGCTCCGGCTTCACCACAATCACTTCTAAAAACTCTCGGGCCGCCTCAGCCGCCTTGCCTTGACTCCGCAGGATGAACGCCAGATTGAACCGCGCATCGATAAAATCCCGCTTCGCGCGCACGGCTTCGCGATAGGCCGAAGCCGCCGACTCCAGATCGTTCTGCTTTTCGGCGATCCGCCCCTTCAGATACCAGCCGTCGGGATGCGCGGGATGCGCCCGCAACAACGTCTCGAGATAGGCGCGCGCCGCCTTCATATCCCCCTGCGCATCGGCGGAGGCCGCCAGGCGATACAAGGCGTCCGGCTGTGTGGGATTGCGCTTCAGCAGCGCCGCGTAGGTCGCGTCGGCCCGGTCGACCGCCTGCTCCCGTTCATACAACTTTCCCAAATCCAGATAGGCCTGCGCTGACGTGGGCGCCAGCTCGATGACGCGCGCCAAGCCCGCCTCAGCCTCACGCACCCGCCCATCGAGGAGCGCCAGCAGCGCCAGCTCATGTTGGGCGCCCAGATGACGCGGCGCGATCGCGAGCGCCCGTCGAAAGGCGGCCGCCGCGTCTTTGGACGATTTCTTCCCGGTGAGATAGGCCAGGCCCATATGGTAATGGGCGTCGGCCAGTTGCGGGTCGAGTTCCAGTGCCTTGGCGAAGGCGCGCAGCGCCTCATCTACCGCGCCCTGCCGCGCCAATTCCACGCCCGCCTCATCCTGTTGCAACGCCTGGCTCTGCGGCTTTGTCAACTCGGCCGCCGTCGCGGACTCATCGGCGACGAGCGGCAGCCGGGCCAACGTCCACACCAGAGCGACGGCAATCCGAATTTCTCTCGATCGAGACAGCATGGATCAGCCCCTGGGACAGGTGCACTCGCGAGTAGGACTATAGGGGCCGGAACGACCTGAAATCAACGCGGGCGCGGCAGATGGAATGAGGCGCGGGACAGTGGGCGGGCCCACCACGACAGAGGCAGACTAACTGACACGGGGGGCGGCGCACTCGACCTGACCAGGTCGACCGCGCCGCCGCACTACACTCACGGACGATTACTTAATCATCACGAGCTTGCCGCCCGGCTCGTTCGGATGCAAATGATCGCGATAGGTGAGGGTGTTGCCCTGCGTGGCATAAAACAGATCGCTGGTTGGAATGCCGATAAATTTGGTTTCGCCCGGCTTCAACACCACTTCCGCGTTGATCACGAACGGCGATCCCGCATTGACGGCGTCCGTCAGCTTAAAGCCGCGGTCGACGTTCGTGTTGTTCTTCACCTTCAACAACACCGGACGACCGGGCCGCACCTTAAAGTCGATGATGGTCGTCGGCGGATACCAGGCCTTCACCGGCCCCAGATCGATGGCATACAACGAGGCATCCACTTCCAGCTCCTTGAACGGCTGGCCGACCACCGAGCCGTTTTCGTCGCCCACTTCCACGCCGCCCGCTTGTAACGCATAGGCGGTGGACCCCACACCGAGCGCCGCGACGACCATCGCGACTCCGAATCCGACACTGCGCGCGAACTGCCCCATAACGGACCTCCTTGGTAAAGACCCCTACGAACCTACGACCCTACGATTGCTGCACGGGGCTGGCGCCCGCCCGACAGGGTGGAAGATCGTGCCCCTCTAAAATCTCCCCCCCGATCACCTGCTCGCCGGCGAGCAAAATCAGCGCTTTCATCCATTTTTCCTGCTGCAGAAACCGTCCGCGCGCCACCACCGTTACGACGCGCGCCCCGTTGCTGTCCGCCCGATCGTCCTCGATGATGACGTCGTAAAAATCGAATCCCTCGAACTGCTGGTTCAACACCTTCTGGCGCAGCAGCTGCTCCAACGCAGCGTCCTGCGCCCACACCGCCGGCGCACTCACCGCCAAGGCCAACACCATGCACACGACCGCACCGATGGATCGCCGCATATTGCCATCCTTCCGTCGGGCTCGGGCAACGCCGTCCTGCCGCCTGGCCGAGCCGCAACGCATGCTGTGAATCGTCCCTGTCGACGCACGACGTGGGGCGAGGAGGCGGGGCGTTCATCCGCCTCCCCGCGCCGGGGAAAGTGAGGTCAGTCATGGGCTTTCCCCGGTGTCCACACCGAGCGAGTCTCACGCCCTGTTCCCGGGCGGAGACTCAATCTGTCGCGCACCTCAGCTGCGCGGATGGCGCTGCTGCAGGTATTCATCCAAGCGATGCGTAAAGTCCTTCTGCGCCATCGGCGTATGGCAGGCCCGGCACTTGGTGAAATCCTCGGCCAACGGCTTGCCGTCCGGCCCGTAGGCGGAAAACACCCAGGTGCCGTTCTTCAACGGCTCCGGTACGTCCTGCCCCCACCGCTCGGAGCCCTTCTCCATCACAAACACCTTGGCCAGATCGCCCTTCACCAATTTGCCGTCCGCGCCGGTGACGAGCGTCTCGCCGTCCGCCTTCGCCTTGTGCAGTTCCATCACCATGACGGTGCCCTGCGGAAAGGGTTGTCCCGCGGCCACACGGGCACCGACCGGATTGATGTAAATGTCGCGCACCTGCTTCACGTCCGGACGCTGCACCTCCGTCAAAAACTTGTCCCACGACTGATAGCCCGCGGGGTACTTCAACTCGCCGTCTTTCGGCACTGCCATTCCGGCCGCCATCGGGGTCGCCACCGCCGTGCCCGCATGCCGTCCGCCGCCACATTCCGCACATCCGACGATCAGCGCACCCATCACCGCCACACTTGCCATCCAATATCGATTCATCCCTGCACTCCTTTTTCACCTGTCTGTATGACGTAGTCCTTACCGGAGGAACGGCTCAGTGCCGCACCTGCAACAGCTGCAGCGACGCGGACTGCTCCGGTTGGCCCCGCTCGACGGTTGCCGTACACAGCAACCCAAGCGACAGCGCATGCTCCACTTCCTCAGCCACTTCCGCCGGCGATTTATATCCCTGCTCGAAAAACACCCGCACCGTGCCATCCTCGTTGAGAAACTCCACCGCGTCCACGCTCCAGACTTCGCCGAGCGCAGCCTTCACGTCGGCACGCTGGTAGCGGCAGAAACGCCCCGCGATCTGCACCGTGAGCTGATGTTCCGCGCGTCGCACTTCGGTCTCCGCCGCCCCGTTCGTGGTCGCCTGCGCATCCGGACTGCAGAGCCCCGCGCCGACCGCCGCCACGACAAGACCGACACACAGCGTACGCCACATGGTCATCACATCCCTCCCGGTCCAGACAGGACCGCGTAGAGTCATTTCTGAATTCACGGCGTGCGACCGAGCCCTGCACTCGATTCACGGCTTGTCACTTTGTTGCGCCAACACTCACCGCACCAGGCCCTCGACGATTACCGTCGAGAAAGTACCTAGAACGGCACGGCGACCGAGAGGACTCGAAGGACCTCAGCGACAAGGACGCGCACGCTGACACACATCTATCGAAAATGGGGAACGATGGAATGCTAGGCGGCAATCGGAGGCGCGCGGGACGGGAGAAACACCGTTCGTGCGTCGGGGACGTACAGTCGGGGGAAATGATGAAGCAGGTTCGAGGCCGCCCAGGTCCACACCAGGGAGACCGCCGCGAGCGTCAGCCCTGACGAGACCGCCTGACAGCTCCACCCGCAGGCCGAGGACAAGGGCGTGGCCGCGGTATCGCCATGGTGGTGGCTCTCGGTCAGGGTATGCGCCAGCGCGCAGGCGCCAGCCAACAACATCACGACAGCAAAGAGGGTCGCCAACAGCCCCGCAGCGATGCGGGTCCGGGTGGAGGGCATAGGGGCTGACATACGACCAGGAGACGGAGACATAAGTAGATGGTCGCCTGTATACGCCCGCCCGATGAGGCTGTCTACAGACTGTTGCTCACCGGTGCTACAGGCGGCACCAGAACCACCGGTCGTGCCGCTCACGCGCTGCCTCGCCCTGGCCGTTTCCTCTGCCACAGGTACCAGCCGGTGCCGAACAGCAGGGGGCAGGCTACCCCTGAGAGCAACACGATCCAGCGTCCGGCGAGGCCGAAGATTTGCCCCGAGTGGATCGGCCATTGCCATTGAATGAAATGCTCGCCCGCCGTCGCGCGATCCGGGCTTTGCACATGCAGAATCGTTCCGCTGTACTGATCCACCACGATACATCGTCGCGAGAGCACAAGGCTGATGTCCGGCACATCGCGCTGGCAGACTGTGTACGTCCCGCCGACCATCCGCGGCATGTAGATCCATTCCAACCGCCCGTCCGGGAAGGATTCCTGCACGGCCCGCACCGCCTCGCCCAGCGTAATCGTTTCGGCGCCAGGCACGACCGCCGACCGGACCTCGTACCGATCGACGGCCGGGGAAAAGAGCCGCACCACCGTGTGAAACGGCGCCCGCAAATTGAGGTAGACCCCGGAGATGAAGACGGCGAGCAGCACGAGCAGACTGTACACGCCGACGGCCCGATGGACATCCAGATGAAGCCGCCGAATATGGGCGGGATACTTGATCGTCAGCGCGGCCTTCCACTGCCCGGGCCGAGGCCACCACAAGATGAGCCCCGACACCAGCGAGCCCAACAGCACCAGGCCGATGATCGCCACGACCGTGTCACCGAACGGCGGATCACCGAACCGAGGCAACAGGAGCGCGTAGTGGAGCGCAAAGATAAAGCCGACCAGCGTCTTCGGAATCGCCCCGGCCCAGCCGCCAGCACGCGCCAACCGCAGCCCCGTCACCTGCGCCGTGTAGGGGTTCACCCCAATGTGGTAGACCGCCAAGGCCGACGACCGCCCGCCCGTCGCCCCGTCCGGCACCTGCGCGTTGAACCGCATGGCGACGCCGTCATCGCGAGGGTACTGGGCAAAACTCAACCGAGCCCCCGGCGGCAACCCCCGGCGCGCGGCCAGCTCCAGCTCATCGAACGGGCGATACTGCGCGGCCCCGCCCGGTTGCGGCGTCACCAACAACAGCGAGGGGTTCAACCACTCATCGATCTCCAGGTGATAGACCAACAGACTGCCGGTCAGGCCGATCAGCACCAGCGTCAGGCCCGCCGTAAACCCGATCCAGCGGTGCACGGCCAGCCAGCGCGCGCGCCACCGCCGCCGCGCGCCGGCGACCGGCGCGTCCGTCGTCATGCCCGAAGACGCCTGCGACAACATGCCGCTAGTACTCCAGTCGAAGCGATCCGAACACCATCATCGGCGCGCCCGGATACACGCCGTTGCGCGGCGCGACATTCGATCCCTGATCCGCACCCTCGTAGTACTGCTGATTGAGCAGATTGCGGACCGTCACCTGGGCGATGGCGCGGGTCGGCCCGATCGTCCAGCGATAGGCCGCAAAGCCGTCCAGCCGCACATAGCCCGGCAAGGTGAACGTATTTTGGATGTCGCCGTGCCGCGAGCCCGCGACATAGGCGCCGAATCCGAGACTCAACCCGTTCACCGGGCCGCGATACTCGTGAAAATCGTATTTCATCCAGAGGCTGCCGCCATGCAGCGGCACGCTGGGCAAGCGCCGATTCTCCAAGCCTGAATTGTCCTTCGTCACACGCGTATCGGTGTAGGCATAACTGCCGATGAGGCTGAGGGCGTTGGTGACACGGCCGGTGGTGTCCACCTCGATGCCGCGACTCCGCTGCTCGCCCACCACGATGCGCGCCAACGGATCGCTGCTCGACAGGTCGGGCGTGAGCAGATTCTCCCGGGTCAGATGGAAGAAGGCCACGGTGGCATTCAACCGATGCTCGAACAGGTCGGCCTTCAATCCCACTTCCTTTTGCTTGCCCGTCTGGGGCGGGAAGGGTTGATTCGTGGTCGACACGCCGTTGTTGGCGCCGAAGGACGTCACGTAGTTGCCGTAGACGGACAGCCAAGGCGTCAGGTCGTACAAGGCCCCGAGCCGCGGATTGAAGCGTGAGTCTTTCCGCGTGACCGTGTCGAGATTCGTCTCGGCCGCATCGAAATTGCCGCCGCGTCCGCGCCCCACCTCGGCCCAGTCGTAGCGGCCGCCAAGCAGCAGGTGCAGCGACTTCCCGACCGTGATCTGGTCCTGCAGATAGAGTCCGTACCACTGCTCCTTGGTGACCGAGAAGTTGGCGCCGGGACGGTCCGTGGTGTTGCGCGCCGCGGTAAATAACGCGGGGGAAATTCCGTAAGTGGGCGCAAACAAGTTGATGGCCAGCGCCGGATCAGCCGCATTGAAGTTGCCGAAGATCCAGTAGTCGGTGGTCGCCTTGGTGTAATCCAGCCCCATCAACAGCTTGTGGCGCGTGGCCCCCAGGGCAAACGTACCCACGAGATCGAGATTGGTCGCATAGGTGCGCACGTAGCTGGCCTGTCCGAAAATGTTGCGATTGAGCGTCTGCCCGTCCGGGCGCAACGCCAGGCCGAACGCCGGGGTGGGATTGGGCCACACGTCTTCGGTATCCAGATGGGACGCCAGGAAACGGTGGGTCAGCTTCCAGGTGTCGTTGAACCGGTGGTCCAACTGGAAGCCGGCGTGCATCTTGTTGGTAAACGCCGTCGGCGTGTTCGGGTCGCTGAACGAGCGCTCGATGGGAACCGGCGCCGGACGGTTCCCGATAACCGGGATGCCGAAGTCCGGCCGATACTCATGCTTCAAAATTTCCACGTCCACGGTGATGGTCGTCTTGTCGCTCGGCCGCCAGGTGAGACTGGGGTTGAACACTTTGCGGTCGGTAAAATTGAAATCGCGGAACGAGCCGCTATTTTGATAGGCCCCGGCAAACCGCACCGACAGAGTCTCGTCGGCCGTGATCGCGCCGTTCACATCCCAAATCGTGCGGTAGAAATCGTAGGAGCCGAATTGCTGTTCGATCGCGGCGGACCGCGTGCTGGTGGCGCGCTTCGTGTTGACGTTGATCATGCCGCCCGGCTCGATGCGGCCGTAGAGCACGGCGGCCGGCCCCTTGAGCACTTCAATGTTCTCGATGTTCGCCGTGTCGAACTCCGACCGAAATCCGGAGGGCGAGGTGGATAGCAGCCCGTTGCGGTAGAGTTTGCCGATATCGGCAAAGCCGCGAATGATAAACCGGTTGCCCGACCCGAGAGATTGGTTGGCGCGCACACTGCTGACGTTCTCCAACGCGTCCTTCAGACGGGGCGTCTTCTGATCCTCCATCACGGCCTTCGGCACCACGACAATGGTGGCCGGCGTCTCCCGAATCGGCGTATCGGTTTTCGTGGCGGTCGTAGCAGTAGACTGCGTGTAACTCGATCGCGTATCGGCGACCAGCACCGGCGCCGCCTCCACCACCGGCGTGGACTCCGGCACGGCCGTCGGCGCCGCGCCCGTCATCGACCGATCTGCAGACGGCACAGGCATCGGGCTCGGCCCGGGCGTTGAGTCACCGCCCGCCTGAGCCCCCTGCGTCTCCGCCTCGGTATCTGCAGCAGCCCGTCCATCAGCACGACTCGCTTCCTGCTGAACCGATGCAGGCGGCGCCTGCCGCGGATGCGGCCCCACGGTACAGGCCGACATCGCCGCACACACCATTGCCAAGAGGAGCAGTCGCGCGCTCCCGCGCTGCACATATTTCCCGTTCATTGTCGATCCATCCTTTCCCTCTAACCCGTACCCACTGCCGCTTTGCGCCCGAGACGCAAGGCGACACGAGGTTATAGCCAGCGAGGGAAAGTTGGTCTACCGAACGAAACCCGCTGTCGCTACCGCCTGCACCGCAATCGTCTGCAGAGCGGGAGTTGGTCGGGCCTCGCCGACGCACGCGTGCGGACGCTGTGACGGCTCGGCGGCGGACTCACGAAGAATCCGCCGCCGGCGTCAAGCGCACAGCGCTTAGAAGCGCGCCATCACACTCAACTCCACGGTTCGCGGCGAGCCGATGAGAACCTGGTCGGGATAGAAGTTGGACGCAAACACGGCGTAACCCTTATCGAACAGATTACGGCCGCGCAGGGTGATCCAGAATTGTTTGTAGGGCACGGTGATCCACGCATCCGCCGTCATGTAGGCATGCAGACGAACGCTGTTGGCCGCGTCGTTGTACCGATCGCCGACGTAGCGCCAGGCGGCGCCGATATCGAATGGGATCGGGGTCGGCACCCGATAGATCGTCCAGAGGTTGCCGACCGCCTGCGGCACTTCGAACGGACGGTTGCCGTTCCGAGATACCAAGTTGCCGCCGACCACCTCTGAAAAGTCATCGAACTTCGCCGACAAGAACGTTACGTTCCCATGAATCCGCCAGGCATCGGTGAGCCGGACGGCGCCCTCGACTTCCACGCCCTTGGATGAGCGCCTTCCGACATTGATGGATTGCACCTGCGAGATCGGCGTCAGGATGTTTTTCCGCACGATATCGAAATAGGCCACGGTCCATTCCGCGCGATTGTTCCAGAATTGCCCCTTGGCGCCCACTTCCCATTGTTGACCGGTCGCCAGATTGAACTGTTGGTTGGCGCGGGCGGAGAAGAGACTGCCGCCCACCTGATCCGCCGCCGTGGCGAATTGGCCGTAGAGCGTCACTTGCGGCAACAGGTCGTAGACGACGCCGGTGCGCCAGGTCGTCGGCGTGAAGTTCTGCTTGAAGCTCTGCGCCGTATTCAAGGCCCCGGCGGTGGTGAAGAACTCCCGCTCCAAGTTGATGGAATCCGTCCGGAAGCCCGCGACCAGCTTGAGTTGGTCCGTCACGCTGAATTGATCTTCCGCAAACACGGCCGTATCGAGGATCTTGGCCGTCTGCGTGGCCGTGGGACCGCCGCCGAACAAGCCTTGCACCGGACTGAGCGGGCTGAGACTATCCGCAGCCCCATTGAAGAAGCTCGGCCGCGTGAAGTCCGTATAGGTGAAATCCAATCCCACGACGAACCGGTTCTTGAACGTCGCGATCGGGTGATTGAGCTGCAGCTCCAAGCGATCGCCGATCACCGACTGATCGTGCCCAACGAGAAAGCGGTCCCGATCGATCAATTGGGTGCCGGTGTTAAACCGGTAGGTTTCCCCGTTCATCCAGTCGCGCTTCGCCGTGTAGTAATACGCTTGATTCCGCAACGCGATGAAGTCGGTCGGCTGCCACGTCGCTTTCAACTTCGTCCAGGTCGTTAACGCGCTCATGTCGCTGTCCGCAACGTTGTAGTTCTGCCGCAGCATCCGCGCGTCGACCGTCCGCCCATCCGTCGTGCTCACGATACCGTTGACGCCCTGCGTCGCAAAGGACGCCGGCACCAGCGGCGTGCCGGTGTAGGCTTTCGCCCGATCGTGCGCGATATCGAACGACAGTTCGAGGTTGAACCGCGAGGTCACGTCGTAGAGCACCGCGCTCGTCATAGTCCAATAGGTATAGGGCGTCCGCTGAATGCCGTTAAAGCTGTCTGAATTCTGATAGCTCAGATCCACCCGATAGTGCAGCTTCTCCGTCCCGAGTGTGCCGCCGCTGCCGACCCCGGCACGAAGGGTATTGAAGGTGCCGTAAGAGAGAAATGCCTCGCTGCCGGTCAACTCACGAATGGGCCGCTTCGTCACCAAGTTCACCGCTCCGGCCACCGCCCCTTCGCCATATAAGACCGAGGCCGGCCCCTTGAGAATTTCAATCCGATCCAGGTTCCAGGAGTCCCGTGGACGCGTGACGAACCCGGTCGGGCCGAGCGACAGCCCATCGAACAACAACCGGATCTGATTTTGCGAAAATCCGCGCATGGAAAACGCGCCCGGCGCGACGGGATGGTCCCCGACGGTCACTCCGGTGGCGGCTTGGATCGCTTCCGACACTGTGCGCAACCCACGCTCCTGCATGGTCTGTTGGGAAATCACCTCGACGCTGGCAGGAATCTCCCTGAGCGTCAGTCCCAATCGCGAACTGCCCTGACTCGGATCGTTCAAATGCAGGGTGCCCGTGCCGCTGTCCGCAACCCGCCGCTCCTCCACCACGATGCTGGGGACCGTCATCGCCGGCGCCCGATCGGACGTCTCAGCCGTACTCTCCGGTTCCTGCGCGAGCGCCTGCCCGCCGCCGCACAGCACAGCCACCATCAGCCCGAAGGCTCCACAGATCTGAGTGAACCGGCCATGCCGCCGGATATCGCATACATACCTTGTCATTACCTGTACTCCTTCTTTGATTAGGTCCGTTCTGAGAGCAATCGCGTGCCCACACCATCGCCGTCGTCTCCACAGCGCAGTCCGCGCCGAGGCATCGCGACCTCGCGTGACAAGGGCACACCAGTCGGTCGATTAGGAATGGGGGAATGGAGGCGGCGCCCGAAACGCACCGGAGACCAGGTGCATGAGAGGAGGCGGGCGAACGACGGTCAGCGGAGCCGGCGGCGCGACGCGCGGCGGAACAAGCAGCGGGCACAGCATCCCGCAGGCCTCGACGGCATCATGCGCATGGGCCGGGTCCGCGGTGAGGTCCGAATGGTGTTCGCAAAAGCTGAAGCAGTGCTCTCCCTTTTCGGCCATATGGAGGGCGAACTCCACGGCGCCGAGCGGAGGCAGGACACACACCAACCAGCTGTAGATCGGAAGCAGGAGCGCGAGCGCGCAGCAAAACTTCCAGGTGATAGGCCGCATAGACACGCGTGATCCCCTGCGATAGGGCGCGAGTTGTACCATGTCCTCCGCGGCATCACTACAGACTGCTACCTATGCCTACTCACGGATGCACCACCTGCACGCAGCGACATGGCGTCCCTGCCCGCTTATTGGGCGAGCAGAGACCGCCTGGTCCATGAAAAAGCCCCGCGCACATCCGACAGTCCGCGCACGCGCGCGCGGCGGTGCGCCTGCACGCTAGAACCCCAGCGTCACGCCGAGATAGACCGACCGTCCCACGCCGGCGTAGAACGCCTGCTTGTTGGCGTCAGGCGTGCTGTCGGCCACGGGTGTCGCCCAGGCGACATAGGGCTGATCGAAGATGTTATCGAGCTCCACGTAGGCCTTAATGAATTTGATGTAGCGATTGTTATGCGTCCGATACTGGTAGTGCACGTTCGCGTTGAACAGCACATAGGAGGGCACGCCCAGCGTATTGTTGTTGTTCACGTAGAAGCTGTCCACCCAACTGCCTTCCAGCCAGGCGCCGAGTCCGGAGGCCGCATGATCGTAGGCCGCCTTCATGTTGAGGACGTTCTTTTCCACCGACGGCACCTGACGTCCCGATTGATTCACGCGCTGCACCACCCCGCCCACACCGAATTGGTCGACGAACTGCACATAGCGGCTGTCCATGTGCGTATAGGCGCCCGAAATGCGCACGCCGTCCACCGGCATCCAGCGCCAGCCCAGTTCGACGCCGCGATATTGCGATTCGCGCGCGTTGACCGCGAAGTTGCCGGCCGTCGTCGCCGTGAGGGGCACGCCCTGCGTGATGATTTCGTTTCGGAAGAACGTCCAAAACCCGACGGCTTCCACCCAGAAGGTGCGCGTCAGTTGGGTATTGGTCCCGATCTCGACGTTGAAGTTTTTCTGCGGCTGCACCGTACCGTTGAACCCCGGATTGCCGTCCAACCCGACGGTCATATTGCCGAATTGAGGAATGCCGTAGCCGACGGAGGCGCGCGTCCAGATGTCCGTGCCCTCCCGCAGTTTGTAGGTCAGCGAGAGATCTGGCGCCCAGTTGTCGAACGACCGATTCACGTTCACCCGACTCGTCAGCGTACTCGTGGTGGTCGTGGCCGCAAAATTATTGACGAAGCCGGAAATGTCCGAATGCTCGTAGCCGAGCCCCACCGCCAGCACCCACTTTGGCGCGAATTCCAGCTCCTCACGAAACCGCGCGCCGATGTTGCGCACGGAAAACCGGTTCTGGCCCGTCACAGGCCCGAACGTCGCCGCTCCGTCGTTCAGATTCAGATTGTTGACGCCCTCCTGCTCTAAGTAGTTCACGAAGAAGCCCACATAGCTCTTCAAGGGGCGACCGGCGAGGCGGCCGTCATGGCGCAGGTCCGTATAGTGTTTGAAACTGGGATTGATCGTGGACCCGACCGGCTGATTGATGTCTTTGACGTGGTAGTCGGCCTCCATCGTGAGGACCGTATTCGCATCGATCTGCCGCTCATAGATGGCGCCGAGCAGGGTCAGACGGTCGCGGAGTTTTTGTCCCAACGTGGCGGGATTCGTCGCGACGGTGCCTCCCATCTGGCGCGGATTGGCGCGGAACTGGCTGAGCGTCAGGCGGGTGGGAAACTTCTCGTCCTCGTCGAGATTCACCGCCTTGAAATACAGGGTTTGCCGGTCGTCGACACGATAGCGCACGTTCAGATTGACCGTCGCCATCCAATACTGACTGTTCGAGCGCCAGCCGTCTTCGCGCTGATAGCTGGAGAACAGCGCGATATCGAGATTGCCGTATTCTTTCCCGACGGCGATAGCTTCCTTGTGGTAGCCGTACGAACCGACTGAAAAGAACGTTTCGACGCCGTCGATATCGCGTCCGCGCCGCGTCTTCATATGCACCATCCCGCCGAGCGCATAGTTGTCGTACAGGGACGAGGAGGGCCCGCGCCGCACCTCCACACTTTGCAAGAACCAGGGGTCGTGCAGTTCCGGCCGCGCCGTGCCGTCCGGCTGGGTCACGGAGATCCCGTCTTCATAGACTTTGATATTGCGGATGCAGCAGCCGGTTTTATTGCCGGAGCCGCGGATCGACATGTTCACCTCGCGACCGCCATGCTCCTGCCGCGCCACGATGCCGGGAATGGACTCCAGCGACTCGCGCAAATGCCGCGTCGGCATCGAGTCGTACTCCGTCCGATCGGTGGAGGACTGCGTCACGCCGCTCGGCCGCGACTCGACACGCTGACTCATCACCCGCACGTCCGTCACCGTCATTTCCGGCGCCGCACCGTCCGCCGCGCCCGTTGGCGCCGCCTCAACCACGCTGCCCGACGGCGCCGACGCCGCACCCTGCGCCCGCCGCTGCTCCTTCACCGCGTCCAGTTCGTCCAGCACCTCTTTCAACTTCGCCTTCAACGACTGCTCGCGCTCAGCCAAGCGGTCCGCGGACTCACCGACCGCCTCTTGCGCAAAGGCCGTACAATCACACAGCCCCTCCGCCAGACACAGCGCACTCACACCCAGCACCGCACACACGATTGACTGTCTCATCCGACAAATCCTTTCCATGCCCGTTCCATATCCCGCTTCACGTCTTCGTCCCACATCCAGTTATCGTGCACGCAGCCTGCCGCCTAGAACAGGCCGAGCGTCACGCCGCCGTAGATCGCCCGTCCGTACCCGGCGAAGAACAGCGTCTTGCTCGCGTCGGGTGTGCTATCGGCAATCACGCCGCCGGATCCGACGTAGCGTTTGTCCGCCAGGTTGTCGAGCTGCAGATACAGGCGCGCGAAGCGCACCCAGGAGTTCGGCGCAAACTCGATGGTCTTGTGCAAGTTCACGTTGAACAGCCAATAGGAGGGCGCCCCGACCGTGTTGCCGTTGTTCAGGTAATAGCTGTTCCAGTAGGTGGTCTCGAGCCAGCCACCCCATCCAGACGGATGGTCGTACTCCTCCTTAAAATTCAGCACGTCGTGAGGGACGTTCGGCACCTGCTTGCCGTCCTGCAGCACACGGGTCACCGGACCGGTGCCGCCCACACGGAACTGATCGGCAAAATTGATGTAGTGCGCATCGATGTGCGTGTAGGCGCCCGACAACCGCCAGCCCGGCGAGGGACGCCAGTCGTAGCTGGCCTCGATCCCGCGGTATTGCGACGCATCCGCGTTGATCGCAAACGCGCCCGCCGTCGTCGAATTGACCTGCGTGATGATTTCGTCTTTCACAAAGACCCAAAAGCCGACCAACTGCACGGCGAAAGTCTTGTGCAACCTCGTGTCGGTCCCGATTTCGAAGTTGTAGTTCCTCTGCGGCTTGATCGAAAAGTTGGTCCCGGCCAACCCGTCCAATCCGGTCGTCAGGTTGGAAAAGTTCGGCACCGAATACCCGCTGGAGGCCCGCACCCAATGTCGCTGACTATCGGTCGGCTTCCAGGAGAGGGACACTTCAGGCGCCCAGTTGTAGAAGGTGCGGTCCGCGCTCGCCCTCGTGTTCACCGCCCCGGCCGCCGTGTAGTCGATGGTCTGCACGCTCAACATGGATTGCTGGTAGCTCGCGCCCGCCGCCGCGGTCCACCTCGGAAGGAATTCCAATTCCTCCCGCACACGTCCGCCGATATTCCGCATCGTCCCACGGCTGTTCTGCGCCAGCGTCCCGCGCGTGCCGAAGAAATCGCCGAGGTTGCGGAAGGACTGCGACTCTTGCTCCATGTTGTTCGCAAAAAATCCCGCATAGCTCCGCAGCGGCATCGTGCCGAGGCGTCCTTCGTGCCGCAGGTCCGCATACCCCTTGAAGTTCGGAAAGACGGAATCGGAGATTTGCGTGAACGTCTGATTGATGTCGCGCACGTCGTAGTCCGCTTCCAAGATGAAAACGGTATCGGCGTCGAGTTGCCGTTCGAACAGCGCGCCGATGACCGTGCGGCGGTCGTGACGCCGCTGGGCCAACAGCGTGGCGTCGTTGCCGGGCCCGGTGCCGCCGGTTTGTCGGTGATCCGCCCGAAACTGCGCCAACGTCAGTCGCGTCGGCACGTTGGCGTTCAAGGCGTTCGTCACCGCCTTGACGTAAAAGTTGTTTTTGTTCCCCAGTTTGAAGCGGAAGTTCAGATTCACGGTCTGCGTATCGTAGTTGCTGCGTCGGATGAAGCCGTCCTCCGCCGCATGACTCGCGAAGGCCGCCACATCGACATCGCTGAACTCCTGCCCAACCGCGAAGGCGTATTTTTGGTAGCCGTAGGAGCCGGCGCTGAAGAAGGTTTCAAGTCCATTGATGTCCCCGCCGCGCCGCGTCTTGAAATGAATCATGCCGCCCAGCGCCGCATTGTCGTAGAGTGACGACGCCGCGCCGCGCGTCACCTCGACGCTCTGCATGAACCAGGGATCGTGCATGTCCAGCCGCGAGCTGCCGTCCGATTGCGTCTGGCCGATGCCGTCCTCGTAAAATTTCAGGTCGCGCACGACCCCGGTGGTCTTCACACCGGAGCCGCGGATCGAGACGCCGAAATCGCGCGGCCCGTTTGAGGAGCGCAGGATCACACCGGGCATCGACTCCATGGACTCCTTCATCGTGCGGGTCGGCTGCGAGTCGGTTTCCGTCCGCGGCGTCGATGAAAACGTCAGCCCCTCAGGATGTTTCTGCACCCGCTTGCTCACGATGCTGATATCGGCCAAGTCGTACACCGGTTCCTGCGCCGGGGCATCAGGACCGACCACGTCGGCGCCCGCCGTCTCCTGCAGCCGTTTCGGACGTTCGTCCAGAGGCAGCGCCTCCTCGCGCCGCCGTCCCGCCTCGTCCAGCTCCCGAAGGAGCTGTTCCCGCTCACGCACGTTCTGCTGCAAGCGCTCCCGCAGCGCCTCCTCCGCCGCCGTGGTGGTCAAGGGCGCAATCGGATCGGCAGCCTCCGACCAAGCCGTTGGCACCGACAGACCCGCCAACACACAAATGACTGCGCCCAATAATCTCGCCCGCACAGCGCTGTATCCGGTCCAATATCGTAGGTGACTCACCTGTCCTCCTTGCGACTGCTCCCACAGTTGTCCACGCCCTGCGATTCGGGGCAGTGGCTTCTACCAGAGCGCCCACGCAGGGGATACGGACTGCTGCGCACGGATACTACCTGGTGCTACGAAATCGACGAGCCGGCGCTCGCATGTATGCGGAAAATGGAATCGTTCGATGCGTGTGTAGTCTCAATTAGGGAGGGGGCAGAACGAGAATCCACGATCACACGCGCGGTGCCAACGGCTCTCCGGCGACGTTGCGCAATCACTTGTCTGAGTAGCCAGGCTCATACGATGTCAGATGTGAATCCTAGAAAGACCTGACCCATAGAGGAGTGGGGGTATAGCTGAGGCGGCTAGGTCGTGCGTTCGCCGAGGGCCTGGACGATGACGAGGCGTGCGGCGCGAATCGCCGGTACGAGGCCGCCGACCAGGCTCATGGCCAGCGCAAAGGCGAGGCCGACAAGAGCAATTTCCGGTGACGCCTGGAAGCCGAACACGATTTCAGTCGCGGTGTCCTGATTCATCGTCGAGATCGTGACCGACTGCAACAGCATGGCGCTCCCCACACCCACCAGGCCTGCCAGCAGCCCCAGTCCCACCGCCTCGAACAGAAAGACGCGCACGATCGCGACGCGCGTGAAGCCGAGCGTCCGCAACGTGGCGATCTCTGTCGTGCGCTGCGCCACGGAGGTCGACATGGTCATGGTCGCCCCAAGCACCGCGCCGATGCCGAACACGACGGTGAGAAACAAGCCGGTCACGCGGATGATACGCGCCAGGGAGCCGGCCTTGCCCTCGTAATACTCCGGCTCGCGTTTGACGGTGAGACTGAACCGCGGGTCCCGCTCCACGCGCGCCTTCATCCCGGCGTACGCGTCCGCGCCGGTCACACGCGCCGTCACCATGGAATAGGCGGTCCGTTGAAACGTTGCCATAAACTGCTCGGCATCGCCCCACACTTCGGAGTCGAAGCCGCTGCCGCGCGCCTCGAACACGCCGACCACCGTCCAGTCTCGATTGCCGAACCGCAACACCTGCTGCAGGCGCGCGTCGGGAAATTGCCGCGCCACCTGCGCCCCGACCACCACCTCCGTCGTGCCGGGCGTCCACGCTCGCCCCTGCACGATGCGCACTTGCGGCCGCACGAGGAAGGCCTCCGGCGCGGTGCCGCGCAAACCCACGCTCGCCCTGGTCCCTCCCGCTTTCTTGCGGAACGTCAGTTGTAAATTGAGTTCCTTCACCACCATCGGACGGCCGTCGGCCGCCGCCCGAATGCCCGGCTGCATCGACAGACTGTCGGCATGCTCCCGCGTAATCGTGCTGTCCATCTCCGAGAGGGCGCCCTTGCGCATGATCAACACATTTTCGGGATCGCCGGTATTTCCCATGACCCGTTCCAGCCCATGCGCCAGCATGAGCACCGCCGTCAGCACGAACACCACCAAGCCCATGCCGAGTACCATTAGCCCCATGGTGACGCGCCGCGCCCAGAGCGATTTCAGACTGTAGGCGCTCCACAAGCCCGTCATGGTCTCGTCGCTCCGTTCGTCGGATGCGCCACCGATCGCCGTAGGCCGTTACCCGGCATGCCGCAATCCCGAGAGCGCGGTCATGCGCGTCACGCGCAGGCCGGGCCACAGCCCGGCGAGCAACCCGACCACCAGCATGACGCTGAGACACACGGCCACCGTCTCGCCCGTCAGCACATAGTGGGCAACGTAGCCGTTCGACTCCGTCATGTAGGCATACAGCCGTGCGGCCGGCAGCAGCAGCGCCAAGCCGAGTGCGCCACCGCAGAGCGCCAACAGGACCGACTCCCCCATCACCAACCACCAGAGATGCCGCGCTTGGAAGCCCACCACTTTCATCACCGCATATTCGCGTGTGCGCTCCCGCATCGCCAACGCCAGCGCGTTGAGCAACACCAGCACCGCAATGCCGTTGATCACGCCCGACAGCCCCTCCAGCCCCTGCAACAGCGTGCTCGACCGTGCCACCCACCCGGCGAAGTAGGCCTGCTCCGACTCCGTCCGCGTCTCGGCGAAGGAGTTCGCGAACCCGGCATCGATCTCCGACGCCACACGCCGCGCATCGGCGCCGACGGCGGGCACGACGACAAACCAGCCGACCTGATCCGCGCGGTCGGGGTCCGCCGTCTTGAGCCGTTCATTGGCGTAGGCCCAATGGATAAACAGTTCCCCATCACCAAAGACGTTCGGGTTCGTGCTCCGAAAAATGCCCCGCACCACCATGTCCCACTCTCCGGGATAGATCGTCCCCGTCAACGAAATGGCGTCGCCGACCTTCCAGCCGAACCGCTGCGCCAAACGCCAGCCCACGATGCACCCGCGGCGATCCTGCTGGAACGCCCGCTGCTGGTCCTCGGGGATAATGATCTCCGGATAGGTGTCGAAAAGCGTGGCGGCCACCTCCGCAAACGACCCGAAGGAATCTTTCGGATCCCGGTACACGCCGCCGAAATAATTCCCGTAATGCAGCCGCCGCACGCCGGGCATCGCCGCCAGGCGCCCCGCATAGGCCAGCGGCAGCCGCAGGCGCTCCGACATCGCGTGCACGGTGACCAGCCGATTGTGATGCGCCCCGCGCGCGGCCGACTGCCATTCGTCGAGCGTCAGACGAATGAGGCCGAAGGCCACCACGACCATCGCCAGGCCGCAGACCGTCAACGCCAGCCTGACCGGACGACGCACGGCATTGCGCAGGATCAGTCGCCCCAACGTCACGTCGGGATCTCCAAGACACCCTTTTCGAGATGCCGGACCATCTGCGCCCGCTCGGCGGCGCGCGGGTCGTGCGTCACCATCACGATGGTCTTGCCCAACTCGCGGTGCAATCGCCCGAAGAGCGTCAGGATATCGTCGGCCGAGTCCCGGTCCAAATTGCCGGTCGGCTCGTCGGCCAAAATCATCGTCGGATCGCTCACAATCGCCCGCGCCAGCCCCACCCGCTGTTCCTGGCCGCCGGAGAGTTGGCGCGGATAGTGCGCCATGCGATCCGCCAATCCCACCAGCCGCAAGGCCGTCGTCACATGCTCGGCGCGCTCGCGCCGCGACAGGTGCGTGAGCAGCAACGGCAGTTCCACATTTTCCGCGGCCGTCAGCACGGGGATCAGATTGTACGATTGAAAGACGTACCCGATATGGCGCGCACGCCAACGGGCACGCTCGCCTTCCGACAGCTCGTCCAGGCACGTCCCGGCGACCCACACCGACCCGCTCGTGGGGCGGTCGATGCCCGCCATCACGTTGAGCAACGTGCTTTTCCCGGAACCGGACGGCCCCATGATGGCGAGAAACGTCCCGGCCGGGATGGCATAGGAGAGATCGCGCAGCACGGTGACCCTGGTCTCCCCGCGTACGTAGGATTTCGAGATGCCCACGAGATTGACGACAGGATCCGCCATGTCACCGTCCATCCGCGGTCGGGCGTCGCACCGTCAGCCGCTCGCCGCCGCGAAGACGATCCGACGGCGACAGGATCACCTCGTCCGCCTGGGACAGCGGCCCGCTGACCGCAGTGAGCAGCCCGACCTCCTTCCCCACGGTGACAGGCGTCTCGACCGCCGCCCCCTGTTTCACCAGCCACACCACCGACCGCCCATCACGGGTCGAGAGGGCGGTCGTCGGAACGGCCCATTCGTCGCGCTCCGCCTCTGCCTCATCGGGCCTGGCCCCAAATACGACCTTCGCGCTCAGCTCTGCCCGCACGCGCTCATCCAAGTCGAGAAAACGTAGGCGGGTGAGCACCGTCGCCTTCGCACGATCGGCGATCGGCATCACCTGGACCACCTCACCGCGATACCGGTGCCCCGGCACGGAGTCGAGTTGAATCTCCGCCGACTGCCCGGCCTGCACACGATGAATCATCGCCTCCGAGACTTCCGCGTCCACCATTACCGACAGCGGATCGACGATCGTGACGACCGATCCGCCTGACCGGACGGACGCCGTCATGGGCGAGACGACTTCGCCCAGCTCCGCCAACTTCTTCACCACGACGCCGTCGAACGGCGCGCGGATGTTTGTATTTTCCAACTGCACCTCGGCCGCGCGCCGCTCCGCCTGAGCCGCCGCAATGGCCGCCTCCGCCGATTTCACCGCCGCGGCGGCCCGTTGCGCCCGCGCCGCCGCGATGTCGTATTCCGATTGCGTCACGAACCCTTGGCCGAGCAGCGACGTCACCCGCGCGAAATTCGCCGCCGCGTCCTGCGCTTCGGGCTTTGCCGTGCCCAGCTCGGCGCGCGCCACGTTGAGCTTGGCCGTCATCTGTTGCAGCAACGCGTCGATGTCGGCATGTTCCAAGCGCGCGATGACCTGCCCTTCCCTCACACGGTCGCCCACCTTCACGCCCAGATATTCCAACCGCCCGGTGCCTTTCGACGCGATCAACGCTTGCCGCTGCGCGACCACATATCCGGTGGCGGCCAAGCCGGAGGCCCCGCCGCTCGGCAGTCGCACAACAGGCGTCACGTCCACCGTCGCGGTCCGCCCGACCAGCCCGAGCATCCAGAAGGCCCCGGCCGTCAGCGCAAGCAGCAACAGGCCCACCACGAACCACAGCCGGGAGCGACGGCCTCTTCGGGGCGGATGGCCCGTCTCCGGCGGCCGCACGATAGCCAAGCCCTCCAAATCGGCATCGCGGATGGCAGATTTGCGCAACTCCGGCTGTTCACTTGAGACGTAAGGAGCCACAGACCCTCCGTTCCACACAGGGAGAATGATTGGTCATTGAGACACCGGCGGCGGTTCTGCACGACGCGTCGCCGACGACGGGCCGCGAGGCCCCGCCGGTGACGCCCGCCGCTTCCGCCACCACATCAACAGCCCGGTCACGTAAATCGCCGGGCAGAGCAGCCCCGCCGCAAAGACCAGCAACCGTCCGGGCATCCCAAACGCCTGCCCGGAATGCAACGGCCACTGCCAGGCGAGAAACGTTTCGCCGGCGGTACGCCGCCTCGTCGGATCGCGCACATCGAGAATGGCCCCGCTAAATTGATCGACATACACGAAGCGCTCGGACCAAAAGGCACTTAGGCCGGGCACGTCACGCCACCCAATTTGATAGGCCCCGGTAGGCTTCTCCGGCACCACGACCGCGTTCAACTGTCCGCCCGGATAGGCGGCGGCAGCCAGCGCCACGGCACGCGCCAGTCCGATCGGTGACGCTCCCGGCGCCGACGCCGACGGGGGCACATCGTCGGGCCCTCGCGTCTGCGGCGAGAACAGGCTCGTCACCCAGACGAACGGCGCGGTCCAATTCATAAAGATGCCCGACAACAGAACGGCGATCACCACCACCGCGCTGTACAGCGACAGGGTCTTGTGCAGATCGAAGGTCAGTCGCACAGGATTCGTCGGGCGTCGAATGGCGAACGCGGACCGCCACTGCCGGGTCAACGGCCACCACAGCACCAGACCTGACAGGATCGACACCAGCAGCAGCAGCGCGGCGATGGCCACCACCAACATCCCGCGGTCGCCCAGGAACAGGGCAAAATGCAGCTGAAAGATCGTTTGAATCAAGGCGCTGGGGACCCATTCATCGGCCGGATGGTTGCGCACACCGGTCACCTGCGCGCGGTACGGATCGACATACACCTGCTGCCAGTCCTTGGACGGCGCCTCCAAATTGACTATCGTGACGGCACGCGAGTGCGGCGCCCCGACAAAGTATGTCACGCGACTACCCGGCCGGGCCGCACGTTCTGCCGCAGCAAGCAGCTCCCCCACGGGCCGATAGGCGGCCTCTCCACTCGGGACGTCGACCGTCAGCAAGGCGGGGTTCAACCACTCGTCGAGTTCCAGCCAAAAGACCAGCACGCTGCCCGTCACTCCGGCGATCGCGAGCACCGCGCCGACCGACAATCCAAGCCACAGGTGTATCGCCAGCCACCAGGCGCGCCAACGACGCCCACGGCCGGGTGGGCGGACACCAGGGTCTGCGGACCCGGGGACCGAATGACTGGTTGCAGAGGCGCCCACAATGTGTGCCATAGGAACGGGGCTCCACCGAAGGTGCGAGAGACGCGAGCATGGGCTCGCTTGATGAATTACCCAGCGCCGGACAGGCATGGGCCCACCGTCTGCTCCCCGCCACGGGGCAGGAACAGACCGGCGAGACAGACGACCGCTCGGCGCAGCACAGCACCGACAGGCGGTCACAGGGACCGGCACAGGGATGAATACTTAGGCGGAACGATGAGGAGGACCGCGACCGGTAGCGAGAATCGGCGCGACATCGCGATACGAGATGACAGGGAGCAGCAGCGGAACGGACAGCGCCGCCACGAGCGGCAGGCGCGGAATCTCAGGGAGAATGAACGCAGGCTCGTCTTGGGTGACGGTGCAGGCCCATTGGATGACGGGCGCAACCTCGACACGCCCGTGATGACAGGGGTCTTGATCGCCTCCGGCATGCAGGTGAAAGCTGCGCGTCGTCGGCTTTTCCAGATCGACAAAGCAGGTCGCGCAGAAAAACGCGGCGACCAGCCGAATGGCGATCAACGACACAGCCAGCAGCAACACCCAGCGCGAACGCCGGGAGACGCCGATGCCGCGGGCAGCGACCATGGGATGCAGCCTTGTGATCACCGGCAAAGCCCCCTCAGCGGAAGCACATACGATAGCGAATCGGTCGTCACCCTGTCCACCACACCTACTCACCATTGCTACAACAAAGACTCCCGAGATGTCGCCCCATCGGCACGCAGTCCGTGCCCGCCTCCTCGGCGGGCACGACTTCTCTCACCTATCACGCACGCGTTCCTCCGCCGTCGATCAAAACTCCATTTTCAGCGATCCCATGAAGAACCGCGGCGTTCCGACATCGATTCGGCCCCGACCGAAACCGGCGCTGCTGGGGAAGTATTCCTGCCCCAGCAGGTTATCGACATTCAACTGAGCCGTCAGTCTGGTCGGGCCCACGTGAATCGTGTAGCTGGCCATCAGATTGACCAGCACGTACCCCGGCATCTGGTAATTGTTTTCCCGATTCCCCTGCCGCTCGCCCCTGGCCAGCAGCCCGGCGCCGACCTTCCATCCCTTGAGGCGCGGCTCCTGGAACCGATAGACCGACCAGAGGCTGCCGGCATGTTTCGGCACATTCGGGAACCGGTTGCCGACTGTCCCGTCATTGTTCTGCAGGATTTCCGAATGGGTGTACGCGTAGGTCGCGATCACATCCATGCCCGGAAGCACTTCTCCCGCCACGTCCAACTCGACGCCCTTGTTGCGCGCTTCACCCGTTTGTACAGAAAAGCCCAGCGCGGCCAACACCGGATCGGGATGCCCGGTAGCGATGTTTTGCTTCGTCAGGTCGAAGTACGACAGGGTGGCCGTCCAGCGCCCATCCATGAACTCCGTCTTCACCCCGGCTTCCCACTGTTGCGAGGTTTCGGCCCGGAGCGGCACGCCGCTCACCCCTAATGAGCCGACATTCGGGACCCCGAACCCTTCGACATAGTTGCCGTAGAGTGCGAATTGCTTGAGCGGTTGCCAGAGTAACCCAACGCGGGGCGTGACCGCGGACTGCCGACTGTTCTTGACGGTTCGCGTACCGCCGAAGGTATTGTCGCTCGTAATCTCGGCGCTGTCGTAGCGCAGGCCCGCCAACAGATGCAGGTGAAACGGCAGTTCCACCTGATCTTGCAGATAGAGGCCGAACCACTTTTCGCGCAGACCGAAAGCAAAATCGTCCGCCGGATCGGGTGTCGGACCCCCGCCATGGATCGGGTTGAAGATATTGAGGGACGGGAACGCGAAGTTGTCGACGATCGTAGCGGTGTTCTTGAACTGATAGTAGTCGCCACCGACCAACAGCTTATGCTTCAAGCCAAGCATGTCGAAACGCCCTGTCAAATCCAGGCTCGTCGTGTAGGTCTTATGCTTATTGCCCTGGAAGCCGGCGAAGAAGCGATCCAGCGTTTGGTTGTCCGCCTGCAGGGCCAACGGCAACACCACCTGATCGTCTTCCGTGGTTGATTGCAGATAGGCCCGCTGCTGAATCTTCCACTGACTGTTGAATTCATGCGACCAATTGAATCCGCCCAGCAAGGCCGTATAGTCCGCCTTACTGAAGGACTCGCCCAAGTTGCGCTCGATCGGCAGATTGGCCGGTCGCCTGCCGATAGCCACCGTCCCGTATTCCGGCCTGACCTTCCCCTTGCTGTACTCTCCGTCGAAGGTGATTTGGGTGCGGTCGCTCCATTTCCATTGCACCACCGGCGCGATGAACAATTTCTTGTTGTCGACAAACTCGCGAAATGAGCCGCTATTCTCATAGGACATATTGAAGCGATAGAGGAGCGACCCCGACTCGTTGAGTTTGCTCGTCGCATCCAACGCCGTCCGATAGAAATCGTAGGAGCCGACCTGCTGCTGGATCGAATAGTAGGAGTCTGCCTGCGGCTTCTTCGTGACGAGATTGATCATGCCGCCCGGTTGGATACGGCCATACAGAATCGACGCCGGGCCTTTCAGCACCTCGATGCGGTCCAGGTTCGCCATTTCCCGCCGTCCGGCTTGCGAAAAGGCCGACTGGAATCTGGTCCCCTCCCGGTAGTAGTCGAACGTCTCAAACCCTCGAATCGTAAACGACTCGTCGAGACTGAACGATTGATTGGCGAAGACGCCGCTGACATTGTTGAGCGCCTGGTCCAGGCGCGTCGACTGTTGATCCTTCATCACCTGCTGCGGCACGACCTGAATGGCGAACGGCGTCTCCATGATCGGCGTGTCGGTTTTCGTCGCCGTAGTCGTGTGCTCCACCTTGTAGGTTTCCCGCTGCGCCGTCACCTGCACCGCCTTCGCTTCCAGCACCGGCACATCGGGGGATTCCACCCGCGCGTCGCTCGGCTGGCTCGATGCGCGCGGCAGCGGGGGCGGGACCACGGACTGAGCCGATTCCGCCTGCGGCGGCTCCATCGGCGACGGCGGTGGCGTGGTTGATTCAGCCTGTTGCGGAGCCGCCTCCCCGCTCTGCGCCGTCGGCACCGGCTTATGCGGGCCGACGCAAGCCGCCGTAACCGAGAGAATCACGCAGGCCGCGGCGATCCGGCCGATCGCCAAACGGCGCGCACACTGAATTGCTACTAGGCATATTTGTTCAACGGACGTCATGACAAGACTCCCCTCCCCTCACGCCGGCATGCGGCCGCGACAGGGTTGCATAGCGCCGACGGACCGATACCCAGCGCATGGCGCAGTCAGTACGGGCACCGCGCAGGTGTGGGAGCAGGACACACCCTGCTCACGGACAGCCACGCGCAGTCCACGGCACGGACGAAGCCAGGGACTCAATTCGTCGGCGGCTCTATTTCGTTGTGACGATGTTAGGTACTGAACGAGGAGGCACTAGGGGGAGGACCTCGACCTTTGGCCGCAATCCGACTGAGGCTGCAATAGCTGATGACGAGAAGCGCGAGCGGGACGAAAGCGGATACGACGACCGGCAGGCGTGGAATCTCAGGGAGAACGAACGCGGACACGTCATGGGTGACCGCACAGGCCCAGTCGATGAGGGGATGCGCCGCCGCCTGGCCATGGTGGCACGGATCGTGATCGCCTCCGGCATGCAGGTGGAAGCTGCGCGTCGTCGGCTTTTCCAGATTGACAAAACAGGTCGCGCAGAAAAACCCGGCCACCAACCGAATGGCGATCAGCGACAGAGCCAGCAGCACCGCTGCACGAGAAAAGCGCGGCGTCCGCCGATTCTGCTGAAAATAGCGAACGGTCTCTGTCACAAGTCTTTGTCCGTCTGGTCCGAGAATCCGCCGCGGCACTGTAATGCCTTGCCGTCTCATCGTCTACAGACTGCTGCTCACCGGCGCAACAGTGTGCAACGCCGTTGCGAATCGAACGGACACCGTGCCCGCCGACAAGGCGGGCACGGCCTCGCTCACCCATCACGCACGCATTCCTCCGCCATCGATCAAAACTCCATTTTGAGCGTCCCCATGAAGAACCGCGGCGTTCCGACATCGATTCGGCCCCGACCGAAACCGGCGCTGCTCGGGAAATATTCCTGCCCCAGCAGATTATCGACATTCAACTGAGCCGTTAACCTGGTCGGGCCCACGTGCATGGTGTAGCTGGTCATGAGATTGACCAGCACGTATCCCGGCATCTGATAATCGTTTTCCAGATTCCCCTGCCGCTCGCCCCTAGCCAGCAGCCCGGCGCCTACTTTCCATCCCTTCAGCGGCCGCTCTTGGAACCGATAGATCGACCAGAGGCTGCCGGCATGTTTCGGCACATTCGGGAACCGGTTGCCGACCGTCCCATCATTGTTCTGCAGGATTTCCGAATGGGTGTACGCATAGGTCGCGATCACGTCCAAGCCCGGCAACACCTCGCCCGCGACATCCAACTCGATGCCCTTGTTGCGCGCTTCACCCGTTTGCACGGAGAAGCCCTGCGCGGCCAACACCGGATCGGGATGCCCGGTGGCGATGTTTTGCTTCGTCAGGTCGAAGTACGACAGGGTGGCCGTCCAGCGTCCGTCCATGAACTCCGTCTTGACCCCGGCTTCCCACTGTTGCGAGGTTTCGGCCCGGAGCGGCACGCCGCTCACCCCTAATGAGCCGACATTCGGAACCCCGAACCCTTCGACATAGTTGCCGTAGAGTGCGAATTGCTTGAGCGGCTGCCAGAGCAAGCCCACCCGCGGCGTGACGGCGGACTGCCGACTGTTTGAGAGGTTTCGTGTACCGCCGAACGTATTGTCGGTTGCAATCTCGGCGCTGTCGTAGCGCAGGCCCGCCAACAGATGCAGGTGAAACGGCAGTTCCACCTGATCTTGCAGATAGAGGCCGAACCACTTTTCACGCAGATCAAAGGCAATGTTGTTCGCCGGAGTCGGATCCCCGCCATGGATCGGGTTGAAGATGTTGATGGACGGAAAGGCGAAGTTGTTGAGCATCGTGGCGGTGTTCTTGAACTCATAGTAGTCGCCACCGAGCAACAGCTTATGCTTCAAGCCAAGCGTGTCAAAACGCCCGGTCAGATCCAGGCTCGTCGTGTAGGTCTTATGCTTGTTGCCCCGGAAACCGGCGAAGAAACGATCCAGGGTTTCGTTGTCCGCCTGCAACCCCAGCGGCAACGCCACCTGACCGTCTTGCGTGCTCGATTGCAGATAGGCCCGGTGCTGAATCTTCCACTGGCTGTTGAATTCATGCGACCAATTGAATCCACCTAATAGCGCTGTATAGTCTGCCTTGCTGAAAGACTCGCCCAAGTTGCGCTCGATCGGCAGACCGGCCGGTCGCGTGCCGAGGGCCACCGTCCCGTAGTCCTGCCTGACCTTGCCCTTACTGTACTCTCCGTCGAAGGTGATCTGGGTGCGGTCGCTCAATTTCCATTGCACCACCGGCGCGATGAACAGCTTCTTGGCGTCGACAAACTCGCGAAACGAGCCGCTATTCTCATAGGACATATTGAAGCGATAGAGGAGCGACCCCGACTCGTTGAGTTTGCTCGTCGCATCCAACGCCGTCCGATAGAAATCGTAGGAGCCGACCTGCTGCTGGATCGAATAGTAGGATTCCGCCTGCGGCTTCTTCGTGACGAGATTGATCATGCCGCCCGGTTGGATACGGCCATACAGAATCGACGCCGGGCCCTTCAGCACCTCGATGCGTTCTAGATTCGCCATTTCCCGACGGCCGGTTTGCGACAGGGCTGACTGGAACCTGGTCCCTTCCCGGTAGTAGTCGAACGTCTCAAACCCTCGAATCGAAAACGACTCGACAAGATTGAACGATTGATTGGCGAAGACGCCGCTGACATTGTTGAGCGCCTGGTCCAGGCGCCTCGACTGTTGATCCTTCATCACCTGCTCCGGCACGACCTGAATCGCAAACGGCGTCTCCATGATGGGCGTATCGGTCTTGGTCGCCGTGGTTGTGCGCTCCACCTTGTAGGTTTCCCGTTGCGCCGTCACCTGCACCGCCTTCGCTTCCAGCACCGGCACATCGGGGGATTCCACCCGCGCGTCGCTCGGCTGGCTCGATGCGCGCGGCAGCGGGAGCGGGACCACGGGCTGAGCCGATTCCGCCTGCGGCTCCATCGACGGAGCCGGTGGCTGCCGGCTTGATTCAGCCTGTGGCGGGGGCGCCTCCCCGCTCTGCGCGGTCGGCACCGGTTTATGCGGACCGACGCAGGCCGCCGTAACCATGAGTAGGACGCCTACCGCGGCGATCCGAGCGATCGGCCATAGACTTGGAGAACATCGACGAACTTCTTGCACTGATTCGACTGACTTCATGACAAGACTCCCCTCCCGTCACGCCACATGCGGCCGCGACAGGGTTGCATAGCGCCGACGGACCAATGCCAAGCGCATGGCGCAGTCAGTGGGGACAGCGCGTAGGTGTGGGAGCAGGACAGACCCCTGCTCACGGACAGCCACGCGCAGTCCACGGCACGGACGAGGCCAGGGGCTCAATTCGTCGGCGGCTCTATTTCGTTGTGACGATGTTAGGTACGGAACGAGTAGGCGCTAGGGGGAGGACCTCGACCTCTGGCTGCTATCCGACTGAGGCTGCAATAGCTGATGACGAGAAGCACGAGCGGGACGAAGGCGGATACGACGACCGGCAGGCGCGGAATCTCAGGGAGAACGAACGCGGGATCGTCAACCGTGACCGAGCAGGCCCATTTGAGGATTGGATGCCCCGTGGTCCTGCCATGGTGGCACGGATCGTGATCGCCTCCGGCATGCAGGTGGAAGCTGCGCGTCGTCGGCCGTTCCAGATGGACAAAACAGGTCGCGGAGAAGAACCCGGCGACCAGTTGAATGGCGATCAGTGACAGAGCCAGCAGCACCGCCGCGCGCGAGAACCGCGGCGTCCGCCGATCACACTGAAAATAGCGAACGGTCTCTGTCACAAGTCTTATCCGTCAGGCCCGATGATCCGCGGCGGCACTGTAATGCGTTGCCGTCGCGTCGTCTACAGACTGGTGCTCACCGGTGCAACAGCGTGCGTCACCATCTGAGGAGGGAACGGACACCGTGCCCGCCTCGACGGCGGGCACGGATTCTCTCACCTATCACGCACGCGTTTCTCCCCTGTCGATCAAAACTCCATTTTGATCGATCCCATGAAGAACCGCGGCATGCCGGGCCTCGTCATGAACGCGCCAATGGTCGCGGCGCTGTAGTTCTGATCAAACACATTGTTCACATTGAGCATGGCCGTCATTTTAGTCCTTCCCATCCGCCATTCGTAGCTGGCCATCGTATTGGCAATGACATAGCCAGGAACCTGAAAGGTGTTCCCCGGATTGCCCTGCCGCTCTCCGACGGCTACGATCCCCGCACCGACTTTCAGGCCTCGCAGCTTCAGCCCTTGCAGCTCCTCATCCTGAAAGGCGTAGGTGCTCCAGAGGCTGCCGGAATCTTTCGCAGCCAGGAACAACCTGTTCCCCGTGTTTCCAGGCGTCGTCCCACCCCCGCCGTCGTCGGCGAAGTCTTTGGTGACTTTGGCAAAAGGCATGTAGGCATAGGCTGCGATCACGCTCCAGCCGGGCAGAATTTCTCCTGCGACGTCGAGCTCGATACCGCGAGTTTCCGCCTCGCCAATCGCTTTCTGAAGGATCGGATTGGTTGGATCCGGCACGGCAAGATTAGTCTTAGTAAGTTGGAAATAGGCCACGGTTGTCCGCAGTCGGCCGTCAAAGAACTCGGTCTTCACCCCCGTCTCCCATTGCTTCGCCGATTGTGACGGCAGGGGCTGGCGTCCTCCGTCGGGCCCAACCTGGAACCCGTTGGAGATGCCGAAGTTCTCGGTGTAACTGCCATAGAGCGAGATCCACGACAGCGGTTGCCACAGTAAGCCTACCCGCGGAGACAACCGATGATCTTTTTCTGTCGTTTCCTTCGTCACGGTATCGGTCGTCAGCACCGTGTCGTAGCGGAATCCCGCGAGTGCATGCAGGTTGAACGGCAACTTCACCTGATCCTGCATATAGAGGCCGTGCCAGGACCGTGACGCCCCGAAGCCCGGGTTTGCGAACGCCGGATCAATGACCGGCGGCGCAGTCAAATAGGTGTGAGTGAAGAGGTTGATCGGAAAATCCTGGCAGCAATTATTCACGGGCGATCGATCCGTCTGGTACAGATAGTCATACCCGAACAGCAGCCTATGCGTGAGCGGCCCGGTGGTGACATTGCCGACGAGATTCAGAGAGCTTTGATACCGGTTGATTTGACTTCCCGGCGGAACAAAATACAAAAATCGATTGAGTGCACCATCCGCTGCTGCGGCGCCATACGGAACAATCCCGCTGTATTCCAGGCCATGAATAAACTCACCGGAGAGACGATGGATAATTTTCCAGTCCGGGTTGAATTCATGCGACCAATTGATGCCTGTAAACACCCGTTCGTCTTTGGCTGCGCCGAACAGCGGCTCATCCAAGTATCGGCTGCGCGGAATCGGCGCCGGCCGATTCCCGAGGGGGGGAATCCCTCCGTCCTCTTTCGCATTCACATGCTGATACTCCAGCTCCGCCGTGATCTGCGTGTGCGGGCTTATTTTCCATTGCACCGTCGGCGCCAGAAAGAGGGATTTCCGGTTGACGAAATCACGGAACGATCCGGAGTTCTCGTAGGCCATGTTGAAGCGGTAGAGCACGCTCTCATTCTTTGAAAGTGGACCGGTTGCATCGGCCGTCGTCCGATAAAAGTTATAGGAACCGAATTGCTGCTGCAGCGAATAGTACGGCGTGGCCTGCGGCTGCTTCGTGGTCAAGCTGACAATGCCTCCCGGGTCGGCGCGGCCATAGAGAATCGATGCCGGTCCCTTCAAGACTTCGATCTGCTCGATATTCGCAAGGTCGGTGTGGTGGTTTTCCGGTCTAAGGACCCCATTCCGATACAGAGTGGAGGTTTGAAACCCTCGGATCATGAAGCTATCGATCCCATTGGCAGCGCCAGTCGTTGCGAGGGCAGAGGTGACGTTACTCACATTTTGGAGCGCCTGATCCAACCGCACCACCTGCTGGTCTCGCAACACTTGCTGCGGAACCACCTGCACGGAGAACGGCGTTTCCATGATCGGCGTATCCGTTTTCGTGGCCGCGGTAGCCTGATTCACCTTGTAGGATTCCCGCTGGGCCGTCACATGGACCGGCTTCGCTTCCAGCACTGGCACGTCACCCTCCGTCGGAATGGGCGCGTCGGCTTGCGACGGAATGGGCAGCGGAACGGGGGGCACCACTGGCGGCTGCGCCTCGGATGGAGCCCGCTCAACAGGCTTTTGGGCGTCCGCCGTCTCTGTTGAGGGAGGCGGCGCCTCCTGACCCTGCTGCGGCGGCACTGGCTTGATCGGCCCGATACAGGCCGTGACCGCGGTAAGACACAGTCCCATCGCAAAGAAACGTCCTGCGCCGGCTCCGCGAAGACGATAGACGACCGTCGAAAGACTGGCTCGAATGGACCAAGATAGTGGCAAGAATGATAAGGACATAACTCCCTCTCCTGCGCACACCGGCGTTATGGCATGCGCAGTATCTCTAAGAGCCGACGCGTCGCGATCAGGCCGCGATCCCTTTCCTGCGCAAAGCAAAACGCAGTCTGTCACCAGACCTTCGCCCCCAGGGGGAACAACACCGGGACAGCAGGCGGGCAAAATCGGGCCGTCCGGACATCCGGCTAGTGAATATTCAGTAACGTTCAGCGATGGGAATCAGGAGACTCGGGCAGGAGGACTGCGACCATGGGCCTTGATCAGAGAGAGACTTCGATAGGAAACCAGGAGCAGACTCAACGGCACGAAGACCGACACGACGACCGGCAGGCGGGGAATCTCCGGCAGGGCGAACGCCGTTTCATCCTGCGTCACGGTGCAAGCCCATTGCACTAACGGAACGGCTTTGGTTGGGCCATGGCTACAGGGCTCGTGATCTCCCCCGCTATGGAGGTGGTCGACACGGCTCTTCACCAGCTCTAACGGCAGGATACAGGTCGAGCAAATCACGCCGGCGATCAGCCGGATGGCGATCAGCGACACAGCCAGCAGCACCGCCGCGCGCGTAGCGCGCGGCGTCCGCCGATCCTGCTGAAACACACGAACAGTATCCGTCACAAGTCTGGTCCGTCAGGTCCGATGATCCACGGCGGCACTGTAATGCGCTGCCGTCGCGCCGTCTACAGACTGGTGCTCACCGGTGCAACAGCGTGCGACGCCGTCAGAGGATCGAACGGACACCGTGCCCGCCGACAAGGCGGGCACGGGAGAGGTCCACGAACAAGCTGGCCCTGACTTGACTAGAATTCCATCCGGAGCGACCCCATGAAGAAGCGCGGCATACCCGGATAGATGAAGCTGCCGCTGTTGGTGCCGGCAAAATAGCTCTGATCGAACAGGTTGTTCACGTTGAGCTGTGCCGTCATCCTGGTCATCCCCATCTGCCACTGGTAACTGGCCATCAGGTTGGTGACCACATAGCCGGCCATCTTATAGGTATTCCCCGCATCGCCGGGCCGCTCCCCGGCCGCCTGTACACCGGCGCCGACCCGCAGCCCGCGCAACCGGCCCTCCTGCACGGCATAGGTGCTCCAGACGCTGCCGAAATCCTGCGCCGCCATGAACAATCGTTTGCCGGTCGTACCGGGCACCGGATTCCCGAAGCCGTCGTCCGCGACGTCCTTCGTCACTTTGGCGAACGGCAGATAGGTATAGGCCGCAATGACACTCCACCCGGGCAGAATTTCTCCGCTGATGTCGAATTCGATCCCACGCGTCTCCGCTTCACCGATGGCGCGTGAAAACAGCGGATTAGCCGGATCGGGCACACCCAGGTTCTGTTTGGTGAGGTCAAAGTAGGCGACGGTGGCGCGCAGCCGCCCATCGAACGCTTCCGCCTTGACGCCGGCCTCCCATTGCTTCGCCCGTTGCGACGGCAGCCGTTCGTGCTTGGTGTTGAACAACGTATTCGACGCGCCGAAGTTCTCCGTGTAGCTCCCATACAGCGACAACCACTTCATCGGCTGCCACAACAGGCCCCCGCGCGGCGACAGACGGCTTTCCGCCCCCGTGTTGATCTGCGCCACCGTGTCGCGCGACAGCGCCGTGTCGTACCGCACCCCGGCCAACAGGTGCAGATTGAACGGCAGGGTAATCTGATCCTGCGCATAAAACCCATGCCAGTATTGCTTGTATCCCAGCCGGAAGTCGCCCGCAGGATCCAACACCGGCGGCGCGGTCATATACACCGGCGCGAAGATGTTGAACGCCGGAGCGGCCGTACAGCAATTGCCCGCAATCTTATCGACGAGATGGATGAAGTCGTAGCCGAAGAGCAGCGTGTGCCGCACGACGCCGGTTTCCACCTTGCCGATCAGATTGAGCGAGCTTTGATAGCGGTCCGATCGGCTCGTCGGGGCGTCATTAAAGAAACGATCCAGCGAACCGCCCGGATTCGCGGCGCCGAAGAACAGCGAATTAGAGAGATAATCAAGCGATTCCAGCGACAGCCGGTGGCGCAACGTCCAATTCGAATCGAACTGGTGCGACCAGCCGACGGCCGCGAAATGCCGATCGCCTTTATTCTGTCCGTTCAGCGGCTCCCCGACATAGAGACGGCGCGAGACCGGCGCCGGTCCGCTGCCGATCGGAGGAATACCGGGATCGGTCACCACATTGAAATGTTGATATTCGTATTCGGCCGTGATCTGCGTGCGCGGACTCAGGTTCCACCGGACGACCGGCGCGAGGAAAAGACTCTTCTGATCCACGAAGTTGCGGAACGACCCTGCATTTTCGTAGGACATATTGAAGCGGTACAGGACCGTCTCGTCCTTGGTGAGCGGGCCGGTGGCGTCCGCCGTCGTCCGATAAAATCCGTAGGAGCCGAACTGTTGCCCCAGCGAATAGTACGGCGTCGCCAACGGCTGCTTGGTCACCGTGTTGATGATGCCGCCCGGTTCCGTGCGGCCGAACAGAATCGAGCCCGGCCCCTTGAGCACCTCCACCTGCTCGACATTGGCCATCTCGCGTTTGACCGTCCCTCCGCCCAGCGCGTCCGGCATGAACACGCCGTTGCGATAGGTGTTGTTGCTCGTAAATCCGCGGATAAAAAATCCGTCGGACGACCCCTGATTGAACGGCACCTGAAGCACACCGCTGACATTCTGCACCGCCGTCTCCAGCCGGACTGCTTGCTGATCTCTCAAGACCTGCGGTGTGACCACTTGCACGGAAAACGGCGTCTCCATGATCGGCGTATCGGTCTTCGTCGCCGTGATGGATTGCGCTGCCTGGTACGACTCCCGCTGCGCCGTCACCTGCACCGCCTTCGCTTCCAGCACCGGCACATCGGGAGACTCCGCCCGCGCGTCACTCGGCTGGCTCGCTGCGCGCGGCAGCGGAAGCGGGACCACCGGCTGAGCCGGTTCCGCCTGCGGCGGCTCCATCGGCGGAGCCGCTGGCGGCGTGGTTGATTCAGCCTGTTGCGGAGCCGCCTCCCCGCTCTGCGCCGTCGGCACCGGTTTATGCGGACCGACACAGGCCGCCGTAGCCGAGAGAATGACGCAGACTGCGGCGATCCGCCCGATCGGCCATAGACTTGGAGAACATCGACGAACCTCTTGCACTGATTCGACTGACTTCATGACAAGACTCCCCTCCCGTTCACGGCACATGTGGTCGCGACAGGGTTGCATAGCGCCGACGGACCGATACCCAGCGCATGGCGCAGTCAGTGCGGGCACCACGCAGGTGTGGGAGAAGGGCGAGCCCCGCTCACGACACGAGCGCACAGTCCACGGCACGGACGAGGCCAGGGACTCAATTCGTCGGCGGCTCTATTTCGTTGTGACGATGTTAGACACTGAACGAGTAGGCGCTAGCGGGAGGACCTCGACCTTTGGCCGCAATCCGACTGAGGCTGCTGTAGCTGATGACGAGAAGCGCGAGCGGAATGAAGGCGGATACGACGACCGGTAGGCGCGGCACCTCCGGCAGGACGAAGGCGGAGTCATTTGCGTTGACGGCACAGGCCCATTCAATCCACGGTCCGACAGGCGCCAGCCCATGGTGGCATCGATCACGGTCCCACCCGCTGTGCAGATAGAACGCGCGAGTCTTCGCCTGCTCCACGTCCGAAAAACAACTGGCGCAGATGAGTGCCGCAACCAGGCGAATGGCGATCAACGACACAGCCAGCAGCACCGCCGCGCGAGAAAAGCGCGGCGCCTGCCGATCACGCTGAAACACACGAACGATTTCCGTCACAAGTCTTGCCCGTCAGGTCCGATGATTCGCCGCGGCACTGTAATGCGTTGCCGTCGCGTCGTCTACCGATTGTTGCCAACCATTGCTACAGATCGATCCTCTGTCAGGCCCCGTCGATCCCATGCGTGGCCATGGAACCGCCTGCAAGGCGGGCTCGGCAGCGGCAGGCACCTGGAGATGCGCGCCCGGCGCAGCACCTGCTCATACAACGGCTCCGGATGTCCGCCCGATGCCGTCACCCCGGCATTGGCAAACACGACGTCGATGCTGGCCGGATGATTGAGGCGTGCACGAATCCGCTCTGTCAATTCACAAATGCTGTTCGGATTTTTCACGTAGAAGACACCGTCCTGAAGATAGCGTGCGATCGCCGCCTCGACATTCCACAGCCCTTCGATATTGTGGGTATGCGCCTCGCCGAACGGCGGCACCACATACCCCTGCTGCAGATCCACGACTCGCTCGATCCGCGGCGGAGGCGTGCGCGTCAGGCGTCCGTCCAGCGCGTACTAGGTGTCTGATGCGAATCCTGTCCCGGTGAACCAGCGGCCTCGCACATATTGCGTCGGCGATGCGAACGGCGCGGCTGCCTCGCGCATCACAGCCGCACCATCGACGCCCGCGCGCGGACTCACGAGTGCCGGATCCGCGCAGCCGCCCAGGACAAGCCCCCATACGGCGCCCACCGCCCAGATGGCGGCACGGCGTCGCGGCGCGTGGGTGAGTCCACCTTTCCCGGCGCACTCCTTGGGCGGGCGCCAGTCGGCGCCCGCCGCGACAGCCCTGTCGCTAGAATTTGTATTCCACACCGGCATAGCCGCTGATCCCTTGCGCCACATTCGCATAGCGAAGCAGCGGATCGTTCACGACCACCGCGCCGGCATAGGTCTGATTCGTCAGGTTGCGCCCTTCCGCATAGAGGGTCAGACGCTTGGTGATATTCCAGCCGGATCGCAGATGCAGCACGAAGTAGGAAGGATTCTTGATGCTGTTCTGATAGTTCACATAGAACCCGGTCGGCACATACTCGACATTCGGCGCCAACCACCAACCGGCCGGATGGTCGTAGCGCACTTCGTAGGTCAGACTGTGCTCCGGGGCGCCGGCGATGCGGTTGCCGGACTTGGCGAGAACCACATTCGGTCCGCCCGTCGCCTCGGCTCCCACCACATCCTGCGTAAATTTGAAGAGGGACCAGGTATAGGCCGCGCGCATCGTGACCTGGTCGGATTGGTCGGCCGCGCCGCGCACAAACAGGCCCCGCGTCACCACCATGGCCCCGCCCGCCTCCACCCCCGTGTGGCGGGTCCGATTCGCATTCCGGTAGGTATTGTTGTTGTTCACCAGATTGGTGATGATCTCCTTCTGCATCTCCAGGTCATAGGCCGTGAGGTCCCACTGGTACCGCCCATCTGCGGATGTTCCCCGATGTCCCAGTTCGAACTGCCACGCCCGCTGCGCATCCAAGTTCAAGAAGCCGGTATTCGCCGAACCGTCCGGATTGTTGGCTGACGTCAACTCGACGTTCAGCGGCGCTTCATAGGCACGGCTCACGTTCAGATACGCCTGCGAAGTGGCTGTCGTGCGATAGACCAACCCGAGTTTCGGGCTGAACGCGTTGAAATGGCGCAAGGGCTGCTGTGTCCCGCTGGGAGTGGATGGGATGGACGGATTGAACGGGTTGCCGGCCGGGCCGAAGTTGCCGATGGTGCCTTCACGTCCGCTATAGTCCCATCGACCGCCGATCACCAGCGTCAGCGCGTCCGTCGCGTCGAACTGGTCTTCGACGTACGCCCCGAGATACGTTGTCTTCAACTTGGCGTCCTGCGTCAGGGCCCCGTTACTCCCGTTGATATTCACCACGCGCCACTGGTGCTGATCGGCATACCGAGGCTGCAGGCCGGCGACGAAGAAGTTGGCGTGCCCGAACAGCGCCTTTCCGTTCCGATACCGGAGCTCGCCGCCCACGTTGTGATTATCCTGCTTGATCGTCTGGAAGATCGGATGGTCTATGTATTGGTAGGAGTAGTACGGAATGACTTCGATGAATTGATCGGAGGCGATTTCGTTTTGATACGCCAGCCCAATCCGCTGCAGATTGTAATAGCGCCCCCAATTGCAGGTTTGGTTGTTCGTCACGCAGGCAAAAAAGCCCGGCACCGGGAAGGGTGTGCGGCCGCCCGGCTGCCGTGGATCGTTCATCTGCTGGGCCGTCGTCAGCGAACCCGGGAGCCGCTCGGCGACGTTCGCCTGGAGAAAATAGGCCCGCAATTCCTGGTGCGTGCCCAGTTGTAGGCCGATATTGGCGTTGATCCGCTCCCGCGACTGCTGACTGTTGCTTTGATACCCGTCCTGGTGGTTTGCGCTGACGCTGATGTAGTAATCCATCGTCGCGTCCATCTGCCCGATCTTGAAAGGCTGCGACACCTTCCCGCTGGACACCTGCCCGCTCACCATCCCGAAACTGCCGCCCATGAACCGCATCTGCATCTGCGAGGCCGTATAGCCGGTCCGCGGGACGAAGTTGATCGCCCCGCCGATGCTGTTCGCGCCGTAGCGCAGGGCGTTGGCCCCCTTGTAGATTTCGATGCGCTCATACGCGAGCAAGTCGATCGATTCGAAATCCGAGAACCCATCCGCATCGCCGAAGTAAATGCCGTTGATGAGAATATTGATGCCGCGGTGATGAAAGTTATTGCGCAGCGAGGTCCCGCGAATCTGAAACTGCCCCTCATCGGCCCCAAATCGTGATTGGAACCGCACACCCGGCGCAAACTGTAGGACATCCTGCAGATTCAGCGCCCGCGACTCGACGATCTGTTTCTCCTCGATCAAAATATTGCTGCCGGGCCGTCGAGCCAGCTCCTTTTTGACATCACTGACAGGTTCAATGCGTTGGCCAGGAACTTTCACCGCCTCCATTTCCACCGTCGGCACGTCGCCGGACGTGTCCACATCCTGCGCCCAAGCCAGCGCCGCCATGGCCACAGCGGTTCCGAGCGCCCCCAAAATCACGGCCATCCCCCATCTCACTCGATGGCTCTGTACGCGTACACGCATCGTTGCAGTCTCCTTTTCCACGGCTCTCGACAGTGACGATCCTCACGGTGAACGCACAGACTCTCCACTCACGTCCGTGACGGAGCAACGGGAGCGGTGCGCTCGGGCATGACAGCAGTCTGACTTACGGGAAGTGACGGAGAGGTGGACCACGAGAGTGGGGGCGGCCGCCATCGGCATGCGTCGGCGTGGGTCGGGCCTTCGGCGTGAAGCTGGAGACGCCGAGATTCCGCGGCGCCCAGACCGGAGACGACGGCAACGCCGCCGTCGGACAGAGTTGGCAATCACCGGCGCACAACACCTCGGACGCGCCTCCGTCGCGCTCGTCCGATGCCTTCGCCGCAGCCTCCACGTGCTCGTGCGAGCATAGGGCTCCCTGCCCGGCAAACAGCATGTAGAGGAACGCGAGCAGGACGATCGGTCCTGCGTGGTTGGTCATCCGCGACATCACACTATGGAGGGGCGGATAGTATCGGCTGGGCGGGAGGACCGTCTACCGAACGGTGCTACAGCGTGCTACCTACCGCACCATACTGTGTCTGTTCATCCGTCCGGATTGGGCACCGGGCCGACGCTGTTCGCGAGCGTCACCCGCATCAAGCCGAACCGGCAGAGTACGTACACAGGTTCTCCGGACGCGGAGGTGCGCCGGAAGACAGAACGCAGGGCCCGGGGTGAGAGGCAGTCACGCGTCCACCCCGGGAATCGGGTCTAAGAGTGTGGGCACGCACTCTTAGGCGCGAACACCTGCTGAAAGCGCACGGCAGGGCATTTCGTCATGGTCGACCGGCTGCTGCACCGCCGCAGGGCTGACGTACTGCTGCACGATCAAATCGCGTACCGACGCGGTAAAGACGCGCAGGCTCCCGCGTCCTAACTTTGTCGCCTGCAAGCGGCCTTCTTCCACCCAGCGGTAGATCGTCCACCGACTGACGCGCAGGAGCTCCGCCGCTTCCTCCACCCGCAACAGGCGTGCGGTGGCGCCCGGTACCGCAGCTTGTCGGTCGATGCCCGCCGCGTCATGCATGGAGAGCGTGGCGAGGAGGTCCTGCTCGTCGGCACGATGCGGCTCGTCGAGAATCGCTGCCTTCATTTCATCTCCCCTTTTCCTGACGGAGTTTCCTTGGCATGCTCGGCGTGGCTGATGGCCTCCTCCGCATGCTTGATGGCTTCTTTGGCATGCGCTAAGGATTCCTTCGCATGCGGATCGCCGCCCGCTTTCAACGAAGCCTCCAAATGCGCAATTGCTTCCTTCACATGCGCGATGCCTTCTTGTGTGTGATCCGCGCCCTGCTTCGCATGGGGCGCGGAATCAGCGGCCCATGCGGATCCGCCGCTGAGCAGGGCGGCCAGCCCGATCGCCGCGACCACCATTCGCCCCGTCACGCCCGGCACTCGTCGACCCATTGTGTCTCTACGCATTGCACACTCCTTGTGATGAAGGATGGCTCTCCGGCTGAACCAGCGCGGCAGGCCACCCGTCGATAGAATTCGGTCTCTCCGCGGACTCAGTGATGGGCGCCGGTGGTGTCCTGCGCATCCACCGAGACGCGGATCACGCCGCACATCGGCAACGACGGCCGCATATCGACGTCCGCCGCACGATAGCTGGCGTGCATCCACACATCGTGATCTCCGCCGATCCCCGCCGTCACCGTGGCGCATTTCACCATGACAAACCGCGATTCGACCCGCGCCTGCGCACCGCCGCGCGTGAGCGGGCGCCGCTCGGAAGACCGCTCGGCCGTCGAACGCCGCTCCACCACCAACGTCGTGCCGATGGGGAAGGTGTGCGGCTCTTCGGCCATGACCGTCCGCGGCGACACGTAACAGCGCAAGACCGTGGTCTGATCCAAATCCGACTCATGGTAGGGCCATGCGTGAAATCCCGCGGGCAGCGCAGGCCCGGCGATCGCGCGCACACCGCTGGGCGTCGGGGCTTCGAGCGCAATGGAGAGCAGCCTGATGACGGCCATCGTCAACGGGCCGGTCTTGGTCGGCATGGCTGCTGCTGTCGTGGCCGCGGGCAATTGGTTCACCGCCGCGCGGAGCGGACTCAGGCGAAGCGGCTGCACGCGAGGACCCTTGGTAAGCGGGCGTCCTGTCCCGCCGATGGATGCGAGTGCTGGTGCCATTGAAATACCCTCTCTAAATCCGTTACTGCGCGAAAGGCAGGCCGAGGCAGGAGGCAGTCACGCGTCTGCCTCGGCGCATGCGTCCGAACCTGCGGATCAAACAGGTTCGAACCCCGTCGCATCTCAGTGTGGAGGCTGGCCGGGGCGGAGTGCTGTCCACTCCGTCCCGGTCGGGAGTCCGAGCCAAGGAGGCCAATCCAAAAATCTCGGACCCACGTTGATAACTCTTTGCGTGCAGCCGCTGAGGTGGTACCGGGGACGCCGCGCCACAGGAGGGAAGCGGGCGCCCCGGCGCTGCACCGTGCCATCGGCAGATGGAGTCGGTGCCACCTCGATACGACGCGTGAACGCGGTTCACGCTGACGCAAGCTTGGGCCATGCGGACTATCCTTATGCAAATCGGGACGAACGGGGACGATGAACGAAGGGCAACCGGCGTGAGCGCGAGCGTCGTACAGACGCAGGCACCCCACACACCACGCGCGGAAGGCGCGTCGCGGTTGACCGCTTATGCGAGGAACTTAGAGAGGAGGACCGCGAACAGAGGGAAACTCAGAGAAGAGCGATGTCGAAGGTGATTGATCCGGCGACTCGACCGTCGCTTGGGCCATCAACAGGGGGGACCCGAGCGGAGCGACACCGAGCGCGGAGGGTGCGCCGGCCTGACAGGCCCAAGCGCAGAGCGAATGGACAGCGGATTGCGGAGCGGACGGCTCGTCGCCCTGCGTCGGCGCATGGGCGTGCCCGGAATGGGTGCCCTCGACCGAAGCCGCCGCATGGTGCGCGTGCGAGACACCTTCATGCGCCGGCATGAACCCGCAGGTTGCGGCCAGACACACCAGGGTGATGTAGACCCCGGCCATGCCCATGGCAAGAAAGGTCGCCGGGGACCAGGGCCGCACGCTGGAAATACGGGACCGCATGATACTCAACGATATACGCATCTTCACGGAACTTGTCTACTGCCCCCTGCTCACCGGTGCTACAGGATGCACGAATTTCTTTCCGTCGCCCGGGGCCGCCGCCATTCTCCAAGGCAGGGCCAGTGGGGCCCCGATCCGGCACGCCCGTTAGGGCTGCTCCCGCCGAAGCGGCCGACGCCTGCGGATAGGCGCCGACCCGCCGAATGCAGCCGTCTCGCTAAAAGACATAGCGCACGGACAGTCCGCTGAATACGTTGCGCCCGACAAACGGGCCGAACGCAGGGGCATTGCCGGGATTGACCGACGCGAAGGCGTAGTTGGCATCGAAGATATTCTCCAACCGCCCGAACACCTCGATCCCCCAATGCTGACTCAGCATCGTCTTGTACCCGGCCTTCAGATTCGTCACGTGGTAGCTCGGGTTTTTCTGTCCATTTTGCGGCGAGGACGATTCGAGATTCGTATCGCTCAAGAAGTAGTCGGTCTGGTACTGCCACTCGACGCCGCCGAACGCACCGGTCAACGGACCGCTCAGCTGTTCATAGGTAAAATCAAGCACCAGGCGATGCTCCGGCACGCCGGGCAACCGACGCCCCGCCAGCTGCTGGCCGCCCACGATGTAGTCCCGGAAACGGTAGTCGGAGTAGGTGTACGCCACCTGCAGCGTGACCGACGGCACGGGTTTGTAGGCCAGGCCCATCTCGAACCCGTCGTGATCGCTCGCCCCCGCATTTCTGAAGCAGGGCGCGAAGATGCTGCAGGGGCCGGTCAGGCCCGTGTTGAATTGCAGCAGCTCATCGGTGAAATGCTGACGATACACCGCCAGGTCGTAGAACAGCTTGTCGCCGATCGTGCCTTTAATACCCACTTCATAGTTGGTGGATTGTTGGGGGTTGATCGTCGGATTCAGCCCGACACCCGTCGCGGTCGTCGGATTGCGGAATTCGCTCCCGGTGGGCGCTTCAAACGATTGCCCGAAATTGAAATACAGGTTGGCCCACTTGACGGGGCTGTATCGAATGCCGGCCAGCGCGGTCGTCTGCGCAAAGTTGCGCCGCCCGGAGGCATTCGCCCCGCCGAGCCGTAGATGATCCTCAACCTTGAATCGCACCTGACTGTACCGGACGCCGCCCACCAGCTCGATCTGGTCGGTGAGCTTAAACTCGTCCTGCAGATAGGTCCCGTCCTGGTTGATCCGCGCCTGGGAATATTCCTGCAGCGCCCCCGGCGACCCCAGCACGTTGGCGAAATTCTTGTTCACCGAATTTTGATCCTGCCAGTCGAAGCCCACGATCAACCGGTTCTCATGATCGAAGATCGGCACCGTATTCGTATATTTTGCGAAGGCGGCGTTCTCGATGCGCCGCAGTGTAATCAGGCTGCCGCTGAAGCAGCACAGCGGATGGTGCAGATCGCGTGTGGCAAAAAACCCTGAGAGCTCGATTTCCTGATGCTCGCTGAATTGGTTGCGGTAGGTCAGCGATGGGCGGAACCGCTCATCTTTTCGAAACGGCTGGAAGGCGGCGAACGGCGTAGTGGCCGGGAACAGCGCCGGTGGAACGGCGTGTAGCGTTTGCTGTTGCAGCCTTGGATTCGTTTCGAATTGCGAGCGGTAGAGATTCCCCGGGATGTCCCCGTCCATCTGCCCGTAGGTGATGACCATGGACAGATCGGAGTGGTCGTTGATCTTGTATTTGAATTTCCCGAGAAAGCGCTGGTTGCGCGTCGCGGAATGGTCGCGGTATCCCCCGTAGTCGAGATACGAATAATTGCCCATCCAGCTGAATGTTTCCGTCGCACCGGCGGCCTTCAGCCGATACTTGTAGAAGTCGTAGGATCCGAACACGAAGCGCGGCTCGATGTATTTATTATCCTGCTGACCTTCTTCCAACACATAGTTAATGACGCCGGCGGAAGCGTTCCCGTACAACGTCGAGTTGGGTCCGCGGAGCACCTCGATGCGCGCCACCGCATCCAGATCGATCGGCTCCAGTCGCGTCTGCCCGTCGACTTCGGTCAGCGGAATGCCGTCGATCAGCACACGGACGCTACGCACTCCAAACGTGGAGCGCACCCCGCTGCCGCGGATGGAAATACGTACGTCATCGGGCCCGAAGCGTCGCTCGGCCTGGACGCCGGGCACAATCCTCAACGTTTCATCGACACCCGTCGCGGCCCGCCCCTGCTGAATCTGCTTTTGTTCCACCACCGTCACCGCACCCGGCACCTGCGTGACCCGCTTGGGTCCCCGCGTTGCGGACACCACGACCGGATCCAATTGGAGTTGTGGGGCCGTCGGCTCCGCAGACTGCGTCTCCGGCTCATCGCGCGCAACCGTCGTGCGTCCGTCGGCCTCAACCGATATCGCTGGTTCCGGTGTCGCGGAAGTCGGTTCCTCCGCATGACCGATATCCATGCCCGCACCCAACATCACCCCAACCGCCAGCACAGCCCAGATCCCTACCAACGCTCCTTGTCCATTGCTGCTCATACCGCACCGCACCCTTTCATCATCACTGTAAGTGAACGCGCACATCGGCCCCCCGCGCCCTCTGGATGTGCCCCTGCCTCACGCCGACCGATACCGTTTCACGATTGAGGCTTACTTCCCTTGGCTATCGGATGAAGCGGGAGCAGCCGACGGCTGACTGTCCTTCATCGAAGCAGATTCGGCCAGTTGGGCCCACTGCACGACGAGACGGTTATTGGGGAAGGCATGTTCCGTCCAGGCGATCGCCACCCGACCGTCGGCATGCACGGCGACGGTCGGATGCTCCGCCTTCGCCCCGCGACTCAGCGGGATGATGGCGCCGAACGACCGGCCGCGATCCATCGACACGCGCGCCACCACACGTTTGCGCACGCCCGTCACTTCCTCCCACAGCGCGATCACAGCGCCGCTCGGGTGCACCACCATGCGCAGATTGTCCGGCAACGACGTCGTGGAGGTGTGCAACGGGACCGGCGTCGAAAAGGACAGCCCCCCATCCTCCGACGCGGCGACGTAAATCCGCGGCTGCTCGTCTCGCCCTTCGGTATACCAGCCGACATAGGCGAGGCCCTGCGCATCGAACCCGATCGACGGCCCGCGATGCGGACAGGCCTCAAACACCCACCCGTCTCGGCTGACCAGGTGCGGAGCGGAAAACGTGCGGCCGCGATCCTGCGACTGCGCCACCACGATATCGCGCACGTTGCCCTCGAAGGTTTTGCGCCAGGCCACCCACACCGTCCCGTCCGGCGCCGTAGCGACCATCGGACGACAACAGGGACAGGCCATTCCGTCCACCGTCAGATTGCTCCCAAACGTCGCGCCCCCGTCACGCGAGCAGGCGAACTGCATACCCGCACCGCTCCGATCCCGATTGCGCCCATCGAGCCACCCGACATACAGGTCCCCCGCGTCCCCTTCGGACACACTTTCAAACGTGTGGGGAATGGGCTTCCCGTCGTCGTTGATCGGCACCGGTGCGCCGAACGTCGCACCACCATCTCGCGAACCTGCAAACAGGAGGTCGGACGCAAACATCACCCCGCTCGCCACATTGGCCGCCGACCACGTAATGCCCACATGGCCCTGGGGGCCGACCGACAACCCGGGCGACTGATGAATGGCATCCGGCCCGCGCCCCGCCGGATTCACCACCACCGCCGCCGGGGCCGCGCCTCCCTGCTCCGTCATACGCAGCGTCTTCACCGTGCCGACCGTGCCGGACTTTTCAAACCACGCCACCTGCAGGGCCCCGGTCGCATCGAACGCCAGCGCCGGAGGGGAGACGGGCGTCGGCGCCTGCACAAGCACCGTCGATGCGCCCAGGCGCAGCCCCGCATCCGAAGTCGTTTCGGCCGCCGTCGGCGAGGCAAACCCCAGAAAGCCCGCGCAGAGCAACGCAGCACACATCCATCTCGACGGTGCGACCGCCGCACGCGTCGTCATCAGCCCACTCATTTCAGTCCTGCCCCTGTGCTGTTCGCCTCCCAGGGCGGCTGACTGTCCGGCTTCTGCTCCTCGGCGGCCGCGAGCACCACGCGATTCTCGTCGATCAGTTGCGCCACCGAATCACGAAGAATCCGCAAGGTGCCCTTCCCCAGCTTCGTGCCTTGCAGCCGCCCATCGGCCAGCCAGCGATAGACCGTCCACCGGCTGACCTGCAGTAGTTCGGCCGCCTCATTCACGCGCAACAGACTTTTTGTCGTCATCGATGGTCTCCCCGCGGTCGGCGCCCGCCGGCCCGCGCCCCCCCCCCCGGGCGCAGGGGGGAGAAACAACCCCACCACACACCCCCAAAGAACCACCCCCCCGCGCCCGGCGGGGGGGGCGCGGGCCCGCTGGCGCCCACCGCGGGGAGACCATCGATGACGACAAAAAGTCTGTTGCGCGTGAATGAGGCGGCCG
>JAYREW010000003.1:0-18939 GCA_041908685.1 Nitrospiraceae bacterium | reverse complement strand
GCCTGATTCCGGAGGTTCACACGTTTCTCGATCGCTATCATTACCACCGGCCGCACTTAGGATTGGTGCCCATGCGACCACCGCTCCCCGCGCCATCAGTACAGGAGGACCGACTGTCGGATATTTACGGAGAATAATGCGTGGCCTTGCCCTCACCACAATAAGCTGGTATAAGGGGCCCGCACGCCTCAACCGCCCGCTCGTGGCGAAAAGGGCCGAATCCACACCGTCACACCGGTTCGAACAGGGGTCTGTGGAACAAGTCGAACTGCCATACCAAGTGCGCCTCGAGAAATTCGAGGGTCCCCTCGATCTGCTCCTGCATTTGATCAAAGAAAATCGTATCAACATCTACGATATTCCGATCGCGCTCATCACGCAGCAGTACATCGACTATCTGGAGCAGATGCGGTCGCTGAACCTGTTCGTCGCTGGCGAATTCCTGGTGATGGCGGCGACATTGCTCCACATCAAGTCGCGCCTGCTCCTGCCGGTAGACGAGCGTCCGCCCGACGAGGACGACGGGCCCGACCCGCGCGAAGAACTCGTTCGCCGCCTGCTCGAGTACAAACAGTTCAAGGAAGCCGCGCGCGAATTAGATGACCGCGGGCGCCGCTGGCGCGATGTCTTTCTGCGCGACCCCGAGCCGTTGCCCGAGCCGGAGCCGGACGAGCTTACGTCGGAGGACCTGTCGCTGTTCGATCTCGTCAGCGCGCTGCAGTCGATTATTGCGCGCACGCCGTCCAGCCCGCTCATCGAAATCATTCCCGATCACCTGACCGTCCGCAATCAGATGACGAGCATTCTCGACATGATGGAGACGCGGGAATCCCTCACGTTCGAGGAGTTGTTTACCGGCGAGGTCACGCGCATTACGGTGATCGTGACGTTCTTGGCCCTCTTGGAATTGATCCGCCTGCGCACGGTGCGGGTCTACCAAGCCGAGTTGTTCGGTTCCATTTTAGTGTCGCGCGCCTTCACGGCGGTCGATGACGACGACCTGATTGCAGAGGAGTCCTAATGCGCAAGCCGATCGTGGGCGGGGAGGAAATGGACGCGGCGGTTGAAGCGCTGGCTGAGGAAGCGATGGCGGTGCTGGAGGACGGCGCGCCCGCTCCTGTGGCGGCGAGCAGCGAAGACAGCGGCGAGGAATCGCGCGGCGCGCAGGCGGTTGTTGCAGCGGGTGAGGAGCTGGGCCAAGACGAGTCAACGCAAGATGTGACGGTCACAGACGAAGCGATCACGCACGAAGCGCTGACGGATGAGACGGCGACCGATGAGGCGACGATGGAATCCGTAGCCGACGGCGCGGTTGATGCGGCCACCGATGCTGCTGTGGACATTGCGCCGGTGCTGGAAGCGCTGTTGTTTGTGTCTCCCGATCCGCTGACGGTGGAGCGTTGTGTCGGCGTGCTCGGGCAGGTGACGAAGGCGCAGGTGCGGCAGGCGTTGGCGATGATGACGCTGGCGCTCGATCAGCGCGGCAGTAGTTTGCAGATTGTGCAGGTCGCCGGCGGCTACCGCATGGTGACGCGGCCGCAGTACGCCGCCTGGCTGCGCCGATTGGATAAGCACAAACCCCAGGCGAAGTTGTCGCGCTCGGCGGTGGAGGCCCTCGCCATCATTGCCTATCGGCAACCGGTGGTGCGCGGTGAGTTGGAAAAGATTCGCGGCGTCGAAACCTCCGGCGTCATTCGCACGTTGATGGAGCGCAAGCTCGTCCGCATCGTCGGGCGAAAGGATGAGCCGGGTCGGCCGATCATGTACGGCACGACGAAACACTTTCTGGAACATTTCGGGTTGCGCGATTTGTCGGAATTGCCGCCGTTGCAAGAGTTCAAGGAATTGGGCGAGGGCGATCAATCGTCCCTGTTAGAGGACATGATGGTGGGCAATACCGACGCGGAAGGCACCGGGTTGGTCGAAGCGCCCGAGTTGGCCATGGACGCGGCCGCTCCCGATACGACGCTCGATACCGACGCGATGAGTGACGCCGAAGCCGCTACTGAAGCCACGGCTGAAACCGAAACCGCGATTGAAACGGACGCCACGATTCACGGCGAAGCCTCGGCCGACGCTTCTGCAGTCTCGGATGAACTGTTGCCGGAGCTCGATGCCGACGATCAGGATGTCGGCGACCGGATCCCGCTCGGTAGTGGCGATCTGATGGAAGCGGTCTCGAGTGAAGGCCACGCAGACGAGGGTGATCTGCTCACGGAGGCAGACCGTGTCCTGCATTCGTTGGACAGCGCACAGGGCTACGAGCACACGGATGCAAACGGGAATGGCAACGGACCCGCCGAGAGTAACGGCCACAGCCATGTACATGCTCAGGCCGGTGATGCGGATGAGGCCGTGCTCGACGATATTGATCCTATTTCAGTCGCCGGCCATCAATAAGCGCATTGCCTGCCGAGCCACCGCCGCTGCGATTCGTGTTCGTATTCCAGGTCGCACCCGTCGTTCCTTCACTGATTCCGCTGCCACACCCTGCAACGCACGCCACGCATCGCCGTGCTGTCTCTAACTGCAGAATCCTGCCGGATGCCGTGCCGCTCCTCGCCTTGACGCATTTCTTGGGGCTCTGTTAGACTGCCTCCCTTGTTTCCGAGACCCATGCTGTTGTGTCTCTAAATGTGTGAAATTCTGAACTAAAAGGACGAGGCAACACCTATGCATCTCACCCAATTTTTCGGCGAGGACGTCGTTGATGGGGCGTGGCGGCGGCTAACGGTGCGTGGCGCATCCGATGAGTGGGGCGCGGGCGAAGCCGCACCGGCGGAGGAACTGCCTCCCGCACCAGCGAACGTCAAGGCACAGCCGGGAAATGGGCGGGTATTGCTGACCTGGGACCCGGTCGAGGGCGCGATGTACTACAACGTGTACTACGCGACGACCAAGGGTGTGCAGGTGAAGTTCTCCGACCTCACGCGTCCCATCGCGGGCCCGAACGATTTCAAAACCACGATCGGCGTGAAAAAAGACAAGGCCACCTGCGTGGAAGGCCCCTCGTCTCCCTATCTGCACGAGGACCTCGCGAACGGGACCTGTTACCACTATGTGGTGACCGTGGTGACCGAGCAGGGCGAGAGCCTCGAGTCGCAGGAAGTCATGGCGATTCCGTCGCCGTATTTGGTCGGGCAGATTTTCGGGACCGAGGGCGTAGACGATGGCGAGTTCAAGTCGCCGACTGGGATTGCCCTCGATAAGGACGGCAATATCTTTGTCGCCGACACCGACAATCACTCCATTCAAAAGTTCGACAAGGACGGCAAGTTTATCGCGCGTTGGGGCGGCGATCCCGGATCGGCCGAAGGCAGCTTCTACTATCCGCGCGGCCTGGCCACCGGCCTGGACGGCGAACTGTTTGTCGCGGATAGCGGCAACAACCGCATCCAGAAGTTGGACGGCGAGGGGAACTACCTGCATACCTGGGGCAAGTTCGGCTTTGCGTGGAAGGGTGCGGACATCGGACGGTTCGATGTGCCCTGGGGCTTGGCCACCGATCGTGACGGCAATGTCTTCATCAGCGATACCAGCAACGCCCGCGTCCAGAAATTCACCAACGACGGCACGCCCCTGTTGAAGTGGGGCCGCGACGGTAGCTTCGACGGCGCCTTTTTCTATCCGCGCGGCATCGCGGTGGACTTTGTCGGCAACATCTATGTGGCGGATGAGGGGAACCATCGCATTCAAAAGTTCGACCCGCGCGGCAGCTTCTTGACCAAGTGGGGACGTGAGGGCACGGGGCCCGGGCAATTCAAGTCGCCCTGGGGCGTGGCCTGCGACGCGTTGGGGCACGTGTATGTCGTGGACCAGAGCAACCATCGCATTCAGAAGTTCGACGGGAACGGGACGTTCCTCTGCGCCTGGGGCAACCGCGGGTTGACCGAAGGCCAATTGAATTTCCCCTCCGGCATGGCCATCGACAAGGAAGGTCATGTGTACGTGGTGGACAGCGGGAACAACCGCATCATCAAGTACATCCCGACCGAAGAAGAGTTGAACCGCTCGCTGAAGGCCGCGACGACCGAGCAGCGCGACGCCACCATCCCGCGCGGCGTGGCGGTGAAAGCGGGCGATACGGAAGTGACGATCAGCTGGTTGGAAATCCCAAACGCGCAGTCCTACAACCTGTACTTTGGGACGGCGGAGGGCGTGACCAAGCAATCCGGCACCAAGATCGAAGGCGCCTCGAATCCCTTTGTGCATAGCGGCCTGACCAACGACGTGTCGTATTACTATGCGTTGGCCGCGGTGTATGAGGATGAGACGGAAAGCGGGCTGTCCGAAGAAGTGACGGCGACGCCGATCCTGATCGATATGACCGCGCCGCAAAATCCCTATGCCGTGCTCAATCACGGGGCGTTCATGTCGAACACCCCCGAAGTCGTCGTGACGATTTCGGCGAACGATGTCGATTCGGGTGTGGCGGCCTACTACATTTCGGAAAACCCGATGGCCCCGCTCGCGGGCACGCCGGGATGGGTCGAGGTCGATCCCATCATCAAGTTCGGCGCGACGATCCCGTTTGTCCTCTCGCCGGGCGATGGACCGAAGTCCATCTATGTCTGGTTCAAGGACGTCGGAAACAACGTGTCGGTCCCGGCCAGCGCCGGGATTTTGGTCAATACGTCCGGTTACCTCTGCGTCTCGAAGTGGGGCAAGCCGGGCCGCGGCGCCTCGCTCCTGCACGGCGGCGAATTCCTTGCCCCGTTGTACGGTGTGGCGATCGACCAGCAGGGGGCGTTGTTCGTTGTCGATAACGGCAACAACCGCGTGCAGAAGTTCGACAACGCCGGTAACTTCATCATCCTGTGGGGGGCGTTCGGCTCCGCCAACGGTAACTTCCACAATCCGACCGGCGTGGCCTGCGATGCGAAGGGCGACGTGTGGGTGGTGGATACCAACAATCACCGCGTGCAGAAATTCGACGGGAAGCTCGGCGGCTACATCATGAAGTTCGGCTCGCGCGGGAACGGCGAAGGCCAGTTCAACGCGCCGTGGGGCATTGCGATCGATCGTGTGCGCGGCTACATCTACGTGGTGGACAGCGCCAATTTCCGCGTGCAGAAGTTCGATATGGCGGGTGAGTTCATCATGTCGTGGGGGAGTTTCGGCAACCACGACGGGCAGTTCTACTTCCCGCGCGGCGTCGCGGTCGATGAGACCGACGGGCTCGTCTATGTGGTCGACATGGGCAACCACCGCATCCAAAAATTCGACACGAGCACGAACGTGCTTCCGCAGTTGATCACCAAATGGGGCGGCAGTCCGGACGCTGGCCACGCAAGCAGCGCACTGGCGCAGGAAGCCGGGCAATTGCGGAATCCGTGGGGCATCACGGTGGACGTGCAGGGCGATGTCTACGTGAGCGACACCGGCAACCACCGCATCGAAAAGTTCGACCGCGAAGGCAACTTCATTACCCAATGGGGCGGCTTCGGGAACGGATCCGGGCAGTTCAACTTCCCCTACGGGATTGCCGTGGATGCGCGCGGCAGCGTGTTCGTCGTGGACAGCGCCAACACGCGCGTGCAGCAATTCATGCCGGCGGAAGAAGGCGAAGAGCGCTTACGCGACGATGCCGAATCGGCTGAGGCCTTGACGGATTCCGGCGTCGCGCAGTAACGCCGACGTGTGCAGATGAGACGGCGAGGCCCTCGGCGCGAATGCCGACCGCCTCGCCGTCCCGCATCGACGACCGTCGCGATCATGTGGGCCCGCTTCACGCCCCGCTTGTTTCACACCGGGATCGGCATCGCTCCCCGGTTCGTGCGATATCGCTGAAAGGGACACTATGCTGGATGATCAGACGCGGATGGGGCTCACCTTTGATGACGTGGTGCTGGTCCCCTCCAAATCAAGCGTGTTGCCGAACGAGGTGGACACCCGCACGTCGGTCACGGCCAGCGTCCCGCTCAACATTCCCATCATCAGCGCCGCCATGGACACGGTGACCGAGTCGCGCTTGGCGATCGCCATGGCGCGCGAAGGCGGTATCGGTATCATCCACCGCGTGCTGTCGCCGGTCGATCAGGCCGCCGAAGTCGACCGTGTGAAAAAGTCCGAAAGCGGGATGATTCTCGATCCGGTTACGATTGCGCCGGATGAGACCATTCGCGACGCGCATAAGCTGATGGCCAAGTACCGCATCTCGGGTATTCCCGTCACAAAGAACAAAAAGTTGGTCGGCATTTTGACCAACCGCGATCTGCGCTTCGAAACGCGAATGGACCTCAAGGTCTCGCAGGTGATGAAGCGCGACAAGTTGGTGACGGCGCCGGAAGGCACCACGCTCGAAAAGGCCAAGGAAATTCTCCACGAGCACCGGATCGAAAAGCTCCCCGTCGTCAATAAGCAGGGCGAGCTGCGCGGCCTCATCACCATCAAGGATATCGAGAAGCGCATCAAATATCCCAACGCCTCGAAGGATGAGCATGGGCGGTTGCGGGTCGGGGCGGCAGTGGGAGTCGGCCCGGACACCGAGCAGCGGATCGAATTGCTGACGCGCTCCGGCATCGATGTGGTGGTGGTGGATACGGCGCACGGACATTCGCAGGCCGTCATCGAGACCGTGCGGAAGATCAAGAAGAAGCATCCGAACCTGCAGGTGATCGCCGGCAACATCGCGACCGCCGAGGGGGCGAAGGATTTGATCGATGCGGGCGCGAATGCGCTGAAAGTCGGCGTCGGCCCCGGATCGATTTGCACCACGCGCATCGTCTCCGGCGCAGGCATGCCGCAGCTCACCGCGATTGCCGATTGTGCCAAGGTGGCGGCTGGATCCGGTGTGGCGATCATCGCCGACGGCGGCATCAAGTTTTCCGGTGACGTGACGAAGGCTCTCGCGGCCGGCGCCTCCGCCGTCATGATCGGCAGCTTGCTGGCCGGAACGGAAGAGTCCCCCGGCGAGACCGTCCTCCTGCAAGCGCGTACGTATAAGGTCTATCGCGGCATGGGCTCGATCGGCGCCATGGAGCGCGGCGGCAAGGATCGCTACGGGCAGGCGGGGCGGCCGGAGTCGAAGCTGGTCCCGGAAGGGATCGAAGGCCGCGTGCCGTACAAGGGCAGCTTGTCGAACGTGATTTATCAACTCGTCGGCGGCTTGCGTTCCGGCATGGGCTATTGCGGCTGCCGGACGATTCCGGATCTCCAACGGAACGCACGGTTCATCCGTCAGACGGTCGCCGGGCTGCGCGAAAGCCATGTGCATGACGTCATCATTACCAAAGAAGCGCCGAACTACCGCATGGATTGGGAGTGACGTCCTGAGGACCTGAACAGAGAGCCTGCGGCGGCACGACCGCCGCGAGACGCGATCGGCTCGCTCCCGTCCTGTCCCTGGATGGCCCAGTCCGTATCCTGCACCCTGACCCCTACGCACGAGACCTATGGAACTCTGGCACGACCGCATTCTTGTTCTCGACTTCGGCTCGCAGTACACGCAACTGATCGCGCGTCGCATCCGCGAGGCGCAGGTCTATTCGCAAATCCTGCCCTGTACCACACCATTGGCGACGATCCTCGGCTATCGGCCGCGCGGCATCATCCTGTCGGGCGGGCCGTCGAGTGTGTATGAGAAAAAAGCCCCGATGGTGGTGAAGGAGCTTTTCGAGCAGGGGCTGCCGATCCTCGGCATTTGTTACGGCATGCAGCTCGTGACACATCGGCTGGGCGGGCAGGTCGCCAAGTCGACGCATCGGGAGTTCGGCCGCGCCGACCTGACGATCGACGACCAATCCGACCTGTTCAAGAATCTCGGTCCTTCCGGCTCGACCGTCGTGTGGATGTCGCATGGCGACCGCATCGAGCGCATGCCCGACGGCTTTCGCGCCATTGCCCACACGAGTAACTCCCCCATTGCCGCGATGAAGTGGGTGGATGCCGAGCACCGTGTCTATTGTCTCCAGTTTCATCCCGAAGTGGCGCATACGCCGCAAGGCTCGACCATCCTCAAGAATTTTGTGTACGACATCTGCGGCTGCCGCCCGACCTGGACCATGCAGTCCTACGTGGACACGGCCGTCCAGCAGATTCGCGAGCAGGTCGGGAAGAACCGCGTGCTCTGCGCCTTGAGCGGTGGGGTCGATTCCTCGGTGGCCGCCGTGCTGACGCATCGTGCCGTGGGCGACCAGTTGACTTGCGTGTTCGTCGACAACGGCGTGCTGCGGGCGGGCGAGCGGCAGCAGGTGAAGGCGACGTTTGCGGAACATGAAAAGCTCAACCTGCGCGTCGTGGACGCCACGAAGTCCTTTCTGACTGCGCTGAAAAATGTGACGGACCCGGAGCGGAAGCGGAAAATCATCGGGCGGACGTTCATTAAACACTTCGATGCCGAAGCCAAGAAGCTCAAGGGCATCACCCATTTGGTGCAAGGCACGCTGTACCCCGACGTGATCGAAAGCATCAGCTTCAAAGGCCCCTCCGCCACCATCAAGTCGCATCATAATGTCGGCGGCCTTCCGGCCCGCATGAAGCTGAAGCTGATCGAGCCGCTGCGGGAATTGTTCAAGGACGAAGTGCGTGTCTTGGGGAAGGAATTGGGATTGCCGGACGAGATCGTCTGGCGGCAGCCGTTCCCCGGGCCCGGACTCGCGATTCGCGTGCTTGGCGCCGTGACGCCGGAGCGGCTGACGATTTTGCGCGGCGCGGAGGCGATCGTCGATCAGGAGATCCGGGCGGCGGGCCTCTATCGAGAGATTTGGCAGGCCTTCGCGGTGCTGCTGCCGATCCGCACGGTGGGCGTCATGGGCGATCGGCGGACGTACGAGCATGTGGTCGCCGTGCGCGCCGTTACCAGCGTCGACGGCATGACGGCCGATTGGGCGAAGATGCCAAACGATGTATTAGGTCGCATCTCGAACCGCATCATCAACGAAGTGAAGGGTGTGAACCGCGTGGTGTACGACATCAGTTCGAAACCGCCGTCCACCATTGAATGGGAGTAGCACCACTGTCCACCATGGAAGTTCGCCTCCAAAAAGTCATTGCCGATAGCGGGCTGGCCTCGCGCCGCAAGGCCGAGCAATTGATCGCGCAGGGCCGTGTCACGGTCAACGGCGTGCTCATCACCGAGCTCGGCTCGAAGATCAATCCCGAGAAGGACCACGTGAAGGTCGATGGCCGGCATATCAAGCCCGCCCCGCCGCACGTGTACGTGATGCTGAACAAGCCGAAGGGCTTTGTCTCCACCATGTCCGACCCGGAAGGCCGGGTCACGATCGCCGACCTGCTCGACGGCGTCAAAGTGCGTGTCTTCCCGGTCGGCCGCTTGGATTTCGACAGTGAAGGCCTGGTGTTGCTCACCAATCACGGCGAGTTGGCGCAGGCGTTGCTGCATCCGAAATTTCATGTGCCGAAGACCTATCTCGTAAAAGTGAAGGGCGTCCTGCCCGACGAAGAGATTCGCCAGCTCGAACGCGGCGTCAAGCTCGAGGACGGGATGACGAGTCCCGCCGTGGTGAAGAAGGTCCGAAAGGCGGAGGCGAATTCCTGGTTGGAAATCACCATCCACGAGGGCCGGAAACACCAAGTGAAGCGCATGTTCGAATCCGTGGGGCACTACGTCCTCAAGCTCGTGCGCGTGCGCATGGGCCCGTTGACCCTGCGGAATCTGCCGCTCGGTCAGTATCGATATCTGACCGATCGCGAGGCGAATGCGTTGCGCGAGGTCTGGCGACAGGCGACGGAAGAAGAGCTGACGGGTGTGCCGAAGAAGAAGCGGCCGACCGGGCGGTGGCGAAAGGTGACGTCAGTGCGAAAGGCAGTGGCACGATGAAGATGCGGACGCATCATTGTGGGGCGCTTACGAAGGCGGATGTCGGCACGCGGGTGGTCTTGAACGGCTGGGTGCATCGCCGCCGCGACCATGGCAACGTGGTGTTTATCGATTTGCGCGATCGGTACGGGCTGACGCAGATCGTCTTCAACCCGGAAGTGCAGGCTACCGCGCATCAGACGGCCAACGCACTGCGCAGCGAGTTTGTGGTCTCCGTCGGCGGCACCGTGGCTGCGCGTCCCGAAGGTTCGGCCAATCCCGCGTTGGCGACCGGCGAGATCGAAGTCCTGGTCGATCAGATCGAGGTGCTGAACGAAGCCAAGACGCCGCCGTTTTTGATCGAAGACGACGCGGTGATCACCGAAGCCCTGCGTCTGAAATATCGCTACCTCGATCTCCGGCGCCCGGCCATGCAGCGGCTCATCCGCATGCGGCACGCCATGGCGCAGTTCATGCGCACCTTCCTCAACGACGAAGGCTTCCTGGAAATCGAGACGCCGGTGTTGACGAAGAGCACCCCCGAAGGCGCGCGCGATTACTTGGTGCCCAGTCGCGTGAATCCCGGCGAGTTCTTTGCGCTCCCCCAGTCGCCGCAACTCTTCAAACAGATCCTGATGGTCAGCGGCTGCGACCGGTACTACCAAATCGCCCGCTGCTTCCGCGACGAGGATCTCCGCAACGATCGGCAGCCGGAATTCACGCAGGTCGACATTGAAATGTCCTTCGTCGACCGCGAGCAGGTCATGTCCACGATGGAACGTATGATCGTCGGCGCGTTCAAGGCCGTCGGCGGAGTGGACCTGCCGCTCCCGTTCCCGCGTATGACCTACGCCGAAGCCATTGGGCGGTACGGATCGGACAAGCCCGACCTTCGTTTCGACATGCCGCTCTACGACATGACGGCCTTTGCCGCGACGAGCGAGTTCAAGGTGTTTCGTGAGGCCGCCACGAAGGGCAAGATGGTGAAGGCGCTGATCGTGCCCGGCGGCGCGACCATGACGCGTAATCGCATCGACACGCTCGGCGAGACTGCGAAGTCCTTCGGCGCAAAGGGATTGGCCTGGCTGAAGATCACCGCTGAGGGGCAGTTGGATTCCGTCATCGCCAAATTTTTGGATGCGAAGGCGTTTGCCGCGGCGCTGCCGCAGGCGAAGCCGGGCGACCTCGTGCTGTTCGGCGCCGATACGGCGGCGATCGTGCACGACGTGTTGGGCCGGATTCGGCTGCTCCTGGGAGAAGAGCTGAACCTGATCGACAAGACCGCGTGGAAGCCCCTCTGGGTGACCGAGTTTCCGTTGCTCGACTATTCGGAAGAAGCCAAACGCTACATCTTCATGCACAACCCGTTTGCCGGGCCGATGGATGAGGATCTGCCGAATTTAGACACGGCTCCGTTGAACGTGCGCGCCAAGGCGTACGACATGGTCCTGAACGGCAACGAAATCGGCGGCGGCAGCATCCGTAATCATCGTCGCGACGTGCAGCTGAAGATCCTCGACCTGCTGGGGATCGGCCTTGAGCAGGCGCAACAGCAGTTCGGCTTTTTGTTGGACGCGCTGGAATTCGGCGCGCCGCCGCACGGCGGCATCGCGTTCGGGTTGGATCGGCTGATCATGCTGCTCGGCGGCGGGGAATCCATCCGGGATGTCATTCCGTTCCCGAAGACGCAAAAGGCCCAGTGCCTCATGACGCAGGCTCCATCCGCCGTGACCCAGGCCCAGCTCAAGGACCTCGCCATCAAGCTGGATATCGTCAGCTAGCGGCCGGACTCGTCGTGTAGGTGCGGCCCTGTTATCGTCAGCAGGGGTACTCACTCGCCTTAGTAAGCTGATTGTCTCGGTTCGGCTCATCGGCCTCGAGTACTTCTGGTCCGCACCTCACAGCTATGCCATTGCCTCCTCCATCGGTGCCGGGTCCACAGTCGACCGTACAGGGCGGCCGTGACTGACGGCCGATTCCCACATCAGAATCTGCCGCAGCCCACGCCCTTGTTGGAGCTGCGCGATGTCAGCGTGTATCGCGGCGATCACCTCGTGTTCGATCGCGTCTCGCTGACGCTTGCCTGCGGCACGCAGACGGCGATCCTCGGGCCCAACGGCGCAGGGAAATCCACGCTGCTCAAACTCATCAGCAACGAGGTCCATCCGGTCCCAGATGCCGCGTGCCGCTTTCGGCTTTTCGGTCTGGATCACTGGAATGTATGGGAGCTGCGCAGCAAGCTGGGGATGGTGTCGCATGATCTCCAGCGTGACTACGATGCCGGGGCGACGGTCCGGGAGGTGTTGCTCTCGGGGTTCTATGCCAGCTCGGGGATCTATCCGCATCAGGTGTTCACTGCCGCGCAGCAGGCGCGCGCGGCCGAGGTGGCGAAGCAGGTCGGCGTCGAACAGTGGGGCGACCGTCCCTTCGCCCGGCTCTCCACCGGAGAGCAGCGCAGGTGCCTCTTGGGGCGGGCGCTGGTCCATCGGCCACAGGCGCTGATTTTGGATGAGCCGACGAGCGGGTTAGATCCCAAGGCCTGCTATGCCTATCTCGATACGGTGCGAGCGCTCATGCGGGCGGGTACGACGGTGATCATCGTCACGCACCATGTGCACGAAATTCCGCCCGAAACGGGGCGGGTGATCTTACTCAAGGACAGTCGTGTGTGGGCCGATGGCGCGCGCGCGGACATGCTGACGAACGCACGGCTGAGTGCGCTCTACGAGACGCCGATTCGGTTGCTCGATGTCGGTGGGTTCGCCTACGCCGTTCCGGACTCAGACGCAGGCGCGACAGCAGAAGCCCAGGCTTAGCCTGCCTCTTTTTCAAGGCCTTGGATGAACTTATCCGCTTCGGCAATCGAGCGGTTCATATCCTTGACCAGCTGATCCACCTGCGCGTCGACCTTCACCAGCTCGCCCTTCAGGGACGATAGCGCCTTGGCGTTGAGATTGTGCTTGAGGTAGAGGACTTGGTCGCGAAGCGGCCGGAGGACCGGGTCGATACGCTGCTCGGCTTTCTTCATCGCACCGAGCATGTCGCTGTACCGCGCGCGGGTTTGGCTGTACTTTTCTTCGCTCTTTCGACGGAGCTCCTTGCTGGAGTACTGATCCAGTTCCGTCTTCCATTCCTTAAAGAGTGCGTCCCCGACCGACTCCACGTCGGCAATGCGTTTGTGGACCGCCTCGGCCTGCGATTCGCTCGCGTCCAATTCCCCGCTGAGCTTTTTATAGGTCGCTTCAAGGTCGCCGCCGGAAAAATTTACGACCTTCCCGAATTGATCCAGCGCGCTTTGAATCTCCTGCTTGGCCTCTTCCTGGGCATCGCGCGCCGCCTTCACGCGGCTGCTCAAGATATCGCGCTTGGCATAGCCCATCTTCTCCATGGCGCCCAGGTACATGGTGTCGCAGCCGGGTAGGGCTGCGGTCATGATCAGAACGGATAGGCACAGACTGAGGGCTGACAGGTATCGCATGGGGCCTCTTTGTTGAGTGGGGGCTTTCGCCTTGGGTCGCGTGTGCCTATAGCGCCGATGCATCAAAGGTATCGCAGGCCTTCGGATCGCCGCTTTCCAGTCCGCGCCGCAGCCACTGGACGCGCTGCTGTGACGAGCCGTGGGTCCAGCTCTCCGGCCGGACGGTACCGGTGGAGGAGCGCTGCAGTCGATCGTCGCCGATGGCGGCCGCGGTCTTGAGCCCTTCTTCGAAATCGCCCGGCTCGATGATCTTGTGCGTGGCGTTTGCATGGTGGCCCCAGACGCCGGCCAAGCAATCGGCCTGCAATTCCATCCGTACGGACAGGGCGTTCGCCTGCGCTGTTGGAAGCTGCTGCTGTCGTTCCGTAACCTGACGCGCGATTCCGAGTAGGTTTTGGATATGGTGGCCGACTTCATGCGCGATGACATAGGCGGCCCCGAAGTCGCCGCCGGCGCCGAATCGTCGCGAGAGGTCATCGAAGAAGCTCAGATCGAGATACAGCTTGCCGTCCGCCGGACAGTAGAACGGGCCGACGGCCGAGGGCGCGGTGCCGCAGCCGGATTGGACCATCTGGTTGAACAGCACGAGTCGAGGTTCTTCGTAGGGTCGGCCCATGCGCTGAAAAATCGCCCGCCAGGTGTCTTCAGTATTGGCCAGCACCACCGAGGCGAAGCGACCAAGCGCATCGTTCGGTTTGTTGGATGGGCCCGAGGATTCCTGGGGAGCCGGCGCTTCGATCAACGACCCGCCGCCACCCTGCAACATGTCCAGGACCTGCAGCGGATTCTGCCCGAGCAGGAGGCTGGCCACCAGGACGAGCAACAGCGTGCCGCCGCCGATGGCGACTCCTTGCCCCATAGGCATGCCGCGTCGATCTTCGATATTGCCGCTTTCTCGTTGTCCATCCCAGCGCATAGGGGCCTTTCAGCGAGGTGACTGATCGACGGTGTGGCCGGCAACTGCAGGAGTCACCATGGCAACACGTGGAAGATCAGATCATATTCCCGCGCGCCCTTCAAGCCGAGAGAGGCTCGGCGAATGGCTCAACTGGGGGATCAGCGCCTCAGCGCTTGCGGCTATGTGCTGTGTGCGTGCGGCGAGGGCGTCCGGGACGATGGTCATCAGGCAGGCGGCGATCGCGGCGTTTGCTTCAGGAGCGTAATGCCCACCGGGCATGAACCAATGCCCCGAGGCCCATGGGTGTCTATGTCTTTGGTGGTGGAATCCAATGTCTGGCTTGTTCATGCCGATTGAACTGGCGGCGATTGGAGGTCGAGTGGACGATTCGGAGCTGGAATTCTAATATGGACGCGCCTGGCCGACAGCGTTGTGCATGCGCTTGCGCTACGGCAGCTTCGCGGATTCTATGGGTCGCTGTGAGCTGGCTATGGGGTCGAGAGCTGCAGTGCAGCTGACGGGCTGCTGTATGCTGAGGCCGACAAATCGGTAATGAAACGAATCAGCAATACAGGATTGCGAGCGGTGCCTGCTTCGATAACAATCGTGTTTCATAAGCCCTATGGCGTGCAGTCCTGCTTTACCGACCCGGACGGCCGCCCGACGTTGGCGCAATATATCGACGTGCCGAATGTCTATGCCGCCGGGCGGTTGGATGCGGACAGTGAGGGGCTGCTGGTGCTGACGTCGGATGGCGCATTGGCGCACCGCATCACCGATCCGCAGCATAAGTTGCCGAAGACCTATTGGGCACAAGTCGAACGGGTGCCGACGGAAGCGGCGCTGCTCCAGTTGCGAATCGGGATCGATCTCGGCGGGCGGCGGACGAAACCGGCCGGGGCGCAGGTGTTGTCTCCTGATCCTGAGCTGCCGGAGCGTGCGGTTCCGATTCGATTCCGCAAGACGGTGCCGACGGCGTGGCTGGAATTGACGTTGTCTGAAGGCATGAACCGGCAAGTTCGACGGATGACGGCCGCGGTTGGGCATCCGACCCTGCGCTTGATCCGCGTTGCGATCGGTCCCTTGCGTCTTGGCGATCTGGCACCGGGCCGGTGGCGGCTGTTAACCGATGCCGAACGCCAGGCTGTCGACCGTGCGTTTTTGCGACCTGCTCTGGCGCACGCCCTTACGCCGACTCAGACTTCGCGCAGGCGTAACGCCTTGTCGCGATCAAACCCTCCGCAGCGATAGTGTCCGCGGTTGCAGAGAGATCGGCCTGAAATATTCTGAGCTTTTGTGCTCACCACCTGTCTGAGATCTGAGTGTGGGGATTCTCCGGTGTGACTATCGGTTGTCCTGAGGGTTCCCGCAGTTCCTGAAAGCACTTCGCTAGAGCGGGGACCAACGAGCCATGTTGTTCTAAGCGGGCATCGGGTGCGCGTCGAAGTCTCCATAATTAATTCCCCGCGATTGGACCGCAACCCCATACCAAAGCATCCACCAAGCAGGGCGCGTGCTTTACCGTGGCTCATCAAGCGATCTTTCACACTGCTGTGTATCTGTCGCACAGAGTCTTGCCGGTCATTCCGCGATAGCCAGTACAGCAAGCCAGCCCGCTCTCCTCCGCACCGAACGAAAGCTTTTTCGACGGTTGGCCGGCCACGTTTGAGGGCGCGATCATGCTGGTGTGAGCGGCGGATACTCACGGCCGCTACCGGCCTATGACGCTCCGCACGAAATCTTTCACGACCGCCAGGAGCCCTTCCTTCGCTTTGACTTGATGCACTTGCACGATGAGTTCGGCGCGGGGCGGGCAGTAGGGGAACTGAATGGGGGTGCTGGCTTCGCGCATGCGGGCGAGCAACGTGTGGTCCGCGCGCGTGACCGGGCTTTCCATAATAATAATCTGGTCCTGCGGTTCTAAAATGCAGGTGGTGGCGAAGCCGAATTTTTCATAACGCGGGGCGTGAAGCAGGGTCACTTTCTCTTTGCCGACGGCCCAGACGGCATGGCCAACGGCGAGGGGATCGGCTGGCGCGAGCGGGTACAGGAGCAGCGGCAGCAGGGTAACGGCCAGAAAGGCGAGCACTGCCGCAAGGAAGGGGTAGCGGATCGTCGTGGGTGTCTGTGCATCGCGGGACATGGCGGAGCATCGACGCAGTCTATAAACGTTTCGCGCTAAGCTTTGCGGGGTTCGAGCGTTTCGACATCCGCGACAATCGTGTGGTAGCCCGAGGCGCCATCCGGCATGGGGCGCACGATGTCGGCGATTTGCAGGCGGCCGGAGGCGTCTGTCGCGCGCACCACCACCTGATATTTTCCACGCTTAGGTGGTTGCCAGGTGTAATTCCAAATTACCCATGAGTACGGCGACAGCGGAGGTTCGATGGATGCCGGGGCCCATGTGCGGCCGCCGTCGAAGCTGAGCTCGACCTTCACGATGGTGTGGGGGCCGCCGAAGGCGATGCCGCGAAAGAGGCGCTCCGTGCCGCGAATCGGCTGGTAGTGTCCAGGACTATCGATGCGGGAAAATACTTTGATCGTCCCGTCGTCCGTCCAGCCCTTTCGTTGCCAGTAGCCTTTATAGTCTCCTCCATACACCTCGATTTCCGTAATCCACTTCACATTCTTGATGCCGTAGAGGCCGGGGACAATGAGCCGAAGCGGAAAGCCATGTTCCTTCGGCAGCTTTTCCCCGTTCATCAAGTACGCCAGCATCGTATTGTCCTGCATGGCGCGCGCGAGGGGAATGCTGTCGTCGTACCCATCGGCGCCGCGAAACACGATGTCGCGCGCGAGTTCGTCGTCAAGTTGGGCATCCAATAGCAACTGTTTGAGAGAAATGCCGCGCCACACGGCGTTGCCGAGGCTATCGCCCCCTGAGAGCGTATCGATGCACATCAACGTGGCGACCTGATCGAAGGCGTCACGGTTCAGCACGTCCCGCCAGTTGAGCGTGAGTGGCTTCTTGACCTCACCCTTAATATGCAGGCGCCATTGCTCCTGATTGAGGTCGCGTGAAATGTTGAACGGAGAGTCCATGTAGTTCACAACGTAGAATTTGCTATTCGTCGTGATGTACGTGGTTTCTCGTGGAGGCATGGCGAACATGCGGCCAAAGACGCTGCCGACGGCATCGCAGCCGCCCGTGAGGCCGGCGACCGAGCCGAGCCCGGCCAGTTGTAAAAACAATCGACGTTTTAAAGACATATCCATGTATCGATTATAGTCATATTCACTGATGGGACGAAACCCGAACAGCTCCGGTATCTCATCGCATCGGCAAAAACGCGTTAAAAATAAATGTGTGTCAACTACTAGACGTGGAGAAATGAAATGTTTATGTTGCAGACACCGAACGAGAGAGGGGCGGCGCGTCAGGAAAAAAATATTTCTGACGACCGAAAAAAACCCTTGACTCTCACCCCCGGGAAAAAGTAGTATCCGGGGCTCGCGAATTGATCCCACCAAGATCATTTCAAAGCTCTTTGACAGTTGAATATGGAAGCAGAGGTAGATGTATTGAAGTGGTGGCCCTCGGGTCCAATTTCTATAAGTACCTAATGAGAGTTTGATCCTGGCTCAGAACGAACGCTGGCGGCGCGCCTAATACATGCAAGTCGAGCGAGAAGGTGTAGCAATACACTTGTACAGCGGCGAACGGGTGAGGAATACATGGGTGACCTACCCTCGAGAGGAGAATAACTCGCCGAAAGGTGAGCTAATACTCCGTACGTTCCTGGATCTGCGGATCTAGGAAGAAAGCTGCACTGTGAGTGTGGCGCTCGAGGATGGGCTCATGTCCTATCAGCTAGTTGGTGGGGTAATGGCTCACCAAGGCAACGACGGGTAGCTGGTCTGAGAGGACGATCAGCCACACTGGCACTGCGACACGGGCCAGACTCCTACGGGAGGCAGCAGTAAGGAATATTGCGCAATGGACGACAGTCTGACGCAGCGACGCCGCGTGGGGGATGAAGGTCTTCGGATTGTAAACCCCTTTCGGGTGGAAAGATGGTTCATGACAACATGAACGGACGGTACCACCAGAAGCAGCCACGGCCAACTTCGTGCCAGCAGCCGCGGTAATACGAAGGTGGCAAGCGTTGTTCGGATTCACTGGGCGTACAGGGTGTGTAGGCGGTTCGGTAAGCCCTCTGGGAAAGCTCTGGGCTCAACCCAGAAAGGTCAGGGGGGACTGCCGGGCTAGAGTATGGGAGAGGAGCGCGGAATTCCCGGTGTAGCGGTGAAATGCGTAGATATCGGGAGGAAGGCCGGTGGCGAAGGCGGCGCTCTGGAACATTACTGACGCTGAGACACGAAAGCGTGGGGAGCAAACAGGATTAGATACCCTGGTAGTCCACGCCCTAAACTATGGATACTACGTGTCGGGGAGCAATCCCCGGTGCCGCAGCTAACGCAATAAGTATCCCGCCTGGGAAGTACGGCCGCAAGGTTGAAACTCAAAGGAATTGACGGGGGCCCGCACAAGCGGTGGAGCATGTGGTTTAATTCGACGCAACGCGAAGAACCTTACCCAGGCTGGACAAGCAGGGAGTACGAACCTGAAAGGGTAAGGAGGTAGCAATACCAACCTGCTCAGGTGCTGCATGGCTGTCGTCAGCTCGTGCCGTGAGGTGTTGGGTTAAGTCCCGCAACGAGCGCAACCCCTGCTTTCAGTTGCTACCGGGTCATGCCGAGCACTCTGAAAGGACTGCCCAGGATAACGGGGAGGAAGGTGGGGATGACGTCAAGTCAGCATGGCCTTTATGCCTGGGGCTACACACGTGCTACAATGGCCGG
>JAYREW010000002.1:0-1832 GCA_041908685.1 Nitrospiraceae bacterium | reverse complement strand
TCCCGATCACCCCGATCATCGCCGGCGGGGGGCAGCGCCCCGGGTATCGCCAATACAACGACACGACCAACGTTCCCACCGACATCATCGCCTGGTGCAGTTGGACCTTCGCCGGCGGGAACTGCTCGAAGGCGTGGGCGGGCAGCGCCTACTTCGACGTCCATGCGGCCGACCGCCCCATGAACTCGTGGCTCTATCCGGACGTGGACTTCGCGAACACCGCTCCGCCGCTGGGCATCCGTCTGGCCCCGACGTCCAATGACCGCACCGCGTCGCTGACGCCCGTGTGGGGAATGTCCCGATCGCTGTTGAAGTAGGAGTGCAGGCGTTGCCCGCCTTGAGCCGCTAGGCTCGGGGTGCTGATTCCTCGAAGGAGAGCAACGCCGTGACTAACGCTACCACGATTTCATCGATTCCGTCGGCGCCGAGCCTGGAGAGGGCGTGGGAAGATGTGCACGTCTCGTTCGAACGCTTTTGCCTGACCGCGGGCATTGGAGCGCTGGAGGAGATGCTGCGCGACGACGCCGAGCGGCTCGCCGGTCCGCGCCACGGGCGCAATCCTGAACGAGCCGGCCGGCGCTGGGGCGTGACCACGGGCAAAATCGGCTTTCACGGCGGCAAGGTCGACGTGCGGCGCCCGCGCATTCGCAGCCTTGCTGGCCGCGAGGTCCCGTTGCCGAACTGGCGGGCGGCGCAGACCGAGGACTGGCTTGGCCAGTGGGCGATGAATCTGATGCTGATCAACGTCTCGACGCGCAAGCTCCGCCGCGCGGTGCGGCTGCCCGAGGGCGATCTACCGGCGGTTTCCGGCGACGGCACGTCGAAGTCGGCGGCCTCACGCCAGTTCGTGGCGCTGTCGGCTGCGCGCATGGCCGCGTGGATGACCGCCGACCTGTCACAACTCGACCTTCTCGCGATCCAGATTGACGGCCTGCATGTTGGCGACGAGCTGGTGCTGGTTGCGGCCCTCGGCATTGATGCCGACGGCAACAAGCATCCGCTCGGGCTGATGGAGGGCGCGACCGAGAACGCCGCCGTGGTGCAGGCGCTGATCGACAATCTCATCGAGCGCGGGCTCGACCCCGCGGTCTGCCGCCTGTTCATCGTCGATGGCGCCAAGGCGCTGAGCAAGGTTATCCGCCGCACCTTCGGGGCGCACACGCCGATCCAACGGTGTCAAATTCATAAGGCGCGCAACGTGATCGAGCGCCTGCCCAAAGCCTTGCATGCCTCGGTGCGCAAGGCGCTGCGGCAGGCCTGGGAGATCGACGACGCCGACAAAGCCGAACGGCTGTTGCGCAACCTTGCCCGGCGGCTCGAAGGTGAGGCATCCGGCGTCGCCAAGAGCATTCTCGAAGGACTCGACGAGATGCTCACCGTCAACCGGCTTGGCTTGCCGCTCGAACTCCGCCGCGCGCTCGCCTGCACCAATGCCATCGAAAACATGATGGGGACCGTGCGCCGCGTCTGTCGCAACGTGAAGCGCTGGCGCAATGCCGAGATGGCGCTGCGCTGGACCGCTGCCGGCATGATGGAGGCCGCCAAGGGCTTCCGTCGGCTGAAGGCCTACAAGCAGTTACCGGCGCTCAAAGCTGCGCTGTTCGCCCACCAAGCCAAGCACGCGATCAAAAACCGGCTTGAGGAGAACCGCCAGGCCGCATAACGTCACCAACCGGCAATGCCCGTCCCGCCAAGTTCAACAAGCAGCGGGACATCCCCTGTGGGGACCTTACTCAGTGGTTAGCCCGGATTATGCACGACGGTGAGGAATTGAGCGACGGCTGTGGCAAGAAGCGAGCGATTCATATAGCAAATCGGTGTTCGAACGAGTT
>JAYREW010000001.1:0-160911 GCA_041908685.1 Nitrospiraceae bacterium | reverse complement strand
CGGGTTTGCAGAAACGATCGGCTCACTCGCGGGCGCGGGCTTCGTCACACTTGGCGCCGGGACGCTCACCACGGGCAGCGACAACACCTCCACCACCTACAGCGGCGTCATCAGCGGCACCGGCGGACTGACCAAGACCGGCACCGGCACCATGACGCTCGCGGGTGCCAACACCTATACCGGTGCCACCACGCTCAACACCGGAACCCTGCGTGTTGCAGGTGGCGCCGCGATTCTCGATACCTCCGCCGTCACGCTCGCGAATACCGCCGGCGTCACGCTCGATCTAAACGGCACGAACGAGACGATCGGTTCGCTCGCGGGCGGCGGCACCACCGGCGGCAACGTCACACTAGGTGCCGGCACGCTCACCACCGGCGGCAACAACACGTCCACCACCTACAGCGGCGTCATCAGCGGCTCCGGCGGCCTCACCAAGACCGGCACCGGCACCATGACGCTCGCGGGTACCAACAGCTATTCCGGCGCCACCACCATCAATGCCGGCACGCTGCGTGTTGCAGGTGGCGCCGCGATTCCAGATGCCTCCGCCGTCACCCTCGCCAATACGGCTGGTGCCTCGCTCGATCTGAACGGCACGAACGAGACCATCGGGTCGCTCGCGGGCGGCGGCACCACCGGCGGCAACGTCACACTGGGCGGCGGCATCCTCACGACCGGCGGCAACAACGGCAGCACGACGTACAGCGGCGTACTCAGCGGCACCGGCGGCCTCATCAAGACCGGCACCGGCACCATGACGCTCGCCGGCATCAACACCTATTCCGGCGCCACCACCATCAATGGCGGCACGCTCAGCATCGGTGCGGACAGCGGCTTAGGCGCCGCCCCCGGTGTGGCCACGCCGGGACAACTGACGCTCAACGGTGGGACCCTGCTCACGACCACGACCTTCACGCTCAATCCCAATCGCGGCCTCACACTCGGGGCGGGGAGCGGCACCCTCAACGTCAATACCGGCACCACACTGACCTACAACGGCATTGTCGACGGCGCAGGGAACCTGACCAAAGCCGGAGCCGGGATGCTCGTCCTCGGCGGAACCAATACGTATACAGGTACGACGACCATCAACACCGGGATCCTGCGTGTTGCAGGCGGCGCCGCGATTCCCAATGCCTCCGCCGTGACCCTCGCGAATACCGTCGGCGTCACGCTTGATCTGAACGGCACGAACGAGACGATCGGTTCGCTCGCGGGCGGCGGCACCACCGGCGGCAACGTCACACTCGGCACCGGCACGCTCAGCACCGGCGGCAACAACACTTCCACCACCTACAGCGGCATCATCAGCGGCTCCGGCGGGCTCACGAAGACCGGCACCGGCACCATGGAGCTCGCGGGCACGAATACGTACAGCGGCGCCACAAATGTCACGCTCGGCACGCTTCGCTTGCTCGGAGGCGCAGCCATCGGAGACAGCTCCGCCGTCACGCTCGCCAATACCGCCGGCGTCACGCTCGACCTGAACGGCTCGAACGAAACCATCGGCTCGCTGGCGGGCGGCGGGACCACCGGCGGAAACGTCACGCTCGGCACCGGCACGCTCACCACCGGCGGCAACAACACTTCCACCACCTACAGCGGCAGTATCAGCGGCACCGGCAGCCTCACCAAGACCGGCACCGGCACCATGACGCTCGCCGGTGCCAACACCTATTCCGGCGCCACCACCATCAATGCCGGGACCCTGCGTGTTGCAGGTGGCGCCGCCATCGGAGACAGCTCCGCCGTCACGCTCGCCAATACCGCCGGCGTCACGCTCGATCTGAACGGCACGAACGAAACCATCGGCTCACTGGCGGGCGGCGGCACAACCGGCGGCAACGTCACGCTCGGCACCGGCACGCTCACCACCGGCGGTGACAACACTTCCACCACCTACAGCGGCATCATCAGCGGAACGGGTGGTCTGACCAAGACCGGTACCGGCACCATGACACTTGCGGGCACCAACACCTATTCCGGCGCCACGACCATCAATGGCGGGACCCTGGGCGTCACCGGTGGGAACGCGATTCCCGATACCTCCGCCGTCACCCTCGCGAATACCGCCGGGGTCACGCTCGACCTGAACGGTACGAACGAGACGATCGGCTCGCTCGCGGGCGGCGGCACCACCGGCGGCGACGTCACGCTCGGCGCCGGGACGCTCACCACTGGCGGCAACAACGGCAGCACCACCTACAGCGGCAGCATCAGCGGCACGGGCGGACTGACCAAGACCGGCACCGGCACCATGGAGCTCACGGGCACGAATACGTACAGCGGCGCTACAAATGTCACGCTCGGCACGCTTCGCCTGCTCCGAGGTGCAGCCATCGGGGATACGTCCGCCGTGACGCTCGCCAATACCGCCGGTGTCACGCTCGACCTGAACGGCACGAACGAAACGATCGGCTCACTGGCGGGCGGCGGGACCACCGGCGGCAACGTCACGCTCGGCACCGGCACGCTCACGACTGGCGGCAACAACACTTCCACGACGTACAGCGGCATCATCAGCGGCACCGGTGGGCTCACGAAGACCGGCACCGGCACCATGACACTGGCAGGCGCCAACACTTATTCCGGCGCCACCACCATCAATGGCGGGACCCTGGGCGTCACCGGTGGGAACGCGATTCCCGATGCCTCCGCCGTCACGCTCGCCAATACGGCCGGGGTCACGCTCGACCTGAACGGTACGAACGAGACGATCGGCTCGCTCGCGGGCGGCGGGACGACCGGCGGCAATGTCTCCCTTGGTGCGGGGACGCTCACCACCGGCGGCGACAATACCTCCACTACATACAGCGGGATCATCAGCGGCACCGGCGGCCTCACCAAGACCGGCACCGGCACGATGGAGCTGTCAGGGGTGAATACCTACACGGGGGCAACGGCCGTGAACGGCGGCACACTCGTGGCGGCTGTGGACGGCGCACTGGGGGCTGCAACTGGAGGCACAACGGTTGGGCCATCCGGCATACTCGCCTTGACAGGTAATACCGCCTACACCATTCCAGAACCAATCACCTTGGCCGGTGGAACATTCGAGAATCGCGCCGGACACAACAGCTTCGCCGGGCCACTGCTGCTCACGTCCAACAGCGCCCTCACCATTGCCGATGGGACCAGTCTGGCGCTCGGGGGCACCGTCGACGGCGGATCTGCACTCACGGTGACAAGTGGAACGGGCACAATCGCATTTCAAAGCCCAGTCGGAGGCACCACGCCGCTCACATCCCTGAATGTGACGGCCGGCGCAATCCAGATCGGCGCTGTCACAAGCACCGGCGCACAGACCTATTCCGGGCCGACCTCGCTCGGCGGGACGCTCACGACCACCAACAGCGCCATCGCGTTCGACAGTCCCGTCACATTGGCCGCGAACAGTACGCTCAGCACGGGGAGCGGCCCCATCACGTTCAGCAATACGGTCAATGGCCCCTTCGACCTCACGGCCAACAGCACGGGGACAACCACCTTCGGCGGCGCCATCGGCACAGGTGTCCCGCTGACCAGCCTCGTCACCAACGCAGGTGGAACGACCGCCATCAATGGAGGGGTGATCGCCACAACCGGCCCGCAAACTTTCGGCGACCCCGTCACCATGAATCAGGCCACCACACTGACCTCGACGAGCGGCACCATCACGGTCGCCGGGAATGTCACCAACCAGGCATCGGGCGCGAGCCTCACGATTGAAGCGCCGGTCGTCGTCTTGAACGCCGCCACCACGATCGCCACAAGCGGCGATGGCGCGCTTACAATCTTCACCGACTCACTCACTCCCAATGGAGCCGCCATCAATGCCGGAAACGGAACGGTGTCGTTGGGCACCGCCACGACCACGCATACGATTGAATTCGGTGACGTGGATACGGCGCGCGCCACGGATACGTATATCGGCTCCGCATTCAGCGGTGTGACGGCCGGTGCCTTTACCATCGGTCGGCCGACCCATACGGGCGACATCTTCGTTACGGGAGTCGCGGCCGCACCAGGCCCCCTCACACTGATCACCGGCGGCAACGGCGCCATTCATGTCGAACAGGCCCCCTACGTGGGCAGTCACAATCTCGGCCTTGTTGCCGGCAGCGGCGGCATCACGCTCGGGACAGACGTGCAGATCGGGGGCGGCACACTTCGGCTGACAACAGGCGGGCCCATCACGCAAACGCTCGGATCGGTCGGCGCGCAGACGATCGGGCTGTCCGCCGGGGGCGACATTGCCATGATGAGCCCCGCCAACCACGTCGGCACATGGGCGGCCCACGCCCCTGGCGGGAACCTGACGATTGCGAATAACACGGCGTTCACCATCGATGCGCTGAGCGGGACGCCGGACGGCTGGCATCCAGCGCTCGCAGGACTGTCGGCACAGGCCATCGGCCTGAGCAGCGACGGCCTGGTATCGCAAACCGGAACGGGCGCGATCACTGCGACCTCGCTCACACTTCAGGGAGCTGGTTCCTACGTATTGGCGAATCCCACTAATCTCGTGCAGGTGCTGGGCGGGACGACAACCGGCAGCGTGCAGTACACGAATGCCTCGGGCCTCAGCTTGGACGCCGTGCCCGCAGTCGGTTCGGTCCCCGCAGTCGGCGGACTGATGAGCACGAACGGGCAGGTGAGCGTCAGCACCGTCGCCGGCGATCTCGTCGTGGCATCCGTCGCCGCACCGACGGGGTCGGTCACGCTTCACGCCGCGGGGTCTATTTTGGCAAGCGGGAACGGCACACATGTGACTGCCGGGGGGAACTCATCGCTGCTAGCCCAGCAGGGCGTCGTCGGGACCATCGGGGCGCCGTTGAAGGTCGCGATCACCGGCGGGTCGCTGAGCGTGCTGGCTACGCAGACCATCGGCGTCATTTCAGGATTTCTCACCGGCAGCGTGCTCCCCAGCGGCGCGTTGACGCCGCTGGCGGTGCCGCCGGGACTGCTCTGTTTCAACGTGTGCGTCCAACCAGGTAGCGGGGCGCTCACCGGCATGTACGGAGATAACCTGAATGCCGCGTTCGGCACGCTGGCGATGCTGCACACGCAGACGGTTATTCCCACTTACTATCCGGATATCGTGGGCACACGACTGCTCGTGCCCCTCCTCCCGCTCTATCTCCCACCCTCGGTCCTCGCCGGGCCATCCCTCGCCATCGACGGCCAAGATCCCCTCAACGTGGCACAGCCGACACCGCCCTGCGCAACGCTGGAACAGTGCCGCACACGCAGGGCGCGCTAGACGCACCTCGCACTTCTCATCGCGTCGGCGCAAGCGCCGCGCTCCCCGTCACCAGCCGGATCGCAGCGCCCCTCTCCTCATCCAGAGATAACCGGCCACGAGCAGACTGACCGACATCATCGTGATACGGACCTGGTGCCAGCCTCCGACCACTTGGGTGACGATTTCGCTCAGGATAGCCACGGCCAAATAGGCAAGGTACGTCCACAGGGCCCATCGACGAGCCCGCGCGAATCCGTACCCGATCACCCAGTGGATGAGGGGATGCTGAAGCTTCACCGCCCATCCAGGCCATCCCGTGAACGTCCGCCCGAAGACCTTCAGCGCGTAGTCCGGATAGAGCAGGATCCAGAAGAGATCCACGATACCGGATAGGGTCAGCAGCCACCCGAACAGGCGAAGATCAGCGCCCGCAACAAGCGCCAGCCGAAAACGGCCGCCGGAACCGGACGGCGCCCGTCGCGTCGTCTCGGCTGGGGCCGTGGCCGTCATCCGGCGTGCTGCAGTTGTGTCGCCAACATCCCAGCCGCCAGCTCCAGGTCGAACGGCCAGGCATAGTGAACCGTTACCCCCGGATGCTCCTTGCGGAGCGCCTCCAAAATTTCCGGGATCTCCAATTCCGAGTGCGACCCGCCCGGCGTGAACATCGTGGTGATCACCCGGATATGCCGCGCACCCTGGCGTATCAACTCGGCCGCCGCCTCTTCCAGCGTCGGCGCACAAAATTCGTTATAGGCAATCGCGAATAATTCCCCGTTCACCTTCGGCTTCAATGCCGCAGCCACGGCCTCCAACCCGGAGCGATAGGGATCCGTCTCGGGCGTGCGCGGCCAATGCCGAATCTTCTCGTCCAGCGCCTGCTCTTCCGCACCCATGGGCGAGTGGGTGGCGCGGCGCTGCGCTTCCAGCCGCTTCAGTTTCGTGACCAGCTCCCCGGGGCAATCCTTCGGAATGCCGCCGTGTCCCACTAAAATAACGCCGCGTGTCGTCGACATAGGCATGACTCCTCTACATCAGATGAGAACGGTTACACATGGTTCCGCAACATCAACTCTTTCGGATGCGGATTCAGATAGACCTGGTCGCGCACATAGGGCACATCGAACAGCCGCACATAGTGCCGCATCAGCGTGATCGGCACAATCAGGGGGACCGCGCCGCGATGATATTCGTCGATCACATCCAACAACGCCCGCCGCTGACCACTGGTCAGTTGAGTTCGGAAATGTCCCAGGAGGTGCTGCAGCACATTGACGTGTTTCCGCACCGTGGCGCGCAGCGTCAACGCCTCCATGAAGCCCGCGCCGTAGCGCTGCGCGGCCTCCCGCGGCGTGGATCGATGCACGTTCGCCACCAAGCCGCCGAGCGTCCGATAGTGCGGCGGGCTGTGCGCCAGCAGCAAATACTTATGGATGGTGTGAAACTGCACCAGCCGCTGCCGTGTGACGCCATCCTGCATCAGGCGGAGCCAGCGATGGTAGGCGAAGACGCGCTCGATGAAGTTGTCGCGCAGCGCCGCGTCGCACAGCCGCCCTTCTTCCTCCACCGGCGTCAGCGGAAAGTGCGCATGAAACGCCCGCGCAAACAACCCGGCTCCGCGCGTGGCCGGCATCCCATGCCGATTGAAAATCCGCACACGCTCCATCCCGCAGCTGGGCGAGTCCTTCTTGAAGACATAGCCGGACAGCGCCAGCGCCTCCAGCTCGCGCAGGCGTCCGTCGCTCCACTGCACCACCTGCTCGGTGTGGTCGACCATGGTGCGCACCGTGATGAGGCGGCTGCGCTGCGGCGTGCCGAACAGTCGCATCGCCTCGCGCGGCGTCCCGAGCCCGGCTTCCACTTCCGGACAAACCGGCACCCATTCGACATGCGGTCCCAGCACATCCATCAGAAAGGCGTCGCGTTTGTGCCCGCCGTCGTAGCGGACCGCGTCGCCGACCAAGCACTGACTGATGCCGAGCCGCAACGGCAGCTGATCCGTGGTCATGCGCGAACGCTTTCAGGCGGCTGTGCCAACGCCAGGTACTCCGCTCGCGCCTGCGCGTGCTCGACAATCGGGCGAGGGTAGTCGACGCCGAGTCGACAGCCGGCCTGAGCCTCCACGCTCATCTCGTGCGGCGCATGCACAACAGGCGTGGGCACGGCGGCCAACTCCGGCACGTAGCGCCGTACGTAGTCACCAGAGGGGTCGAATTTCTTGCCTTGAAGCATCGGATTAAAGATGCGATAGCCGGGCATGGCATCCGTACCGGTCGACGCGCACCACTGCCAGTTACCGTTGTTGACGGCGAGATCGGCGTCCACGAGTCGCGCCATGAAGTACCGCTCGCCCCAGCGCCAGTCAAGCCGAAGATCCTTGACCAAAAACGAGGCCGCCACCATCCGCACGCGATTGTGCATCCATCCGGTCGTGTTCAACTGCCGCATCCCCGCATCCACGATGGGATATCCCGTGCGGCCCGCGCACCAGGCGTCGAACAGCGCGCGCGACCGGTCGTCCGGAGGGCGCGGGGGCGCCACCGTTGCCGTGACCCGAAACGGACCATCGACCACATGAGGATAGCCCACCATGACATGGTGGAAAAACTCCCGCCAAACCAGTTCGTCGATCCAGGTATGGACCGCGGCACGCGAGACGGCGCCGCTGCCGGACAGGCTCCCGAGCGCCGCCTGCACGGCCGTGCGCGGAGCCACGGTGCCGAATCGAAAATGCGGCGACAACATCGCGGTGCCGTCCTCGGCCGGGAGATTCCGGCCGACACTGTAGCGATGCAGCGCGTCTTGGACAAACGCCTGCAGCCGATCGCGTCCTGCCCGTTCTCCAGCCGGGAAGGCGCAAGGGACCCGCTCGTAGCCGAGGTCTTCGCACGAAGGCAGTTCAATCGTTAACTGAGCCCGATCCACGGGGAAAAGACGCGCCGCATCGCCATCGAGCCGCGTGCCGACGGCACCTGCTGCACTGATCGCCATCCACTGTTTCCACCAGGCCGAACGAAACGCGCTGTAGCGTTGAAACGGCTGGCCTTGCAGCGTGCGAATGTCTTCCGGCTCGAACACCAGATGGTCCTTGAACGTCTTCGGGACGATGCCCATCGGCGACAGCGCTTTGCGCACCATCTGGTCGCGGTGAACCGCCGCCGGTTCGTAGTCGCGATTCCAGTAGACGGCATCGACACCCAAATCCTTCGCCAGCTGCGGGATCTCCTCCCGCGGATCGCCGATCCGCCACTGCAGCGGCCGACCCTGCGGCTGTAATCGGACCGCCAGCTCTTCGAGCGACGCCACCATAAACCCGACGCAGGCGGCCCCAAAGACACGGCTGTCGAGCAGCGCGCGATCGAAGACGAACACCGGAACAATCTCGGCAGACTCCGCCTCAGCCGCTGCCAAGGCGGGATTCTCGCGCAGCCGCAGATCGCGACGAAACCAAACCAAGGCGCGTCGATTCATGGCATGATTACTCCGACACACAATTCGGGCATGAGGATTCCCCGGGAGCGCCGGTCGGCGCCGCCGGGGAATGACAAACCGAGGGAGTGGGCCGACTGTGAGCCCATCGCAGCAACCCACTCGCCTCGCGGGGAGCGTCGTGCGGAGTCGCGACGCCCCCTCCTTTGCTCACACCACACAGTGTTCATCGTCGGTACCAGCGCCAATCGTCCGGCACGCCCGCATGGGATCAGTCACGCCCATGCACAACACCCTTAGGGCGCATCCTCTATCGTCGACGTGCCCGCAAACGACCGCGCGAAACGTTCACACGCTCCACCGGCACGGCCACATTCCGGCGCCAGAGCAAATAACCCGCCGACGCCGCGAGCAGCAGCAGCGCGCCGATCCCTGCCGCCGTCACACCGGAGACCGCGCCGTTCAGTCCTTCGTTGACCGCGAGAAACCCAATCGTCGTCAATGCCACGTCCCACCCCCATGGTGCATGCACACACAATCCGTATCCGATACTCAGCAACAGCCCCAAGAGGCCCGGCCACACCAGCTGCGTCTTCGGCCCTGCAATGGTCGTCCCAAACAGGTGGACGGATTCCGGCCAGTGCAGCGGACCGTAGACGGACAGCCAAAAGCCCCCAAGCACACAGGCGCTCCCAATCAGCCGCAGATCGACGCCGCTTCGCCACAGCCTGACCCAGCGCTCCCGCAGGGCGGCGCCCGCGAACACCTCCTCGTAGGACGTCGTGGACATCGGCCCCTTACCGAGATGGCCCGCCGTGCTGACCCATGTCGCCCTTTTTGTAGAGCGACTCACCGGCGACACGGGGCACCGAGATGTCTCGCGCGCCGCCCTCACCCTTCACCGACAGTTTCACCGTGGTCCCGACTTCGCCGCGAATCATCAGCGCAACCTGCTCGTAGCTTTTCCCGGTCAGCCGCTGCCCGTCGACGGCCACCACTTCATCCCCGTGCGTTAGTCCGGCGGCATGCGCCGGCCCCTCCGGATGCACCATGGCGATATAGAGCACGGCCGGATCGCCGACCCGTTCCGCGCCGACATGTAAGGACACCCCGATTACTCCCGGAGGAGGGGCTGCATCTCCACCGGCCTTCGCCTCATTGGCCATCGCCTCCATCGGAGTGAGCGTCGAGAGCGCCATGAGGCCGAGCACGACACATCCCACCACCAGCACTCGCGTCCGCCGACTGATCTGCACATCGAACCACGTTCGCTTCATGAGGCACCTCCATAGGATGACAGCACAGGAATAAGTCCGAGCACACACAAGCCCGCCACGAGCACCAACGTATTGAGCCAGAGCGACTGGCGGTGCAGATGATCCCAAGCCTGTTGCAGCGCGGGATCGACCGTGCCCCGTTGCTCCTGCGCTTTCAGCGTGTCGCGCATGTGGTTGCTGCGCGGCGTCAGCGACCACCGGCAATAGCCCTCGCACAGCGCCACCAGAAGCCACAGCCCAAGTGCAGCAGCGACGTCCTTCGACGGCCCCGTCATCGCGCCGATGGCTGCCCCCGTCGCGAGGCCAAACCCGGCGGACAGCAGCCCCATCGCATAGTAGGCGGGGAACAGCTCCCGCACGACACGGGTAAATGTGGGACCATCCGTGTGCCGCGCGAGAATCGGCGCCACTACGAACGAGAGCAGCGCGATCTTGCCGATCAGCACGCCGGCCGCAAGCTGGTGGACGTAGCTCAGCGTCGCTTGCATCACTACCTCATCGGCTCGCGACTGGTCCGCAACAGACGCGCCACCGCGGCAAATGCCGCGTCGAAATTCGGCAAGGTGCCGATCGGCACGACTTCCAGATGCCGCACCACATTGTCGCCGTCCGCCACGATCACGGCGCGCTGCAGAATGCCGTAGGACGGCAGCAGCAGCCCCGTCTCTTTGCCGAATTCGCGGCTCGGCGCATCGGAGAGAAAGCGCATGTTGGTGATCTTGGCCTGTTTTGCAAAACGCGCCTGATCGTCACTGGTGTTGGTGCTGAGCGTCACGATCTCCACCTGCTGGTCGATCCCGCCGTTCTGTTCGCTGAAATGATGGGTCTGCTCATCACAGACCGGCGTATTGAGTTGCGGCACGATGCTGATGAGTTTGATTCGCGCGCCAAGGTAGGAAAAGGTGACGCGCCGACCATCCGTTGCGACCAGCGACACCTCCGGCAATCGGTCGCCGACCTTGAGCGACGGCTCGCCCCCCTGTTGCGGTCGCACCGCGCCGTCCGCAAGCGAGACGGGCAGGTGACTCGCGCTCACCAAGGCGAGCACCGCCATGAAGAGGCGTGAGGGCGTCCCCATGTCGGAACCGGCACTGCTCATTCGTCCCGCCTGCAGGCCCTGCATCAGCGTGTCCCTCCGCGCTCGACCGTGTCTGACGCAGAGGGCATAGCACCGGTGTCGTCCGCCGCACCTGTGCCATGGACGATCGCCTCCAGCGCCCGATCCAGTTGGGGATAGCGAAACGCATACTGCTGCGCCAAGACCGCCGCCGGTGCCACGCGCTGCCCCGTGGTCAACAGCGTGCCCATTTCGCCCAGCCCAAGCTGCACGGCGAAGGCCGGAACAGGAAGCCAGGAAGGACGATGCAGCGCGCGTCCCAGCGCATGACAGAACGCCTCCATCCGCACCGCATTCGGCGCCACCGCATTCACGGCCCCGGAGACCGCAAGATTCCCGATGGCCCATTCGATCATCCCCAGCACGTCCTCCCGATGAATCCAGGACACCCACTGCGTACCAGGACGAATGGGACCGCCGACACCAAGCCGAAAGGGGAGCAGCATCTTGGCCAACGCGCCGCCGTCCCGCTCGAGCACCATCCCCATGCGCAAGCGAATCACACGGGCGCCGAAGGTCTCCGCTCGCCGCGCCTCCGCTTCCCAGACCGCAGAGAGGTCGGCGAGAAAGCCCCGACCTTGTGGCGCCTGTTCATCCAGCAGCGCCTCCTCACTTGGTCCGTAGTAGCCGATCCCCGACGCGCTGACGAACACGACGGCGCGCTGCGCGCGACGCGCCAACGCATCGACCAGCCGCCTCGTGGCCATCACGCGGCTGTACACAAGCAGCCGCTTTCGCGGCGCTGTCCAACGCCCCTCGGCAATCGACGCACCGGCAAGATTCACCACGGCGTCGGCCTCTTCCAAGCTCCGCTCCCAGTGCCCCTCATGTACGCCGTCCCACATCACCCATTCGGGCGTCAGCGGTCCGCGCGGGGGAGGCTGATGCGGGCGCGTCAGCACAGTCACGTGATGCCCCTTCGCGAGCAGACGACGGCAGAGGGCCGCGCCGATAAATCCCGTTCCGCCGGTGACCACCACTCGCATCATCACCTCCTACTTCGGGGCCTCCTGTGCACTCACACTGCGCACACAGCGAAAGCCGGTGCCGTGGGTGTTGCATATCATCCCAGCATCGACTGCAGGGCCTGACCGAATGCAGCTGGCCTTGCCGACATCTCACGGGCACCAACATGCGAGGGCTGGGGCCATCCTTGCGCCTCACGATTGCGCAAGATCACCGCATCGATCACGTCGCCGCACTGCACACAACGCAAGGCGTCGGGTGCGCCTCGCGTGATGCCCTCCGCACCGTAAAGGCAGTAGTCCACGACCAACAGTCCATGACAGCGCTGGCAATGACGGGGAGAGCGGTTCTCTGCATCTCCGGCCAGGGTCAGAGGGGAATGCAGTTGCTGGATGCTGCGATGTGCGGTCGCCATGTCCTACCTCCATGTGGAATATGACAACTGTTTGTCCAATGTTTGAGCTTTTATAGCCCTTCGTTGTCCAATGTGTCAAGCGTTGAACAATCAAATTTTATACAAACATTAGACAAGTATGATAATATTGCTATCACTATGAATACACATAGGATTCACAGGGTCGCCAACCTGACCGGCCTGTCTAGGGATGTCATTCGCATCTGGGAGCGGCGGTTCAAGCTTGTCCAACCTACGCGCAGTGCAAATCGCTATCGTCAGTATTCCGATGAGGATGTGCTGTTGCTGCGCTACCTGAAGCAGGAACTGGATCGGGGCGCGTCAATCGGCGCGCTTGCGGAGGAAGGACGTGCAGCACTCGTGGAACGCGCAAAGGAGAGCGCGCCCCCGGCGGCGAGAGCGGCGACGCAACATCACTACGCGCGCCTTGTCGACGAGCTCTGTGCGGATTTGGATCCGCTCAACAAGACGATGTTCGAGCGGCGCTTGAACGGAGCCGTGGCCATCATCCCGTTTGAAGAAGCCTTGCACGGCATTTTGGTCCCGCTGCAACAGCGCGTGGGCGAGCTGTGGCACCTGGGGCAGCTCAACATCGCCGTGGAGCACTATGTGAGCAAGTTGGTACTGCAGAAGATCTATGCGGTGCTGAACCATCTCCCGCTATCGGACACCGGGCCCATGGTGGTAGTGGCCTGCCCTCCGCGTGAAACGCACGAGCTGGGCGCGTTGACCGTTGCCTACCACTGCGCCATACGCGGCTACCGTGTGCTGTACTTAGGTGGTGATACGCCCGTGGAAGAACTGGCCGCCCTGTGTCGCGACATCGAACCAGCCTTGGTGCTGCTCTCGGTGACACTCACGCTGGCGGAGAGCGACCGCGCCCAACTACTGGCTGCGCTTGTGGAACGCGTCAGCCCACTCTGTCCGGTCGGCGTGGGAGGGCCAGGCGTGGCGGCCCTCCAAGGCACTGCGGCAACACACACCGGATCCAACCTGTATATTTTGGAAGATCTGAACGCGCTCAATCGTCTGCTGGAGAAATCGGTCCTCGCGCGCGCCGTGACTGCGGGGTAGGATGCACGCGGCCGTAATCTGTTACCCGCTCTAGCGCGTGCGGGCTGCGGTTACGGCAACGGTCGAGACCTGATACCACCCATCATCGCGCCGCCCTTCAATAGCCAGCGCCACGTAGGGCGCACGCCCGGCTTGATCCAAGATCGCCACATCGAGCTGATACGTACCCGGCGCCAACCCAGCAGGAATCGTAATCAGATCTTCAGGCACCTGCACAGCCTTGGGGAGCCACCTGCGCACGTCCACGTCACTCGTCCGCTGCGCGACGATCTGCCCGGCGCTATTGCGGAGGCGATAGGCAAGCGGCCAGGCCCGATAGATCGGCGCCACGCCGACATTCTCCCACTCCGCCTGCACGCGAAGCGGCCGGCCCGCCGCCACCGCGGCATCATGCGTCAGGCTGCGCAACACGAAGCGGTAGCCCAACTCCTTTTGGAACTGTTCGAGTCGCGGACGCCAGGCCGCCGGCAACGGATGCGACTTGGCGTTCAACACCGACACATGCCACTCCAAGCCCTTCTGGAGAATGCGCTCAAGGTCGAAGCCCTTGTCGTACCAATCTTGGATGTAGCCGCAGACCTCGAACTGCACCGGCCCGCGCTTCCAGGCATCCGCAATCACAGGATCCTTCAACACCGGCTCGTACGCATGATCCATGTGGTTCCACGTGGGCTTGAAGTATCCGTAGTCGCCGAAGCAATCGCCGCGCCACCCCGCACCCTGCGCCGTCGCATACGCTAACGGGCCACCGTGCAGCATCACCAGCGGCGTCTTCGAAAAATGACGCAGATACGAATCGACGATGGCGCGCTGCACCTCGCCGGTGGGAAACAGGCGCTCACATTGCGGCACCTGTTCGGGCAGGCAACAGGCCGTGTTCCATTCGCCCCAACAGCCGACGCTGCCGATATCGACATGGTCGATGTCCGGCGAGCCGTCGTACCGAGCGCCAAACGCCGCGATCAGCCGTTCGTGATACTCGCGGAACAGCGGATGGTTATAGTCGGGGAAACTCCCATCCGTCTCCTTGAACGCCTCCACACCTTTGCGGATGAGCCAGGCCGGCGTGCCTTCCTCGTACTCCGTCATGATCCGAAAGGCCAACGTTTCGCCCTTCGCCTTGGCCTGGGCAATGATATTGTCGACAAAGTCGAACGCGTAGCGCCCCTCCTCCGGCTCCAACTGCGCCCACGACCAACGAAAGTACGCCACGGTGGACCGTGGATGCTCCGCAGGAATCGCCGGCTTGCGCTCCAAGCCGAAATGGAAGTCCGCAAAGCCCATCCCGGGGTTGTAGAGAATCTCGTTGCTCACGGACGGATGCACCGTAATGGTCTTGGAGGCCACCGGCGCGACATCACGAGCAGAAGCAGGGGCTTGCGACCGATCGGCCGCGCAGCCGCTCAGCGCGCTCCCGAGCGAGAGGGTCACCACACACACACAGGCAGCCCGCGACAACAATCGATCCATATTCGATGAACCCTCCAACAGCTCTCAGTGTGAGCACACAGGGATACCCGATGCGAACCAGGGGATCAAGCGCAGGAGGGAAGCAGCGCGGACAAAGCCAACCACTTATGGAGAACGCACGAGGGATCGAACAGACCGCAATAGCTCACACGCTGCTCAACGGCGCTGCGGCATCGCAGATCTCCACGTAGTTACGGCTACAGACAACAGATGAATGGACGCGACTTAGAACCGCGCAGAATGCTGCCGCGAAGGACTCTGAGATAAAAACGCTGTGGGGAGTAATGGTGCCGAAGCCGGGATTTGAACCCGGACACCCTTGCGGGCGCTAGACCCTGAATCTAGTGCGTCTGCCAGTTTCGCCACTTCGGCATGTGGGGAACGGGGAAGGGGGGATTATGGCGAAAGGGGGCGGGCGACGTCAAGGTTGCGACGCGAACCTTCCGCAGACAGCCGGTCATCGCGCCGTTGCAGCCTGTGCCCGCAGCGCCCGCCAGATGGGCTGATCGGACTCTGTCTGCCACGCACGCGTGACGGCAAAATCGCGCAGATCGCCGTTGAGCACCAACCGCTCGCGCACCAGCGCGGCAATCCCCAGCACAAAGGCCGCCGGCAGCCACGCGGGCTCCACGAGGACCAACACATCGAACCGGACTTTCCCGAAAAGCGGATCGCTCATGGCGCGGGCCGCCGTAACTGCGACGACGCGCCGATTCTGCACAAAGGCCTGACGGTTGGTGCCTTCTTCCGCCGCGAGGATTTCTCGAATCTTCTTCGTGCCGCCCAGGTGCACCACCTCGTCCTTGAGCTCGTCGTACTCGGGGCGCATGTCGCGCGGGATGGCCGCCTCAGGCACCAATTCCGCAATGCGCGCCTTCGCCACGTCCACCTCGCCCTCCAACTGCGTCGCTTGCTCCTCGTACAACACACGATACTGACCGAGCGAGGCAACGTTTTTCCCGACGGCCTGCATGGTCACGCGCTTCAAAATGGGCAGGGCTTCGTAGTTCGCCACCAGCGTGTCGATCTCGGTAATCTTGGTCCGCAGATCAGTCAGCTGCGTCATGAGCCGCCATTCGAGCAGGCGCACCTCATCCAGCTCCTGCTGCTTCTGCGCCTTGTACGCCAAAATGGGCGTGAGCTCACGAAACCGCTCGTACTTGCGCCGCAACGCCGCCTTATCCGCACGCGCCTTGGCAAAAAACTGATGCATCTGCGCTTCAAACCCCAGCTCGCCCAGCGCAATGCCCTGCGCCTCGGGCGTCACCGGCAGGTCATAGCGAGTGACATGGCTTTTATAGGGGAGGCCGGCGGCTTTGACTGCGCGCGCCACGGCCCCTAAGGCCTCGTCCGTCGTTACGTGATCCGGTCCGATCAACAGCACCTTCTTATTGAGGCGGATCAATTCCAGCAGGAGCGTCGCCAGTTTCGTGCGCCGCTCGGTAAGCGACTCGCTCCACTGCGTGGTCACGACAGCCGCGGGCATCGCCTGCGACACCTGCGCGATGCGCTCGGCGTCCGCATCCAGTAATCCCGCCAAGCGCTCGGCCGGTCCCAGCGTGTAGACGTGCGGCTTGCTTGTGATATCGCCGAGCCGCCGAGCCGCCGCCGCCAAGAACGCCGTGGCGTCCGGCACGATCGTCGCCGCCATCGGCCCCGGCCCGAGACTGTCGACCACTTGCAGGGAGATGATCGCGCCCTGCTGCCGCAGTAGCAGCCCCTCCGTGGGCTCTCCGCCATCGGCGGGCACCACGGTGATCGGCGTATCCTCGAGTAGGGTCGTCTCCGCAGGCGCCACCGCGTCGTAGATGCACAGGGTCCCGATGGTGGCGCGAAGCGTCAGCTCCCGCACGTCGAACGGGCGGTCGAGGCCGCGGCCGCCCGCGCGATCCCGCTCAGCGCGAAGGAGCGATCCATAGCGATCAATGTTCGTGAGAATGGACATCTGCGATTACATCATCCGTCGACACAACAAACCCGTCACCCGCGCAGGCGGTCCCGTCGGCACAAAGCCCTCCGCCGCCGGCGCCCGCTGGAAGATACTGAATCGCGATGCGCGCCGTCTACCGGACAGCATCGGTCGAGACGCTCGCACGCTAACAACGGCCGTCTCCGTTGCGTCGCCGACCGTCGGAATCCGTCGCGCTGCGATCGGCATCCTGCACCGATTCCAGCCGCGCCTCTGAAATCGTTGACTTTTATAGCAGTTCGCCAGTATCTTGGGGTTTCTTTTTTCGAGGCAAGGAGTGTGTGTATGAAGGTGATCTTACAAGAAACGCTCGACGGCATCGGCAATCTCGGCGACGTGTTGGACGTGTCCAACGGCTTTGCACGCAACTTTTTGCTCCCGCGCAAGAAGGCGGTGGAGGCCAACGACCGCAATGTAAAGGAATTCGAGCACGCCAAGCGCGCGGCCGCGGAAAAGGCCAAGAAGGAAAAGCTGGAAATCGAAGCCCATGCCAAGAAGGTGTCGGCTGTCAGCTTGACCATCCCGATGCAGGTCGGCAAGGACGACAAGTTATTCGGCTCCGTGACCAGCAAGGATATCGCCGAAGGATTGGCCGCACAGGGCTTCGAGGTGGATCGCCGCAAGGTGCAGCTGGCACACCCGATCAAGGATCTGGGCACGCACACGGTCTCCATCAAGATGCCGCGCGACGTGGTCGCCACCGTGGCCATCCATGTCGTGAAGAAGCACGAAGCCGAAGGGGCCGAGACGCCCGCGGCTGCGCCTGCCGACGCCGACGCCTAGTTCTCACTGCTAACCCCCGACCATCCGGTGCGCCGCGTCAGGCGGCCACCGCCTGAGGACCCGCACATGAGCGACGCCATCGGCTCCCTCGATGCCCTGAAAGCCACCGATCTCGATACTTACAACGCCATCATGGCGGAAGAGCAGCGGCAGCACGAAAAGCTGTTGCTGATCGCGTCGGAAAATTTCGCCAGCCCGGCCGTCCTGGCTGCGCAGGGCTCGATCATGACCAACAAGTACGCGGAAGGCTATCCGGCCAAGCGCTACTATGGTGGGTGCCAGCACGTCGACGTGGTCGAATCCCTCGCGATCGAGCGCGCCAAGCAGATTTTCGGCGCCGAGCACGTGAACGTCCAACCACACTCCGGGTCTCAAGCAAACATGGGCGCGTACCTCGCCGTGCTGAAGGCGGGCGATCCCATTCTCGGTATGGACTTGGCGCACGGCGGACATTTGACGCACGGGAGCAGGGTCAACTTTTCGGGCATTCTCTTTCAGGCCTTCGCTTACGGCGTCGACCGGAAGACCGAGCGTATCGACTACGACGCCGTGCAGAAACAGGCTGAAGAGTGTCGGCCGAAGATGATCATTGTAGGCGCCAGCGCCTACTCGCGCATTTTGGATTTCCCGCGCTTTCAGCAGATCGCGAAATCGGTGGGCGCCTATCTCTTAGTGGACATTGCGCACATCGCCGGACTGATCGCCGCAGGGCTGCATCCGAACCCGGTGCCCTACGCCGACTTCGTCACCACCACCACGCACAAGACCCTCCGCGGCCCGCGCGCCGGCATGATCATGTGCAAGGCGGAGTTTGCGAAGGCGGTCGACAAATTTGTGTTCCCCGGCATGCAGGGTGGACCGCTGATGCATGTCATCGCCGCCAAGGCGGTGGCGCTCAAGGAAGCCCAGACGCCGGCCTTCACGCGATATCAGCAGCAGGTCGTGGCCAACGCCAAGGCCCTGGCGCAAGGATTTGTCGCGCGGGGCTACCAAGTTGTGTCCGGCGGGACAGACAACCATCTGATGCTACTCAACCTGTCCAACAAGGGCGTCACCGGCAAGGAAGCCGACGCGGCGCTGGATGCGGCGGGCATCATCGTCAACAAGAACGCCGTGCCCTATGACGAAAAGCCGCCGGCCGTCGCCAGCGGTATTCGGATCGGCTCACCGATTGTGTCCACGCGCGGCATGCGCGAAGCGGAGATGGGGCAGATCGTCGACTTGATCGACCGCGTCATCCGCGCCCCTCAAGACGCCGCGCTCCACCAGCAGGTGCGTGGCGAGGTGAAGGCGCTCTGCAGCCGGTTCCCGATGTTTGCGCAGTACTAGACCCGCGGGACCAGGGCGCAGCTCGTGGTCACCTCGGATTCGCACCCCGCGATCGTCACAAACGCGGGTGCAGGGTGAAAGCACGCGTGCCTATGGATTGTCTCCCGCCCCACACAGCCACCGTCCGCCCTCGGGCACGCCGCCTCGCGTCTCCCATGTCGTCTCTCCTGACCTTCCGTCTCTCCGCTGTGAGTGTCGCGCTGTGAAGTGCCCCTACTGCGACGCCCTCGAAGACAAAGTGGTCGACTCCCGCATGGCAAAGGAAGGCGAGTTGATTCGCCGCCGCCGCGAATGCCTCGGCTGCAAGCGCCGCTACACGACCTATGAGCGCGTCGAAGAAACGCTGCCGTTGGTGGTGAAGAAAGACGGGCGCCGTGAACCGTTCGACCGCGCAAAGATCGTCAGCGGCCTGATCAAAGCCTGCCAAAAACGCGACATCAGCATGGCCACCATCGAAACGGTGGCCGACCGCATCGAAAAGCGCCTCCAGGAAATGGGCGAGACCGAAGTGTCCAGCCGCATCGTCGGCGAAGAAGTCATCAGCGCCCTCCGCGACCTCGACCAAGTGGCCTATGTGCGTTTCGCCTCCGTCTACCGCGACTTCAAAGACGTCGACCAATTCATGGACGAGCTCAAGAGTCTGGCGCGCGAAAAGCGGGACCGCTGAATTTCTCCCCGGCTGTGCGCCCATCCCCCTGTGTCGCCGAAACATGGCCTCCGCGCCATGACGCGCCGCGCCCTTCACCCGGCCCTCCAATCAGTCTGCACACCATTGGGCTAGGCGGCCCCTCTCTGAATGCGGTAGAGTGGACTGAGAGTGAGAAGAACCGTGTCTCGATCTGACTGGAGTGGCGACCTCTGACTATGCGTCGTTCGTCATCGCAACGATCCTCTGCACGTAGCGCGCGTACCAAGCCGCGCACGCCGTCGCGGACGAGCAAACCTTCGACTCGCACTGCGACACGACCAGCCGTCAGGACATCGGCCCGCACATCACTCAAACCAGCTACCCGCACGGCCACACGCCAACCGTCGAAGACGGACGCTCGAGCATCGAACACCACCCACGTGGCCATGATCGGAGCCGGACGCGGCGGCACGGCGCTGATGGAAATCCTCGCGCCCGATCCCTTGGTGCGCATCGTCGGCATCGCGGAGATCGCGCCGGAGGCGCCGGGACTCACGCTCGCCAAGCGGCTGCGCATTCCTGTCACCAAGAACTATCACGACCTGCTCGCCATGCAGCGCGTCGATCTCATCATCGACGTCTCCGGCGACGCGCAGGTCGGCCGCACGCTCCAGAAGTTCCATCGCATGGGTGTGACCGTCATCGGCGGCGCCAGCGCAAAATTCATGTGGGAGCTCATCGAGGCCCGCGTGCGCGCCACGGCCGAAATTGAAAAGACGCTCACGAAGTACCAATCGCTGTACCAACTCTACGTGAAAGAGGCGACGACCGCTGTCGGCGAGGAGCGCACCCGCATCGCCTGCGAAATCCACGATGGCTTGGTGCAAAGTCTGGCCGGGGTCAATTTCAAACTGGAGCTCTGCCAGGAACTCGCGCAGCAGGACACGGCCGCCTGCCAGGCCACCCTGCAGGAAACGAAAACCCAGCTCAAGCTCGCCATTCAGGAAGCGCGGCAGGTCATCTTCAACCTGCGCCCGCTGCAGTACGACAAAATGGAGCTGGTGCCGGGGCTCACCAACTATCTCAAGTCGTACGAGACGCAGACGCACATTACGACGGAGTTCACCGTCGCCGGCGACGAACACCGGCTCTACCCGCGCACCAAGATTTTTCTGTTCCGCATCGTGCAGGAGGCCTTGAGCAACGTCGAGAAGCACGCCAAGGCGAACCGTGTGACTGTGCACCTGGCGATTGCGCATCATCGCCTCACGGTGACCATCGCGGACAACGGCATCGGCTTCGACGTGGAGGCCGTCAGCCGCGATCCGGAGAAGTGGGATCATTTCGGCCTTCGTGGTATTCTCGAGCGCGCCCGACTGGTCGGGGGGGATGCGACCATTTCATCGAAAAAAGGGCACGGCACTCGGATCGTGATCGAGGTGCCGATGGTCTCGAAGGAGGCGGCGGGCAATGGAAAAAATTAAGGTATTGATCGCGGACGATCACCGTGTCGTCCGGGAAGGCCTGGCCGCGATCCTCAAGACCAAGGAGGACATCAACGTCGTCGGCGAAGCGCAGGACGGGCAAGACGCCGTCGAGAAGACCAAGACGCTGATGCCGGACGTCGTCCTCATGGACGTGAGCATGCCGCGCATGGGCGGCGTGGAAGCGACGCGTCAGATCAAGCGGGAGTTCCCGCACATCGGCATCGTCGCGCTGACCATGTATGAAGAGCAGCAGTATATTTTTGATCTCGTGCGGGCCGGCGCAACCGGCTATCTCCTGAAGGATTCCGAATCCTCCCAGATCGTGGCCGCGATCCGCGCAATCTACCGAGGGGAGTCGCTGATCCACCCATCCGTGGCGAGTAAGATCCTGGCTGAGTTTTCGTTGATGGCGCAAAAGAAGGGGAAGAAACCTGCCTGGGTGGAACATGATCTCACCGAGCGGGAGATCACTGTGCTTCGTCTTGTTGCCGACGGGAAAACCAATAAGGAGATCGCCAATACCCTGGACCTCAGCGAAAAGACGGTCAAAAACCACGTGCGGAACATCTTCCATAAGCTGCAAGTCTACGACCGCACACAGGCTGCCATCCTCGCCATCCGGAAGGGACTCATCGAGCTAGAGCCAAGACCATAGCTTGACCGCTGCCCATCGGCCCATGAGTCCGGACCTGTCAAAAATGTCCGAAGTTGGTGAATCTGCATGCAATCGCCTGTGAAAAGCACACAGTTGTAGGATTTTTACAACAGGCACTCCCAGCTGGAACTACACAGTCAGAATGCTTATTTTTCTAGTACTTATGTATGGCATAGGCATGGATTTCATCCTGGCACGCTAGTTGTATAACGTCCTGCCGTTACGATGCGCAATCAACACACTATCGCTTCTCCCGTATCGTGCTCCGGTGTCGGACTCCATTCCGGACACCCGGTCACCATGACCTTGATGCCGGCTCCGCCGGATACGGGCGTGGTGTTCATCCGAAAGACGGACGGCAACGCCATTCGCTTTAGCGCGAGCATCCATCATCTCGTCTCAACTGAACTCTGCACCGCGATTTCGAGCCAAGGCGCCCAAATCAAGACCATTGAGCATGTCTTGGCCGCTTTGTCCGGACTCGGCATCGACAACGTCATCATTGAAGTCGACGCGGCGGAAGTCCCCGTGCTGGACGGTAGCGCAGGCCCCTTCGTGCGATTGATTCGCGCGGCCGGCATCCTCCCGCAGAAGCGGGCCCAGGCCTTTTTGAAGATTACGCAACCGATTGAAGTGGTCGACGGCGCGCGACGGGTCAGCATTGAGCCGTCCTCAACGCCGCGCGTGTCCTACTCGATCGCCTACGATCATCCCTTGATCGGAGACCAGTCCTTTGATTTCGAGTATTCCGCCTCGGGATTCGAGCATCAGATCGCCGACGCTCGCACCTTCGGCTTCTTGCGTGAAGTGGAAGCCCTCTGGTCGCGCGGCCTCGGCAAGGGCGGATCGCTCGACAACACCGTCGTGCTCTCCGAGACCGGCGTCATGAATCAGACCGGGCTCCGGTTCCAAGACGAATTCGTCCGCCACAAGATCCTCGATCTGATCGGCGACATGGCCTTGATGGGCATGCCCTTCATCGGCCATGTGAAGGGCGAACGCTCAGGCCATGCCCTCCACACGAAGCTGGTGGCGGAAATCCTTCGCCGTCCGGAGTGCTGGGTCATGCTCAGCACCGGCGAAAAGGCATCCACTGCCGAGCATCAAGTGCCCGCGCACCAATCCTTCACGCCCGCATCCACAATCGCGTCTGCCGCCTAATACCTTCGCAGCATTCCCGCGTTGCTCATGTGCTCTGTCCTGTGTGGGGGAACGACCCGAGAGGGAATGTTTCGCCTGCAGGCTGCGCCGATCACGCCGCGCATCCGTACATCAGTGCGAAACCGCTACGAGGGATAAACGCGCCGGACGCAAGTGGCCTCACGTCCGGCGTGTGGAACAAGGCGGGGTTCTTACTACTTCTTCTTCTTCGCCGTTTTCTTCGCCGCTTTCTTGGTCGCCAAGGAACTCACCCCCCTTCACAATTCGTATCGCTACGGTGGACGCCCACTCACGACTACCTACGCACATTCACTCAGTCACTGACAGAACGACGGCACAATCTACGCGCACGTTCGATGCGCCCGTCACGCCCCGGCGCGCGAGCCTGCGCACGGCGCACAGTCGATACGACAGCCGCCATCAACGATGCGCTCTGCCGTTCGGCAGAGTCGCTCGTCATGGTCATAGTGCAAATGAATGGGATATCTCGAGAAGCGTCAGGGTTCAGGAGGTGTACTTTGAGTCTTTCCACTAATTAGGATCTCACTCAAAGAGCAATTGTTTTATAGCAACACTGCGAAAAGAGATCAACAAAAAAGTGTTGACACGGGACATTTTCTTCTGCCATGCACCCACGACGTCACACCGAACACCTCCGCGTCGCTCACTCGCACACACGAACAGGCACCGCACGATGAAGGAGTCGACATGACCGAGGATTTCTCCCCGCACTCGTTCACCCAGTATCTTCGCGCCGCCGTCGAAGCCGCACAGTTGGCTGGCGAGGCGCTGCAGCGCCTGGCGCATGAGGGATTCGGGGTCGAGCAGAAGGGGACCGTGCTGAATCTGGTGACCGATGCGGACCGCGAAGCCGAGCGCATCATCATCACCAGACTGCGCGCGGAGTTTCCCGATCATCGCGTGCTGGCGGAAGAAGGCGGGCGCGGCAGCGCGAGCGAGTCGCCGTTTCAGTGGGTCATCGATCCGCTGGACGGCACCACCAACTTTGCCCACGGCTTTCCCTGCTATTCGGTCTCCATTGCGCTGGAAGTGCGGGGATTCTGCGTGCTCGGCGTCGTGCTCGACCCGACGCGCAATGAGCTGTTCACCGCGATTACGGGGGAAGGCGCGCAGCTCAACGGCCGCCCGATCCGCGTCTCGTCGACGGCCGCACTCGACGATGCCTTGCTGGTCACCGGCTTCGCCTACGACATCCGTGAGACCGCCGACAACAATCTCGACCATTTCGGTTGCTTCGCGCTGGCCGCCCAAGGCATCCGCCGCACGGGATCGGCGGCGCTGGACCTGTGCTACGTGGCCATGGGTCGGCTCGACGGCTATTGGGAGGTGACCCTGAGCCCGTGGGATTGCGCGGCCGGGGCCGTCATTCTGAAAGAAGCCGGCGGCCGAATCACTCACTTCAATGGCAGCCCCCACACCATCTACGGCAAGAATCTTCTCGCCAGCAACGGGCGGCTCCACGAGGCAATGCTGCAGGTGCTCGCGGCCTCGCCCCACTAGCCGCCTCCCGACGATAGCCAGGCGGAGAACCAATCGGCTATGATGCCGCCTTCATTGTTGGAGAACGATCATCATGGCCACACACACGCCCCCGCACCCCGAACCTTCGTCGCAACCACAAACAGTCAAGGAAGTGGAGCTGCTCCGCGTCCTCGTCAGCCGCGCGGGCCAAGCCGTGGCCGCGGAATGGGCCATTCACCCGCAACTCAAGCACGATTTGAAGCCGGAAGAATGGAAAGAGGTCGTCGACTTGATGGGCAAAGTCACGAATTTGGTCGGCAACCGGTTCAAGCAGGTCTTGTCGACGGTTGAGCCCGACGCTCCCGGCAACGCCTAACGCGGACGGGCAGCGCTCACAGATCTCTTGGGGCGCAGGCACCGTCACATGCACCAGGTGCACCGCTCCGGCGCCTTCGCCTTCCGTCAACCCTTCACACGAGACTCACTATGGACACCTACTACCATCCCAAAGACCTCGGAAAGTTCGGCGACATGGCAAAGGGCAACAAGGAGCTGTGGGACAAGTTCATGAGCTACTACAGCGCCGTGTTCGCCGGGGGCGCCCTGACGGAACGGGAGAAGGCGCTGATCGCGCTGGGCGTGGCGCACGCGGTGCAATGCCCCTACTGCATCGACGCCTATACGCAGGCCTGCCTGGAAAAGGGGTCTAACACGGAAGAGATGACCGAAGCGGTCCACGTCGCTTGCGCCATCCGTGGCGGCGCCAGCCTGGTGCATGGCGTCCAGATGCGGGCCGTCGCCGAGAAGCTCTCCATGTAACCGATCACTCCAGCGCCACGACACACTCGCCCCGAAACGTCGTTTAAGGCGCTCGCCTGGCGGGCACCATCGGCACCGAGAGCGCGCCGACGTTCCCCTTGCCTTATATCGTCGCCCGATCCCCTGCCGCCTAAACTCACACAGGACGAACCGCAGGCGGAGTGTCTGCCGTAACCCGCTTACGGCCACGAAAAAGTCGTCCAGGACGGGGAGCAGCTCTGGATTAAACCCGCTCGTCGGGATGTTCGTGATGCCCCCGGATCAATTTCCGCGCGGGAGCGCAGTTTCCCGCGACTGTGGCAAGACCCTATCGGAAGCCCCCATCAGAGTGGAGCGCGCGTGAGGACAGGCGAAACAGGCTAGTAGTAGGGGTTTTCAGGGATGGCGAGGGTGAAGTACTTGCCGCGTTCCTCGTAGAGAATCCGCTTCTCGATCAAATCGGCGCAGGCTGCCGCCACGGCGGTGGCCTCGATCGGCTCGCCCGGATACGCCGCATTCCAGCCAGCGACGATCTGGTCCGCCGTCCGCGCCTGTTCGTTGCAGGCTTCGATCACCCACGCCGATGCGCCGTCGAAACGGTAGCGCATGGGGCGATCGGCCTGCCGCCCGTCATACACCGTGACAAAGCTCGGCGCTTTGGAGAAATACAAAAACGGCCGATCCGCCGAGGCATGACGCCGCTGCCATTCGCCGATCACCGCGACCAACTCCTGATACACCTGCGGGTCCACCGGCCAGGTTTCCAGCTCGTACTCGAAGTCGTAAGCGATTTTCATCAGGTCCACGCGCCGCCCGTCGTAGACATACTCGTAGGCCATCCCCGGCGCGGTGATCCGCACGCCATACTGCTCTGCCTTCGTATGGTAGGGACTGAACCGCTCCAGCCAGAACTTGCCCGTGGCCTCCGGCGGATGCAGGTGGAAGAGGCTGGGAATCAGGTCGATCTGTCGTCGGTAGTCCTCGTTCGTCTCACCGGGGAAGCCGAGCAGAATGTTCCAGGACACCACCACCTTGTAGTACTCGCACCATTTCAGACATTGAATGTTCTGCAGCGGCGTCACGCCCTTGTCGATGGCGCGGAGCTGACTCAGGCTCAAACTCTCCAACCCCGGCTGCATACATTTCACGCCGCCGGCGGCCAACGTCCGAATCTGCGCCTTGTGCAGATTGCTCTTCGTCTCGATGAACACGTCGAGGTCGCAGTGCTGTGCCGCCAACGTCCCGAACAGCTGGTCGACATATTTCATGTCGATGATGTTATCGACCAGCCGAAAGCGCGTGGTGTCGTACCGGCTCGACAGGGCGGTGAGTTCATCCAACACCTGCTGCGGCGTCTTCGCCCGAAATTCCATGCTGGAGGCGTTCAACCCGCAAAACGTGCAATGGTGCTTCTCGCCCCACCAACAACCACGCGAGCCTTCATAGAGCAGCACGCGGTCGAGCCCCGTCGGCGCGGAGGTGCCCAGCTCGGCAAGCAGGTGGTAATAGTCGTCGTAGTCCGGCGGGCCGGTCTGCGCAAACTCGGTGAACAGCGTCCGGTTCGGCTCAAAGCCGATCCCGTTGTTCAGAGGATTGCGCGTGCGATAGATCACGCCTGGCGGGAATCCATCGGTCGCGCCGGCCAGCACACGGTCGACCAGGCCCGGCACCACATGCTCGCCCTCGCCGACCACCACATAGTCGATGAAGGGAAAGGCGCGGAAATACTCCTGCCCCATCTCACCGTCATAGTTGGCGCCGCCGAAGGCAATCTTCACGCTCGGGTGCAAATCCTTGATGAGCTTCGCCATCGTCAGGCTCGCCACGTTCTGATCGAACGTCGACGTGAAGCCCACCAGCTTGTACTGCCCCCAATCGATCGTCGCCATCGCCCAGGTCAGAAACTCCGGGGCCACGCGATCCGCCAGCGTCTGGAAAAATCCCATCGGCTTGCCGGTGGCCTGCGCCAGCTGCTCGAAGACCGGCTTGAACACCCGTGGATACTCGGCCCGCTTCGGATTGTCGCGGAACAACAGGTAGGAGAACAGCCATTCGCCGAAGAGCGCGCGCTTGTCGCAGATGGCTTCGTACAGCGCCGGTCCGATGTGATGGGCAAACCGGACGTTCAAATGATGGCAGTCCACGGCCACGCCGCGCGCCTTCAGAAGGGCGGACAGCGTGCCCAGTTGGATCGACGGATACTTCGCCGAACTGAAGGGCATATTCACCAGCGCGACCTGCGCCGGGGTCTCAGCCTGCTGTGTCACGGCCACACGCTCACGTCCGTCCCTCAGCCGCCCGGCGACGCAAAGGCGCGATCCGCCTTCGCCGCCAGGAAAAAATCGCTCTCAGTGAGTCCGTTGATCTTGTGCGTCCAAATCTCCACGCCGCACTTGCCCCAGGCGACGTACAGATCCGGGTGATGTCCTTCCGCCTCAGCCACCGCGCCGACCTTGTTGGCAAAGGCCAAGGCGCCCGCAAAGTCTGCGAAGGAATAGATTCGCTCCAGATGCCCCTTCGGATTGATCGCCCAGCCGCTCCCCAATTCCTTCAGCAGCACGTCCGCACGCGCGGGCGCGATGGGCGGCACGCCGCCGCGACAGGGTACGCACTGATTGTCCGCTAACGCCATAACTGTCTCCTTGCTTTCGACCATTGCTTTCGAAACTTGCGACGGCCGCTCTATGGGCGCGCGCCGCTATTCACTCTCGTCCGGCGCACCGCCGGACTTGGCAAGATCTTCCATCTTGACCTTGCCGACATCGAACGCGGCCGCCGCCTTCGCCATCTTCTCGAACGTCTCGTCGAACGCCGGAGCAGGCGCGTCTTTCGGCCGAAATCGAATCGGATTGATCCGCGCCACCACGAAGCTCTTGAGATAGGGACTCGTGAGCCCCTTGGCCTTCAGCGCATCCACCTGCCGCACGACCGCGTCGTCCAACGCCATCAGCGTCGCCGCGCGCGCCTGCCGCAGCGCCCAGGCCTGGACCAGCGGGGCCTTCACAAACGCATCCACCCGCTTCAACACCGGATGGTACGCGCCGCCGCTGAAGCGCGGCCGCTCCTCGTAACATAGTCCCAGCGTCGCCAACGACGGCTCCTCAAACTCCAGCGCGTAGTCCTCCTCCGCCGTCTGCCCGCCCAGCCGCACCAATTCGCGATACATGCGGATCACTTCCAGGGCTTTCTCGCGCAGGTTATGCGCCTTCTCCGTATTGAGCGCCAAAATCTGATAGGCCGCACCCGCCTCCGGCACCAGGATCGCCGTGATGCTCTTCGCTCCAAGCGTCTTCATCGCCGATAGACGATGATGCCCATTGGGCGTCCAATATTTCACCCCCTCGGCCGCATGCGCCCCGGCGCGCACCGCGATGATGGGATCGAGGAATCGGCCGAGCTTCCCGATGACCGCTTCCAGCTTCCGCACATGCGGCTCGGACAGATTGCGTTGATAGGGAGTAGGGGCGACCTGATCGAGCGGCAGCGCGGCGAACAGCAGCCAGCGGCCGCCGTAGGGCTCGCGATAGGGGGACAACAGGTGACCGCCGTCCTGCTCAAGCTGTCGGCCGAGTTCGGTCACCTCGGCAGGAGGCGCGGCGGCGTGCAACTCGGTCGCCGACAATCCCGTGGATGCACCGGCGGGCTTGCGGCGTCGCGACACCGTCTTTGCGCGCGGCTTCTTAGGTGCTTTCGAGGTCCGATCAGCCATGGTGTTTCTCGCGGGACAGGCCGCAGGGCACCCGATTCGCGTCCTCGGGATCCGATGCCGCGCGCCCCAACGACGACGCATGGTAGGCCAGCATACGGGAAGAAAGAAAGGCCTCCGGCGCTCACCACGGACCTCGCCTACGGCGCGACGAAGTGGTCGCGCCGCGTCACCGCCACGTCGCTGACGAACATTGCCCCGGAATGTTTGTGAAAGAGGGGACCGAGCCCGACGAGAATCGGTTCGATGCGCTCCTCCGGCACCACGGTCAACACCATCACCTGACTGCTCGTATCGTTGAACAGCATGTGACCCTCGTGGAACCCATGATGGCCCTTGCCCGATACATTGTGGATGATGGTGTAGCCGGTCGCTCCCACGCGATCCAGCAAATCGGTCACGATCTTCAGATGGTCGCCTTGCACGACGATCTTAATTTCTTTCATCGGATGCAGCGTCAATCCGCCCATGGGCTCCTCCTTCCAGTTCCGTCCACCCCGTCATGGTTTCATACTGATAGAATCTGCGCTCCTGTGGGTCCAGTGCGATCAGGGAGACCCAGTCCAGATCGAACAGCTGCTCCAGCAGTGGGTGCCGGAGAACGATGCGCCGGATTCGCTCCCGCGGCGCCTCGATCACCGCCAAGAGCCGCATCGGTTCGTGATAGGGCACGGGCCCGTTCAGCACCGTCTGCGCCGGTAGCCCGATCCGCAAGTCGCTGCTCACCCCGCTCATGACCCCCACGCGGCCCACCACATTGTGGTAGACCTTGCTGCCGCTGCCGTAGACCTCGTTATCTACGGCCGAGAAATAGTGCTCCATGTTGATCCACTGCGCCACGACGAGCGGCGCCGTCATGATCGTCTCTAGCAACTTCCCGGAGTCGTCCTGCCGATAGTCGTACGAGTGCAGGAACGATCGACCCGCCAGATTCCGCCCTCGCGTCAGCTCCCGCCGCCCCACGATCAACAGGCTGTTTTTCGACAGCCCCCACTCGGGACGGACCTGCGCCCAGTCGGCACTGCGCCGCTTGGCCTGCACCTTCGCCTGGCGCGGCTGCGTCGGCGGCGACCAGGGAACCAGGGCCTGCGCACGCTCGAGTGCCGCGTACGAACCGGCCTCCTCCAGATCGGCCAACAGTCGCGTGAGATCCTTTCGGTGCGTGGCCGGGACATCTTCCATGTCGGCGATACGCACATCGTCCGAGGTCGTATCGTGTTCGGCCGCGATGAAATGGGTGTCGTGCGGGACGACGATCCCACGCGTCGCCAGCACTTCCCTCACCATCGGTCGGTTCGCCATCGCCGCAAAGGCCCGCGCGTTGGGGAGTCCATGGTTGCCGCCGCAGGCGCCGCAATCCAACGCCGATTCGTACGGATTGTTGTCCGACGTGCTGCCGTGCGCACAAAAGACGACCAGCCGCGCAAAGTTCGACGTGAGCCCCATCAGACGCAGCGCCGCCTCCACACCGTAGGCCTGTTCGGCGACCGAAAAGCCGTGCTGGGTGATGCGGTCCAACCGGCGGGAGACTTCGCGCGGCGTCAGCGCAAACGCGTGACGCACCTGCGCGCAGAGCGCCGCCTGCTGCGCGTGCGACAGTCCCGCGGCCTCAGCCGACTCGATGACGCCCTGTTCCTCGTCGCTCTCAAGGACACGCAACCGCACGGCTTCAATCAACGCAGGTGTCACCGCCGACCCGGGCAGCCCGAAATCCTTCCGGAGCGTGTCGCGGATCCATACTCGCTGTTCCGACGCCAGCATTTCCGAGGCTTCCGCACGCGTCAGCTTGTCGATAGTAAGCGTGGTCGCCACCGGCGGCACCAGCAGATCCGACGCCCATTGCTTGAGGCGGCTGTACCAGAGCGGACAGAGAGTTTTTGCGAACAGCGGGACGCCGAAGAACCAGCCCAGCGCTTCCACCATCACGTAGGGCGTAATGACGTTTTCCTTCAGGTCGTGCAACAGCGCATGCCCGATCTTCGCCATCCGGTCGATGAGCCGATGCAGTTCGGCCGCCCGCCCATGGTAACTGCGCGGCACCTCCCGGATCTGGTTCTTCGGCTTGATCAGGACCGGACAATGCGACACTTGATGCTCGGCGCCGAACGCCTGGTAGTCGAGCGGAATGCCGAAGAAGCCCGCCAGCCCCAGCGTGTCATACCCGCCGAGATGTTCGAGATGGCGTCGGAAAACTTCCGACCGGACATCGATACAAAACACCAATTGCGACAACGGACGGGCGGCCTTGGCTGACGCGGACTCGTTCGTCGCTGCGCCATTCGTGTTGAGCGCGCCCGACAACTCCGCCACCACCTGCCGTCGTCGTCGGACTTCCAACGCATCCAGCCATCGGGGCGCATGCTGCGACGGCGGAAATCCGTCCAGCCAATCCAACACCGTCATGATGTCGGACGGACTGGTCTGCATGACCACGTCAGCCTGCACGCCCAACACTGCAGCCAGCGCCAGCACCTGCCCCGCAGCCCGCTCGATCGAAGCCATGGGACGCGAGGCCCCCAGTTCTTCATGCCAGACGCGCGCCCGCGCATCCGCCTGCGCCGGATCCGGCGTGCCGTCGGCCGCTTGGTCAGTCCGCAGGGAGTCGGCCATGGCCACAGGCAGCCTGCCCGCCGCGTGTTCCCGTTGCGCCCAATAGGCGTAGGGCGCCTGCGTCATGTAGGCGACCAGCGCCTCGTGGTTGCCAAGCACACCCAAGCGCGTCGCACACAGCGTCTCCACCAACTCCCGTTCGTAGAAGAGGCGAACCGCTAAGTATTTCACCAGGTCGATCGGGTACTGGGTCTGCCATGGATGGTGCGTCTCATCCGAGCGCCACTTGATATACCCGGCCCATCCCGGCAGGGCGGCCAGGTGCAGAGCCAAGTAGGACTCCCAAGACGACTTAGGAATTTTCATGTGCTGCAAACTCGCGAGCAGCCCTTCTTCCGGACGGTCCGCCAGCGCCGCAATTTTTGCGGATGCCCCCGTAATGCCCAGGAGCGGAAGCGCAGCATCGTAGGGCGCGAGTTGCTTCCAGGCGCGATAGAAGGTGAGCTCGCGATAGGGCATCGCCCACGAGGCCTCGCCTTCATCGAGAAACGCGCTGCACCACTTGATCATCTGCTCATTGATGACCGACACCAGCCCCGTGCCCACCGTCCGGTCGCACCACTGCGACAGGGTTTCCTTCTCCGCGAGTTCGACCGGTTCCCACGCCATCAGCGGCAGCGGACTGTGTCGCAGCGTGCGTCCCCAACAGGTCTGCAGCCAGGCCACGACGCGAGCCTGCGTCTCCGCATCGACCGCGGGCGTGGACTCGCCCAACCCATGGACCATGGACAGCCGCAGTAGTTCGCGGTGGCTGAGCGCCCGCTCTCCCAGGCGCACGTCCTTGTCCATCGCGAGCCCGCTCAGCACCTCATCCAGGTCCTCGCCGCACAGGGCGCCCTGTTCGAACAGACGGCGATACTCCGCGTTGGGCAGATAGCCGCGCCCGCCGAAGAGGGCCTCGCCGCGCTTGAGGGCCTGATCAAACGGCAGCGCCTCCAGCCCATGGAGCGGATTGTGGTGGATGAACGTCCGCATCGGCCAATAGTGGGCAATGGCCGCGGCGGCGAGTTGCACGTAGGAGCGCAGCTCCATCCGTGCGGCATCGGAAACCATGCGAGGGTTGGTGGTCGGCATGTGCGTCGCGCCTCAGCGTCCCGATCGACCGGTTGTGGCCCGCCGGGACGCGCCGCTCCAGGCCCGCACCAGGTCTTCCACGTAGAGTCCGTTCAAGAAGGCCACGTAGGCGCGCGTGCGGAGCGTGTCGATCCAATCGGACCAGGAACCGCAGACCATGCGCCTTCCCGTAGATCAGCCCCCAGGCGCCGACCACCAGCACCGCCGCTATCGCGATGAAGGCGTCGAAGACGCTGCGATGCCATTCGGCAGCGCGGAAGTAGTGCCCCGCCTCATCCGGTCCCGGATAGAGCAGATGGGTGAAGGACTCGCCAGCCCATAAGTAGGTGAGGCCGATCAGGGCGAGGGCCCCTAACATCGTCGCGGACACTTTCCACGAAGTGGCGGCCGGCGCCCGATACAGACTGAACATCACCTGCGACGAGGTCATCCAGCCGAAGAAGAGAAAGATCACGGCGCCCTGCGCATCCAACAACGGGATTTGCACCACGCCGTGGGCGGCCAACAAAATGATCAACGGCAGCACAAGGGTCACGCCCAACCCGGTCGCCCAGGTCGCCAACGAGAATGGACGCCGCTCTTCGGCAGCGGCGACAGGCGGCAGTTTGAATTCGGTGCGGGCCTTGTGGATGTTCGAGCCAGAATTCAGGAAGAGCGTCGCCTTGAACAGGCCGTGCGCGCAGAGGTGGAACACGGCCAACGCAAAGGCACCTAGGCCGCACTCCATCACCATGTAGCCCATCTGTCCGACCGTCGAATACACGAGCGTCCGTTTGACGCTGGGCTGCGTCAACATCGTCGTCGCACCCACCAGCGCCGTCACGGCCCCGACCAGGAACATGAGATGGAGCGTCGTCGGCGCCGCACCGAACAGGGGCGCCAGGCGATTCACCAGGAAGCCGCCGGCATTGACGATCCCCGCGTGGAGGAGGGCGGATACGGGCGTGGGCGCTTCAATCGTTCCCGGCAACCAAATATGAAAGGGAAACTGCGCCGACTTCGTCATCACCGACAGGAGCAGGCAGAGGGTGGCCAGCGACACCGGATCGACGGCCATGCCGAAGAATTCCCAACTCGGCGACAATCCCGTTGTGTCGGCGACCCGTGCGAACAGCTCCCGCAGATCCAGCGTTCCATAGGCGAGATACAAAATCCCGGCCGCCACGGCAAAGGCCGCATCACCGAGGCTGTGGATCCAGAGGGTGCGCGCGCCGGCATCCTGCGCCGCCCGGCTTTTCCGGTTGAAGCGCAACAACGTGGCGAGCAGCCAGGAGACCGCATGCCAGAACACCAACATCCACAAAAGGCTGCCGTTGGTGACGAGCGCCAACAATACGAAGGTCACCACACCCAGCAGGACGAAGAACCGGCCGTAGTCCGGGTCGCCGGTCATATAGCGCGAGGAATAGACGTGGATGACCAGGCTCACCAGACTGATGAGCACCATCATGACGGCCGCCAACCGATCGACCCCCACCACATACGTGAACGGGCCCGCATCCACGCGCCACTCGATCACCACTCCTTGCAGCACGCGAACAAGTGTGGCCAACGAACAGAGCGCGGACAGCCACAGGGCGCCGACACCCAATCGCGCACAGCGCTCGCCCACCTCTTTCACCGATAACGCCACCCCCAGGCTCGCGAGCAGAGGGGCACCAATTCCGATTCCGGCTACCAGCATATCCATAAACATGTCACCTCGCCGCAGGCACAGCGGCTATCTCTCAGCGGACGTCAGCAAGATCGAGACCGTTCAGCTGCCGACACAGTCCGCTAGTAACGAGTTGATACTATGATGGTTATTTATGACGAACCCACGAGACCGATCTTCGAGCACTCCTCTGGATCCGGCCCGTGCGTGCGTATACGCACGACGTGCGCCAACGCACTCCACGCGATAGACATACCATCTGACAGGAGCTGGTGAGAAGGGGCGCCCGAGAGAAGCGTCTATTTGGTCAACCCAAGCGACCGCGCCCAGCGACGCGGCACATCGAACGAGTAGCGCACTTGCGCCGCAATATACTTTTGCACCAAACCCGTGCGGTCGAGCGAACGATCTTCTTCCCGATACACCGCCACTTCGAAATCCCGAAACCGCACCGCGAGACCGACAATCCAATCCAGCTCCGTCGGGTTGGCGTTGTTGCTGGCCTGCTGATCGGTGAACAGGTTGGCATCGGCGTAGAGCACGACCTTGTTCTTGTATAAATCGAGATCGGCATGCGCGACGTAGCGGAACAGCGCCTTCCCCGTGTTGTCGGGCCGGGCAAAGTACTGGCTGTTATGAAACAGCCACCCGGCTCCGGCATAGGCGGTCAGGTTTTGGTCGGGGAGTGCGCGCCGCCACCAGGCCGCGTCCTGGATGGCGACAAACCGCGCCGTGACCAACACATCGCCGTATTCCTGCACCAGCGTCCGTCGATCCAGCCCGGCGTCGCGCTCATATTGCACCCGCCAGTTGAACCGATTCAGCGACCCCGTGAAGGCATACGTACTATCCCATTCCGACAGCCGCACCCAGCCGGTTTGGCGATCTGAGAACACATTCTGATCCGTATAAAACTGGAGGTAGTCGCCGATCAGGTCCGTCTCCAGATGCACCATGTGGCGCAGGCCGACCAGGCCGGAGTTATCGGGCCGGGCGGCAAAAGTCGGATTCTTCAGAAATCCCGCCGACAGCAGATAGCCGCTGAACAACGGCTCGTCCGGTTCGTCCCCAGGCTTAGCCTCCGGACCGTCTATCGAGGGCAAGGGGCGCCCGTATTTTTCCAACGCCAGCGCCGGCGTGGCAACCAGCAGCAGCGCGAGTACACACAGAGTCCAGGGAAGGCCGGAGGCAGACGTGGGAGGGGCACCGTCCGTCATGGGCCGTGGGGTCTTCAGCGCGTCCGTGGTGATACGAGCATGCACCGGCTATGAGCAGGGGTCAAAGATGGCCTCGCACTGGTCGGCGGCATCCGCCTCGGCGGGGTCGGATCGGTAGTCGATCCGCTCCACGACTCCCTGCTCCAATATCACCGTGGCCCAGCAAGCATAGTGCGGCGCCGGCACCGAACTTTTCGCGCCGACCGTCGAGCGTTCAAAAACCGGCGCATGCTTATAGTAAGTCCAGCGGGTCGTGGTGCCGTGAATCTCTTCCCGCATCGGCGTCCCCGCGCAGGCGCGCAGTTCGCTCCAGGATTTGCCCACCAGGGCCTGCCGATTGGGATACACCGCCGACCCAGGTGCGCCGACACACCCGCAGAGCAGGAGGGACACGACCATCCCGCACAAGGCCAACCGACGCCTGCGGGAAAGAGCGAATAGGCTGTCTCGTGGAAGTACCATCGGGGAAAGGCTTAGCATGACGGGCTGATGGAATGCCAGCCGACGCGGACCAGTGCATCACAGGAATGGAGAGGATCGGTCGCAGATATGGCACGGGCCACCCTGACTGCCCGGCAGGAGGTGGCCCGTGTGTGGCGCTTAGGACGCCGTAAACGTATGGGTAATGTACGCCCTGACTCACACAAGGCGTGAGTGCCGTTCGTCACTCGGAGGAGACCAATCGGTCAATCCTGGGCACTGGTGTTCCCCATGCCTCGACGCGTTCTATAAGTAAGTGCAGCTGCACGCAGCTGGCTTGTGTTGGTCAGTGTGCCAAGAGGCACAGCCAAGAAGAACGCCACGGGCATGACCGAGTGGAACGCAACCCCTACCTCGGCAAGCCGTCCTGACCCGGCGGGGACAAATCGCTCATCGCGCACCCCCTTTCGCTTCTCGTGTGCTGAAGGGGACTCGACCAGCAGGCGCGCACTGTGGCGCCCCTCTGCACACATGAGAGAACAGGACGCATCTTCTACGTACGCCCCTCCAACAAAGCTGTCAATCGGATCTTTTGGCCCTAGTGCCTTCGCCTCTGCCTGTCGTCCTACCGCGGATAGCTACGTATACCTGCGCGATCCGTAGCCGCCACCGCCGTATTTGTCCTCCCTCGCCGATCGGCGTATAGTGACGCGTTTCTACGTTACCATTCCGCTGCTCCCCAGGACCTATCAAATGAGCTCCGCATTACCGACTCTCTTTGTCGCGTCCTCATCAGAAAGTCGGCCGGTCGTCGAAGCACTTCAAAAACACCTGAGCCGCTATGCGCGCGTCACACCCTGGTACCATCCTCGCTTTTTCGGCTCCGGGCTGTACTACCTCGACAGCATTATTCAGCGCATCCCTGAGTTCGATTTCACCATCGTCATCCTCGGCCCGGATGATGTGGTGACCAGCCGCGGCAAAGCGCAGTCGGCTCCGCGTGACAACGTACTCTTTGAGTTTGGCTACGCCATGGCCAAGCTCGGTCGGGAGCGGGTGTTTCACGTAGTTCCGAAGGGCCCCACGCTCAACATCAAGGTGCTCAGCGATTTGGCCGGCATGAAACCATGGGAGTATTGGCCCCAGGGCCGCTCCGCAGCGGCGCTCACGAAGGCGTTGAAAGAGCCCTGTGCAATCATTGGAGAGACGATCGCGCGTCTCGGGCCGCGGCCCAACTTCGAGCACGCCGTCGCCGAGGGGCCTCGGTACGTCTCCGACGTGTACGACGATCTGTTGCAGGCGTTGGATCGGCCCGAGGGCAACGAGGTGAAGAATATCGCGCTGGATATGGAGCAGACCTGGCCGTCCATCCGCGACCGGTTCATGCTGAACGAGCGCTGTCCGCCCACGCAATGGCGCTCGCTGATCATCGACCCGACCTCAAAGGAACTCGCCACGCTGCAAGGGCCGTCATTCTCCACCGGCGTCGCGGCCGCCATGATCGGCAACATGTCAGAGGTGCTGGCCAACGAACGCGGACGCCGCCCGCCGGGCACCGTCCGATATGAATGCCGCGCCTACAGCACGGTGCCGGGCATCCACGGATTTTTGGTGAACGACCGATTAGCCTTGATCAGTCTCTGCGGCCTCTCGCGCAAGTGGGTGGGCGGCACCGCCAGTCCCTACCTGCGCTTTGAGAAAAGCAGCACCATCGAAGCGGCCAACCATATGTTGAAGAGCTTCAACACCCTGTTTGAATTTCAGTGGGAACGGGCGCGGCGCCTCTGGCCCACCGCGAAGCGGACCCGCCGATGATCCTCCGCATCGGCCATCGCGGCGCGCGCGGGCTTGCGCCGGAGAACACCCTTTCAGCCATCGAGCAGGCCATCGCCCACCACGCCCATATGGTCGAATTCGATGTGCAGCGCACGCAGGACCATCAATTGGTCGTGCTACACGACGCCACGCTGGACCGCACCACCGACGGCCATGGGCCGGTGGCGGAGCACCGATGGCCGGACATCCAACAGCTCACGACGCACGACGGCCAACGTATTCCGCTGCTGACCGACGCATTGCGAACCGCCTCCGGTCGAACGGGCGTGATGATCGAGATCAAGGCGGAGGGTCTAGCCGAGCAGGTATGGCGGACCGTGCGGGACGAACAGTTTCCGGGGCCGACGATCTACGCGTCGTTTCTCCATGACGAATTGGTGACGCTCCGTCGGCTGGATCGACAGGCGCAGACGCTCGCGCTGATTGAAGCGGTGCCCGTCAATCGCACGCGCTTTGCGACGGACGCGCAGGCCACGCATGTGGGGGTGGCCTTGGAGACGCTGACGCCGACGTTTCTTGCGGCGCTGCATGCCGAATCGCTGCGTGTGTTCGTCTACACGGTCAACGACCCGGCGGACATTCGCGCCGTCACGGCGATGGGTGTGGACGGCATCATCTCCGACTATCCTGACCGCCTGCGCTGAGCGCGGGATCCGCCGAGACTTGGCGCTAGAATCGCGACGCCGTCAGCGTCACATCCGCCCTCGCCCAAGCCGCGCGAAACCGCTTGTCGACCGCCGCCGCATCGTCGAGCTTCTTCTGCGCCGTCAACGCCTGGCTCAACCCGAACAGCGACCAGCCGTTGTGCGGATAACGGCGCAAGTCTTCGCGATAGCGTGCTTCCGCCTCCACGGGCTTTCCCAACGCCAGCAGCATCGCCCCGCACGATTGACGCACCGGCAACGGCCAGGTCGGCGGCTCGCTGTAGGCCAAGCTGTCTTCAATGACGATCGCCTCGTCCATTTCGCGCACCGCCAATTCCTCCTGCCCGCGCACCGTCGCCAGTTCGGCCACCAAGAGATGCGTCGCCAGCTCCAACACCAGCGCCGCAGACTGGCCGCCGATTTTCCGATCGAGAGGCATCGTATCCAGCGCCATACCCAGTAGTCGCCGCTCCTCGTCCGCCGCTTCCAGCCGATTCGCCCGCAGGTAGGCCAGCCCGCGCGCGTAGCGCCAGACGCCTACCATGTACGGCCATTCCGCGGGCGGCTCAGGCTCCGCCAGCACGGCCTCCCATCGTCCGAAACGAATCTTCTCCAGCAGCGGCGTCACCAGAAATTCTTCACGCGCCTCCTGTGCTTCCGGCGCGGCAGACACAGGCGGCAGCGCCTTCAGTAACTGTCCGGCCGCACGCGCGGCCTCCTGGCTTCGGCCGTCCATCGCCAACGCGGACCAGAGAAAATGCAGGTTATGCGGATAGTAGGACGCCGCATAGGCGCCGCCCGCGCCCTGCGCCCGGAGCAAGGCTTCATCCATCTGGACGCCGTGCAGATTGCGTTCGGCGGCATCGGCATAGCGCCCGACTCGCATAAAAATATGCGCCGGCATGTGCGCCAAATGGCCGGAGCCGGGCACCAGCGACGGCAACCGCTCCGCACAGGGCACGGCGCGCTCCGGCTGCCGCGACGCCTCGACGGCGTGAATGTACAAATGACAGGCGCCCGGATGATTCGGATTCGCCTTCAACACGCGCTCCAGCGTGGCGACGATTTCAGCCGTATGCCGCTTCGGCTTCCCATCGCTCGTCCAGTAATCCCATGGGCTCAGATCCATGAGCGCTTCGGCAAACAGCGTCGCCGCATCGAGATCCGCCGGGTACTTATTCGCGAGCACACGCATCGCATCGGCGTAGAGCCGGTCGAGCCGCACACGATGGTCGCCGGCCTCCTCGGAATAGCGATAGGCGAGGGCGGCAATGTAATCGCGCTCGCGCACGGTGAGCGGCTTGGCCCCGGCCTTCGCCTTCTTCAGAGCCGCGACGGCCTGCCGCTCAGCCTCCGCCGTCATGGTCGCGTTGATGTTGGGCCCGAGCGCGTAGGCGATGCCCCACTGCGCCATCACCGCTCCGGCGTCGAGTCGAACAGCTTCCTGAAACGAGCGGATCGACTCGCCGTGGTTGAAACCGTATATGAGCCGCAGACCCTGGTTGAAATACTGCTGGGCGGGCTTGGACGCCGTGGTGATCGACATCTGATGTGTGCCTAAATTCGTCGCCAGTGGAGGCGGCGGCGCCGCCGTCGGCGGCCGTGATTGAGCCGGTGTTTGCGATGGCGGTGGAGCAGAGGGACGCGCTGGTGGAGGTTGCGGACGCGCAGGCGATGCGGCCCTGGACGGTGGCGCCGTCACCGGCGCGGAAGAGGACCCGGAGCGTGGTGAGGATGCCGTCGGCGCAGGTGTCGCAGGCGCGGCGGCCCGGACCTCAGCCTGATCGCCCCACCACAGGCCCCACGGGAGCACCGCCACGAGGGCGGCGTACGCGAGCAGGCGATTCGGACGGCTCCCGATAGTCATTCGATCTGTAGATGATCCCAATCGATGTCGGCGGCGACTGGGGGACGCGGGAGCTTCATGGATTCCAAGATGTCCACGACGACGGAGGCGACCAGATAGTTGCGGTACCATTTGCGGTTCGCCGGCACAATGTACCAGGGCGCGGTGGCGGTGCTGGTCTCGCCGATGACGTCCTCAAACGCGCGCTGGTAATTGTCCCACAGCTTCCGCTCTTCCAAATCGCCGACGTTGAATTTCCACCGCTTCTCCGGATCCTTCACCCGCGCTTCCAACCGTTCCTTCTGCTCGTCCTTGGAAATATGGAGGAAGAATTTGACGATCGCGGTGCCGTTTTCCTGGAGCAGTTCCTCAAATTCGCGGATCTGATCAAAGCGGCGTTTGACGGTCTTCTTGGAAATCCATCCGTGCACGCGCGTGATCAACACATCTTCATAGTGCGACCGATTGAAGATGCCCACCTTCCCCTTTTGCGGCGCCTGCTGGTGCACGCGCCACAAAAAATCGTGCGCCAGTTCGGTCGCGGAGGGCGCCTTGAAACTCACCACCGAGCAGCCTTGCGGATTGATGCCGGTCATCACGCTCTTGATCGTGCCGTCCTTGCCGCTGGTGTCCATGCCCTGCAGGACGACCAGGAGCGACCGCTGCCCTGAGGCATAGAGGCGGGCCTGCAAGGCGTCCAATCGCACAATCAAGGCCTCGGTCTTGGCTTTAGCGCGCGCCTTCCCGTTGTCGTTCGTCTTAAAGGGTCCGCTGTCGTCCGGATTGAAGCGCGTCAGCCGCACCCGCTCGCCCGGCTTCACCCGATAGGTCTCGTGTACTGTCGGCATGGGCATCGTCCTTAATGTTGAGCGCCGCGACCCCCTCCACCCATTTCTTCCGCGTTCATGCGGCGATAGCCGGGCGGCGGCGCAAACAGCTTGTCCTCGAGTTTTTTCGCCTCGATCTTCGTGGCCTCGAAGCGCGACACTTCCTTGCCCGCCTTATCGCGTTCGATGCCGCGCACGGGGAACGCCCCATCCTTGATCATGGCGCCCAGCCAGGAGGGGAGCAGCGAGGCAATCGGCGAATCGCTGCCGCTCAAACCGAACAGTCCCGAGCCGCCGAGGCCGCTGGCAACGCACAGCTCGGCAATGCCGCCGTCGAGGGTGTCCCGCTCCACGTACATCTCACAGGGATACCCGGCGACCTTCTCGCGCTTGCCGGTTTTGGTGACCACGAAGTGCTCCGCATCCTTCTTGACTTCCTCGGCCAGCGAGGGCGGCCAGGCGAAGGGGAAGTACGCCTGCTCTTCGACATCGATCACAAACGCTTCCTTGGTCTTGCCGTTGAAGATCATCGCGCTGCCGTCGGCATGCGACCCGACCTCTTCCACGCGCAGCAGGTCGCCCTTGAACGAGAGCTTTTGCATCGTGGTATCGCCGCCCGATTCGTCCTTCATGACGATCGTGCCTTCGAAGCCGGCGGCGAGGGCGCCGGTCTGCGTCATGCCCAGCCCGCAGGCGGCCACAAGCGCGAGACAGGCGAGACGGACTGTGCGGGCTGTGCAGGCCGTGCGCGATGTCCCGCGTGGCGAATACCGTGTCATGGTCGCTCCATCTGTAAGGGGTCTCTGTGGCTCAGGCGGACAAGGACTCGGCGCCGCTCGCGCCGCCCCGCGCCTCCGACGCGTCGCGCACGGCCTGGGCAGCACGCGGGTCGAGCATCTCCACCAACAGCGCCAGGAAGGGCGCCACCTCCGTCTGGCTCGCCACATACCAGCGCGCGCGCGAGGTCCGCTTGAGGCCGACCCGCACGGAAAAGATCCGCTCATCCGCCAACGCAAAGGCATCCTCGTCCGTGTCGTCGTCGCCGACATAGAGCGCCCGCTCCACGCCCGCGCGCCGCATCAGGGCCAGCAGCGCATCGCCCTTGTGCGGCACGCCCGCGGGCATGGCGTTCACCACCGCTTTGCCGAGGATCAACCGCGGCGCGGGTGTGAGACGCGCAACCGTTTCGAACAAGAGCTGACGCGCACGGGGTTTGTTCGGCGAAAGTCGATAGTGAAACGTGAGCGAATAGTCTTTGTCTTCAAGCGTCACGCCCACGCGCTCCAGCTCGGCCAGCGGAATGCCCATCAACTGCCGTTGCCAGCCCGCGCAGAGCTCGCGCGCCTGCACAATCACCGAGGAGGGCGTATCCGCGCCTTCCAAGCCGTGGTTGCCGACGAGGTAGGCGATATCCGGGCCTACGCGTGAGCGCAGATCCGGCAGGGCACGCCCGGAGATCACGGCCGTCGGCACGCAGCGGCTCAGGGCATCCAGCCACCGCCGCACGCTCGGCGCCAGGCAGGCCGCCTCGCGATCGCGCACGATGCGCGACAACGTGCCGTCGAAATCGAACGCGTACAGCACCGGGGCGCCGGTCGTGAGCGCGCGGAGCGCCGCCTCGCCCTTCGTCGACAGCAGCGGGGTCATGACCATGGTTGGACGCCTTCCACCGGATCGGTTTTCGTCACGCGCTGCATGACCCGTTGCCGACGGCGGATGCGCGCGGCATCCATCAGCATCCGACCCGCCCAGCGATAGACGTTAAATTCCTGCACCAAATTCCGCATGCTGCTCATGCGCGTGCGCTGATCGTCGGTCGACATCGTCAACGCCAGATGCAAGGCTGCGGCACACTGGTCGATGTTGTACGGATTCACCACCAGCGCCTCCGGCAACTCGCCCGCCGCACCGGCGAACTGACTGAGGATCAAGACGCCCTGCTCATCGTCGCGCGCCGACAAGAACTCCTTGGCGACCAGGTTCATCCCGTCGTGCAAACTCGTCACCAGGCACACGTCCGACCCGCGATAATAGGTGAAGACGTCCGCCGGTTCGTGGTGCTCGATCTTTAAGTAGATGGGCTGATAGCCGTCGCGGCTGAACCGTCGGTTGATGGTTTCGGCGAGCGCGGTCACCTGGGCGTTGAAATGCTGGTACTGGTCGATGATCGCGCGGCTGGGCGCGGCGATTTGGATGAAGGAAAAGTGGCCGATCCATTCGGGCTGCAATTCGAGCAGCCGCTCGACCGCCATCAGCCGCTCCAAAATGCCCTTCGTGTAATCGAGGCGATCCACGCCGATGCCGATGCGCCGCTCATGGTCGATCCCGTCGCGATCGCGGATATACGCGCGGCACTCGGCGATCGGCCGCTGGTCCTTCGCCCAGCGGCTCGGCCATTCGATGGAAATGGGGTAGGCGTTCACCGCGGTCAACTTGCCGCCGTAGGAAATCGTCGAGCTGTGGCGATCCACTCGCGCTTCCAGGCAGCGATCCACGCTGTCGAGAAAATTGTTGCAGTGCGTCGGCGTATGGAAGCCCAAAATGCTGCTCCCCAGCAGGCCTTCCAGGATTTCATCGCGCCAAGGGCAAATGCCGTACAGCTCGCCGTTCGGCCAGGGGATGTGCCAGAACGTGATGATGGTCGAATTCGGCAGACGGTCGCGGATCATCTTCGGCAGCAGCGCAAAGTGATAGTCCTGCACGAGGACGACGGGGTTGTCCGTCTTGGCCTCTTCCAGCACCGCGCGCGCGAACCGTTCGTTGATCTCGACGTACTGCTTCCAATCGGACGAGCGAAACACCGGACGCACGTGCGCCACGTGGCACAGCGGCCACAGCCCCTCGTTGGCGAAGCCGTAGTAGTAGCCCATCTCCTCGTCGGGCGACATCCACACGCGGCGAATGTCGTAGGCGGGCGCATCCGGCGGCACGCGCACATGGTCGCGGTGGTCCACCACGTCGCGGTCGGCCGAGCCGTTGCCGTGCGCGATCCACACGCCGGAGCAGGCCCGCATCACCGGCTCCAACGCCGTGACAAGGCCGCTCGCGGGCAGTTGAATATCGATCTTGGCGCCGCGCCAGTTATGAATGTAGGGCTGTCGATTGGAGACGATCAGGATTTCGTCGCCGGCCAGCTGCTCGCGCAAAATCGTCCGCAAGGCCGTGGGCGACCAACTGACCTGGCTCTCGTCGCGCATGCGATGGTCGGACGCCAAGTCCTGCATGAGCCGTCGCAGGTCCTGCGCCACCGGCTGCAACTCCGCATCGCTCTGCCCGAGCGGATTGACGCGGCCCTTGCCCCGCAACAGCGCGCGCACATCCGTCACCCAGCCGCGCCAGCTCAGGTGCGCCACGAGCACCGTCACCAGGGAGATGACGCCGCCGATCATGGCGAAGAGATAAAACAGGTACCATTTGGTGTCCGTGCTCCGCCGCTCCACCCAGCTCATGTCGTGCAGCAGGATCAGCGTGCCGAACTGCTTCCCCGCCGCGCGCAGCGGCACGGCGGCCACGTGCACCGAGCCCTGCGGGAGCTCGACCATGATGCTCTCGTCGTCATCCTCCACCGTGCTGTCCGAGCAGCCGATGGCGTCGGGGAACGTGACGGTCCGATGGACGAGTTTGTGATCCAGATCGCAGAACCCGAGCGCGTAGAGACGCTCGTCCTGGATCATCCGATGAAAGACCGACAGCAGTTTGCCTGAGGACTCCGGGCCCAGCAGCGCCGGGAGGGTCGGTTCGATGGTCCGGGCGATCAGATGCGACCGACTATCGAGATCGCGCACGAACCACTTGAGGGTCAACCGATCGACCAGGGGAATGACTGCGTAGGCGAGAAGCGCGAGGACAACGGCCAACGGCAGTACGAAACGCAGAGACAGCCGCATCCAAACACCTTAGTTTACTTTCGCGGGGAAAATCAATAATGTTGGCCCCCATGTACCCCTACGGCTTGATCGGCAATTGTCAGGTATCCGCGCTCGTCAGCATGACCGGCTCGGTCGATTGGATGTGTGTCCCGCGCCCGGACAGCCCGCCCGTCTTCGGACGGCTGCTGGACCCCGACGGCGGCCATTTCTCCATCACCAGCCCGGCGCCGGCCGACGAGGTGCAGACCGCGCAACGCTACATCCAGAACACGAACATCCTGATCACGACGATGTCGCTGAGCAACGGCGACGCGTTTCAGATTACGGATTTTTGCCCCCGTTTTCTTCAGTACGGCCGCATGTATCGCCCGGCGGCATTGTTCCGCATCGTCGAGCCGATCTCCGGCACCCCCTCGGTGCTCGTGAGCTGTAAGCCGGTGGCCGGGTGGAGCAAGGAGCCGGTGCGTCCGCAGCGCGGCAGCAGCCACCTGCGCTACGACGTGAACGGCGACACGATGCGGCTGCTGACCAACATGCCGCTGACCTATCTGGCGGAAGAGCACCCGGTGGCCGTCGCGCTGACGCAACCGCTGTACTTCGGCCTGTCGTGGAGTCTCGGCATCGAGGACGACCTGGTGAAGGTCACGCACGAATTCCTCGAACAAACCACCCGCTACTGGCTCACCTGGGTGAAGAATTCTTCCGTACCGTTGCTGTTCCAGCAGGAAGTCATCCGCTCCGCCCTGACGCTCAAGCTCCAGTGCTATGAGGACACCGGGGCCATCTTGGCGGCGCCCACCACCAGTTTGCCGGAACAGTTCGGCGGCACGCGCAACTGGGACTATCGCTACTGCTGGCTACGGGATTCCTATTACGCCCTGACCGCGTTTCATAACTTAGGGCATTTCGAGGAGATGGAAGCGTTCCTCACCTTCCTGCTCAACATCGCCCATGCGCACGAACATTCGCGCGACCGGCTGCGGCCCGTCTACACGCTCAGCCAGGGCATGCCGCTTCCGGAAACCGAGCATCGCAATTGGAAGGGCTTTCTCGACAGCGCGCCGGTGCGGAGCTTCAACCAGGCGGCCGAGCACGTGCAGAACGACGCGTACGGCGAAATGATCCTGACGTTCGCGCCCATCTTTTTCGACGAACGATTTTACGACTTGCGGACGAAAAATCTCGAAGGCCTCATGGCCCACCTCGCGCAACTCTGCGCGCGCAGCATCGCGCTACCGGACGCGGGGCTGTGGGAGATCCGCAACGGGTGGCAGGAACACTCGTTCACAAACCTGATGTGCTGGGCCGGGCTGGAACGGATCGAGCGCATCAAGCGGGCGGGCTATCTCTCAAGCCTGACCGTGGACGTACCGGGGGAGCGCCTCCGCGCGGCCGACGCGTTGCTGCGCGCCGCCAAGGACGGCTCCGTGCGCAACGGGCCGAACGACGACACCTACGACGCCTCGCTCTCGCAGCTCCCGGTGCTCGGCTATCCCAATCAGCCGCTCTGCGAAGTGACCACGCTCCATATCGTGCGTGAGTTGTCGCTGAAGGTGAACAACGAGGACACGGGCTTTTTCTATCGGTATGTGCGCGAGGACGACTTCGGCCGCCCGGACGGCGGCTTCGTGATCTGCTCATTTTGGGTGGCGCAAGCCTTGGCGCGGCTGGGACGCACCGGGCAGGCGCGCACGATCTTGGGGCAGGTCATGGAAGGCTCGAACCACCTGGGTTTGTTTGCCGAACATTACACGCCGCGCACCAAGACACAGTCCGGCAACTTTCCGCAGGCCTACTCCCACGTCGGCTTGATCAATGCGGCCTTCTCCGCGAGCCCTGCCTGGAGCGATGTGCTGTAGCGGGCAGTCAGCGGCGTGGATGTAACGACGGGTAGTGGTGGTGAGGAATAGGCTGGGGCGAGGTCGAGACACGAAAGACCACGCGCCTATTTTTTAGGCGGCATTTTGAACAGTTCCCAGGGTTGGCCTGACAAGCCCGCCTCGCTCGCCGTGGCCGACGCACCGCCCCGACTGAAGGCCAGCGAACCGAACAGGTAGGCGATCATCCCGAAAAACGGGATGCCGAAGAGGACAAACACCAGCGCCGGCCCCTCACTCCGCCATTTCATGATCGAGCCCAGATAGACCAGGCCGATCGCCGCGCCCGCCGCCGCCACGGCGACCAGCGCGCAGAAGCCCTGGGCCAGTCGCAAGATCCACCCACCCTTCGCCGCAAGCGCTACGATCAGCACCACGCCGAACACCACCAAGCCGAAGCCAGCCATACCCTCTGTCTCCCATTGGAGTGACGGCATCACGCCACTCTCCATACTGTAGGGCAATCCCTGCGAAACGCGTATCGAAAAGGCAGAATCGGCCGGCCCGCAGGTCCTCTGCCCTGAACCGATAGTCACGCGGCCCGACCCACCGGTAGCGCGCCGCCCGACCCCGCACAAATTTCTTCCCGACGCGCTTGATTGTTCCCCGCACAGCGGCTATGTAGTGGGCGACAGGGTACGACCGTTTTTCTGAAAGGAGTGGGGATCATGCCGATCAAGGACGTCACAGGGGACATTCTCAAGTCGAAGGCGGAGGCTATCGCGCACGGCGTGGCGCCGCTCGACGATTTCAAACAGGGCTTGGCGCTCACGCTCCGCGAGCATTGGCCGGGCATGTATAAGGATTTTCGTCACTACTGCCAGTCGCAGTCGCCCAAGGCAGGCACCGTCTGGGCCTGGAAGGGGCCGAACGCCCCGGTGATTTTTAATTTGCTGACGCAAGAACCGGCGCCGCACGGACAGGGGCACCCCGGCAAGGCGACGCTCCCGAACGTGAACCATGCGTTGCACGCGCTGAAGAAGGAAGTCGAGTCGACCGGCGTGAAGAGCCTGGCCATCACCCGGCTGGCCACCGGTGTGGGCGGGCTCAAGTGGGAAGAGGTTCACCCGCTGATCAAGCAGATCTTGGGCGACTTGAAGATTCCCGTGTACGTCTACAGCAGCTACAAGAAAGACGTCGCCGCCACTGAGGCGTAACGCGCCGGCTCGTGCTTGAGTTCCACAGACGGCCCACATAGAGTGCCCCCTGCGCCTTACGGGAGGGGGACTCTATGTGGTGGCTCGCTGCGCTCCTGTCTGCGTTCTTCGCCGCGCTCACAACGCTCTTCGCGAAAGTGGGCCTCTCGGAGGTCTCTCCCACCCTCGCAACCGCCATCCGCACCCTCATCATCGTCCCGCTCGCGTGGGGACTGGCAGCCGGCATCGGCGACCTCAACCAACTTCGCACCGTCAGCACCAGCGGCTGGCTCTTCCTGACCCTCTCCGGCCTCGCCACCGGTGCCTCATGGCTGTGCTACTTCCACGCCCTGCACCAGGGCAACGCCTCCGCCGTCGCCGCCATCGATAAAACCAGCCTCGTGATGATTCTGCTCTTCGGCGCGCTCATGCTCGGCGAACCGCTGGATCTCAAGAGCGGCCTCGGCATGGCCCTCATCCTCGCCGGCACGCTGTTGTTGATTCGATAAGCAGGCTGGTTCGTGGTTGAGGCAGGGCAGCAGCCAGCCGCATCGAAGCGGCGGCGCCGGAACGCATGCAGACAAGCGGCAACAGCGGCTGACTACGCTTCCAACAACCTACGCGCCAGCACCGACTGCATATCCCGACGACCGTCGGCTATCCCACGCGCCGCAGCGTATTGGCGTCGGTATGGTGAAAGAGCTCGGCCTGCCCCTTGATGCGAAGCTGCGTATCTTCGCTGTAGCTGAAACTGTCGCGACCATGCACCGTCACGGTCAGCTCATACCGAACCGTCTTAAATTCCCGATCCAAAAACTTGTTCGAGCAGATGCCGTAGGTATCCGATCCCGCCTCCGCCGCAACCTGAAATGACGACGCGCCCGGCTCCACCGTCCCACCCGCCAACACCGTCACGCCGCGCGGCACGATGAAACAGCGCAACACCTGCTTCGCCGCCGCATCCCACAGCCAATAGCCCGTTTCCTCGTGGAACGGAGACGCGTCGCCGATCCGCCAACCCACCGTCGCATAGCGCAATCCGTAGAGCTGCTGCTCATGATTCTTCACCGACCCGAACGGCTCAAACGTCAGCTGCTCCCGAAACGCATTCCGTTCCGTCCCGCGATTGTCGTCAGGCGCCACATCGACACCCTTATCGCCTTCCCATACCCCGGCCAATGCCGCCAACGGACCAAGATGCTTCAGCAACTCCTCACTCATCGCACCGCTCCTTTCATATCTATTGGGTCGTCACCGGGGCAAGACTATACCCGCATCGCCCCACGCCAGAAAAGGTGACAACGCCTGTAAGCGTGATGCCGAAGAAGCTTTCGCCGAGGGCAAGAGAGTGACCGAGGGGGAGGACGACCTCCAAGCTTACAAGCACACACGGCAGGCTGCTGCAGGAATCCTCATAGCACGCCACCCACTGCAGGCTCTGTGTAACCTTTCTATCACTTGTACTTGATTACATTAGGTCGATAGAACCTTTTGATTCATGAGGCTTGCACCGACGTATCACCCACCGCCTATCGCCCAGGTATCACCCATATGACGCAAGGTGTCCGATAGCCGGTTCATACCACGGACCAATACCGCCGCCAGCGCTTCTCGCCTTCAAAGCGCACTGTGCCACGCCCTATCAATTCTTCAAGCGCGCGTTTGACTTGTTTGGGGTGAATCTCACCACCAATACGCCGGTGAATATCGCTGATGGCAGACTTGGGGTAGCGCTGAAGGTCTTCAAATACCAGCGCGGCCAAGCGATGCGGTTCGATACGCTTAAGGGTAGTCTCGCCTGTGAAATTTAGGCTGCGCAGCAGGCCTGGATCAACAAAGTAGCGCGTGGCCGTCGTGCGCCCTACGCTCTGCACCAGTTTCCAATCCAACAACCGATTGAGCCACTGCTGGAGCAAGTCACCCGAAGCCAGCTCAAGCCTGACGGCAAGCTCGCGGGCGGTCAGCGCATCGTGCTGAGCCAGCAACCCCAATGTGATGCGTTCCCGCTGAGTAAGCTGGTAAATCTCGTCGGCCTTGGCGATGAAATCGATAACCTCGGGTTTGAGAATGCGACGGCGCACTGTCACCTGAACGCGGTCGAATGATTCAACTATCTCCGGTGCGGGACGGCCTTGAGAGAGCAGCACTTCAAAGATCTTGTCGAAACCGCTACCTTCACGCTCCATCAGCTTGAGATCGTGAAAGAGACGAGCGAGATGTTCATTACGGCGCACCGTGGTGTGCAGCACCGTCTGCGGTGTCACCCCTAATGGCAACAGACCAGGGTTGACGACTTCCAAGCGGTCGAGATGAAGGTTGAGAAAGATGTCACCGCGCTGAGTGTAAGGGCGGTGCACAAGGGCGTTCACCAACAATTCACGCACCACAATCTCATCGAAGGCCGGCACGCTCTGGCGATACAAGCCATCGGGGAGTTCGTAGCGCTCCCGAAAGTCCGGCACCTCCTGCCAGACTGCCTCAATCAGCTCCATCGGATTTTTCGTGTGGTCATCCCAGACAAGTTTGTTCACTTTCTGACCGTGCTCGTCATACTTGATGAACTGGATGACCGGTGCTGTAGCTAATTGAGATCGATGGAACTGACGCCCCAGACAAAGAATGCCCAAATGAGTCAGGCTGGTACCTTGTGCCAGTTGGTAGTGATCAAGCAGTTCATCGTCTGACTTTTCCTTGACCGAAGATTTGACGCGATCCGATGCGCGGAGGGCCGACACCAACATAGTACGTTTGGCAGCGTCTGTGTCGGTCCTAGGGACGTGCAGTGTGGTCAGGGTCTCCCAGGGCAGCGCAGAGCGCTCGCTGGCCAGCCGCATCACACCGTCGCCAGTGACGGGCTTGCTCTGATCTGCCACGCGCAGGAAGTAGCGACCATCAGTGGTAGAGGCCACCGCCCTCGAACGCGGAATGCCTAATTCAACGTACTGCCCTCCATTGGAAGCAGTGACCACCTTAGGGAGCACGCCCACGTTGACAGTGAGCTCCATCAATCTTCGTCGGAGGGTATCTGGCAGTTCGGCAGGGATCCGCTGATCAGCTGGAGGTACATCCTCAGCATCCTCGAACCCAATCAAAAGGCGGCCGCCGCTCCCGTTGGCAAAAGCGACACAATCCTTGGCGAGTTCAGCCCAATCCGGAGTCTTACCCGTAACTGCGCGCAAAGACTTTCTATCGAGGAGTTGGCCCTCCAGACTCAAATACAGCCTCCCAAAGTCTGGTTCATTGTTTAGGCTCCACGACTTGGAATTCAGAACGTGGGTATTCAGTCACTATGCCACAAACCGAGGCCAGTCTACCAAAGCGATAGTCACGCAACTAGGGTCACAAAAACCACCACTTTCCGAAGGCTACCACCGTAGGAGAAAGCGCCGTTTGTACTAGGGCCTTATAAGAACCGCCAGGCAAGAAGAGCGGACCCGGAAGAGATCCGAGGCGGGGGTTGGTAAGCCGCTCGCACAACAAAACGAAACACTAGAGGGAAGTTATGCTATCGCCGGAAATATCGTGAAAGCTCCGGGCCGAGTGAGCCCTTGTCGTTGGTGGAGGCGAGGGGAGTTAAACCCCTGTCCGAAGATCGTCGGCTCATCAGGTCTACATGTGTAGCTGATGCTTTAAGCTTCGCAGCGACCCACGCCTATCGACAGGCTAAGAACAACCGCTAGCTCAGCTTCATCTCCTGCTCCGCCCCTGAACACCGGCACGGGACCCGCCCGCTGGATCACGCCAGTTCGCTGTATCTAAGCTGATACCGCCTTCTGCAGAAAACGATACAGGCGCGCGTGCCTTCGACGTCTCTGTTTGCTCCGCATGATTGGCCTGCAGCGCACCACCAGTGCCGGTTCGCCGGTTTCCGTGCATCTCCGATTCCATCCGGCACATCTCTTGCTGAACACCACGATCGCAGACACCTTCGCAATCAGTTGCGCGGCATACATGCGCTGCAGTCTACGAATGTAAAGGAGAGGCACCCATGGAAACTTACCACTGCGAAGAATTGCTGACGTTACAGCACAGGTCGTCCGGTTTCCGGCAGCGAGCGAGCTTGTCCCTCGCGGTCCTCACCGCCCTCGCATCACTCCTCAGCCCAAGCCCGAGCCGCGCGGATATCTTGCGAGACCCGCCGGGGCTTCAGTCTCCCGGGTCGGCGCTGACGGTGCAGCTGTCCGCGAAGAACGGCACGGTACAGATCAACGGTGCGGGCGCGGTCAACGACCTCTTTCTGCTGAAGTCCGCGGCATTCCCGTTAAGCTTGACCCCACCGACGTTACGAATGCGCCAGGGGCAGACGTTGCTGATGAATCTCACCAATCATCTCGATTGCAAGAACTCGGCGGACAACATGCCCTATCACCGCGTCAATCTGCACACGCACGGACTGCTGGTTTCTCCGCATGAGAAACAGAACGGCCGCTATGGGGACTTCATGTACGCGCTGGCGGAATCCGATCAGTCCTGCGCGGCCAGTCCCGGCGAGCATGGCGCCCCCGGCGAACCGGGAGCGATCAATTACTCGATCGAGATTCCTCCAAGCCACCCATCGGGACTGTTTTGGTACCACCCCCATATCCATGGGTCGGCCGGCGCGCACGTGGGCGGCGGGATGAGCGGGCTCATCACCATCGGTCGATTGTGGGACTATGCCTACATCGGATGTGCGCTGGATGCGGCGGAAGGGACCGGCCAACTCTGCAAATCCAAGGCGGCACGTGCCAAAGAACGAGAGCGCCGCAATAGGACGGATCAGCACCTCCTCATGCTCAAGGACATCCAGGTGAGCAGCAACCCGACGGGCGGCTGGACGTATAGCCCGACCTTCGATCCCGGGTTTTGCGACACGGATACAGGACCGCATCCTGCCGGATTTTGCACGAACACCACCAACGGCGGTCGATGGCTCTTCACGCTGAACGGGCAACTGCTCCCGACGATCCACATCGGCCGCAATCGAGGCAATGTGTGGCGCCTCGCCAACACCAGCGCGACGGTGACGTATCGACTGCGTCTCGTGATCGACGACGGTGGAACGAAGCGGCCGATTCCGCTCCAACTCATTGCCATGGACGGCGTAGCGCTGGCGTCCACGGCGTCCAGCCACCATACGCGGCAGGAAATTCTCCTGATGCCCGCTTCCCGCGCGGAAGTCTATGTCGACGGCCACAGCGTCTGTCGGGTCCTGTACAACAAGCGCAACTGTTCGTTTCCCACCATGACCGCCACCTTGGAAACGATGGGATTCCAAACGGGTTCCACGGCCGACACGTGGCCGCAAGTCGACCTGGCGAAGGTAGTGATCAGGGGGGCGAGTATCGATACCCCGGAAAGATTATTCATCCGACCGCATGCCGGACATGCACAGGCGCCTGCGGAGGCGAAGAAAGCCCCTTCAGCGGCGGCACCTCCCGTTACGGCACGCGCGGCTGCGGCCTGCTCCGGAGCCAACGCGCCTGCGCCGACGACCTTGCAGCCCGACCAATACCGTCTGATTGGACTCAAGAACGAGAAGAGCGGATCGAGCGAATATTTCCACATGCTCACGGAAGGCCCTCGGCCGCTCAGCGATAGTCCATCCGCCTATACGCCGACCCTGGCAACCGACTACAAGAGCTTCGATGCCGCTCGCACCGATCTCTGTATCGGCGCGCCCATTGCCAGTGGGACGTATGAAGAAACCTGGGTCGTCATCAACGAGGCCACAGAGATCCACAACTTTCACATACATCAGGCCAAATTCGAAGTGCTGGAAACCTCACCGGACAGCCCCAACACTCCGGCCATTCCCCCCACAGGCACCGGCGTCTACCACGACACCTTTCCCGTGGCACAGGGCGGATGGATTAAACTACGGATTCGCTTCAACCGTCCCGAGCAGGTCGGGAAATACATGTACCACTGCCACATTCTGGAACACGAAGACCGGGGCATGATGTCCGTAATCGAGGTGCTGGATACAAGCCCGACCTCGTGAGGGCAGGGGTGCCATGTGAACAGGACGCACAACGTCGCGCGAGCCACCTCGCTTCACAGGGACGGGGAAGTCTCCTCTGCGTAGGACTGTGAGATGTCGGAGCCTTCGCGGAGAGCAGGCAAGAAAAAAGGGCTCGGAGAAAACTCCGAGCCCTTGTCGTTGGTGGACCTCTTTACACGATTGTCGAGCCCGACTTCCGCCAACCTAACTGAGCTCCCATTCCCAAACAGGCCCATCTTCGGGATGGTCAAACACACCAATCCGATTAAACTTTAGCTTTGTCAGAATTCTCGTCGAGGCATTTTCTTCTGGGAGTGTTTGTGCACTCACTCGCACCGCTGGATCAGTCGCGCGAGCTAAGGTCACGAGCTTTGCTGCCATCTGAGTGGCGTAGCCTCTCCCTTCAAATCCTGGGAACGTAAAGTACGCGATTTCAACAGCTCCGTCCTTTAAAGGACTTTTAAACGCACACGTTCCAACAAGCTGATGATCGACAATGGCAAAATACGCACACCAAGGTTTCTGAAATCCATTTCTTCTATAGTTTTCGGCATTTGCTTCTGCCATCTGTTTGGCAATTTCAGACAACTCTATGGATTCAGCCGGAATGCCCTCCCTCTCTATTGCAACAAGTTTCACACACTTCTCTCCCCGGCGGAATCCGGGTTTGGTTTCTTAGAAAATGGTGGAGGTGCCGGGAATCGAACCCGGGTCCGAAGACCGTCAGCGCACCGGCTCTACATGTGTAGTCGACGATTAGGATTCGCCGCCGTTCATGTCCGTCGACAGGCTAAGAACGGCCGCTAGCTCAGCTTTATCTCGTCCCCCGCCGCTGAACACCGGCGGGGCACCAGCCTGCCACATCACGCCCTCGCACCGCCGCAGGCAAGAAGTGCGAAAACGTCACAGCTTAAGCTGCGAGTGCCAGTTCTTGGTTGGCAGTTGTGTGTTTTCCTAAGGGTTTAACGAGACCCCAGGAGCTCGACATGCGCCAGTGACCTCAGTATCTCCGTCGAGACCTGTCACCCCCTTGTTTTGATGCAATGGTGGTTCTACCCGCGGTCGATGCCGCCGACGCGCAGCGCCTCGGACATCCGCGACCGCGTGCTCTGATGCCGCATGATACCGCAGGGATCGGCGAGAAGCCACCGGCCCGCTCAGCACCGCGCGCGCCTCGGCACCACCCTGCTCCACTCCGCGAATTCCCTCGCTACCCACTGCCGAAGAGTCTATGGTGACTATCATGGATATGACCAAACCAGGCTACGAAGTCACCACAAGCGATTACCACATAGGGGCGACCGACTATCATATCCGCACGCTGCTCGATCGACGGCAATTCGCCGATCCGGACGGCCGCGCCGAGCGCGCCGGTATTTCGCCCGCCGCCTGGCCAATGTTCGGCGTCGTGTGGCCCTCAGGCCTGGCGCTCGCGCATGAGATGAGCCATTTCCCTATTGCGGATAAGCGGATCTTGGAAGTCGGCTGCGGCATCGGCCTCCCCAGCCTCGTGCTGCAACAGCGCGGCGCCGATATCACCGCCAGCGACCACCATCCGCTCGCCGAAGAATTCCTGCGGCACAATTCCGACCTCAACGGCCTCGCGCCGATCACGTTCTTCAACGCCGAGTGGACCGATCCCAACCTCGACCTGGGACGGTTCGATCTCATCATCGGCAGCGACCTGCTCTACGAACGCGATCTGCCCGCCACGCTCGCCGGATTCCTCGCCGACCACGCCAACCCCAATTGCCAAATTCTGCTGGCCGACCCCGGCCGCCACCGCTGCGGCGAATTCACCTCCGCCATGGCCACGCAACAGTACAACCGTACGGAATGGCGCCTCCGCTTCACCGACCGCACCCAGCCCTTCTATCAAGGGCGCCTGCTCAGCTTCACCCGCGCCCACGCGTAACTCAGAGGCCACGTCAGCCTGTGGCGACGCGCGAGAGACGCGAGGATGCTCCGTCGATAAAGCCGCTAGGCGCTTTTGAAGCGCGTGACCTTGGCAAACAGAATGGCCAGGAAGGGGAGGAGCAGCCCCAGCACGACCTGCACGATCAGCAGCACGCCGAGTTGGCTGTAGTCTTCCGGCGTCTGAATCGCACCGGTGGCCGGATTCTTCACCGCGCGCGTCACGACGAACAGATCGTTCAAATATTTCGTGCCGAGCTGACTGAGCGACAAGGCCAGGTTGGTGAACGACGCCATCACGGCAAAGAAGGTCGCTTTCAAATTGGCGGGCGCGGAGTTGGCGATCCAGGCCAGCAGCGGCACCATCGAAATCTGCCCCAGCGGCGATTCCAGCGCCGTGTCGATCAGCGCGATAAAGCGCGCATCCACAATCCCGCCGGTCAGGCTCGCGGTCCATTCATGCAGGCCGTAATACATGCTCACGATCGGCAGCGACAACACCGTGCCGATGACCGTTAAGAAGCCGACGACGTAGGCGATGGATCGCTCGGCCATAAAGCGCCGAAAGACAAACATACCGACGAGCGTCAGACTGCTCCCGATCAACGACAGCAGCGACAGGAACTGCTGATCGAATTTCAGGTTGTCGATCATCCACCAGGTCGTACCCGGTCCGGTGCCGGGAATGGCACGGAAGAGAAACACCACGACCGCGGTGCCGACCAATGTCAGCCGCTTGTCCGGCTCCAGCTCGCGCACCAGCCGACTCATCAAAAACAGCACGATCGTCATCGACCCGAGAAAGACGATCTCCTCGTTATACTCCCATCCGCTGAAGCCGACCGTGAGCGTGAAAATCACAAACGCGAGGCTGCCGCCCAAGATCCACCAGTTGGGCGCCGTCTGTAGTTCGTCGTCCCGCACCTCCACCATCTCCTGCGCCTGCGCGCGCGTATAGCCCTGCGCCTCCAGGTGCAGCCGATGCTGCCGCTGAATCCACCAGGCCACGCCGACGCCGAGCACGGAGACAAACGGAATGATCATCGCGAGCAGGTAGATCTGTTGGTAGATCCGCACCTTCTCGGCTTCCGCCATCGCGTCCACGCCGGTGAACAGATAGAGGTTCACCATGGCCACGAGGATGCCGCCGCCGATGATTGCGACGCGCCCCAGCGTTTGCATGGTCGTGTGCATCAACTTGCGCGTGCCGTCGTCGAAGGGCCGTCCCTCGTCGTCGACTTTCGGCACGGCTTCCACCGTCATCGCGTCGGCCACCGCGTCTTGAATGACGTAGCCGATCGGCGCCAGCAGCGCGCTGAAGATGTACCAAACTTCCGCCGGTAGAATAGCGGTCATCGCCTCACGATTGCCGATCAAGGCGGCCATGATGCCGAGACTCGCCGCCAGCAGCAGCGCGCCGAATCCCACCAACCAGCTTTTCCATTTCCACAGGAGATCGACCGTATGGCCGATGGGCATCTTCAGCGCCCACGGGATGCCGGCCCAAAACCCGAGCGACGCCAGAAACGACGCGGAGAGGCCTAAGTAGTCTTTCACAAAGAACGTGCCGACGATCCCGGTGAGCCCCGAAATGCCGTACGCCATGTAGACCATGAGCGGTGGCAAATACGACAGGCGCATCTCGCGGCCGAGCGACAGGATGTTGCGATCCAACCAGGCAAGGATCGGATTCATTTCCGCGTGATTAGCAGTGGGCGAGGGACGCTTCGACGACTGTGTGGTGCTCATAGGGGGACTATCGTGCTCGGTCTGTTCAGTGAAAAGAGATACGCGGTTCCTGCGCGCCCGTCAGGCCTCACTGCTGCGTTGACGATCCAGCTCGGCTTCCGTCAGGGGAATCGGCGGCGCATCCGGCTTCGGCGTGAGCCCCGCGCGGCTGCGCGCGGTGTACCCGGCGCCCTTCGCGGAGACAATCGGCGCAAACTTCAGCATCCCGATCGGCGACGGCATATCGTTGTAGACCGCCTCCATGCCGCCGCGCATAAAATAGGTCTCGTGCCAAAACCCGGTGCCGCCCGCATCCCGCATGAACTGCTGCCACCACTGCCGATGCGGGTCCGACCGCGCCCAGGTTTCCAGCGCATCGAAGTCGCGCCAATACTGGCGCATGCCGACATGCGGCGGAAACAAGGAGTAGAGGAGATCCTCGTGCAGCAGCAAGCCGTCCGGCCGGTCCGCCACACTCGCCGCAATCTTCGGGCCGAAGCCGAAGAGCGTCTTCAATCCGGCCAGACGATTCACGCGCATCCCGAGCACAATCACCACCAGGTCGGGATAGCCCGATAAATCGATCGTCGCTCGTCGAGGCAATGCGGGCATGGCCACCTCCTCAAGGTTGTGAACACGCGATTACCACAGGGCGTGCATCGCAGGCGACGTGCGTCGGCGTCCGCTTACCGCGCCGCGGCTTCGCTGGGCACGATCGCTTCCGCTTCGATCTCCACCAACATGTCGGGATCGATCAACTTGGCGACCTGCACCATCGTCGTCGCGGGCCTGATGGTTCCGAACACCTCGCCATGCGCGCGCCCGACCTCCTGCCACTGCGTGATGTCCGCCATGTAAATGCGCGTCCGCACCACATCCGCCAGCGTCGCGCCGGCCTGCGTCAGGGCCGACTCGATCGTGCGCAGCGTCTGCGCCGTTTGCGCATAGGGATCGCCCTTGCCGACCAGCCCGTTCGGCGTCATCGCCGTCGTGCCGGATACATGGATCACCGAGCCGACGCGGACGGCACGCGAATAGCCGATCTTGCCTTCCCACGGACCGCCGGTCGATACAGTCTGCCGAGTCATGCCTACTCCTTTGTGCACGGTTGTTACGTCAATGGAATGCGCTGCTTGTTCTGCGCCAGCCAGGCCTCAAACGTCAGCAGCGAGGGATTCAGGCTCCTCGCCACCGCCGGATTGCGCGGCTTGCGGAACACCTCGTTGAAGTCCCGCTTGAACTGAAACATGTTGCCCAGATCGTCGGCGCCGGGAAATCCGAACGCCCGGTACTGGTCCGGCGTCACCGCGTTGTACCGCACCGGCTGGCCAAACGCCTTCGCCATGGCCGCCGCCATCTCGGCGCCGGTGAGATGTTCACCCGCAACCCCCACATGCTTGCCGATGTGCGTGCGTCCCTGCGTGAAAATCCCGAGCGCGCACCGGCCGATATCCTCGGCGGCAATGCCCGGCAGCTTCTGCTCGCCCATGGGAAGCGTGAAGGCCAGGACGCCGTCCGCTCCCTTCTTCGGTCCCATCCCGAACATAATCATGTTGTCCCAATAGAACGACGTCAGAAGAAACGTCGTCGGCAGCCCGAGCGCCGTAAACTCCTTGTCGGCTTCGCCTTTCGTATCGAGATGCGGCACCTTGTACCGCCCCATCAGCGTCGGCATGCGGGTGTCGGACAGCGGCACGTATTGTCGCGTATCCTCCAACGTCGACCAGATCACATGCTGCGCGCCCGCCTGCTTGGCCGCCACAGCCTGCGCCTTGGCCTGGGCATATTCCTTTTCCGGCGAAAAGTGCTCCCAGAAATTCGTAAGGCAAAACACGCCGTAGGCACCGGCGAAGGCGCGTGCCAAACTCGCGGCATCGTCGAGGTTCGCCGCAACCACCTCAGCCCCACGCGCAGCCAAGGCCTTCGCCTTCTCAGACTGCACGTCTCTCGTCAACGCGCGCACCGTGAAGCCGCAGCTCGGATCGTTCAAGATCGCCCGCGCGAGCCCGCCGCCCTGCGCACCGGTCGCGCCGACCACCGCAATGATTCGCGTCTCCGCCATACGATCCTCCCGTTCGGTTCGATCCGGTTCGGTTCGTTCCGTTCACACAGGTGTCACATCGCAACGCCGCCGCCGGCTTGAATCGTGTCGCCGGTGATCCAGCCGCCTTCCGGGCCGACCAAAAACGCGACGACCGCGGCAATGTCCTTCGGCGTGCCGATGCGCTTGAGCGGCGACGCCTGCTCTCCCATCGTCTTGAACGACGGGTCGCTTAGCATGTCCGTCTCCGTGTAGCCGGGCGAGACCGTGTTGACGGTAATCTTGCGCGGCCCCAACTCCTTCGCGACCACGCGCGTAAATTGTTCCAGGGCGCCCTTCGTCCCGACGTAGGCCGCCATACCGGGGAACCCCAAGCGCGTCGCCCCGGTCGAAATGTTGATGATGCGGCCGCCGTCCGCCATACACTTGGCCGCCTCCTGCATGGCGAAAAACGCGCCCCGCGTATTGATCGCAAACAGCCGATCGAAATCGTCTTCCGTCGTTTCCCCGAGCGACTTATAGATGAAGATGCCCGCGTTGTTCACCAGGATGTCGAGCCGCTTAAATAGTTTGATCGTCTCCTTGAAGAGACGCCGCAACTCGGCGAGCTGACTCACATCCGCCTGGATCGCCACCGCGCGCCCGCCCTTGGCCTCGATCCCGGTCACGACTTTTTTCGCCGCATCCGCGCGCGACGTGTAATTCACGACGACATAGGCGCCGTCTCGCGCCAACCGCTCGGCAATTGCGCGGCCGATGCCACGCGACGCGCCCGTCACGATCGCGACCTTTCCTTTGACCACTCCCGGCGTTCCCATCATCGCAACTCCCATGTCTCGTTTATCCCAGCGCCCATCGCGGCGATGTCGCTACAGCAACACGATCCCGCCGTTGGCGTGCACTCGCTGCCCGGTCATCCAGCGCGCCTGCTCACTCACAAGAAACGCCACCACGTCCGCTACCTCGCCCGGCGTGCCGACGCGTCCGAACGGCGACAGCTGCATGCCGGTCTCGCGTACCGCGTCCGACAACACACCCGTATCGGTGATCCCCGGCAGCACCGTATTGACCGTGATACCGCGCGGCGCCAACTCCAACGCAAGCCCGCGCGTAAATTGTTCCAACGCCGCCTTGCTTCCCAGATGCACGGTCGCGCCGGGAAAACTCATCTGCGTCAGCGCGGACGAAATGTTGACGATGCGGCCGCCGTCGCGCATCACCCGCGCCGCCGCCTGCATGACGAAGTAGGGGCCCTTCGCATTGACCGCCATAATCGCGTCGAAGTCCGCCTCCGTCGTCTCCAGCAGCGGCTTCGGGACGAAGCGACCCGCGTTGTTCACGAGCAGGTCCAAGCCCTGATACTGCGCGACCGTCTGCTCAATCAACCGCTGCGCCTCGGCCACCACAGACACATCCGCTTGAATGAGCGAAGCGATGCCGCCGCGCGCGCGAATGCCGTCCACCACCGGCTGCGCCCGATCCACCCGCGTGCGGCAATGGACGACGACCGACGCCCCGTCGGCCGCCAATCGCTCCGCAATCGCGCGGCCGATCCCGCTGGCCGATCCGGTGACGACCGCCACCTTGCCCCTTAAGGGTTGTTCCTGCATGCCTCGTCGGCCTACTCCGTCTTGTGCTGCGCGAGCACCGCCACCGTGGCGTACCAGACCGCCCAGCAATCGGAATTCCCGGCGCGGGCCACATAGTGGTCGATATCGGCGTTCGTCGCAAGTCCCGTTTTCGTGTACGCCGCGCGCAGCGCCGACGCGGATTCACCCATGAGCGCGGCCATCGGCGCATGCCCCGCATCGAGATGCAGGTGCGTCTCCGTCTGCGCGATCCGGAATCCGGTGCGGGCCAGATCCAGCGGCAGCCGCAACCCGTAGCCGGGATCGAGACCGCCGTTCTCGAACATCTTCACGATGGCCGCGTGCACCCGATCCATCGCCGCGTCGGCGGTCGGCTGCAGGTGCGCCGCACTGGTGAAATCCGGCTCCTCCAACACAACCCATCCGCCCGGCGCCAACAGCTCGCGCACGCGGCGCAGCAGACGTACGGCATCACGATTATGGATCAACACGTAGCGCGCGTGGATCAGGTCGAACGGGCCGGTGAGCGCGGCGTCCGCGAGATCCGCTTCCAGCACCTGCACCGGCGGTGTCGGCTGGTCGATGAAACGGCGCAGATGGACGGTCTTGCGATCCAGCGCGACCACGCGGCCGCTCGGCCCCACGCGCGCCGCCATCCACTCCACGAGCGACCCGGCCCCCGCACCGATTTCCAGACAGGCGGCGCCGCGCGACAGACCGGTGCGCTCGAGCAACGCAATGGACTGCGCGTCCCGCGCCCGCTCCAGCAACCGCAGCCGTCGCAATTCGCGGACGTCCGGATGGTCGGTGAAAATGTAATCGCTCATGGGAACCCTCCTGTGCTCGTGAGATTCGCGCGGCGACGCGCGAGCAACTCGTCCAGCTTACGTGTCATCGTCGGGCGCTCCAACCGCACCCGGTCGCCGTGCCCGGCCAACACCCATTCAAACGGCACCTCGAGGAGGCGCGCCAGCGACGCATCCAACGCGGCGCGATTCCAAACCAGTCGCTGCGGCGCGTTCAACTGCGCCCGGTCCGGTTCCCACCAGAGATGATCGCCGGTAAACAAATAGCGCTGTCGATACAGCAGGGCGCAACTGCCTTCGGTGTGGCCCGGCACCGGGATCACCGTACAGTCTGCCGTGACCGCGACCGGATCGACGCCGTCGAGGAACCGTTCCGCGTCCGGCATGGCATCCGCATCCGCGCGATGCAGGATGCGCGTGGCTCCAAAGTGCGCCGCAAACTTCGCGGCGTCGGCCACATCGTCCTCATGCGTCAAAAAGATCCAGCGCAGTCCGCCGGCGCGCTCGAACGCGCGCACGAGGTCCGGCACAAAGCGCGGCGAGTCGATCAGCCAATTGCCGTCGGGATGCCGAATGAAAAAGCTGTTCGCGCCGAAGGAAGCCTCCGCGTTATACCCGCAGTAGAACACCGCATCCTCGATCGGCAGCGGGAAACTGTCCCGCGCCTCGCGCAACAGCACGTCGTCGGTCTGCTCAGCGCCGATGGAGCCGGTGGGGCAAGCGAGCAGAGCGCGGTACGCGCGAAGCTGTTCGTCGCGGCCTTCCGGTTGCCGCACGACAGCCGACTGCTCACCCGCTTCGGCAAAGATGCCGGGCGCCAATTGCCGACAGGCATCACAGTCGATGCAGGTCGTATCGACGAACATATTCCCCGCGACGTTGGCCTCGACCTTCTTCCGCGCATTCGCCATGCTGATTACCGCCTTGGACGAGCTGATGGCGCTGATGGTGCCGGTGACGGTGATGACGGCGCAAGCTCCGCCGAACATTCCGTCGCGCGCCAGAGATACCAGGCGGCCAGAGTGCGGTAAGGACGCCACCGTTCGCCGTAACGCCGGACCGCTTCTGGAGTCGGCATCGCACGCGTCCTGTAGGCGATGCGAAACCCGTTGCGCACGCCGAAGTCATCCACCGGCAACACGTCCGGACGACCGAGTTGAAAGATCAGCAACATTTCCACGGTCCACCGCCCGATGCCGCGCACCGCGGTCACGCGTTGCACGATCGCATCATCATCAAGCCCGCGAATGATGCGCGCCGTCGGCACGGTGCCGTCGAGCGTCTTCGCCGCCAGGTCGCGGAGCGCCGCGACCTTCGAGCGGGAAAAACCTACGCTGCGAAGACGCGCGTCGTCGACGGCCGCCAGATCCTCCGCGCGCGGGAAGCGCCGACCGGGGAAGAGCGCGATGAAACGTCGGAGAATGCTCTCCGCCGCCTTCCCGTGTAACTGTTGCGAGGCGATCGCGCGCACCAGCGATTCGAACGGCGCGCGGCGGGTCTGCGGCGTCAGCGTGCAGGGGCCGACCACACGGATCAGGCGCGCCATCGCAGGATCCACCTGCGAGAGATGCGCCACAGCCGCGGCATGCGCCATGCCCCGGTCGCCTTCGTCGCCGCGCAATGGTATCGTCGCGCGTGAGCCTGCGCCTGGACCAGACCGTGCCGTTCGGCCGTTCGTTTCGCGAATACGCGTTGATGTTCGCGCTCGACGCATTGGGTGAGGCGGCTCGCGCCCTCCGTATCGTGGACTGCGCCGCCGGTCCGTCCGGGTTCAACGCCGAGGCGACCGCCGCAGGATGGTCGGTCTGTTCGGTCGACCCACTGTATCAATTCTCCGGAATCGAGATCCAACAGCAGTTCACCCGCACGCTGGACCCAGTGATCGATCAGGTGCGCGCCACACCGAACAACTGGGTGTGGGGGTATCACCGCGATCCCGACGACCTGCGCCGTAACCGCATCGCCGCCATGCAGACCTTTGTCGCCGACTACGCGCGCGGCCGCGCAGCGGGTCGCTATGTCTGCGGCGCCTTGCCGTCACTCCCGTTCGGAGCAGGGCAGTTCGATCTCGCGCTCTGCTCGCACTTTCTCTTGTTGTATTCCGACCACTACGACGTGGCGTTTCACCGAGCCGCCGTCCGTGACATGCTCCGGGTGGCGCGTGAGGTACGCATCTTTCCGTTACGCACGTTGGCGGGTGTGCCGTCGCCCCACCTCAGCCCGCTCTGCGACGAGCTGCGCGCCGAGGGCCATGACGTGACAGTGCGGCGCGTGCCCTATGAATTGCAACGCGGTGGAGATGAGATGTTGCGGATCGTCCGCGCGTCGACGGACCAAGACTGACGCAGACATAGGAAGCAGGGAGAACAGGGGAGGCCGCGGCATATACGGTCGCGGCGCTCCCGCCCGATCGGGTCAGCGCGGGGATGTGGCGGCGACCGGCGTCGCCGCACCCGACGCTCGCTCGGACGGCACCTGTCCGGCCGCCTGCATCTCAGGCGACCAGCCGCCGCCCAGCGCTTTGTAGAGTTGCACGATCGAGACGAGGTGGAGTTTCCGCGAGCCGGTCACCGCCAATTCCGATTCGAACAAATTGCGCCGCGCCACCAGCACGTCCAAATAATTGGCGAGCCCGCCCTTGTAGCGCAGCTCCGCCAACCGCAGCGCGGATTGCAGCGCCGCCACCTGTTGCTGCTGCGCTTCATTTTGTTCGCGCGACGTCTTCACCGCGATCAGCGCATCCTCAACCTCACGAAACGCAACCAGGACGGACTGTTCGTAGTGCGCCAAGACCTGCCGCGCCTGCGCCTCAGCCGCTTGTTGCTGAAAGCCCAAGAGTTGGCCGTTCAACAACGGCGTCGTGATACCGGCGCCCGCCACGCCGAAGTAGGCCGGGTCGGTGAACAATTTCGAGAGCTGCGGACTGGCCACGCCGATCAAACCGGTGAGCGACAGTTTCGGAAAGCGCTCCGCCTTCATCATGCCGATGCGCGCGGTCGCAGCCGCCAACTGCTGGTCGGCCACCAAAATATCCGGGCGCCGTTGCAACAGTTCCGACGGCAAACCAGGCGGCACGGCGGGCGGCATCACCTGATCGGTCAGGGCGCGTCCACGCGCGATCGCCTGCGGCCGCCGCCCGAGCAACACGCTGAGCATGTTCTCCGTCTGCACCATTTGCCGTTCGAGTTCCGCCGTCCGCGCCGCCGCGTTCGCGCGCTCGGCCTCGAACTGATCCGCGTCGAGCTTCGACGTCATCCCCTGCCGGAGCCGCGCCTGCGCGATCTTCACCGACTCGTCCCACGATTGCAGGGTCCGCCGCGCGATATCGAGCTGCATGTCGAACTGCAGCAGGTTGAAGTAGGCTTCCGCGACGCCGCTGACCAGTTGCAGCGTAATCGCACGTCGGTTTTCTTCCTTACTCAAGAGGTCGGCGCGCGCCGCTTCGTTGGCACGGCGGACGCGGCCCCAGAGGTCCAGCTCCCAGCTCAGGTTGCCGCTGATGTAGTAGTTGAACGGGTTCGCAAAACCGGGGAATAAGAAAATCGTCTTGCGCCCGAAGGCCGGAGCGTTGGCCGTGACCGACGCACCCGGCAACCAATCGGATTTGGCGACGAACGCGCGCGCCTGGTATTCCTCCACGACCGCCGCCGCCTGCTGCAAGTCTTTGTTCTCGGCGAGCGCGGTGCGGATCAACTGCTGCAGTTGCGGATCGCGCAGCAAGTCCCACCAGGGCATATTCGCCACCGACGCCCCGTCGGCGCCGGCCTGATCCATGCGGAACCGGTCGCCCGTCTCGCTGGCGGGCCGCTGATAATCCGGCCCGACCGCACAGCTACTCAGCACGACCGCCATCACCAACCCTGTCACCCGTCGCATATCAGTGCACTCCCTCGGTGGTCTGCGCCACCGCTGATTCGCCCTGCGGCGCCGTCGGTCGCGGGCCGCGGCTCGTGAGTTTTCGAATCAGCACGTAGAACAGCGGCACAAAGAAGATCGCGAGAAACGTCGCCGCGAGCATGCCGCCCATGACGCCCGTGCCGATGGATTGCCGACTGGAGGCGCCCGCCCCGCGCGCCATCACCAACGGCACCATGCCGAAAATAAACGCCATCGAGGTCATGATGATCGGACGGAAGCGCAGGCGCGCCGCCTCGATCGCCGATTCGATCAGCGGTCGCCCCGCTTCGTAACGCGTGTTGGCGAACTCGACGATCAGAATCGCGTTCTTGGCCGAGAGCCCGATCAACGTCACCAACCCGATCTGGAAATAAATGTCGTTCTCGAAGCCGCGCGTCCACACGGCGATGAGCGCGCCGAAAATGGCGAAGGGCACCGCGAGAATCGCCGCAAACGGCACCGCCCAACTTTCGAATTGCGCGGCCAGCACCAGGAACACCATCAGCAAGCCGACCAAAAAGACCTGGCTGGATTGGCCGCCGACGCGGCGCTCTTGAAAGGAAATGTTGCTCCAATCGATCGCGTACCCCTGCGGCACCAGCACTTCTTTCGCCACACGATCGAGCGCTTCCAGCGCCTGCCCCGAACTGTAGCCGGGCGCCGCCGCGCCCAACACCATCGCCGTATTGTATCCGTTGAAGTGATTCACCGGATCCGGGCCGCCCTGATATTCGGGCGTCACCACCGTATCGAGCGCAATCATGTTGGGCCCCTGCGGTCCCATGGCGCGGACGTAAATTTTGGAGATGTCCTGCGGCGTCGCGCGGAACTCCGCTTCCGCCTCCGTCTGCACGTGATAGACGCGGCCGAACTTCACAAAGTCGTTGATGTAGAAGTTGCCGAAGTACGCTTGGAGCGTATCGAAAATATCCGAGATGGGAATGCCCAGCGCCTTCGCCCGCTCACGATTCACGTGCGCAAACAGGCGCGGGGAGGACACGCGGAAATTCGTGCCGATGCGGCCGATGGCCGGTTCCTGTTGCGCTCGCGCGACGAACTGTTGTGCGACGCCGGCGAACTGTTTGAAATCGCCGCCGCTGGGATCCTGCAATTGCGCCGAGAACCCGCCGACCGCGCCGACGCCGCGGATGGCCGGGGCATTGAACGCCAGCAGCAACGCCTCGGGGATTTTCGCAAACTCGCCGTAGGCCGCGCCCACCAACGCCTTGGCATGGTACTGCGGCTCCGGCCGATCATCCCACAAATGCAGCGGCACGAACATGGTCGCGGCGTTCGGGCCGCGCGTGCCGAACACGAAGTTCTGGCCGGAGAGCGCATCCGTCGAATGGACGGCCGGATTCTGTTGGAAGAAGCGTTCGATGCGTTCGAGGACGGCATCCGTCCGCTGCTTCGACGCGCCGTCCGGCAACTGAACCACCACAATGAAATAGCCCTGATCCTCTTCCGGCAAGAAACTTTTCGGCAGCGATTGAAAGAGCCCGGCCGAGACGACGAGCAGACCGGCAAACGCCACCATCGCGAAGATGGGCCGCGCCACGATCCGACTGACGGAGTGCGCGTAGCCCTGCTGAGTGCGCCCGAACCACCGGTCGAACAGCGCCCAGAAGCCGCCGCGCGCGCCATGCTGCGGTTTCAACACCAGCGCGCAGAGCGCGGGACTGAGCGTGAGCGCCACGAAGCCCGAGACCGTCACCGAGATCGCGATCGTCGCCGCAAATTGTTTGTAGAGCGCGCCGGTGATCCCACCCACAAATCCGACCGGCACGAACACGGAGACCAACACGAGCACGATGGCGATGATCGGCGACGTCACCTCGCTCATCGCGCGCTTGGCCGCCTCCTTCGGGGACAGGCGACTCTCGTGCATGTGGCGTTCGACGTTTTCCACCACGACGATGGCGTCGTCCACCACGATGCCGATCGCGAGCACCATGCCGAACAGCGTAATCGTATTGATCGAGAACCCGAGCGCCGCCAAGCCGATGAACGTCCCGATCAACGAGACGGGCACCGCCACCGTGGGAATGATGGTCGCGCGCCAACTTTGCAGAAACAGATAGACCACGAGCACCACCAGCACCATGGCCTCGGCGAGCGTTTTCACCACCTCGCGGATCGAGACTTCGATGAAGCGCGTGGTGTCGTACGGCACATCGTAGGAGATGCCGGCCGGCACGTTCTTCATCAACTCGTCCATCTTCGCGCGCGTGCGGCGCACCGTATCCAGCGCGTTCGCGCCCGGCGCCAGGAAGGTCAGGATGAAGGTGGTCGGCTGGCTGTTCCAACGGCCTTCCAGCGCGTAGGACTGCGCGCCCAATTCGATGCGCGCCACATCCTTCAGGCGCACGGTCGAGCCGTCCGGCCGCGCGCGCACGATCAGCTCCTCGAATTCCTTGACCTCGGTCAGGCGTCCCTTGGTGATGATCGGGATCGTCAGCTCCGTGCCCTTCGGCGCCGGTTCGCGCCCGACCGTGCCGGACGGATAGTCTCGGTTCTGCTCGCGGATGATGTTGATGACATCCGTGGGCATGAGGCCCAGCTTGGCCATGTGCAGCGGATTCAAGATAATCCGCATGCTGTAGTTCTGCTGCCCAAACACGAGCGCGTCGCCCACGCCCTGGACCCGCTTGAGATCGTCCACCACGCGCAGCGTGGCATAGTTCGAGAGGAACACCGCGTCGTGACGCGGGTCGGTCGACTTCAGCACGATGACCGCCACCATGTCGGGCGACATCTTCTTCACGGAGACGCCCTGGCGGATGACCTCCGTCGGCAATTGCGGTTCCGCCAACTTTTCGCGGTTCTGCGTCTGCACCTGCGCAATGTCGGGGTCGGTGCCGATCTCGAACGTCAGCTTGATCGTCACGTGCCCGTCGTTGCTGCTCGTGGAATCGAAGTAGAGGAGATTATCGATGCCGGGGAGGGTGACTTCGATCGGCCGCGCGACGGATTCGGCGGCCACCTCCGCGCTGGCGCCCGGATAGTCCGCGTCGATCTGGACGACCGGCGGGGTGATTTCGGGAAATTGCGCAATCGGCAGAAACTGCATCGCGAGCAGCCCCATCACCACGATGACGATGGAGACCACGGACGCGAAGATCGGCCGGTCGATAAAGACGTGGGATGTCATGGATCAGCCTTGCGACGGCGGAGAGGCCTCGCCGGAGGGCGCGGCCGGGCGATTGGGCGCGCCGGACGGTGGGCTGTCTGCCGTGCCGCCCTGCTGGGCTGGCGCGTCAGTCGGGGTCGGAGTCGGAGCGGCAGAGGGCGACTCCGCAGGTTTCGGCGAAGCGGGCGGAGCGGCGGGGCCTGGTCCGGCACCGGGACCTGCGCTTGGTGCGGCAGGCGGAGCCATGCTGCCCAGCGGCACGGCCTTCACCGGCGCGCCCGGCCCGATCTTCATCAAGCCGTTCACCACCACACGGTCGCCGGCCTTCAGTCCCTCGTCGATCAACCACTGATCGCCTTGCCAGGCCGAGGCCGTCACATCGCGCATCTCGACCATTTCCTGGGCGTTCACGATGAAGACGAACGGTCCCTTCGGGCCTTGGAGCACCGCGCGCTGCGGAATCAGCACGGCCTCGGTCTTGACGTCGCCGATGATGCGCAGCTTCAAAAACTGCCCCGGCAGCAACTGCCGCTTCGGGTTCGGGAACGTCATGCGGATTTGCCGCGAGCCGGTATCGGCGCGCAGACCGACTTCCAGCACGTCCAACGTGCCCTCGTGGCCGTACGGCGTGCCGTCCATGAACGTGACCGCCCCGCGAATCTTATTGGGCTCCGATTGCCGAATCCGCTTGGCCTCGATGTCGCGCTGGCGCTTGAGCAAAAACGTTTCGGGCACGTTGGCGACGACGTACATGGGATCGACGCGATGGATGATCGTCAGCAAATCCGTTTGCGCCGAGACCAACCGGCCCTCGTAAAAGCGGCTGCGCTCGATCAATCCGTCCATCGGCGCCGTCACGATCGTGTTGCGGAAATCAAAATCCGTCCGGATCTGTTCGGCCCGCGCGCCTTCCAAGGCGGCCGTGGCCGACAGCTGCTCGGCCATGGCGTCGTCGAGATCCTTCTGGCTGACCGCCTGCTCGGCGATCAACGGCTTCACCCGCGCGAGCTGCTGTTGCGCCTGCACGAGCCGCGCTTCAGCCTCCGCGATCCTGGCGCGTGAACTGGCGGCAGAGGCCTGGAAGGGCACGGGATCAATTTGGTAGAGCTTGGCGCCCTTCTTCACGTCGCGCCCTTCGGCGAAGTAGACGTGCTTCAGGATGCCCGTGATCTGCGCGCGAATTTCCACCGGACGCGACGCCTCTGCCTGCCCGATGAATTCCGGCTCGTCCGGCAGCGGTTGCGTCACCACGGTGACGACTTCCACTTGCGGAATTTGCGGCGGCGGAGGACCGGCGCTCTCCGGGGTGCAGGCCGCCAAGGTCATGGTGCCCACGGCGAGCCCCGTCAGCAGCGAGGCGACAGTCCGGTGAGTTGGTGCGAACGACGCGAGTCTGGTCATATACGTGGCAACGCGGAAGCAATACGCTCGATGGTTAGTCGACAATTGTCGCTTTTTCCTCAGAGTCAGAGCAAGAACAATTCCTTCGTCCTAGCTAGTTCGACATGCGCGAGCGCGCGACCGCATTGGATCACGAACCGTTGCGCCGCGCGGCGCTCCGCAGACACCCGTCGCGTCACGCCGAACCCGCAGTCGGCAGCGCCGACACCATGTGACGCAGCATGCGCTCCGATCGCAGGACGCCGACGAGGCGCCGCGTCTCAGGCCCATCGACCACGGGCAGCCAATCCATATCGTGACGATGCATGGTATCCGCCGCGTCTAAACTCGATTGCGTCGGCGTCGCCGTCGGGGGATCACGCTGCATGATCGTGTCGACCAACGCGGTGGCGGGCGTCCCGCGGGCGAAGGCCGCGAACAGTTCGACGCGTGAGACAATCCCGACCAGCCTGTCGTCCGAGTCCACCACCGGCGCCACCTCCACCGCCTGTTCGTCGAACAGACGAATCGCCGCCTCGTAGCCATCGCCGGGCGTCAATCGCCCCGGCGGAACCGGTTCCTGAAATGTCGACACCGGTTGGTGCGCCAGCCGATCCCACAGGGCCGACAAGCCGGGATTGGTGCGTGGCCGCCGCCATTGCAGCGCCTGCGCGACAACCGTGCGGAACGGTGTGAGCGACCGCGACAGTTGCGAAAACATCTCGCGCCCCATCACCAACACTTCCACCGGCGTGCGCGCCCGCGCCGAAGCCGTGCGTCGCGTGCCCTCCAACAGGGCCAGCTCGCCGAAAAAATCGCCCCGCCGCACCGTCGCGAGCAGACGCTCGGCGCCCTGCTCGATGGGACGGAGAATGTCCACCTCGCCCGATTCCACCATATAGAAGTGCGTCGCGGGATCGCCGAAGCGCACGATCTCATCCCCGGCACGGTAGTGCGCGCGCGCAATCCGATCGGTCGTCTCCGGGCGCGGATAGGCCAGGTCGCGCGGAAACACCAGATCCCATGTCCAGTCGAGCGCCAGCTTGGCGCGCCGCGACCAGCTCGGCATTTTCAGTAAGTAGATGGTCCTCCACAGCCACCAGGCCAGGACGCCGGAGAGCCGCCACCCCATGATATCCGCCACCGCATTGCGCGCGCCGATGCCGCACAGCTGCCCGAGCGGACGATACGAAAAGGGCTGCGTCGCCTGGCCGTTGATGGCGCGCACGATGTTGGCCGCTGCTTGCGCCCCCTGCCGTTCGGCAAACTGCCCGGTCGTCGGCGACATTTGTCCATCGTAGGCGTTCCGTATTCGCGCGCAATCGCCCACCGCCCAGATGCGCAACTGGCCCGACAGGCGCATGTCCGGATCCGCGACGAGCCAGCCTCGGTCCTTCGGGACATCCAAGCGTTGAATCAATTCCGGCATGGTCGTGCCCACCGTACAGACGACCGTGGCCGCTTCAATCGTCCGGCCGTCCTGCAATTCCACACCCTCGGCCGTCGCGGACACCACGCGCGTATTGCAGAGAATGCGCAGACCCGCCGCTTCCATCGCTCGACGCGCAAAATCGCGTAGGGTCTGGCTCACCTCCGGCAAAATCTGCTCGCGCGCATGCAGCACCGTCACACACACATCCTCGCGCGTAAAATTGTCATAGAACCGCGCGCTCTCCGAGAGTAGGTCGTTCAATTCTCCCGCGATCTCCACACCGCTGAACCCGCCGCCCACCACGGCGATGGACAGGTAGCGCCGACGCCGCACCGGGTCGTCGCAGACCTCCGCCTTTTCGAGCAACTGCATCACATGGTGACGCAGCGCCAAGGCGTCGCCGACGGACTTGAGCGGAAACGCATGGTCGGCCATGCCGGGAACCGAATCCAAATGCACGACCGAGCCGCAGGCGATCACACAATGGTCGAAGGGCATCTGGTGCAGTTGCCCGTCTTCGCCCTGATATTCCACAGAGGACGCGTCGGTATGCACATGCCACACCGCTTCCGTCCGGCAGCGCACGTCCGGCAACAGTTGGCGCAAGGGCACCGCCACCGCATCGGCGCCGACCGCCGCACCCGCCACCTCCGCCAGCAGCGGATAGAAGACCATCGCATTGTCCTGCGCGAACAACACGATTTCCCACTCGTGTTCCGACAACGCCTTCCGCAGTCGCTTGGCGCACTGCACGCCGCCGAACCCGCCGCCGATGATGACGATGCGCCGCATCCCGGATGCCCCGGCATTCGACGCGGACGCAGACCGGGCATCACTCACAACTGCCACTCACCATGCTGACCCATTCTTTCGCTCCCACCTTGATGACCTGTGTAACCTTCGTAACTTTGGAGCCTCGGCAAAGCCGCAGCCGCCGCGCGGTGCGACCACTTTATTTGCCCGCGCCGCAGCGGCCGCGCGCGGGCATTCGGCCCCCGTTACTCTACTGATTGCCCCAGGTCACAACAAGATGGGGGCGGCGATCCGTCACAAAGACCATCCTTGTCATACGATCGCGCTGCGTTCCGAACGATCGTTCCGCCGGTCTCGCCCCCACACTCAAGACTCAGTACTCGAACAGCACCTGATACAAGGCCGGCGTCATCTCTACGCCTAACCGAGCCAGCGTCGCCTTCATCGGCGTCACCGTTTTTTCATAGGCCTTCCAGTAGACCGCGTCATTCTCCCAGATCGCCATGTTGATGAAGTTGAACCGGCTGTCCGACGCGAGGCTCTTGTGAAACCGGCCGCTGACAAAACCTTCCTCGGCCGTGATCTTGACCTTGACGTCGTTCCACCATTGGACGAATTCCTGTTCCTTGTCCTTCGGCACCGAAAATACGTTGATGAGTGTCACCGCCATCACACACCTCCCTTGCGCGCTTCGCGCACATTTCTGATTGTCTGTTTGCCCGCCGCGCACCGCGGCCGATTCCGTTGCATCATCCGTTGCGTTCGCCTGCGAGGACCCAGCGCGCAACTCATTGACGATGGCCTCCGTCAAACATCCCGAGGCCAGAAACTCAGCGCCGCCCGCGGACATGTCCGCCAGCAGGGCCCGTCCATCCCGATCGATATAGCTGACGTCCCGCAAGTCCAGGCAGCAGCGCATCCCGGGCGTCGAGTCCGCCAACTGCCAACATCGCCGCACGACCTGCACCCAAGGCCCGGCGAGCCGTCCGGCCAGGATCAACGTGGTCACGTCCTCCCGGCCGGGTCCGGCTTGCTCGGTGTGAATCTTTAACATCGGTCCATCGTCAGACGAGCCGTGGGGCACATCCGCACCTTAGTATTCCCGCCGATGTCCGTCCGACCAGTCCATCCACTTGCGCAGGTGCTCGGCCGCCTCCGCCTTCTGCTCCGGGCGAAGCGTCGCGTGCCACTCCGCCGCCTTCGGCAACACACGGAGCATCGTGCGACGTTGCAGGGCCTGATGCCGGTCGATCAGTTGCGTCACCTGCTCCTGATCCAGACGCTCGCTCTGCACCTGTGCCATCAGCGCGTCCGTCAGCGCCCGCCGCTCCGTCTGCGCGTCGGCTTGCGCCGCGAGCACTTCCGTTTTCACGGCAGAGAGCGACGCCTTCTGCCGCTCGTCCAAGTCCAAATGCCTGGCGATCTTTCCCGTGATCCAGTCGGCCCGCTCCTGCGGTGAGTGGTGCCGATGACAGGCCGACACCCCCACCATCCCGACCAACGCCACCGCTACCACCGCCATTTTCACCAGTCGCTTCGCATGCATGGCCATCCTCCTTGGTTGCTGCCATCACTGTTGATCACCCCTTCACACCATCACGCATTGCGCGTCGCAAACGCCTGCCGCGGTCGTGTACTCGGTGCGACCGACGCCGGTCCGTCCAAACGTCGCGCGATGAGACCATCCACCAACCACTTGCCGCCTCTACGTACGTTCACGTCCATCTCCATTTCCATATCTATCTCGCTCGCTTCTATCGCAAAGACCGTTCCATGACTTGCGCTTCCGCACGCTCGCCTCCGAACGCGCCAACGGCCCGCATTTTCGAAGAGATGTGACCTATGCTGCGTGACGGGGATGGTCGAAGGGCTCGTCGTGACGATGCGAACGCGACGACGGTTCGTCAGGTGACGACGGTGTCGTCAGTTAAAAGGGGAGACGGACAGAACAAGCCGCCAGCAAGCACGTGAAGTCAAACTGCCAGACGGGGCATACAGCAGGCACGGGAGAAAATTAGCGCGAAGCGAGACTCGACGACGAAGACGATGTGAACAGCGTGACGTATTAGTCGGGCAGGGCAGACGCGTGCGCGCTGACTGGCGCAGCTCAACGCAGCCAACGAACGGGGCGACAGACGAACAGATGCGAGTGGTTACAGGTTGCGCGGCGGAGCGACCGCACGCGCCACGGCCCGACGACCTTGTTCCAACACCGTGGGCGCACCGGGACTACACCTCGGCGCGGGACCACGGTATTGGAATCGTCAGGTTGACTTGGAAGGGGATTCGCTGGCCAGCACCTCCCGCTCCGCCTCCAACCAATCCTCTAGCGCACGGCCATCACGATAGCCGCGCTCCGCATAGAGGGCGAAGGCACGCGCAGCGATGCGCTCACGATTGGGGGCCGAGGCCGGGCGGGACGGGGCAGCGGGTTTCGGTGCAGCCGACGGCGACGAGTTCGAGTTGATGGCGACCTTCACCTCCGGTGCAGCCTGAGACGACTTCGCAGGCACGACGGTCGGCTGCGCGGTCGGCGCGGCCGAGGCTGAGGCCCTCGCAGGGGAGGCCGAGGACGGTTCGGACGGACTGGCTTTCTTTTTCGACCGCGGCTTCTTCATAGCACACTCCTTTTCGTGTCGCGATCAGATCGCACAAGCACCTACTGGATGGCCTCCAGCTCTACTATACGCGTTTTCCGTCATGGATGCGCGCCCGCAGCCACTGCAGGGCCGTCGGGCACTTGGACTAATGCGCATACTCTCTGTGACACAGGTGCGTTTCAAGAACCTCAAGAACAGGTCTCCAGCCAGTGTCCGGGCCGCTTCGCGGCCTTCGGCTGCTGATGATCAAGAGGCGCACGCAGGCATGAAACGGCGGCGCACAGGGGCCGCGCGGATCGCGACTCCCTGTGCGCCGGACGGATCCCGCCTCGAGACCGACGGTTAGTCGGCCCGCTTCAGGTCGATCACCGTGCCCTTCTCATCTAACTCCACGGTCACTTTCGTGCCTTCCGGAATCGGATGCGTCTTGACCTCCATCCGATCGAGCGGGAAGCTCTTTTCACCTTCCGGCGTCCACAGCTTGATTTCCTTCTTGGTCAATCCGGCATAGATCAATTTGCCGGTGACCATCCGGTGCGTGCCCGGAAGGTTCTTCGCTGTCCCATGGTGGTCGATCACCATGCCCCCGGAATTGAGCCAGAGCATCACCTCGTCGCCCACGGCGGCATTGGCCGGCGCCTGCTTGGTCGGAAGGCGGTAGAGGCCGACCGGCGTCGTGATCGTCACGATGCCGGACTGCATTTTCGTCACCGTCCCTTTCAACTGGAGGTGCGCGCCCGCCACCACATGCTCGGTATCCTCAATGTCGATTTCCAACGGATGCTCCCCGGACGCGCGATGCATGTCGATCGCCTTGCCGGCTTCGTTCAGCTCCACAGAGATCATGGTGCCTTCAGCGAGGCCCGCCAATTGTGAGCGCCCCGACTGCACTTCAAACGTCTTCTCACCCTCCGGCGTCCAGAGCTTGATCTCCTTGCGATCGGTCGACGCATAGGCGAGCTTGCCCAGCACATGCCGATGCGGGCGTTCGGCTGGATCGCCCTTCCGATGGATGTCGATGACGACATTGTTCTCACTCACCTGCATTTCGACTTCTTCCCCGACTTTCAAGTCGTCCTTCTTCACGGGCGAGAACACCCGGACGTGTCCCCAGGAGGTTTTCACCGTGAGAAATTCCGGCTGCACCTTTTCAATCGTCCCCGTCACTTTCAGATGCGTGCCCGCCGCACTGTGCGCCACGCCTTGGTCGGCCCACGTGGGCATTGCGGCAAACAGCAGGCTCGCGGCACAGACACCCACGAGTAGGCCGGCACGCCGTCCGTTCCTCTTTCCCGACCGATCATGCTTCGTCATCTCTGCGCCTCCTTGTAAAACGGTGAGTAGGTTGCCCCCGGATCAATCGCGCCTCGTGAGCGAGACACCATCGCCGGTGAGCGTGCACCGCTGACTACAGCAAGAGGCATTCCCTGGCGCTCTACGTAGGCTGCAGCGTGAAACAGCAGGTAGCGTAAGGACTATGGCCGGTGAGGCGTACTAGGCATTGCCCGAGGTGGCGGAGGTCACGACGGCAGGGTGACGAACGTTCGTCAGATGACGAAATGACGCGTCATGGATGACGCTGAAACAGGTGTGGCGCGGACTCGCGACGGATCATCACGAATGGTGTCCGGACGATGCGTGCGTCAGCCGAGCGGGCGCGTGAGGCCCAACTTTTTCATCTTGGATGTGAGGGTCGTCCGCTTGAGGCCCAGGCGCGCGGCCGCGCCGTCCGGCCCGCCGATGACCCATTTGGTTTGGCGCAGCACGCGGAGAATCTGCTCCCGTTCGGTGTCGCGCAGCGTGGCTGCTGCGGGGGAGACAGCCGATGGCGCAGTCCGAGTTGGCTCCTCGGTCGGCTTCAACTCGGCAATCGGGACGTGCAGCTCGCGGCCCTGACTGAGAATGACCGCGCGCTCGATCATATTTTCCAACTCGCGGATGTTTCCCGGCCACCGGTACCGCGTCAGCGCCTCCATCGCGGCGCTGGGAATCGATTCGATGGCCTTCTTCATCCGAGCGGCATGGTGCTGCGTGAAGTACCGCACCAGCATCGGGATATCTTCACGTCGCTCGCGCAGCGGCGGGAGCGTTATCGGAAACACGTTGAGGCGATAATACAGATCGCTGCGAAAGGCCTGGCGCTCCACAAGCGCCGCTAGGTCGCGATTCGTGGCGGCAACCAATCGGACGTTCACTTTGATCGTACGCGTGCCGCCCAGCCGCTCGAATTCCTGCTCCTGCAGGACGCGCAGGAGTTTCGACTGCAGCTCCAGCGGAATCTCCCCAACCTCGTCGAGAAAAATCGTCCCGCCGTTCGCCAGTTCAAAGCGTCCGAGCTTCTGCGCGATGGCCCCCGTGAACGCGCCCCGTTCATGGCCGAAGAGTTCGCTTTCCAGCAAGCCGGTGGGGATGGCGGCGCAGTTCAATTTCACGAACGTGCGATCGCGTCGGCCGCTCAAGCGATGGACGGCCCGCGCGATGAGTTCTTTGCCCGTTCCGGTTTCGCCGAGAATCAACACGGTGGAATCGGTGGGCGCCACGACACTCACTTGCGCGAGCACGCGCGCCAAGGCTGGGCTGTCGCCGATGATGTCGTCGAATCGCTGTTCGCTGCGGATCTCTTCTTCGAGGTAGAGCTTTTCCTCCGTGACCTTGTCCTTCAGCGCGGCGATCTCCTGATAGGCCATCGCATTGTCGAGGGCCAACGCAATCTGTCCGGCAATTTGATCGAGGTAGTCCACAGCCGCCTCGTCGAAGGCCTGCTCGCGATGACTCCCGACGTTCAGGCACCCAATGGGGCGTCCGCGCGCAATCAGCGGCAGGGTGCAGATGGAGTGAAACCCCGCGGCGATCATGCGACGCGAGATCGCATGGTCGTAGGCCGCCAACGCAGCCTGATCGTTGACGACCACCGGCCGCTGCTCCCGCACGGCCTCTCCCAACATCGACCCGGCCGCCTCCGCAATCATGCCTTCCGCAAACTCGCCCCTGTTGTCGGGAAACTCCAGCGCGTGCAGCACCACTTGACCGGTTGTCCGGTCGTAGAGCGCCAAGCTGGCGTAGTCGTGCGAGACCGCCTCCCGCAGGCCACCGCTGATCGCCTTGAACAGCTCACGCACATCCAGCGTGCCGCCCATCGCCTGCGTCATCTGGAGCAGCAACCTCAGCCGATCGCGCTGCGCCTCCGCTTCTCGGCGCGCGAGGTCGGCCGCCTCCCGATTCAGCACGTTCTCGACGGCCAGCGCCACAATGTGCCCAAGCTGCTGCAAGGTTTCGACGTCTCGGCGACTGTAGGGAATCGCCTGGCAACTGGCGATCAACAAGGACCCCAGCTGTTGCCGCGCCGTCGTCAACGGCACAAAACAAATGGAGCGGATGCCGTCCTGGCCCATGCGCGCCATGGTATCCGGCCAGCGGGTTTCGCGCGCCACGTCGGGAATAAACAAAGGCTGTTGCGATTGCCAGACCACCCCGCTCGGCGTCTCCGCCACCGGGGTCAGGTGCCCACCGATAATCTCGGCCGGCACGTTGGCATGCAGGGCGTGGAGTCGCATCGCCTGATGCGCGGCATCGTAGAGCGACACGCCGACAAAGTTGACGGGCAGGACGGCGGGCAGGATCCGCGTCAGATCCTGTATGAGCGACGGCAAATCACGATGCACGGGAATCGAGCAGGCGATCTGCAGGAGCGCCCGATGGCGATCGACTTCACCGGACAGATCGGGCACTACAGGAAGCGTCGTCACGAACGGAAGCCCTCCACCGTCCGGATGCCCGCGTCCTGCGGGGCGAGGGACCGCAAGACGGCACCAGACATCGCGGCCGGTGCGCCGCTCATGAAGCGCCTCACCGCAGCGGCCTGCATCCTGTCAGCCTGATACCGCTGCACCACGATGGCCCGACCTCCTCAGTACCCCGCGAAGGCTTCGGTGCGAATATCCGACGGCGCAATCTGTGCGCCTTGGAGCATGGTCCGCATTGCAACGACCATGGCGGGCGGACCGACGAGATAATAGAGAGGGGAGGCAAGCGACCTGGTGTGCGCCGCGAGCATCGCCGCCGTGATGTGGCCGGTCTCCCCCTGCCAGCCGCGCGTCGCGGTCGAGAGCTGCGATATGGTGCCGACCAAGGTGAACGGCGGATGCAGGCTCGCCAACAGACGACACTCATCGAGAAAGGCCGCATCGTCCGGCCGACGGTTCGCGTAAAGCAGCACCAGCCGACGCGATGACCGTTGCGCCGCTTCATGAACGATCATGCTGCGAAAGGGCGTGATACCGATGCCGCCGGCCAACATCACCACGGGGCGCTGCGGATCGGCGGGCAGGGTGAGCGACCCGTACGGCCCCTCCATACTCAGCGTCGTGCCGAAGGGCATGCGCTGCAGCGCACGTTTGAACGGGGTGTCGCGCAGACGCGTGGCGACCATGAGGGTCGACTCCTCCGGCGCACTCGCAAGGGACAGGGCTCTGGTGTGACCGGCCGGATCCTCTTCGGTCGGCTGCGGAAGCGTCAGCTCCACAAACTGCCCGGCCGTAAACGTGAACCCCGTCGGCTTCTCAAAGGTGAAGGCCATGGTGCCGTCGGCCACCAGCCGACGATCGATCAACCGTACCGACTGCCCCTGTTCCGGTCCTGCGTCACTCATGTCAGTCGTTCCTCGCCATAGTCCGTGACATCCGTATTGCGCCCTAGGCTGGAAGGACACGGCCACAGGCGTGCTACGCGACCGGCTCCTTTCACGCTTCCATCACTGCGTCCTCTGCAGCCTCTGCCACGAACCGCACGAGCGACCCTTCAATGGGCATCGCAAGGAGGCTCCGGACTATCCCTCAAGCGGCGATGCGCAGCTGACCGCACCACCCAGCACGAGGGAGCAGGTGGAGATTGTGTGGACGCCCTGCATGACGACGCCGAACCATCCTGCGTCGCCCAAGCACAGGCCCTTACAGCTTCGCGTGCGAGCCGTCGCAGTACGGAGGATTCTTTGTGTGTTTACACTGACAGAGTGCGACTTTTTTCTGCGCCGCCAGCGTAAATTCCATTGGGGTAAAACTGGTCCCCTGATGCGAGCCGTCGCAGAACGGCTGGTTCTTCGAGCGTCCGCATCGGCACCAATAGTAGGTGCCCGCCTCGAGCGTCAACAGGGCCGGTTCTTTCGCGGCAATGACTGGCTTCTCCATGATCAGACCTCCACAGTGAATGGGTTAGAGAGCTAGCGACTTGATCGGTGCGACGACTGCCGCCGGATTGGTTTTCCACACAGACTCCGATGCGTCCACGTACACTTCCACTTCGTTGCCGTCGGGATCCCGCAGGTACAGACTTTGACTGACGGTGTGATCGCTCATGCCGTTGATGACCACGCCGGCCGCTTCCAACTCACGCTTGGCGTCGCGCAGCTCGTCGAGGCTGTCGCCCACCTTGATGCCGATGTGATACAGCCCGAGTCGATGCCCGGTCGGCGGACGCGGCGCATCCCCGACTTGAATCAGCAACAGTTCATGGTGCGTCCGTCCGGACGTGAGCGCGGCCGCGGCGCCGTTGAAGATGCGCCCGACTTCCTGAAAGCCTAACAGATCGCGATAAAACCCGAGCGCGCGTTGAAGGTCCTTCACGTAAAAGACCACATGGCCTAAGTAATGTGCTTTCATTGCCGTGCCTCCTTCCGCCTCACCCGCACACGCCGCCTGACCCAGTGCCGCGCGCGCAAACTCGCTGACGGACGACCGAACGCTTACCGTGCGGCGAGCAAGGCGCGCACCGTGCCATGCGCCAGGCCGACGTCCGGGTCCCGTTGAATCGCCTCGTAGTATTGCCGCCCAAACCCGTCGCCCGTTTCCAACGGCACCAGCAGCGTGCGCACATCCGAAACCACGGTAGGGATCTGTGCCTGCGATTCCGGCGCCGGGTCTTCGTTCAATTCGTCGAGTTGCGCAATCGCCTGCGACAGCGGACGCAACCAGGCAAACCACCCGTCGTTCAGCACCAACTGAAAAAATGCGCCGTTCGTTTCGATCCGCCCATGCACCCGTTCGTACGTCGTGCGCTCGCTGTCGAGTAGCGCCTTGTGCAGCCGGATCAGCGCGCGCGACAGGGCGTCGATGCGGGCATCGCGCGTCACGGTCGCCCCCGCCGATGTGCAGACGCACCGTCTCGGGTCTGCACATATATTGAACATCGTCTCGTCGTCATCGGTCTCGTACTCACTCGCGTGCGCGGCGTGAGGCTGCGCGCGCAATCCCGTCGTCATGCGACGACTACCTATCCCGTCGCCCCGCTATCCAACTGGTGGGCCTTTCGCCCTCCACGCACCAGAGGGTGATCCAGCGCCCGGTCGTCGACCATCAGCCGCGCGAGCGCCACCGCGCGCGTCACCAATTCCTTCGCTCCCGCGCGCAACTCGTCGCTCTGCTGCACTTCTTCATTGTTCCGCTCCATATCCTCAGCGCTCCAGCCGCGCGAATGGGCGATGAACGGAAACTGCGGAAATTGGCAGCCGACTTCCGAAAAGAACGTCAGGAGCTGGCCCGCGACGGCTTGGACGTTATCTTGTCCGCCCATGATGATGAAACCGGCCACCTTGTTCTTCAACAGATGGCGATTGGCGATCGTCTCCTGATTTTGAATGCAATTCAACCGCTCGATCATCTTGTAGTACAGGCTGCTCGCGTTGCCCCATCGGATCGGCGTGGCGACGAGAATGACGTCCGCCCAATGCACGAACGCTTCGTACACGCGATCCATCTGATCGCTGGGGTCCATCTGCGTGATCGAACAGGGCCAGGTACAGGCGTAGGCCGATTTGGAATAGAAGCCTTCGCAAGCACGAAACGTCAGGTCGCGGAGGGCGATGCGCTGCGTCTCCAGCTGCAGCGTCTCGCGCGCATGGGTCAACGCCACGTCGAGCAGCGCGTCCGAGCCGCTGTAGCGCGGATGCTCCGGTGTCATAGATGTCGTGGCAATGCCGACGACACGAATGGGCCCCGGCGCGCGCACAACCGGACGCGCGAGGGGATGCTTCTTCGCCGCCTGTTTCCTGCGTGGAGTGGCTGAGGCAAGGTCGATGAAGACCGTGCCGTCTTCCACCTTCGTCGCGTAGCTGGGAACCTGATCCTGCTCGTACCCGGGCTCACCCTTCCCGGTGCGGCGATGAAACTTCCAGTAATGCCAGGGGCAGACGACGTACTCGCCGTCGAGCGTCCCGTTGCCCAGCGGCCCGCCGACATGGTTGCAGCCGTCCGCAATCGCGCCGAACTGCCCATCGGCATAGGTGAGCGCCAAGACCGTCGATCCCGCCGTCACCTGCTGCACCGGTTTGGTCTTCAACGCATCCGCGCGCCCGACCGGCACCCAATTCGGCGGCGAGGCAGAAGATGGGGACGACGCAGTCGGCTCGGCCATGGTCAACGCTCCTTTTCTCTCGTCGCGCGCGTGCAGGCGTACACGCCGTTCATTCCTACGATGCACGATGGCGGACAGTGCGGCAAGCCCGTCTCGTCACACGCGAGCCGTGCCATCTGACGGACGCACTGACTGACATGCCGCGCCGCGCATCACTGGCGCTGTTCTTCGATGTCATAGACATCGAAGTAGACATAGACCGGCTTCCCGGCGGGTAGATTCTCCGCAATATACCCTTCCATGAAGTGCTGCGTCGCCTGGGGAAGACCCGAGAGACGCAACTCGCGCATGCGATTGTTCCACCGAATGACGCCCGCGCGCGTGCGGATGCGGCTGTGCCGAGTGATCCATTGGCCCAGCGCCTCGTCGTCCATCCCCGTGGCCACCGCCGCCTTGAACCGAGTCGGGGTGATGCCGGTCGCGTCGAACCACAATTTGCATAGCGAACAGGGCCAATACGTATAGTCCCCGTTCGTGCCGGCCAACTCGGCCCGCGCCTTATCGGCACAGCGCCCCGCGATGACATAGCCGCCCAGCAGGGCGCGCGGACTGCGCGGATAGGTCGTGGTCAAATCCTTCGCCAGCGCACGCACCAGGTCGAGATTCGGCTGTTGCTTCCCTGCCGGACGCCGTGCCTGTCTGGTAGTCCCCGCTGTCCTTGTCGTTCGTCCCGTCGCTCGCGCCATATCGTCTCCGTTCCTGCGCCGATTATCTCCCGTCCGATTAGTTGGCGGGCTTGCCGGTGTCGTAATAGAACCGCTCCCGGACGATCTTGCCCTGCTTCCACCGTTGCACCGCCACCTGCTCCATGTGCACCGGATGGCCGTTCGTCGCGATGAAGTCGATGGCGCTCTCGTACATGGTCGTGTCGTCGCCGACCGCCGTCGCGCCGACGGTAAATCCCTTCCACTCTTTGATCCCGGCAAGAAACTGCTTTTCGCGTTCGATGTTGGCCGCCAATCCTCTCGTCGGCGGATTGGCGTTCTCCTGCATCGCGGCGTCGGCGTCGTAAAACTCCTGCATCGCCTCGATGATCTTGCCCTGGCGAATATGGTCCAACAAACTCGTCAACCGTGCCTGCAATGGCGTACTCATGATTGCGACTCCTTTCGGGTCGGGGAGGTAAATGTAAGCCCACAGTCCTGCACTTCCCGGTAGGGCAGCATCCACACCAGCGATTCGTCGTGCAGATCGCCGACCTGAATGCGGTTGCCCCAGGGATCGCGAAAGTCACAGCGAAAATCCGGGTGCAACGCCAGGTGATAGGTCTCCGTCAGCTTGCGACGCACTTCCGCAATCTGCTCCGCATCGCGGACCATCAGCCCGAAATGCTTCACGCGATCCGGTTGCAGCGTCTCCACTTCGAAAATCGCCAGGAACTGATGCTCGCCCAGTTGGCACCAGGCGGCGCCTTCGCCGCCGCGCAACATTGTCAGCCCGAACACGTCCTGATAAAAGGCCACGGCCTTTTCCGCGTCCGTCACTTCAATCGCGATGTGATTGCATCCGTACACCTGCACAGCCATAGGTCGCTCCTTCCGCATCACCTGTCGCTCCGCCCTCACACATCCGCAAGACCGTGCTCACCGCGCGCCGCACATTTGCTAGCTCGGCCGCGACATCTGTTGGAGGACCGTCGTGAAGATCTCCGGCGGTTGTGCACCGGATAGGGTTTCGGTCGCGCCGCCGGGCCCCTGGATGACAAAGAAGGGGACGCCGCGGATGCCGAGGTGTCGCCCGCGCGCTTCCTCCTCGCGCACCGCCTCCACGTCGTCTCGGCCGCTCAGAAAGCGCCGGACCGTCTCGCCGTCCAACCCGGCTTGACCGGCCACCTGCGCCAACGTGTCGAGCTCGCCGATGTTCCGTCCTTCCAGAAAGTACGCGGCAAACAGCGCCTCTACCATGCGATCCTGGCCGCTCGGCCCGCCCACCGTCGCCGCATACCGGATCAGCCGATGGGCCTGGAACGTATTGACCGCGCGCGCCACACGATCGAAGGCGAACTCGATGCCCACGCCCCGGCCCACTGCGGACAGCCGGTCATGAATGGCCGCGATCTCCTGCGCGCTGCCGAACTTCGCCTCCATATAGACACGCCGATCCATCCCTTGCTCCGGCATCGTCGGATTGAGCTGAAACGGACGCCACTGCACCGCGACCGCGTCACGCAGGCCGGTGGTCTCCAGCGCCTGTTCCAGCCGCCGCTTCCCGACATAGCACCAAGGGCAGACCACATCCGAATAGATGTCGATATGAAGATCCCTGTTCGCGCTCGTCACGGCTCATCCACCTTTCTACGCAGGCCGCACGTCACGACAAATGCCCCATCTTGCCGGCCTGATAGTCCTGCACCGCCTGCACCAGTTCCGCCTTGGTGTTCATGACGAACGGGCCATAGCGCGCAATCGGCTCATCGATCGGCTGCCCCGCCATCACCAGCAGGCGGCTGTCGGCCTGCGCACGAACCGTCACCTGTGAGCCCTCGCGCTCGCAGACGATCAGTTCCGCAGCTTCGGCAACCGGCCCCTCGTTGACCTGCGCGCGCCCGTCGATCACGAACAAGGCCGTGTTGTAGCCGGATGGAAAGGCGAGCGTCGCCTGCCGATCCTCTCTCAGTTGCAGATCGTACAATTCAATCGGTGTCCAGGTTCGCGCCGGACCGCGCTGGCCGCCATACGCGCCCGCGATCACCCGCACCGTTCCGGCACCATCCTCCAGCGGCACGGCGGGAATGGCCCCGTCGAGAATGGTCTGGTACCCGGGCGGCGCCATCTTGTGCGCGGCCGGCAGGTTCACCCACAGCTGCACGGCATGCAGCGTTCCGCCCTGCGCAGCCCAGGCCTTCTCGTGAAATTCCTCGTGCACGATCCCGCTGGCCGCCGTCATCCATTGCACATCGCCCGGACCGATGACGCCGCCGCGGCCGGTGGAATCCCGATGGGTCACCTTGCCCTCGTAGACGATCGTCACGGTCTCGAAGCCACGATGCGGATGCTCACCCACGCCGCCCGGCTGGTCCGTGGGCGGGAAATACTGCGGCCCCGCATAGTCGAACATCAGAAACGGCGTGACCTGCGCGTCCAACTCATGGCTGGGGAAAAAGTTGCGGACGGGAAACCCGTCGCCCACCATGTAGGAAGCACCTGCGCCATAGACGCCGTGGACGCCCTTCGCCCTCGGTGCCGCTGTTGTCTGCGTGGTCATGATGCCGCTCCTTTCTTTACCCCTGTCGAACGCCAGGGCGATGCGCCCCTCGCGCCGCCGGTCGTCTCAGACCATCCGGCGCAGCGCCTCGTTCAGTTGGATCGTCCCGCGCTGGATGCGATCGGGATGCTCGTATCGAATGGTCTGCTTCAAGAATCCGGCGTACATCTCTTCAAACAGCCGCGCCGCCTCATTCGAAAACCCGAACGAGGTCATGGTCGGCACCACCGCCGCAAGCGGCGCCGCCTGGGCCGCAACCGACCGGCCAAGCATCTGGGTCAGTGCCGCGGCGACCTGCTCCGCGCTGTATTCCTCCGGCCCGGTCATCTCCACCACCTGACGGCCCTGTCCGCCGGCCAGCAGCCGTTCGGCGCCTATGCGTCCGATATCCGCCGTCGAGATCATCGGAAATTTCACCTGCGGCGGAATGAAGGTGGGCAGAATCCCTTGCGCCTTCGCCAGGCCGATCACCGAACCCCAGTTATCCATAAAATAGGACGGGCGCAGAATCGTCAGCGCTTGGGCAGCCGATCCCAAGACCGTTTCTCCATAATGTGCGGCGCGAATCGGGCCGGTGCCGTCCGGCATCTGCCCGCCGACCGACGAGAGAAACACGACGTGCGGAACCGCCGCTGCCTTCACGGCAGCCGCCGCCTGGTCCATGGTCTTGTGTTGATGCGCCAGCCAGGACTGCGCCGAGTAGTTGGGCGGCACCAAGAGATACACGCCCTTCGCCCCGCGCAGGGCCTGGGTCAGCGCCGCCTGATCCTCGTAGGAGGCCACCGCGACTTCGGCCCCCTTCGCCTTCCACGGCGCGCCCTTCTCCGCCGACCGTACAACCACACGCACCGGCTGCTGCTTGGCGAGGAGTGTGTCCGCTACAGCCGCCCCTGTGTGCCCTGAAGCTCCAATGACAACGTACATCGTGCAATCCTTTCGCTTGGGGGTGCCGTCACCCGGTGATCTCTGCTACGCAACCGGGCCGATCATCCACGGCCTGCCTCGTCGCATGCCCTGCGCCGATCGCACAAACACCCGGTCAACGTCCCAACGCCACCAAAGTTAATTCTAGATAGAACTAAAGTCAAGGGCCCCCATTCGGAGCCCGGAAACGGGCGTTCCATGCGCCCTGGAGCGTGGACTACGCAGAAGCCACAGGTGCCTTTGACGGAGACGGGAGGATCGGACTAGACTGAGCGCTGATGTCGCACCGATGGTCGGCGCCTTACCCAAGGACCTCCGTCGTCACCTCCTACACCGCACGGAAGGCAGAACAGGTATGGCGTCGACGGACCAGACGAAAGCTGTCCTGCAGCGGTATTTCCTGGAAGGCTGGAATCAGGGCCGCCTGGACCTATTCGACGAAATCCTGCACCCCAACTTTCAGAACCACAATCCCTTCTCGCCGAACCTCATGACGGGCATCCCTGGCATGAAGGCGGCGGTCGCGCTCCTGCGCGTCGCGTTTCCGGACCTTCGCGTCGTCATTGAGGATCAGGTGGTGACGGATGTGAAGGTCGCGACGCGCTGTACGATGTACGGGACACAGCAGGGCTCGTTCTTCGGCCTAGCCCCGACGGGCAAGCGCGTGGCGATGAAGCAATTTCAGATCGATCGCTTCCTAGACGGCACGATCGTCGAACAGTGGCGGGTCGCCGACATGGTGGGCCTGCTGCGCCAACTCGGCCAGACGACGCTCACCCCCTGACGAACACTCACACTCAACCTGGCTCGAGCAGACCTGAACCATCACACACGACGGAGAACATTCCCGATGAGACGGATGCGAGGAACGAACGTCCTAGTGGCGACAGTGATCATGCTGTCGACCCTCGGCTGTACCACCATGGCCAAGGTCACCAATGTGCGGGAACAGCCCTGTCAGGACACCTTTGCAACGGCGCTCTCCGACATCTTACGAGCCGAAGGCGAACCGGCCGAACACGCGCAACGGGTCATCGACAAGGCGGCGGTGCTGGGGGCCGCCTTTGACTATGGGCCTCGTCCCTTTATGGTGCAATCGCGGTCGGGGGCGGACTATTCGTTCTTTGTGGAGAAGAAGGGGGAACGGTGCCTGCTGCAGCTCTTCAGCCGGCGCAAAGGCTACATGCGCTATACGAACAACCTGACCTATATCCAGTCGCAGGAACTACCCGGCTGTCAGTGCGAGGAATGAGGCGGGCAGGGGATGACGCAGGGCGCGGCCTTTCGCCGGGCCCCGTAGCGGCTAGTCCTTGTGTCGACTCCGCAACGCGCGCTGCATTTCGCGCCCGGCCTCACGGGTCTTGATCGACTCCCGCCGGTCGTGGTGCTTTTTCCCCTTCGCCAGCGCAATCTCCACCTTGGCCTTGCCGCGCTCGCCGAAATAGACGCGCAGCGGGACGATGGTCAGGCCCTTTTGCTGCGTCCAGCCCATCAGCTTGTTGATCTCTTTCCGATGCAGCAGGAGCTTACGCGTCCGGGTGGGCTCGTGGTTCAGGATGTTGCCGTGACTGTAGGGACTGATGTGGCAATTGTGGAGGAACACCTCGCCGTCCTTGATGCTGGCGAAGCTGTCCTGGAGGTTCACGCGCCCCTGCCGGATGGACTTGACCTCCGTGCCGCGCAGGACGATCCCCGCCTCGAACTTTTCCTCGATGGCGTAGTCGAAGAACGCCTTGCGATTGGTTGCCGCAACCTTATACCGCTCGGCGTCCCGCTCTTTGTCGCTCTGTTTCGTCATGTGGGATCGCCCGCCAAACGGACCGGGTGCGCAGCTCCATTCGGCCCGCACTCTAGCATGCCCTCAGGGCGGCTTCGCTTTTTTTCGCGCGCCGGCCTCAAAAGGCCCCTCAAGTCGTTGACCTGATTTCCGGCCTGCACTATAGTGCGACGCACATGCCCACTCCTTCCGGCTTCGATTCCTTCTCGTCCATCCTTGAGGCTGTCGCCCAACGGCTCGGTCTCTCGCCCAAACTCATGGAGCAGCGGATTGCCCGCGAGTGGGTGGAAATCGTCGGGGAGCAGATCGCCGCGCACACGCGACCGGAAGCCCTGCGCAGCCGCCGACTCTCCGTGCTGGTGGACCACTCGGTGTGGATGCAACAGCTCTCGTTCCTGAAGCCGGATCTGCTGCGCCGCATTCGCGTGCAAACGGGCGGGGAGACGGTCATCGACCTCGTCTTCCGGATCGGGGACATCTCGAAGTATCCCCTCCCGGAGCAGACCGCCACGGGACATGCCGTCTTGCCGGATTTCGAACCGTCGCTCCAAATGCTGCGCGACGCCGAACCGTTGACCAGCAAAATCAGCGATCCGGACCTCCGCGACCGCTTCACAAAGGCGATAGCGAAGGCGCTCGTGTCGGCTCCGTCGGCGCCGGTAACGGATCGCTCACCGTCCCTCTAAATAACTCCCTCGAATATTCGTCCGCAGGCGCCGCCGGACCTCTCCGCAAGGGGCCGATCCGGCCTTCTTCCGCCTCGCCCTCCAACCGATAGTAGCCGCGCATCGCGTTTTCAAACGACTTGCGGAACTCCTGTTCCTCGCGCACCGTCGACTGCGCGGCCGCCACGTACCGATGCAACATGTGCGGCTCCGCCCAGGTGTCGTGCGTAAAAATATAGAGTGTGATGCGGTCGTAGCGATGCGTCGGATGCTCGGGCGTGGTCGGATGGATTTTCATCGCACCGAAATTACGGCTGCCGTGCGCGACGCGACGGAACCGTTGAATGAGCGCCGCCATCTCCTCGTCCTTCGTCCACGGCGGCACGTGCATGGCGACTTCCGTGCCCTCCTGCGAGCCGACGCTGTAGGGTGGAATAGTCCGATCCGGACGGCTCAAATACATCCCGCCCCAGATCAGGCCGAAGGAGCCGACCAGGACGCCGATCGCCAGCTTGACCACCGTGTCGAGGCGTGTGAACCAGCCGAATGGCCAGGTGGACGGTCGAGGCGCAGGGCTCGGCCGCCGCACGGGCGGGGGAGTGGACGATGAGTCGCTCGGGGAGGTCATGGCGGGCAATGGACCGACGGTGATACGCGGCGCGCACGCACGGCTTAGGCCGTGCCGCCCTCGTCGGCCTCATCCTCGCGTTCGGCGGTTTCGGCCACGCGCGCGACGCTCACGACACGATCGTCGCCGCCGTCGAGCTCGAGCAGGCGCACCCCCTGCGTGTTACGGCCGATCTCGCGAATGTCGCCCACCTTGAACCGAAGCAGTTTGCCGTGCGCCGCCATGATCATGACCTGATCGCTGTCGCGCACTTGCAGGAAGCCGACGGCGAGCCCGTTGCGCTCGGTCGTCTTCACGCTGATGATGCCTTTTCCGCCGCGCCCCTGAATTCGGTACTCATTGACCGGCGTACGCTTGCCGTATCCGCCTTCGGTGACGGTCAGCAGCGCAGTCGTCGAATCCGGCGTGATCGTCTCCATACCGATGACCAGGTCGCCCGGTTCCAACGTGATGCCTTTGACGCCGTACGCGGTCCGGCCCATCGGCCGCACTTCCTCTTCCTTGAAGCGGATCGTGATGCCCTGTCGCGTGCCGATCAGGATTTCGCGCTGCCCGTCGGTGATGTGCACCGAAATGAGTTTGTCGTCCTGTTCCAAGCCCAGCGCGATGATGCCGCCCTGGCGGGGATTGGCGAAGGCCGACAACTCGGTCTTCTTGACCACTCCTTTTTTGGTGGCCATCACGACATAGCGGTCGTCGCGGTATTCCTGCACGGCCACCGTCGCCGTCACCTTTTCGTTGGCCGACAGGGCCAGGAGATTGACCATGGCCTTGCCCTTGGCCGCGCGCCCGGTCTCGGGAATTTCGTGGACCTTCAGCCAATAGACCTTGCCCGCATCGGTGAAAAACAGCAGCGAGTCGTGCGTGGAGGCGGTGAACATCGTCTCCACGAAGTCTTCCTCTTTCACGCCCATGCCGATCTTGCCCTTGCCGCCGCGCCGTTGCGCGCGATAGAGCGAGACCGCGTTGCGCTTGATATAGCCGGCGTGCGTGATCGTGACCGCCACTTCTTCTTCGGCGATCAGGTCCTCGATGTTGATTTCCCCCGCCTCGGCGACGATCTGCGTGCGGCGCACATCGCGATACTCTTCCTGCAGCGCCAGCAATTCCTCGCGAATGATCGTGCGGACGAGTGCCTCACTGGACAGCACCGACTTGAGATATTCGATCCGCTTGAGCACCTCGGCGTACTCCGCCATCAACTTGTCGCGCTCCAACTGCGTCAGCCGCTGCAGGCGCATCTCGAGGATCGCGGTGGCCTGGATTTCGGAGAGGCCGAACTCCCGCATCAACCCGGCACGCGCCTCATCCGGAGACGGCGAGCGCCGAATCAGCGCGATAACGGCGTCGAGATGGTCCAGGGCGATCTTCAGCCCTTCGAGAATATGCGCGCGCTCCTCGGCCTTGCGCAGCTCGAAGGCGGTGCGGCGCACCACCACTTCGCGGCGATGCTCAATGAAGTGCTCCAGAATCTGCTTCAGGTTCAGCACTTCCGGCCGATTGCGGACGAGCGCCAGCATGATGACGCCGAAGGTCGTCTGCATCTGCGTGTGCTTGTACAGGTTGTTCAGCACCACCAGCGGAATTTCGTTGCGCTTCAAATCCATCACGACGCGATAGCCGTCGCGGTCGGATTCGTCGCGCAGATCGGCGATGCCTTCCAAGCGCTTGTCTTGGATCAACTCGGCGATCTTTTCGACCAATTTCTGCTTGTTGACCTGATAGGGAATTTCCGTGACGACGATGCGCTCGCGTTCCGTGCGCGGATCCGTTTCGATCGCGGCCTTCGCGCGCAGCGTCAGCAGCCCGCGGCCCGTGAAGTACGCGTCTTTGATGCCCTGCTTGCCGTAAATGAATCCCGCCGTCGGGAAATCCGGCCCGGGCACATGCTCCATCAATTGCTCGATGGTGACGGCGGGATTGTCCAGCACCGCCAGCAGCGCATGGATGATTTCGCCGATGTTGTGCGTGGGAATGTTCGTCGCGTAACCGACGGCAATACCGCCCGCGCCGTTGACCAAGAGGTTGGGCACCTTGGCCGGCAGCACCAACGGCTCCTCGCGCGATTCATCGTAGTTCGGCGCGAAATCGACCGTTTCCTTGTCGATATCGACCAACATTTCTTCGGCCAGCTTTGTCAGGCGCGCTTCGGTGTAGCGCATGGCCGCGGGCGAATCGCCGTCGATGGAGCCGAAGTTGCCCTGGCCGTCCACCAGCGTGTAGCGCATGTTGAAGTCTTGCGCCATGCGCACGAGCGTGTCGTAGATGGCCGAGTCGCCGTGCGGGTGGTAGTTACCCATGATTTCGCCGACGATCTTGGCCGACTTTCGGTAGGGACGGTTGTGCGCCAGCCCCATCTCGTTCATGCCGAAGAGAATGCGTCGATGCACCGGCTTCAAGCCGTCGCGCACATCGGGCAGCGCGCGTCCCACGATCACGCTCATGGCGTAATCGAGATACGACGAGCGCATCTCCTCTTCGAGATTGATCGAGCCTAAGCGTTCATCGTTCGGCATTCAGATTCCTCATGCATCCGCACCCGCCTGCGTCCGGCACGGCTCGCAGGCCCACGCCCCCGGCGAGCTAGACGTCCAGGTTGCGCACTTCGAGCGCGTGCTGCTGAATAAAGTTGCGGCGCGGCTCCACTTCGTCGCCCATCAAGATCGTGAAGATCTCATCGACACCCGTCACGTCCTCCAGCTTCACCTGCAGGAGCGTCCGGGTTTCCGGATTCATCGTCGTGTCCCACAGTTGACCGGGATTCATTTCGCCCAAGCCTTTGTAGCGCTGCAGATTGAGCCCGTCTTTGCCCTGTTCGAGAATCGCGCTGAGCAATTCGGACGTCCCGGCGTGCGGCGTTTCCGTGTCCTTGATACGCAGGCGGTAGGGCGGCGCGCCGATGCCCACCGCGGACGGCGCCAGCTTCTGCACTTCCTTAAATTCGGCGGACCCGACCAGCTCATGCGTGATATCCAGCGAGCGCGTCACCCCGCTGGACTGCACGCGGCAGCGGATGCTGTGCGACTGGTGCTCCGGATCCGGCACGATCTCCAGCGTCGAGGTCATCTTCGGATAGACGATCGCCAAGGTGCGGCTCACACGATCGACCAGTTGCTGCAGCGCCGCGCGGTTCTTCAGCAGCTCGCGGTCCAAGCTAGGCTCGTTGGCGAAGGCGCGCACCAGCCCGGGATCCTGCTGCTTGCGCTGAAACCGCACCACCAGATTTTCAAACGCGATGAGCTTCTTGAGGATCGGCAGCAAGCGGCGCCCGCCGACAAACTCGCCGCCCGCGTCCTGGTACAGCTCGACGCCTTCCACGGCCAGATCGGACAGATAATCGTTCAGCGACGGCTCGTCCTTCAGATACCGTTCCGTCTTGCCCTTCTTCACTTTGAAGAGCGGCGGCTGCGCGATGTAGATGTAGCCGCGCTCGATCAGTTGCGGCATTTGGCGGAAGAAGAAGGTGAGCAGCAACGTGCGGATGTGGCTGCCGTCCACGTCGGCGTCGGTCATCAGGATGATCTTGTGGTAGCGCGACTTCGCGATGTCGAAGGCTTCCTTGTCGTCCTTGCTCTTCTCGCCGTCGTCGCGTCGCTGCCCGATGCCGGTACCCAAGGCCATGATGAGCGTGCGGATTTCTTCGCTCGCCAGCATCTTGTCGAACCGGGCCTTCTCGACGTTCAGAATCTTGCCCTTCAGCGGCAGAATGGCCTGGAATTTCCGATCCCGGCCCTGCTTGGCTGAGCCGCCGGCCGAATCGCCCTCCACGATGAACAGTTCGCTCAGCGCCGGATCCTTTTCGGAACAGTCGGCCAGCTTGCCGGGCAGGGAGCCGCCGTCCAGCGCGCTCTTGCGGCGGATGAGGTCCTTGGCCTTGCGGGCCGCTTCGCGCGCGCGCGCGGCATCGATCGCCTTGTTGACGATCTTCCGCGCCACCGGCGGATTCTCCTCAAAAAAACGGCCGAGCGTTTCGTTGACCGTCGCCTCGACGATCCCCTTCATCTCGCTGTTGCCGAGCTTGCCCTTGGTCTGCCCTTCGTACTGCGGATTGCGCAGCTTGACGCTGATGACGCCCGTAAGTCCTTCGCGTACATCCTCGCCGGTGAGCGACTCCACTTCCTTTTTCAGCAGGTCGTGCGCGTTCGCATAGCTGTTGATCGTCCGCGTCAGCGCGGCCTTGAAGCCGACCAGGTGCGTACCGCCTTCGCGCGTGTTGATATTGTTCGCGAAGGAAAACAAATTCTCCGCGTAGCTGTCGTTGTACTGGAGCGCCACGTCCAGCATGTGGTCGGGCTTCTGCACGCTGATCGAGATCGGCTTGTGGAGCGGCGTCTTCGCTTCGTTCAAATGCTCGACGAAGGAGACGATGCCGCCTTTGTAGTGGAACGTCTGCGACTTGTCTTTCCGCTCGTCGGTGAGCGTGATGGCGAGGCCCTTATTGAGAAAGGCCAGCTCGCGCAGGCGTTCGGCGAGCACGTCGAAACTGAACTCCAAGGTTTCGAAAATCTGACTGTCCGGCTTGAACGTCACCTTCGTCCCGCGCTTTTTCGTCTTGCCGGTGACGGCCAGCGGCACGCGGGATTTCCCGCGATCGTACTGTTGCTCGAAGACCTCTTCGTTGCGCCAGATTTCCAGCTCCAGCCATTCCGACAGCGCGTTCACCACGGAGATACCGACGCCGTGCAGACCGCCCGAGACGGAGTAGGCGCCCTGCTCGAACTTACCGCCGGCGTGCAGGACCGTCAGCGCCACTTCGGCCGCCGACTTCTTTTGCGTCGGGTGCATGTCGGTGGGGATGCCGCGCCCATTGTCGATCACGGTCACGCTGCCGTCGATGTGTATGGTCACGTCGATGGCGGCGCCGAAGCCGGCCATATGTTCATCGACGCTGTTGTCGACGACTTCATAGACGAGGTGATGCAGGCCGTCGACCCCGGTGCTGCCGATGTACATGGCGGGACGTTTGCGGACGGCGTCCAGCCCTTCCAGGACCTTGATGGATTCGGCGCCGTAGGCGCCGCCGGACTGTGTGTCTTGCGGTTCAGTGGCCATACGTATCGTGTGCGGCCTCTCTCGCGCGCCCGCAGAGGGGCGGCGATGCGGGGTCAATGAAACTCACAGGGAAATGGCGGTCCTGCGGAAGGACGACGGCACTGTGACGCGGCGGCATGGTCATATCTTGATCGGCATCACCACGCACTTGAAGCCGGGGCTCTCCCGCTCTTGAATCAAACAGGGGCTCAGCGCGCTGTCCATCTGGAGCGACACCTTCGGGCCGTCCATTACGCCGAATACATCCAACAGGTAGCGCGCGTTAAAGCCTGTCGTCAGGTCCTCGCCCGAATACTCGGCCGCCAATTCTTCCGTCGCTTCCCCGAAATCGGGATTGTTGGCGTAGAGCGTCAGCTTGCCTTTCGAGAAGGTCGCTTTGACGGCATTGGCCTTGTCCCGCGACAGCACGGCCACGCGGCGGCAGGCGCCTTCAAACTCTTTCCGGTCGACAAGAATGCGCTTGTCGCTCTCCTTCGGGAGCACGCCCTGATAGTTCGGGTAGTTGCCTTCCATCAAACTGGAGGTCAACAGCAGGCCGCTCTTCCGAAAACTCATTACCTTCTTGTTGAAACCGATCTGCGGTTCGCCGTCGCCGCCTTCATCCAACAGGCGCCGGATTTCCTGCGCGGCTTTTTTCGGAATGATCGCCTTGATCTCGCGGGCCGCGTCTTTGGGTGCGGCGGGCCCAATCTCCTGCTCGGCGACCGCCAGGCGATGGCCGTCCGTGCCCACCAACCGAAGCGTCGTTTTCTTGTCGTTGGAGGTCAGCGTCACGAGCAGGCCGTTCAAAATGTAGCGCGCATCGTTATCGCCCGCGGCAAACAGTGTCTTGCGAATGAGCTCCAGCAGACCAGCGCTCGCCAGCTGGGTCAGGCCCTCCTTCTCGACCGTGGGCAATGCCGGATACTCGCCGGGCGGCAGGCTGACGATCTTGAATTGGCTCTTGCCGGCTTGAATTGTCAGGCAGTTGTTGTCGCCGGCGGCCAGCTCGATGTCCCCATCGCGCAATTCCTTGATGATCTCGAAGAGCTTGCGCGCCGAGACGGTCAAGGTGCCGGGGTCCAACACCGTCGCCTTGTAGATGGCCCGCATGCTGATTTCCAGATCCGTCGCGCTGACTTCGATCCCGTCCTGTTTTGCTTCCAGCAAAATGTTCGACAGGATAGGCATGGTGTTGCGCTTTTCGACCACACCCTGGACGCGCTGCAGCGCCGTCAATAACTCATCACGAGAAATCCGCACCTTCATATCGCCACTCCTCCAGCGCCCTCGCTCATCCGCGGACGATCTGTTCTTTCAAGCCTTCCAACGTGGCCCGCAGCGTCGTATCGGCTTCCACGGCCTTCGCCACCTGCTTGCAGGCATGCATGATCGTCGTGTGATCTTTCCCGCCGAACTGACGGCCGATCTCGGGAAACGACGCGTCCGTCAATTCCCGGCACAAAAACATGGCAATCTGGCGCGGCTGAACCAACGTCTTGCTGCGCCGACGCGACTTCAAGTCCGACACTTTGACGTGGAAGCGGCTGCTGACCGCCTCTTGAATGTCGTCCATCGCGACGATTTTCTTTTTGTCGCCAATAACGTCCCGCAGCACGGTGCGCGCCATGTCGAGCGTAATGGGCTGTCCCGTCAACGAGGAGTAGGCGCCCAACCGCACCAGCGACCCTTCCAGCTCGCGGATATTGCTCTTCATGTTCGCCGCGAGAAACTGGACGACATCGTCGGGCAGTCGAACTCCCTCGTCCTCGGACTTCTTTCGCAGAATCGCGATGCGCGTTTCGACGTCCGGCGGCTGCAAGTCGGCGATCAATCCCCACTCGAAGCGCGACCGCAACCGCTCGTCGATATCCGGCATTTCCTTCGGAAAGCGATCGCTCGAGACAACGATTTGTTTATGCGCTTCGTAGAGGGTGTTGAACGTATGGAAGAACTCTTCCTGCGTCCGTTCTTTGCCCGCCAAAAATTGAATGTCGTCGATCATGAGCATGTCGACGCTTCGATAGCGGCGACGCAGGTCGACCATTTTGTCGTACCGGATCGAGTTGATGACTTCGTTAGTGAACTGCTCGGTCGTCAGATAGGCGATCCGCACGTCGCTGCGCTCAGCAACGAGATTCCCGATGGCGTTGAGGAGATGGGTTTTTCCGAGGCCCACGCCGCCGTAGATGAAGAGCGGGTTGTAGGCACGCGCCGGTTGCTCGGCGACGGCCATGCAGGCCGCATGGGCGAATTGGTTGCTTCCGCCCACGACGAAGGTGCTGAAGGTATATTTCGGGTTCAGGTTCAGCGTGCGTTTCGGGCGAAGCGTCACGCCACGGGAGGGCGCACTCAATTCACCTGGGATCTTCCCGGAAGTGGCCGTTCCGGCATGGTTCTCCTGACCGGCATGGTCAGCCTGATTCGAGGTCCCCTTGGCCCGGCCATCGACGATAAAGCTGACATCGATGCGGCCCCCACCCCTGACAGCCGAAAGGGCTTCCGCCAAGAGGTCGCCATAGTGCTCGCTCAGCCACTCGCCGAAGAACTTATTCGGCACGGCAATACGAGCCCCGCCGTCCTCGCAACTCTCTAACTGCGCAGGAGTAAACCAGGTTTCAAAGACTTGGCGGGGGACTCGCTCTCTCACGTAGAGGAGGGTGTCCTCCCACAGACTCTCAGTTGTCGTCAACATACAGACGCGTGTCTATTCACAGAGTTGTACACACCTGTGGATAAAACATCCTCGACACAAAAAGTGTGAATAGGTTGTTGATAGGCCGCGGTATTCACAGAGGCGGTGCCTGACCAGCCCCCATCCCGCTCCGCTATCCCTTCAGTATCCACAAGTCATCCCGCTTCCGTCCCGCCCCTATCCGTGTCCCATACAGAGGACTGTGCACACAGAGCGGAGTGGATAACTCGTTCATCTATCACGAGAAGTCGACTATACCCACTATTCACACGACCTACGACGACTCCTACTGCTACGACGGTTTCTCTTTTTCTTACTATGAAGATTCGGAATAGGCACCGTCACAATCGAACGATGCGATCAGCCAAAAAGATCTTCTCGACCAGTTCGGAATAACCGATCTGAGGAAAGGACGAAGACACGCCTCGAGATCGGACATCCTCATCCAAAACCGACACCCGTGATGCGGGAACCTGCGTCAGCTTGACCGCATCCTGCACCAGCACCACCTCCGTCTCATCCACCCCATCGGGAGACGACGTGAACAGCGGCTCCTCAGCCAAGGGACGTGAACCGGTCACCACATACAACAGCCGAGCCATCGCTTAAAACACCAGGACCCGGTTCGTGCTTGTGCAAACGCGGCGAAGCTCATCCATCGAACGCTCCTGGACAGACAGGCCCGGCTCAAGCTGAATGCGGCCGATCGTCCCGGTCGGCACCAGAAATTCCGTCTCCAACTGCTGAAAGGACGGCAAATACTTTTCTAAAATATCGACGTCGGCGATATCGTCCCGCTCCTCACTCACGAGGTGCACGGCTTGATCCATCAACACCACCGTCACAGGAGACTCACCGGCCCCAAGCCCCAAGGCAATACGCAAGGCTTCCACTGCGCGGGGCGAGTGGAATGGATCGTCCCGAATGACAACGACGATTGGAGGGGACACGGAAGCTCAGACTCGACTGTCAGTTAAACGCAATGAACCGGTCGCATCCCGTGACGAGAGAGGATAAGACGACCAGCCCGCAGAGTGTCACGCGTGGATCGACACCATCCGTCTTTACACCGTACTGCTGGCACCCATAGGCACAGACGAAATATTTTGCGCCGCCCCCGGCCGCTTCCAAGAGATGCGGATCATGGAGGTTTTTGACACCTTCATCAATGAGGTACAGGTACACATCGTGACCTGCCCGTAGCGCTTCCTGAGAGAGTCTGGTAATCGTTGTGACGTGTGGATGGCCCGGGGGTGTGGATAACAACAATCCGAGCTTTCGCTTCTCCATCGTAAATAAGGCAGGAAACTTTTAATAATCAATAACTTATAGAATCAATACGCAGTGCAGAGTATGCCCTTTCGTCAGAGAAAGTCAATACGCAATTCGCCTGTTGTCGGCAGGTTCTTAGGACGACGCGGTTGGAGAATTTGTCGCGGAAGACGCGGGAGCAGACGTGCAGGATGACAGCCTCGCGGCAAGGGTCGAGACAGCCTCAGAGAGAGCGACTTCTTCCTGTTGTTTGGTCTGCATGTTGCGGAGAATAGCAATGCCCTTGGCGGCTTCATCGTCACCAAGAATCAGCGTGAGCGCGCAGCCCATACGGTCGGCCTGGCGGAGATGCGCCTTCAGCGTCCCGGCGCGATAGTCGATATCCGCAGGCACACCGGCTGCGCGGAGTTGATGGAGCAGCTTCAGACCGGTCGGTGCGGCCACAGACCCGAAGGCAGCCATATACACACGCGGCTCCTGCCCCGGCGTCGTCCCCTCCGGGATCAACAACGCTACACGCTCGAGCCCGACCGCAAACCCAATCGCCGCAGTGGGCGGTCCTCCCAACACTTCGACCAGGCCGTCATACCGCCCCCCCGCGCCGACCGCGTTTTGCGCGCCGAGGTGCATACAGGTCACTTCAAACGTGGTGAGCGTGTAGTAATCCAAGCCGCGCACCAACCGCGGATTCAACGTGATCGGAATGCCGATGGCCGTGAGCCCCTGCTGCACCGCATCGAAATGCGCGCGGGCTTCATCGGAGATATGGTCGACGATACGCGGCGCGTCGTCGGACGCTTCGCGGCATTCCGGGAGCTTGCAATCCAGGACGCGCAGCGGATTCGTTTCGATCCGCCGCAGGCAATTCGCGCAAAGGCGGGCCGACTTCGTGAGCAGGAAGTCGCGCAGGATCGCCTTATACCGCGGCCGATCCGCGACGGCGCCCAGCGTGTTCAGCTCCAGCGTCAGCCCGGGCAACCGCAAATAGGAAAAGAACGTCCAGAGCAACGCGATCACATCGACATCGGCTTCCGGCGTCGCCACGCCGAAAAACTCCACGCCGAATTGATGAAACTGGCGGAGCCGACCGGCCTGCGGCCGCTCATGCCGAAACATCGGACCCAGATAAAACAGCTTCTGGGGGACCGGCTGGGCCGCGAGGTTGTGTTCGATGTAGGAGCGGACGGCGCTGGCCGTGCCTTCGGGACGCAGAGTCAACGAGCTGCCGTCGCGATCCGGAAACGTATACATTTCCTTCTCGACGATGTCGGTGGTAGCACCGATCGAACGCGCAAACAGCTCGGTGGATTCGAAAATCGGCAGGCGGATTTCCTGAAAGCCGTACAAACCGGCCCAGCGGCGCGCAGCGGTTTCGATCATGCGCCAGCGGGGCGATTCCGCCGGGAGCAAATCCTTCACGCCCTTAATACCGCGAATCATGCTGTGGACTCGATGCTCGGTGACTCGTCAGGGGTGCGACGCGCGATAAGAGAATGCGCGTGGCCGTTGCCATGGCGGCGCGGGCGCTCAAAGCGAGGGACTATAGCGGCGGGTTTGCGGGCAAGTCAACGCGTGGCGCGACAGACTCGTCGTCAGTCACCAGATCCATCCATCGCGCATGTGTAATGAATCCCGTCGCTGAATCAACAAGAGGCGATGGTGCGCACCAGTGCGGCTTGCGCCGGTACAGGCGCCGTCGTATAGTGCCCGCTTTCACCGCGTCTACACCTCGAACGACAGACTCCGCATGAATATCGACGGCCCTCAACGACGCGTGGTCGCCATGGCACCGATGCCGCCCGAGCAGGCCGCCTACGCCCTGGCGCGCTACAGCCGCTCGCCGGACTCCATCGAGGACAGCATCCGCTGGGTGCACGGGCATTCCTCGGAGAAATTCTGGGAACAATTTTATTTCGCGTACGGGCATGCGTCCATCGCCGACCTGGGCCATGCGATCGTCTGCTTCGAGCATATTTCCGAACTGGCCGCCATCCGCATTGAAGACGAGCCTGTCTGGGACGGCCAGGCCAAATCCAGCCGCTATCAAAATTTCGGCCCAGGCGGCTGCCATACCCCGAACGACATTCGCGGCACGGAAACGGAAGCCGTCTACCAAGGGATTCTCGGCAGCCTCTCGACGGCCTACCGGCTCTTGCATGACCCGATAAAGGCCTATCTCTCGGCGCAGACGCCCTGTCCACCCGACATGAAGCCGGCCGACTACGAGCGAACGATGGCCGCGCGCGCGTTCGACGTCACGCGCTATCTCCTGCCGCTGGCCGCACGGACGAACGTGGGCCAGGTGGTGAGCATCCGCACGTTGGAAAAACAGATCGTGCGCTTTCTCTCGTCCGCACTGCCCGAGCTGCGGATGATCGGGGACGATCTGAAAGCGGTCTGTGCGCGGCCACCGGTGAATGTGTGGGGCGAGCTGACCGGGCAGACCGGCGCCGGCACGGCCTTGGCGCCGACGTTGGCGCGCTACGCCCAGCCGAGTGAGTACCAGCAGCGTGTGTATCAGGATGTCGCCCGGTATGCGCGCGAAGTCCTCCGCGAAAGCGGCTTGGATCAGCCGCTGGCTTGGGAGGACACGCGCGAGGAATCGCAGGTGACGTTAATCGAGTCGCATGACCCGCTCGATGAGCTGGCCGCCACCTGGCTGTATCGGGTTGCGCAAGCGCCCTACCGAAAGATACTCGATCTCGTGCGCGGGTTTTCCGACAAGCAGAAGCAGGAGATCGTGGACCTTGCGCTCCAATCGCGCGGGCCGCACGACGAATTGCCGCGCGAGTTTCGGAGCGGCTACTCCTTCATCTTCGATATCCTCATGGATATCGGCGCCTGGCGCGACATGCATCGGCACCGACGCTGCCAACAGATCCAACAGAATTTCACGACGGTGCACGGTTACGTCACGCCGCGCGCGCTCGTGGATGCGGGACTCGACGAGGATTACCGCAGCGCCATGAACGCCGTCAAAATGGATATCGAAGCCATTCGGAAAGACAGCCAGGAGGCGGCGCTCTACGCCATTCCGTTCGGCTTTAAGGTCCGGTGCCTGTTCAAGATGGACTATGCCGAAGTCGAATACATTTCCAAGCTGCGCTCCGGCGTGAAGGGGCACTGGTCCTATCGGACGGTGGCGTGGCAGATGAAGCAGGCGCTGGCGACGCGCTATCCCTATCTGGCCGACCAGATTCACGCCATGTCCCCGGACATTGAGGACCGGCTGAGCCGCTGACGCCACGATGAGCGAGATTGCCACGCAGATCGAAGCCGCCTGGATCGGCGGTCACCTGGACGCCGCCCAGCAGCTGGCCGAGGGATGGCTCCGCGAGACCGAACAACAGGGGCTGCACGATCCGCGTCCGGCCTTTACGCTCAACGTCGGCCATTTGATGTCCGGCGACATGGCTATGGCCTGGGCCTACCATGGGCGCGCGCTGCAGGACGCGGCGGACATCGAGACCGTCACCACCTGGCTCGCGCAGATTCGCGAGCGGCAGGGCGACAACGGCTGGCTGCATCTCGTGACGGGGCTGTGCCTCTCGCAAAGCGGGCAGTCCGAGCCGTCCATGGCGCATTTCAAGCAGGCCATCATGCTCCTGCCCACCTTGCCGCAGCCGCATCAATTTCTTGCGCAGGTCTACGAACGCGCGGCCCGCACCGACATGGCGATTCGCGAATACAAGGAGGCCGTGCGCTTGGACGGCACCTACACACCGGCGCGTGCCGCGCTGGGCATGCTCTATCAAGCGCAGGGGCAGCTGGAGCTGGCGCTGCCGCAGTTTCGGGAAGTGGTCCGATTGCGACCCGACGACGCGATGGGGCACGGCATGTTGGCCTCCGCCTTGGCGACGCAGGGCAAGTTCGAACCGGCGTTGAAAGCCTATAAAGAAGCCGTGCGTTTGGATCCGCGCAACGCCGAACTGCACTTCGCCTTAGGGAAGTACTACCAAGATCGCGGCCGCATACAGCTGGCCCTGCAGGAGTATCGCGAGGCCGTGGCGATCGACCAGGATTTTTCGCCCGCCCACACCGAACTCGGCTGGATGATGCTGGAGCAGAGCGACCCGCTCAACGCCATGGACGCCTTCAACCGCGCGCTCCGCTCGGACGAGAACAACGCACGGGCCTACCTCGGCGTGGCCAAACTCTACGCCGCGCGCGGCAAGCGCGAAGCCGCGTGGCAGAACTACCAAAAAGCCCTCAAGCTCGAACGCGACCCGCAAGTCCGCAACAACATCATCAACCAACTCTTCCTCGAAGGCGGCAGCTGGGACGTGTAGCGGGCGCCTCGGCGCGGTCTCCGTCTAGTTTTAGAATCCTATCGCGCCGTTCCTTCGGTTGCTTCCCCGCGTTCTGCCCCACTCAAAACGAATCGTTGCGACAGAGCGCCTTATCTCGATCGCTCTCGGATAGCGCCATGTCATTCAATGGATGTGAGTTGAGCACGCTGCCAGCTGGAGATTCGTAACGAAAGGTGGAGACGCCGTCGAACGGCGCGGGGCTAGACAGGCACGGCCAGACGGCGTGACTGATCAACCAAGGGAACGGCTAGCGCGTGGGCAAAAGGCTAGGTCTTACAGCTCGCGGAGGGCCCCTTGGAGGACGGTGATCTGGGTGATGGGATCGCCGGCGGTTTTGAGTTCGCCTTGGATCAAGTCGCGGAGATAGGTGGAGTATCCGACTTTATCGAGCAGCACGTTGAGGAAGCGTTCGGGCGGCAGGAGCGACTGGCCTTTCAGCTCGTCGATCGTCTCGTCGCTGACCGGCACGTAGGTGCTCCCGATGTGGAACACCACATTGTAGTGCTGCTCTTTCCGAATCCGCTCGAACCGCAAACCTTTCACGGCAAGCCTCGCATCGCACGGTGATCAAATCGGCGGCATTCTAGTCAAGGTCCGGGCCCAAACACAAGGGCGCAGGCCGTCCCGCCGGTCAGTGGCGTTTGCCGCCCTTCCCGAAATATTCCCGACGGCTCACCGACACGTCGGCCACAAACATGACGCCGGAGTGCCGCTCGAAGAGGGGGCGCAGGCCCGCCAGGATCGGCTCCACTTTTTCTTCCGGCACCACGCACATGATCATCACCAAACTCTCCTGCTCGCTGAACATGAAGTGCGCCTCGCGCACCCCGTGATGTCCCTTGCCGGAGATATTGCCGATGATGGTGTAGCCGCTGGCTTCCATCTTATCGAACAGGTCGGTCACGAACGGGCGGTGCTCGCCGGCGACCACCACGCGAATCTCTTTCATCGGATGCAGCGTCAGGCCGCTCATGCCTCCCACCTCTTTCCGTCACCGCGTCGATGACTGTTCTGACAGGCCGGCCACAGGGACCCAGGCGCCCGTCGGTTCATATCGGTACAACGATCTGTCTTCCGGGTCAAGGGCGACCAGGTGCACCCATTCGTTGTGATAGTAATGCTGCAGCACGTCGTGGCGCTCGATCAACGCGGCGAGTTTCGCGCGCGGCGCCTCCACCAGGCTCAACAGCCGCATCGGCTCATGGTGCGGCTGGTCGCCGTTCATCACTGTTTGCCAAGCCAGCCCCAGCCGGAGGTCGCTCCAGGGGCCGGACATGATGCCGAATCGGCCGACCACGTTGTGATAGATCTTGCTCCCGCTGCCGTAGACCCGGTTGTCCACCGCCGAAAAGTAATGTTCCATGTTGATCCACTGCGCGACCAACTGCGGGCCGGTCAGCAGCACTTCCAACAGGCGGTTGGTGGGATCGTCGCGATAGTCGTAGGACTGCAGAAAGACGCGTCCGCCGAGATTGAGCCCCTTCGTCAGCTCGCGCCGCCCGATCACGATGGCGGTGTTGCCCGAAAGTCCCCACTCCGGCCGCACCTGACTCCAGTCGGCGCTGCGTTCGCCCACGGCGGTCTCGGCCTCCTCGGGCGGCAGGACGGCGGCGATATCAGGCAGTCGCGTGCAGCGTTCCTGGCTGGTCAGGCGTGCTGCCTCCCGCAGGTCGTCGAAGAGGCGCGCGATGTCCTTCCGGTGCGTCGGCGGCGCATCCTCCAAATCGAACAGCTGCACCTCTTCCATCGTCGTGTCGATCTGCCCGCCGAGAAAATGCGTATCCGGCGGAATCACCAGGCCCTTGATGGCAAGGCGCTCGCGCACCTTCGGATTATTCGCCATGCGGGCGAGCACGCGCGCGTTGGGTTTGCCTTCGTTGCCGCCGCAGGCGCCGCAATCGAGGGCGGATTCGAACGGATTATTTTCGGTGGTGCTGCCGTGCGCGCAAAACAGGACGAGCCGCGCCAGATTGCGCGTGAGCCCCATCATGCGCAGCGCCGTTTCCACCGTGAGGATCTGTTCTTCCAGCGTGAAGCCGGTGCGCGTGATGCGCTCCTTGTGACGTGAGGCGGCGCGCGTGCTGATGCCGTAGTGTCGGCGCAAATCGTCCAGCAGGGTCGTGAGCTGATCCACGGAAATGCCGAGGGCGCGCGCCGTCTGCGACAGGGGTGGCAGGGCGGCTGCGGGTCGTGCACCCTGCGCCGGTGTCTGCGAAGGGGTGACGGCGCCGGTCGGGGCCTCAGGATCGAGAGCGCGCAACCGCAACGTCTCCACCAACTCCTGCTTCACGTGCGTGCCCTTGAGCCCGAATCGGTCGCGCAAGGCTCGCCAAATCAGGCCGCGCTGCTCGGAGATCAGCATCTCGTCCGTCTCCGTCGGCGAGAGTTTATCCACCGTGAGACTGGTCGCGATCGGCGGGACGAACAGATGCCGCAGCCACGTGGCGACACGCTTGTAGAGGGCGGGCAGCAGCGTCTTGCCGATGAGGGGCACCGCGTAAAACCAGCCGATCGATTCCACCATCACGTAGGGCGTGACGACGTTTTCTTTCAAATCGTGCAGGAGCGTGTGGCCCGCGTGCATGAGCTTGGCGCGCGACTGATGTTTCGAGACGTAGTGATCCAGGTAGCTGCGCGGCACCTCGCGCACTTCGTTTTTCGCGCGCATGATGACGGGATACTGCTCGGTTTCATGCTCCTTGCCCCAGGCTCGGTACTTGATGAAGACGGCGAAGAAACCGGCGAACCCGAACGTTTCGTTGGCTCCGGTCGACTCCAAATGGCGTCGGAACGGCTCGGAGCGCACGTCGATACAAAACACAGATTGCGATTGCGGACGCACAGGCGCGGCGGTGTCGGTCGCCGGGCGCGACGGGGCGGCAGCGCTACGCGCCACCATGCCGATCAATTGCTCGTGATACCCGGCTTCGAACGCCTTCAGCCACACGGGGCCGTGCATGGATTCGGGGAAGCTTTCCATCCATTCGACCAGGTGCCGAAGGTCGCCGGGCACGCTGTTGAGATAGACGCTCGGGACGATTTCCAACGCCTGCGCGAGCGACACCAGGCGCCGCGCCATGGAGCGGCGGTGCGCGCGGTCACGCAGGGGGCCGCACTCGGCCTGATACCGTTCGGCCAGCTCCTGCCACTCCGAATCGGGCGCGCGGCGGTGGGCCAGCCGCTCGACGGCTTCGGCGTAGGACGGCGGCAGTCGCCCGGCGACACTCTCCTTCCGCAACACATAGGCGTGCGGATGCTGATCCATGAAGTCGCAGATGGACGCGTAGTTGCCGTCGATGCCGAGTTGGCTGCGGCAGGTCTGCTGGACCATTTCGTGGACGTACCAGAGCCGCACCGCGAGAAACTTCACCAAGCCCACGGGATGCGCCTGCTGCCACGGATAATTGGGAGATTCCGCGCGCCACTTGATGAAGCCCGCCCAGCCGGGCAAGGTCGCCAACTGGAGGGCTAAGTAATCCTGCCGCATGGCCTCGGGAATCCCCAAGGTGGCCAAGCTCTCCAGTACGGCGTCCTCCGGATGGTCCGGCAGGGCGGCGATCTTCCGGCGACTGTCCGCAATGCCGCAGGGCGACCATTCCAGCGAAGCCAGACTCTTCCACGCGGCGTACAAACCCTGCTCGCGCCCCGGCATGATCCAGGTGGCGTGCCCTTCGTCGAGAAACGCCTCGCACCACTTGATCAACTCCGTGTTGATCCGGCGCACCATCGTGGTGCCCAGTGTTTGGTCGCACCACCCGGAGAGCGTGAGGTAGCGGCAGAGCACGGCGCGATCTTCCTGGATGGTGGCGCGGATGCGCTCCTCCAGAGACGGCGCGGCGAGTTGCGAGAGGTGGTCGGCGAGCGAGTCGATCTGTTCGTCGCCGGGCCCGCGATCGAGGAGCGGATCCAGCGGCTCGCGGATCGGTGCGGAGAGCCCATGCGTGAGGCAGGCGCGCAACACTTCGCGCTGGGAAACGCGGCAGGGGCCCAGCGACAGAGATTGCGCGACCGTGCGCGAGGCCAGCGCCTCGTCGAGGTGACGCAGTTGAATGCGCCCCGACCGCAGGTAGCCGCGATACACGTCGCCGTCGAGGTAGCCGACCCCACCTAAGTATTGGCGCCCGCGGCGCACGGTTTCTTCAAACGGCAAGTATTCCAGGCTATGCAGCGGATTGTGGTGCACGAAGGTCCGCATGGGCCAGTATTGCGCGATGACTTCGCTGGCCAGCTGGATCGTGCCCCGCAACTCCATGCGGCGCACATCGAGGTCCTGGCTCTCGTCGTGCTCCCTCATGGCTGCCATTGGGTAATCTCCACCGTCGGGGCGCTCGGACGCAGCGTGGTCCCGTGGTCGAACCAGCGCGCGGGCAGGGTGCCGAGCAGCACCAGCAGCACCACGACCATCGTGAGCGACACCAGCTCCGTTTCGCGCAGGTCTTCGTAGCGCATGTCGGTTCGCGTGGGGCCGAACAGCAGGCGCCGCATCAATTCCAGGTGGTACCAGGAGGCGGCGAGCCAGACGAGCATCACAATGAAGAAGGCGGCCGGAAGGCGAAACTCCGGCGTCAGGAGAAGACCCATGAAGCCGGAGAAGACGCCGAACGGGGGCAGGCCCAATGCCGCGAGCGCCAAGAGCGAATAGAGCACCGCGAAGCGCGGCATCGGATGGACGAGGCCGCCCAGTCCGCGCACATCGAGTTCGCCGTAGCGGATGCGCACGACGTACCACCCATTATAGAGTCCGCCGGTCACCAGCCCGACCGCGATCAGGTAGACCGACACGGAGGGAGAGACCGTTTCCGTCACCGCCAAAAACCACCAGAGCACCGAGAAGAAGGCCAGGCTCCCATGCGCGAGGACAGACAGGGGATGGCGTTGTCCGAGTGCGCGGATCGACCCGTAGACCATGCTGACCAGCGCCGCCGGACCCAGCAGGTCGGCAACGACGCTCGGGAGCTCCGACAACGACATGAGCGCGGCGAATCCTACAGCCGGCAATGCCAACACCAGAAAGCCCGGCAAGTTCGCCGGCAAGCGCATCAGACAAGCGACATGACCGGCGTGCATCGGGAAGAGCGGGATCAACGCTAGGCAGGCCAGCAATCCTGCGATAGACGACACGGTCGGGGAAGGCACCAGTGCCGCCACGATGGAGGCTGCGGCACCGAGTCCGTAGGTGCCGAGTGCCCAGGTTGGTGTCGTGGCGCCCGGCATCCGCGCGCGGGCCAGCAGGCCGAGCAACGCCGCGAAGATCAGCGCGATCAGCACCCATTGGATGCGGCCGCTCGCGCCGATCGCAGCCGAACACAGACCCAGCAAGGCGATGGAGTGCACCCAGGCCGGACGGTGCGGCAGGTGCAGCGGTTGCCCCAATAACGAAATGAACGCGACCACGGGGAGCAGGCAGAGGAGCGACAAGTTGGGAGGCAGGGCGTCGGTGTACAGCGTGACCGTGCCGATGGTCAGTAGCGTCGCGAGCGTGGTGAGCAGCAGCCAGGTCTTGGGCTCGCGCGGGGTGGACCAGAGCACCGCACTGAGCGTCGCGCCCAACGCGGGAACGGCCAGGAGCACAAGCGGCCAGAGCTGCGCCACCGTGAGGACCTCACTCATGTGCGCCACCCTGCCGCCACGCGCTCCAGGCGGCCGATGACGCGCAACAGGGCGCGCCCCATCTGCGCATAGACCAGGTCCATGTATAGGCGATTCATGAAGAGCACATAGCCCCACTGCATGGCTCGGTGAACCAACCTCGGCATCGGCATGCTGCGGCCATGTGCGCGCGCGTAAAGATAGCCCCAGCCCAACACGGTGAAGAGCGTCATGCCGACCAGGATCACGTCGAACATGCGGCCGGGCAATGCGGCGGCTTTAAAGTAGGCAGCGACCTCGTCCGGATTCGGAAACAGGAAGTGCGTGAACGTCTCGGCCGCAAAGAGGTAGGTGAAGATCACCAACACGAGCGTCACCAGCATCGCGAGCGAGACCTTCCACGAGGCGACCTCGCGAATGCGCGTGAGCGACAAGATGGCTTGCGACGACGTGACCCAAATGAAAAAGAGGAAGATCACGGTGCCGTGCGAGTCCAGCAGCGGAATGCGCAGGATGCCGTGTGTGCCGAGCAAAATGACCAACGGGACGATCAGGGTGGTGAAAAATCCGGTGGACCAGGTCAGCGTCGAAAACTCCCGATCCTCCGCCTCATGCTCGACGTGGGGCAGGGCCGGTTCCTGACGCGCTTTGTGGATCACGTTGCCGCAATTCAAAAAGACGGTGGCTTTGAACAGTCCGTGCGCAATCAGGTGGAACACGGCCAGCGAGAAGGCGCCGAGGCCGCATTCCATAATCATGTAGCCCATCTGCCCGATGGTCGAATGGCCGAGCGTCTTCTTGATGTCGTTTTGGGTGAGCATCATCGTGGCGCCGAGGACCGCCGTCAGCGTGCCGATGACGAAGGCGACGTGCAGACTGGTCGGGCTGTGTCCGAACAGCGGCGCGAGGCGATTCATCAAAAAGCCGCCGGCGTTGATGATGCCCGCATGGAGCAGCGCATGGACGGGCGTCGGCGCGTAGAGCGAATGCGCCAGCCAGATGTGCAACGGAAACTGCGCGGACTTGCTCATGCCGCCGATCAACAGGAGCAGGGCCACGGCGGTGGCGCCGTCGATCTCGAGGCCGCCGAAGGCCAGCGTGGCCGGCTCTGCCGCGACGCGCGCGAACAGCGCGTCGAACTCCACGGTGCCGTAGAGGGTGTAGGCCACCACGATCCCGGCGAGAAAAGCCACATCGCCCACGCGCAGGAGCGTGAAGGTGCGCATCGCGCCGTTGAGCGTGCCGTCGTGCTCGTGGTTGTGCGCCAACAGAAACAGCAGCCACGAGAGAATTTGCCAGAACACGCAGAGCATGAGGAGATTCGCGCTGGTCACCATGCACAACAACACGAACGTGGTGAACGCGATCAGGCCCATGTACCGCCGGTAGTGCGGGTCCTGGTACATGTACCGTCGGGAGTAGACGTAGATGACGGTGGAGACGAGCGTGATGAGCGTCATCATCACGGCGCTCAGGCGATCGATATAGAATCCGAGCGGCAGCGCGAACCCGGCGAGCGCGTCGGGGTTGTAGAGGCGCGCGATGATCGGCCCTTCCCACGAGACGGCCAGTAAGGTGGTGGCCGCGCCGAGAAAGGCGAGCAGGATGGGGATGGCCCCCAGCCGAATATTTTGCTCTTCCTGCTCGCGGTCGCCCAGGGCGATCAGCAGGGCGGTCGCCAGCGGAAGCAAGGGAACGAGCAGAAACCACATCATCGGCGTGTGCGTATCTTTCCAGTCTCGATCGTGTCTGTGCCGTGTGTCGTGGTGGCGGGCGTAGGTCTTCAAAAAGACACAAGCCAGCTGTCGATCGCGTCGGGTGCCTCCGACCGAGCCGGGAGCAGGACCGAGCGAGGATGCTGGCTTGTACTGCCGCTGGCCCCATCCATGAGCGGAGGAGCCGAGGGCCCTACAACCGGACCGCTGGTGCGCGGGTCGTTCGGCTCCGTCGCGTTCGCGCTCGTCGGGTCCAAGACACCGCGCGGAGCGAAAACCAACCGGCGCCGTAGACTGCGGGCGTCACGCTGGGCCTCCTTTATAGGGGGCGGCCACCGGCAGGGTCAAGCCTGCGGGCGGGAATTCATCACCGCCCCACACAGTCTGATGCGTAGGTTTGCCTGGCGAATCCCGACGCGATACTCGCCGAGCAGGCAGGCGGTGGTCTCACTGTCGGCGTTGCAGCTAAGAGCCGGTGACCCATTGTGGTCTCGCGGCAGGCTCTGCATAATGGGCCTCCGTGGCCGCCTCCATCCAAGACGGCGGCCGACGCCTATGCAAAATTCCCCAAGCAAAGCGCGCATCACGCGCACCGACATCGAGACCGGCATCCGCAACGCGATCATCAAATTCGAGCAGGAATTTTTGGGACGCGGCCCCGACGATGTGCGCGCCTACGTCGTGCGTGACCAGATCCTCGTTCGGCTGAAAGGCGTGTTGACGCCGGCAGAACGGCAGCTCGCCAAGACGGTCGACGGTGTGGAGATGGTTAAGCGGCTGCGACAGAACCTGATTGCGCAAGGGCGCGAGAAACTCATGGAGCAGGTGAGTGAGATCACCGGCGCGAAGGCCGTCGGGTTGTTTACCGACATCGATGCGCAGCTGGGCGAACGGGTGTTTCTGTTCACCCTGGATGCAGATCTCGACGGTCTCCGGGAGAGCATGCGCGCGTAGTTATGCAACGGCTTGTCGACGGCTTCCAACGGTTTCATCGAGATATCTTCAGCAAGAAGCGCGCGCTGTTTCAGGCGCTGGCAGGCGGGCAGGCCCCGCGGGCGTTGTTCGTCACCTGTTCGGACTCGCGCATCGACCCTTCGTTGCTGACGCAGACGGATCCCGGCCAGTTGTTCATTCTGCGGAACGCCGGGAACCTGGTGCCGTCGTACGCGACGACGATCGGGAGCACGACCGCCACCATTGAGTATGCAGTAGGCGTCCTTGGGGTGAAGGACATCGTTATCTGCGGACACACGGATTGCGGCGTCATCAAGGCCTTGCTGCATCCCGAGCTGGCGGCGGACTTGCCCGCGGTTGCCTCGTGGCTCACGCAGGCCGAAGCCACGCGCCGCGTGGTGCGCGAAAATTACGGCCACCTTCGCGGGAAGGCGTTGCTGACGACGGCAACGCAGGAAAACGTGCGCATCCAAATCGAACATCTGCAAACGCATCCGACCGTGGCCTCAAAACTGCGGAAGGGCACGCTGATGATTCACGGCTGGGTGTACTCTATCGGGACTGGAGAAATCTGGGCCTATGACCGTGAACGTCAACGGTTTGAGTCGCTCCTCGAATCGCGGCCCCGCCCGCGCCGCCGTCGCGTGCGGTAAGTCCACATATGTAGCCGGCGGTTGCTGCACAGCCGGTCACTGTTCGTCTCTACCGAATCTCCATGACCCTCCGCACATTTGAATCGCTGACGTTCACCAATAGTTTCGCGCGCCTGCCGGACGCGTTGTATGCGCGCGTGCAGCCGACCCCGTTTCTGCAGCCACCGCAGCTGGTCCATTGGAATCACGCGGCGGCGGCGTTGCTCGATCTCGATCCTACGCAAGCGGCGCGGCCGGACTGTGCGGGCCTGTTCGGAGGAAGCCTCCTGCTCCCCGGGATGGAGCCGCTGGCCATGCTCTACGCCGGGCATCAGTTCGGCGTCTACGTACCGCAGCTGGGTGACGGGCGGGCCATGCTCCTGGGTGAGGTGCGCAACGCGGCGGGCGACGCGTGGGAACTCCAATTGAAGGGCGCCGGGCTGACGCCCTTTTCGCGCGACGGCGATGGCCGCGCGGTACTGCGCTCGACGATTCGCGAATATCTGTGCAGCGAGGCCATGCACGGGTTGGGCATCCCGACCACGCGCGCCCTCTGTTTGGTAGGCTCGCCCGACAAGGTCTATCGCGAGCGTGTGGAAACCGCGGCGGTGCTGACCCGCATGGCGCCGTCCCATGTGCGGTTCGGCTCGTTCGAAGTGTTGGCTAATCGGGATCAACCGGCGCTGCTGACTCAGTTGGCGGACTATGTGATTGAGCGACACTTTCCGCATCTGTGCGGGGCGGACGATCGTTACGCGCGCTTCTTCCGCGAAGTCGTCACCCGCACCGCGTGCCTCATCGCGCAGTGGCAGGCCGTCGGCTGGGCCCACGGCGTGCTGAATACGGACAATATGTCTGTGCTCGGCCTCACCTTGGACTACGGCCCGTTCGGCTTTCTGGACGACTACGACCCGGGATTCATCTGCAACCATTCCGACTACAACGGCCGCTATGCATTCGACCAGCAGCCGTCCATCGGATTGTGGAACCTGCGCTGTTTTGCCCATGCGCTGCTCCCGCTCGTCCCGCGCGACGCGTTGATCGACGCGGTGAATGGCTATACGGCCTGCTTCGAGGACGCCTATCGCGCGCGCATGCGGGCAAAGTTCGGGCTGCAAGAGGCGCAGGAGGACGACGAGGCCCTGTTCCAAGAATGGCTGGATCTGTTGCACCTCAGCAGTGCCGACTACACCGCGAGTTTTCGCGATCTCTGCGCCTTTCGATCCGAGCCCTCTGCCGCGAACGAGACGCTGCGCGATCGGATAGTGGACCGCGAGCGCTTTCAGGCTTGGGCCGGGCGCTATCGCGCACGGCTGCAACAGGAACAGAGCGATGACGATGACCGTCGCCGCCGCATGGAACGCGTGAATCCTAAGTATGTGCTGCGTAATTATCTCGCACAGACGGCGATCGAGAAAGCCGAGCAGCAGGACTTTTCCGAGATCGACCGACTGCTGACACTCCTCCACGATCCCTTCACCGAGCATCCAGGCATGGATGCCTACGCCCTGCCGCCACCCAACTGGGGCAAACACCTCAGCGTCAGCTGCTCATCGTGACAATACAGAAGCCGGCGTGAAGATTCAGGGGGCTTCTGAAGTGTAGGGAATACAGAACAGTTCTTCACTAATCCCTCCCGCGCCCGTTTGCTTCTGCTGCTCATGATGTCGTGCGCTGTGCCTTGGGCCGAGCGAAAGTTCCCATCGTTTTGCAGGGATTCTGCCTCATGGCCCCGATGGTTTGGCTGCACGAGCTGCTGCATAGAATCCCGGCGTTGTTCTTGCTGTATGTAATGAGGTGGGTAGAGGAATATGTCCATATGTAATGAGGACGGTAGAGGAATATGTCCAATTGCTAATTCACCACCTGCGTGAGTATGGTGAAAAGTTATGCGTGTGCGCAGATTGTAAGCGATCGTAACAAGGTGTGGAGGCCGAGAACATGGAGATAGGGCACATGGGTAATCGTAAACAGGGACAGCGGAACGGAGCACTGGCAAGAATGGGCTGCCGACTCCTAAGTGTGATGGTGCTTTGCAGCTTGACCGCGTGCGGTGGTGGCGGCGATTCTGCTCCCCCCCCTGCAGCGACAGGATCAACACCTCCGCCGAGCGGAGGGGGGTCCACGGTAGGGTCTCCCGCCGTGACCCTGTCGACACCCGGCGAGAACGTGTCGCTGCCCGCTACCGCGCCGGTGACGGTTGAATTCAGTACGAAGAACTTTTCCCTCGGGGGTGTGAATCAACCTCGCATGCGCGTGTATGTGGATGCTGATCCTACGCCCCACACATTTCTTAACGGCGCGAATAAAACCGTGCTCTACAATGGTGTTCCTTCGACACTCGTGGAGTGGGTCAGCGCCACTGCGTTTCGGATAAATAATCTCGCCCAGGGCATCCATACCATTCAGCTTCGATTGGTGAACGCCGTTGGGGACGAACTGACAAACGGTGAAGCATATGTCGCTCGCGCCTTCGCGGTGGGAATCCCATTCCCATCTGTCCCAAGCCTGATTCTTGTCAGCCCCTCGGCAGATTCAGAAGTTCCAGGGCCCGTGTTGGTGTCTTTTGTCGCTGCCAATCATGTGATCGGACATACGGGGCAGCCGCACATGCATTTCTATGTCGATGGAGCGACGCAACCGCATGAGTTTTTCGGCGGACCTGGCATCAGCGAAGAAAACGGGGTGCAACTGAACGGCGCTCATGACCACCTCATCCATTGGAAGAATGCGACAAGCATGATGATGTATGGCCAGACACAAGGCACGCATACCCTGCGATTTGTTCTGGTGGATGCTCAACACAATGAGTTGTCCAATCCCGAGGCGACGCAAAATCTTTCGTATGTTGTGGCTGGTTCTGCCGGAACCAGTGAATTTGTGTTGGAGTCTGTGTTGCCGGATGCGAATGCGCGGGGATTGGCATTTGCTCCAGATGGCCGTGCCTTCTATGCCCAGGGACCTGCGGGCAATGTCTGGATTGTCGATACAGCAAACGGGATCTGGCAGCAGAGAGCTGTCCCCTTTTATCACACGGAGGTTGGCACGATTGGGGAGCAGGGGTTAAGCGGGATTGCGCTGGATCCGAACTATGCCACAAACGGTTTTGTCTACATCTACTTTACGACACCGGACACAACGCACAATCGTCTCGTCCGGGTGAAGGATGTGAACGGGCAGGCCACAGAGGAAACCGTCATCTTGGACGGGCTGCTCGCGGCGGACCAACATAATGGCGGAGCGATTCGTTTCGGACCAGATGGGAAACTCTATGTCACTGTGGGCGAAGCGACACAAGAGCAATTGTCGCAGGATCTCACGGCAAGAAATGGGAAAATCCTTCGTATCAATGGAGATGGTAGCATTCCCGCGGATAATCCGTTTCCAGGATCGCCCGTATGGGCATATGGAATTCGAAATAGCTATGGCATGACCTTTCATCCGATAACCAAGGACCTGTGGATTACAGAAAACGGGCCTTCAGTGGATGATGAAGTCAATCTCATTGTGAAAGGCGGCAATTATGGCTGGCCATTGGTGACGGGAACAAATGGAGCCCCACCATTAATCAATGCGGCCTTCGTGCTTTCGCAGCCGGTTGGTGTTACCAACATCGTCGCGTTAGCCGCGACCCCGGTGTACCCGTCTACCTACCACAACAATTTGTTCTTTACCGATTTTGTGGGTGGTAAAATACGGCGGTTGGTCCTGGATGCGACCTTCAAAACCGTCGCGTCGAATTCAGTGGCGTTCGACGGAGGCGAAGGAGGACTCATCGTGCTTCAACAGGGGCCGGATGGGTATATGTACACCACCGGACTCAATGGAGTATCACGGGTGATTCTCAATCCAAATGCACCACACTAGAACATAGAGAGTTGATGGCCCCCGCACAGCAATAGGGCTGTGCGGGGGTGTTCCAATCGCCCCTTCCTGTCTTCTCTCCAATCAGGCAAATGGCTATCCAGCGGCGCATTGGTTCCCTCACCGCACGCCTGGTCGGCGGTACCGACGGCAGGGGAAGCGGCAGCGGTCCGTTGGTCATTCTGCTGCACGGCTTCGGCGCACCGGGCGACGACTTGGTGCCGTTGGCCGAGGCACTGGATGTTCCGACCGCGACGCGGTTTCTGTTTCCGGAGGGACCGTTGCATCTCAACGCCGGGTACGGCGACGCCCGAGCTTGGTGGATGATCGACATGAATCGACTGGCGCAGGAGCGGGCCGCCGGTCGCATGCGAGATCTGTCCGGCGAGGTGCCGCGCGGTTTGCCTGCCGCGCGCGACGCCATCCATGCCTTCTTGACTGCCTTGCCGACTGCTTTGCCCGTTGATCCGCTGCGAACCGTGCTTGGCGGGTTTTCCCAAGGCGCGATGCTCACCTGCGACATGGTCATGCGGACCGCGACGCCCTGCGCGGCGCTCGTGCAACTGTCCGGCTCGTTATTGGTGCGGCACGAATGGCAACCGGCGGTGGCGATGCGGCGTGGGTTGCCGGTGTTTCACAGCCACGGCATGCAGGATGAGGTGTTGCCCTTTCTGATGGCCGAGCGACTGCGCGACGAAATGACGGCGCTCGGGCTGGCCGTGGAGTGGCACGGGTTTCGGGGTGGGCATGAGATCCCGATGCCGGTGCTGTCCCGCCTGAGCCAGTTCCTCACGCGAGTGCTCGGCCGTCCATGAGCGCCCTGACCCCATTTGAGCTGATCGGCGCCGACGGCCAGCGCATTCGCGGCGATCGTCAGGAGGGCCGGGATCGAACGATCCTCTTCATCACCGGATTTTTGTCGACGCGCTGGGGCAAGAAAAGCCAGGCTCTCGCGCAATGGTGCCGGGAGCAGGCTTGGGGTTTTTGCTGCTACGACGTGCGCGGCTTCGGGGAGTCCGGCGGGCGATTCATCGACTACACACTTTCGGATTGGATCGCCGATGCGCGGACGGTGGTACAGTCACTGCTCGGTGGCGCGCCGATCACCATCGTGGGCAATTCGCTCGGGAGCTGGATCGCCTGGCTGGTTGCAATGGGCTGTCCGCAGGTCGAAGAGCTGATCCTCATCGCACCCGCCTTCAACATGATGGGTGAACGGGCGCGGCTGATCGCCCCGGACCGGCTGCATGCGTGGCACACGGCCGGCTGGATGCCGTGGGATGACGACCCGGCGCATGTCGACTGGCCGCTTTCGTGGAAATGGGTCGAGGAAAGTGAAGCCTACTGGGCCGGCACCTTCGACCCCCTTCGCCGCGTAAAGACGACCATCCTGCACGGACAGGACGATCGGGTGATCGCCCCGGACGGCAGTCGCCGATTTGCCGAGGCGCTGCGCCGCCGCGATCCCGCGTTTCCACTCGATCTGCGCCTGATTCCCGGCGACCATCGGCTGAGCAGTCCGGAGCATGTCGCGATGCTGCAGCGTCTTGTGGTCGAACGCCGATAAGGAGATCCATGCTCACACTCATCCATAAAGAATGCGGCGGAGCGGCCGTCGACGAATCCCTGGTGGGCGAAGTCTGCGCCATTCACGTCGACCGATTTCCCTTTTCCTGCTTCACCTGCCTCGAAGAGATTTTGGACGAATCCGAACTGCGTCTGGGCGAAGACCTCGGCATCTAGCGATCGACCGACGCCGCGCTGGTTGTGCCGCGACGAGCCCTTTTGTTATCGTGAGACTCTCCGTCGGCATCCATCGACTCTTACACAGGGGCAGCTATGGCTACGAACGACAAACAAGTCATTTTTTCGCTCGTCAACGTCGGCAAGGTGTTTCCGCCGAAAAAGCAGGTGTTGCGCGAGATCTATCTCGGCTTCTACTACGGCGCCAAAATCGGCGTGCTCGGCTTGAACGGCTCGGGCAAGAGCTCGCTCTTGAAGATCATTGCCGGTGTGGATCCGAACTACACGGGTGAGATCACGCGGTCGAAGGGCTACAGCATCGGCCTGCTGGAACAGGAGCCGCAGCTCGACCCGAACAAGACGGTGAAAGAGGTGGTGGAGGAAGGCAAGGCGGAACTCGTCGGCCTGCTGCACGAATACGAAGCGGTCAGCAATAAGATGGGTGAGGCCGGTCCCGATGAGATGGAAAAACTCATCGACAAGCAGGCGCAGCTGCAGGAAAAAATCGAAGCGGCCAACGGGTGGGAACTGGAAAATGAGTTGGAGATCGCCATGGACGCGCTGCGCTGTCCGCCGGCGGATCAAAAGGTGGGCACGCTCTCGGGCGGCGAAAAGCGGCGAGTGGCGCTCTGCCGCCTGATGATTCAAGAGCCGGACATTCTGTTGCTGGACGAGCCGACGAACCACTTGGATGCGGAATCCGTGCAATGGCTCGAGCAGCATTTGCAGCAATACAAGGGCACGGTAATCGCCGTCACGCACGATCGGTATTTTCTCGATAATGTCGCCGGGTGGATTTTGGAACTCGACCGCGGCCACGGTATTCCGTTTCAGGGGAACTACACCTCCTGGCTCGAGCAGAAGAAGGAGCGGTTGGAGAAGGAAGAGAAGGCCGAGACGAAGCGGCAGAAGACGTTGGAGCACGAGTTGGAGTGGATTCGCATGTCGCCCAAAGCCCGGCAGTCCAAGGGCAAGGCGCGCCTCAACCGCTATGAGGAATTGGTCAATCAGCGGCAGGATCAGGTGGCGGAGGATCTGGAAATTTACATTCCGCCGGGCCCGCGGTTGGGCGATGTGGTGGTGGACGCCAGCGGGATCGGCAAATCCTTCGGCGACAAGGTGCTCTACGACAACCTGTCGTTCAACTTACCGAAGGGCGGCATTGTCGGCGTGGTGGGTCCGAACGGGGCGGGGAAAACGACGCTGTTTAAGATGATCGTCGGCAAGGAGAAGCCGGATGTGGGCTCTATCCGCATCGGCGAAACGGTGAAGCTCGGCTACGTCGATCAAGATCGCAGCCTGGACGCCACCAAGACGGTCTACGAAGTCATCTCCGAGGGGCAGGAGACGGTGAAGTTGGGCAAGACCGAAGTGAACGCGCGTGGGTATTGCGCGCGCTTCAACTTTGCGGGGACGGATCAGCAAAAGAAGGTGAAGGATCTCTCCGGCGGCGAGCGGAACCGCGTGCATTTGGCGCGCATGCTGAAGGAGGGCGCAAACCTCATCATCCTCGACGAGCCGACGAACGATCTGGACGTGAACACGTTGCGGGCCTTGGAAGAAGGTCTCGAAAGTTTTGCCGGTTGCGCCGTCATCAGCAGCCACGACCGCTGGTTCCTAGATCGTCTCGCGACCCATATTCTCGCGTTCGAAGGCGACAGCAAAGTCGTGTGGTTCGAAGGCAACTACAGTGAATACGAAGCGGATCGCAAGCGCCGTCTGGGCAAGGATGCGGATCGCCCGCATCGCATTCGCTATCGCAAGCTCACGCGCACCTAGGCGTTTCGTGCTTGAGCCGGGCGGCGGCGTTGTTGGCCGCTGCCCGTTCGCCTGCGCGCGGGACAGATCCAATGCTGGTGCTGTCCGCGTAGTGTGCAGTGGTGCGACCCCCTTTTCTATCCAGAGCGCGATGTCGAGGCTGGCGCGGCCTGTGGCTGCCCATGATGGGCCTCCTACTCTGTGCCTGCGCGGGACCACCGGTGCGCACCATCGAGCTGGCGTCGCTTCAGAGCGACGGTTCCGGGCGGGTGTCGGGGAGCGCGGCATCCCACGTCGACCTGGCCGAGCGTGGACGGGACGACGGGTTCTTTCTCGGGCTCGCCATTTCAGGCGGCGGAAGCCGCGCGGCGATCTTCGGCGCCGCCGTGATGCAGGAACTGCAACGGCTGGCGCTGCTCGACCGCGTCGATGTCATCTCGGCCGTGTCGGGTGGCGCGCTTCCGGCCAGTCTGTATGCGTTGGACGGCGGGCGCGGCCTGCTCTGGGACGCGCAGATTACCGAACGGCTGGCCTATGATTTTCAGGGCGCTGTCGTCAGCCACATTCTCAATCCCCTCCATTGGCCGCGGTATTGGTTTACGTCCTACACACGCGGCGACGCGCTCGTGGAGGTCTTGGACAGCCGACTGTTTCATGGCGCGACCTTGGGCGAGGTACCGACGCGTAGTCTGCGCTTGCTGCTGAATGCGACGGATGCGCTGACCGGCGAGCCTTTCGTGCTGTCGCAGGAGCGACTGGGCCGCCTTGGCTTGGCGCAGGCGAGCCTACCGGTGTCGCAAGCTATTGGGGCGTCCGCCGCCTATCCGGACACGCTCCCGGCGGTGGCGCTGCGACCTCGGCGGGGCGGGGCGGCGGTAGATTCGGCGAATGCGCCGACTGTGACGCTGTATGACGGCGGGGTGGCCGATAATCTCGGCCTGTCGACCCTGCTCTCGCTTCTGGAAGAGGCTGACGCCACCCGTCCGCTTGCCGCGCGATTTCCGAACGGGTGCCTGGTGATTGCGGTGGACGCGACGCCACGGAAACACCGCGAGGGGCCGACCCCGCTCTCGGCGGCCGCCGGATTGCATCGCAACAATCGGCGGGAGGTGTTGGAGCGAGCCGGCATTCCCGCCGCGCAACAGGATCGTCAGATGGTGGCCAGTGCCCGGATCGGCTCAGGCGACGCTCGCTGCACGGTCTGGCACGTCGCGCTGCGTCACCTCCCGCGCGAAGAACCCTTGGGCCAACTCGTCACACAGATTCCGACGACGCTCCGCATGACCGACTCCGATCGCCTGGCCCTTGAGCGCGCGGCGCGCTGGGTAGTCGACCGTAGTTGGCCGCTCGTACAGGAAGCGCTGATGAACGCGACATCCTGGGCTCCATCAGCAAGCCGCTGACGCGATGCGTCAGGAGTTTCATGACGGGCGTGCTACTCGTGCACACAAGCGCCAATTCGTTGAATCTTGCGGCAAGTCGGGGTAAGAGAGAAAAGACGCCGCCACGTTCCTATCGGAATCCGTCTCTGATACAAGGGCGTGTGCGAACCCTCACAGCGAGAATGGGAATGTCCATGTCGCAACGATCATCGACAGTCCATTGGCAAAATCGGACGCATGCGCTGTGCGTCGCGCTCTGTATGCTTGGGCTCAGCGCCCTGCTCGGTGGCTGTGCGGCACAGCCGGTCAATCGCGGGTCGACCGCGGGCACGCAGGCCGCGCCGTCGAGCGATGCGGGCTTTACCGTCTTAGCAGGTGAGTGGGAGTACGAAGAAGGGACGGCGGCGGTCGATCTGGTCATGGATCAGGCGGGCCGAGGCACCTACGCCTACAAAGGCGGCCGCTTTGAAACCACTAGCTTGATCGGGCATGAATGGCGCGGTCGTTGGATCCAAACGGAGAACGATCGGGAGGGGGAATTCGTCATCCGACTCAGTCCCGATTACCGCGAGGGCGACGGCCGTTGGTGGTATACGCGCATCGGTTCCGTACGGAATCCTTCAGACAAGGGTGGGACCTTTCACCTCACACGCACCGACGATGCCGGAGATCCTCAGCCCCGCGCCGCGTCTTATTAGCGGCCGTTCGTTTTTCGGATTCGAGTCCTCGCCTGCCCTGTCCTTCTCACTGTCCCCGCTCGTGTCACATAGGGCCCTTTCTCGCGTTCGCCCCTTCCGGTATGATCACGCAGCACCTCACGCCCCATGTTCTCCGCACACCCCTGCAGATAGGATCCCATGGCCAATGTGTTTGTCACCGGCGGCAGCGGCTATCTCGGTAGCCGTCTCATCGCAGACCTGTTGAAACGAGGGCACGAGGTGTCCGGCCTGGTGCGTGCGAAGTCGGCGCCCAAACTGCCAGCCGGAACGCGCGTGGTGCTGGGCGATCCGCTGCTGATCGACTCCTTCGGCGAACATGTGCGCGGGCACGATACGTTTGTGCACCTCGTGGGCGTGGGGCGTCCGTCGCCCTGGATGGCCCAGCAGTTTCGCGATATCGACCTGAGCTCGATCAAAGCGGCGCTCTATGCCGCACAGCGCGCAGGCGTGCAGCATTTCGTGTACATCAGCGTTGCGCATCCCGCGCCGATCATGCAGGCCTACATCAACGTACGTATGGAAGGGGAGGCCCGTGTGCGGGTCGGCGGCATTCCCGCGACCATTCTGCGGCCCTGGTATGTCCTCGGTCCCGGACGGCGGTGGCCGACGTTTTTGTTGCCGGCCTATCGAGTCTGTGAAGCCATCCCATGGACGCGCGACTTCGCGTTGCGCTTGGGATTGGTGGAGGTGGACCAGATGATCGACACACTCACCTGGGCCGTCGAGCATCCGTCCTCCGGCTGGCGCGTGCTCGGCGTGCCGGACATTCGCCGCGGCGGTGTGCCGGATGAGACGCGCGCTGGATGAGTGAGGCTGTGAACGAAGTCACGAGACCAACAACCGATCATCGTCCACTGGTGTGGATCACCGGGGCCGGCGGATTACTCGGGCATTATCTCGTTCGTACGGCGCCGCGCTACGCGCCACAGTGGCGGGTGCTCGGTCTGACGCGGGCGATGGTCGATCTCACGGACGCAGAGGCTGTTGCCAGACTCTGGGCGCAGGACCCGCCAGAGTGTGTGATTCATTGTGCGGCCATCAGCAAGGCGGTCGCTTGCGAAGCCGATCCCGCGCGCACGCATGCGGTGAACGTCGCGGCGACGGCGTATCTTGCGCACCTTGCCGCGCGGAGTCGCCTGATTTTTCTGTCGTCCGACCATGTGTTCGACGGGCGACGCGGAGGCTATCGCGAAACGGATGCCGTGAGCCCGCTGACGGTCTATGGTCGCAGTAAGGTGGAGGCGGAACAGCATGTGCTGGCCTATCCCGCGCATACGGTCCTTCGTACGTCGCTGACGGCGGGACTGTCGCCGACCGGCGACCGCAGTTTTCTGGAGGAAACGCTGCAGGCCTGGGATCAAGGCAAGACACTCAGGTTATTTGCGGATGAGTTTCGCTGTCCCCTTCCCGCGTCGGTTACCGCGCGCGCCATTTGGGAGGTGGCGGCACAGCCGCGTGCCGGGCTGTATCATCTGGCCGGCACGGAGCGCCTGTCGCGCTGGGAGATCGGGCAGCTGCTGGCCGTCGAGTATCCCGAGCGGCATCCTCAGTGCGTCGCCTCTTCGCTGCGCGACTATGCGGGCCCTCCGCGCGCGCCGGACCTTTCGTTGGACTGCGCAAAATTGCAGTCAATGCTGTCCTTTCCTCTGCCGGGGTTTCGCGCGTGGATTGCGGCCCATCCGCGCCGCGGACGCGACGACGTGTGGGACCCGCTCACCGACTAAGGACAAATGCTCGATCCCCTCGCGCTGTTGATCTGGGCGGGTCTGTTCTCCACCCTGGTCATGGTGGTGCTCTGGTGGCTGGATCGATGGCTGCGCGATGCGTCGGTGGCGGATGTCGCCTGGTGCGCGCTTCTGGTGGCCGTGGTGTGGGGTTACGCCGTAGCTGGGCCGGGCGAGCTCGAACGTCGCCTGTTGTTGGCTGTGATGGCGAGCGTCTACGGTCTACGCTTGGGAGTGCATGTGCTCCTCACCCGCGTGATCGGCCGTGAGGAGGACCCGCGCTACCGGCAGCTGCGACGCGAGTGGGGCCCGAAGTCGTCCCAGTATTTGTTGGGCTACTATCTCCTGCAGGCGGGCGCGGTCGTGCTGTTTTCACTTCCCTATCTGGTGATCATGCAATCGCCGCGGCCGACCCTGAGCGGATGGGAATATCTGGGCATTGCACTGTGGCTGATCGCGCTCGTGGGTGAAACCGCCGCAGACCTTCAGTTAGCCCAGTTCAAGCGACAGCCCAGGAACCGGGACCGTGTCTGCCGCGATGGCTTGTGGTATTACTCCCGCCATCCGAACTATTTTTTCGAATGGCTGCACTGGTGGGCCTATGTGGTGATGGGCATTGGATTGCCGAATGCGGCGCTCACCTGGATCGGCCCGTTGGCCATGGGGGTGGCGTTGGCCAAGGTGAGTGGGGTGCCGCACGCGGAAGCGCAATCCGAGCGGCGCCTTGGCGAAGCCTATCGTCGCTATCAGCGGACGACGAATACCCTGATCCCGTGGTTCCCGCATCGCGATCCTGCGGAGGATGCGGCGAGCAATCGAAGGAATGACCTGTGACGCATCGAGTGCCCGGACAACTTCCACCGCAGTGGGACGCGCTGACGACACGCGCTCTCACGGTGGTGCGGGCGGCTGGGGCCACCTACGGGGATATCCGTATCATGGAAAGCCGCACGGAATCGTTGCGCGGGGAAGACGGTCGGCTGGCGCAGGTCCAGGACGGAAAAGACTGTGGTTTCGGCGTGCGCGTGCTGCATGGCGGTGCGTGGGGATTTGCGGCCAGCGCGATTCTCTCGTTGGAGGAAGTGCCGCGTGTGGCCGCGCTGGCGGTGGAAATCGCCAAGCAGAGCGCGCGCCTGATGGGTGAGCCGGTTGTGTTGGCGCCGGAGCCGACCTATCGAGACGTGGTGATCACCCCGGCCCGGCTCGATCCGTTTGCCGTGCCGCTGGAGCAGAAAGCCGCACTGCTGCTCGAAACCATGGCGGCGCTTCAGCGCCCCTCCGGTATTGTTCGCAGTCGGGCTGAACTGTGGGCGCGGCGCGACCTCAAACTCTTCGCATCCACGGAAGACACCCGGCTGGTCTTCGATTTGTTGGCGACGCAGGGCGAGTGCGCGGCGACTGCACGTGCGGACGGGCGGTTCGCTTCGCGGTCGTTCAGTACGCCGCATGCACGGGTCGGGTACGAATTGATCGAGGAGGCCGGATTCCTGGCCGCTGCCCCGCGCATCGCCGAACAGGCGATCGAGAAGGTGCGTGCTCCCGCGGTGGAGGCCGGTATGTACGACTTGGTGCTCGACGGCGAACATCTCTCGTTGACGATTCACGAGTCCTGCGGGCATCCGAGCGAACTCGACCGGGCGCTCGGCTATGAGGCCAATTACGCAGGGACCAGTTTTCTCACGCCGGACCGCCTCGGCACCTTTCGCTATGGATCGGAGTCTGTCTCACTGGTGGCGGACAACACGGAGGCGGGCACGCTGGCGGCGACCGGCTACGATGACGACGGTGTGGCCTGCCAGCGATGGCCGATTGTGCGGGACGGAATCTTCGTGGGCTACTGCACCAATCGCGAAGTGGCGGGAACGATCGGCGAGGGACGTTCGCGCGGATCCAACCGCGCGGATGGCTGGGGAGCCGTGCCGATGGTGCGCATTGCGAATATCGGCCTGGAGCCGGGGGTCGGGACGCCCGAGGACCTGATCAGCGGGATCGATCGCGGCATTTACATCGAAGGGCAGGGTTCCTACAGCATCGACCAGCGTCGCTACAATTTTCAGTTCGGCGGCGATGCCTTTTGGCTGATCGAACATGGACGCCGAACCCATATGCTGCGTGACGTGGTGTATCACGGCATCACGCCGGAGTTCTGGGGCGCGTGCGATGGCGTCGCCGACGCGCGCTCGCGGACACGCTACGGCTTCATCACTTGCGGCAAGGGACAGCCGGGACAATCGGGGTGGATGACCCACGCGGCCAGTCCGGCGCGCTTCCGTCGTATTCACGTCATGCGCGGGTAGGGAGCGTGCAGTTGCCATGAGTGACGGCCTGACGAGTCGCGAGGAGTTTGCATTCTTGGCCGGCCTGGTCATGCGGCATCGGTCCGGCGATCATGCCACGGTGACCTTGCAGGATGTCCGCAGCGGGACGACGCGTGTGGCGGACAATCGCGTGATCCAAAATGTTGAGACACGCAAAGTCTCGCTTCGAGTACAGGTGGCCGTCGGTCGGCGACAGGGCAGCGCGACGACGGCAGATTTGACGGCGGGCGCGGTGCGCGATGCCATCACCAGAGCCGAGCGCATTGCGCGCCTGCTTCCTGACGATCCGGAATATGTTCCGCCGCTCGGTCCCCAGCACTATCTCGACGTGCCGACCGCGTCGCCGAGTACGGTGATGGCGGGGCCGGCGCGTCGGCTCGACGAAGCGGCCCGCGCGATTGTGTTGTGCCGTCAGGCGGGTGTGAGCGGCGCGGGGATCGTGTCGAGCAGTGAGGCGGCGGTGGGAGTGGCGACCAGTACAGGCGGGCAGGCCTATGAGCGGCGCACGGAGGCTCGATTCAGCCTCACGGCAACGTCCGGGGACTCGACGGGTTGGGCGGCCGGTGCACATCGTTCGATCGATCGGCTCGATGTGGAGGCGCGGACGCGCCGCGCCGTTTCCATGGCTCGCACGACGAGTCCCCCGCGGGAACTGCTTCCCGGGCGTTACACGGTGGTGCTTGAACCGGCGGCGGTTGCGGGCTTACTGAGCGCCCTGCTCTGGCATCTCGACGCCAAGGCCGTGCTCAAGGGCACCAGTCCGTTGAATGGCCGTCTGGGCCAGCAGGTGATGGATGCGCGCCTGAGCGTCGCCAACCGGCCGATGCACCCGGATCTGTTGGGGAGTTCTTTTGCTGCGGACGGCCTTCCGCAACGAGACATGATGTGGATCGAAAATGGGCGGCTGATGCAATTGGCCTACGACCGATACACCGCCATGGCGCAGGGTGTCGAGCCGATGCCCGTGCCCGATGCGGTGTATGTCTCCAGCCGAGAGGCCGTTGAAGATCTGATCGGCAGCACGGAGCGCGGCATCCTTGTGAGCAACTTCTGGTATATCCGTGTGGTCAATTCTACAGACCTCACGGTGACGGGGATGACGCGAGACGGCACGTTCCTCATCGAGCAGGGACAGGTAATCGCGCCGCTCAAGCAGTTTCGCTTCCACGAAAGTCCCCTACGGGCGTTTTCCCAAGTGGAGGCCTGTACGGAACCGGCCGAAGCCATCACATCTGAAAGCGGGAAAGTGCTGGTTCCCTCTATGCGCATTCGGGACTTTCCGTTCTCGAGCGTCACGAAGTTCTAGCCCATCGGCGGGTACCGTCTCGCGGACCGCCCCGCACTGCTCACGAGCTAGGGCTGTAGCCCCCCGCATGCCTCGCTACCGCGGTGCAAATTACGCTTATACATGGCCCATTTCGGAACGTTTGCTATGCTTGCATCATCGCTATCCATGGGAGGAGAAGCCATGATGAATCGTGTGACCGTAGTGGTTGGTGCGCTGTGTCTCTGTGCCGCAGGCGGGTGCGCCACGAAGGGAGGCGATCCCCTTGCGATGCAGCAAGAGGATTTAGGGAAGGGCATTGTGTGGGGCTCCCTGGCCTCACAGGAGCAGGGTGAGAAGGGCCTGCGGGACGAGACGAGCCGCGTCTCTGTCGGCCAAGTGGTGGGCCTCGAAGGGGCCGCGTATCTCGTGCGTGAATCCTCAGGGCAGGAGTTCCGCGTTCCGCACGATGAAAATACGCGCAGTGATCGCCCGGCTCACATCGGCGATCGCATTCAAGCGTCGCTCGACCGTCAGGGGCGTGCGATTCGCATCCACAATTTGGATCGGTCCACACCGTAGGGGCATCATTGTGGGCGGCCTGCGCTCTGCGGGCCGCACACGATGCAGGGCTGTTCCAACCACCTCTTCGCGTGAGAGTACGATAAGGAGTGTCCATGCCGAAATCGGCCGCCGCACGTAGTAAGACTGATGCGACTGTCCCTGCTGCACACGACAATCGGCGCCATCCACGCTATACCGTGCAGTATCAGCTGCGGTATTCGGTCAAAGTGAGCGGGAAGACCGTCCGAGGTGGCGGGATGTTGGTGGATGTCTCCCAGGAAGGGTGCGGCATCCAGGGCAGCATCCCAGTGAAGCAGGGCGATCGCCTTACGTTGGAAATCAATGTCGGGAAGAACACGCTCGCGCTCCGCTTGGAAGGCGTTGTGGTCATGTGGGCCAGCGGGTCACGGTTCGGCGTGAAATCCGACGAATGTTGTAAGATCCTCTCTCAGCTCAATTTGCTTCCGGCCCATCCCCAATAGCCGTTTCTTCCAGCAGGGATACGTCTACGACCTGGTTTGCGATGTGAGGCACGCGCTTGCGCCTCGCGGGGTGCTGTGTGTGCCTCGTTGTGCCGAGCGATCACGCTTGAGGTCGGGCGTGCGGCCCTGTCGTACCGCTCCAACGAGGGGGCTCGTCGTCCCTCCATCGTGGCATGGCGGAATGTCCGTTGACCGGTAGCCTTATCTCATGGGGCGTGCGGGTGGGCCTGTCACCGGGGAGGAGACGACGATGGGTAAACAGCTTGCAACGACGACGGTGCAATCAGCGGGTGTTGGGGTGCCGGTGGGGAAGGAGCAACGGGAAGTTCGCCGACTGGCGGAGTCCTGCTACCTGACCTATTCCGGCATCTCGGGCCATGCGGTGGTGGTCGGTGAAGGCACCTCCCTGGATTTTTCCGGGGAAGGCTTTGGGATCGAGGGAAGCCGCGCGGTCCTTCCCGGCTCCTTACTAACGCTGTGCCTATGTTTGCCGGATGGCGAAGAGCCGCTGATCGTCGAAGAGGTGCGCGTGGCATGGGTGAATGGGAAACGGTTTGGTGTCCAGGCGCTGGCCGTCGGTCATCTTGAGCGCAAACGCATCGCTCAGTATGTGTCGAAATACCACGTGCGCGCGAACAAGCATGCGGTGGCTTCTTTGGATTTTGTTCTCCCGGCTGAGCCGGTGACGACGTAGCCTCTCGTGCCCAGCGCCCTCCAGTGAGTGTCCTCCCCTGTGGCAGGTTGCGGGATTCCGCAGCCTGCCGAGCCCCGCGAGCTCTTCCATCATTGCAGCGCCACCACGACTGTACTAATCTGATCACCCCCTTGCCGCTCCGACTGTTCCCAACTCGGGAGTGGTGAGGGAGGCGCGTTGGAATTTCGGCAATGCCTGAAGACTCTGCTACAGATACAGCGTTGGTGATGATGCTGGCATCACACCAGACGATTGCTGTGGTCGGGCTGTCATCCAAACCCGAGCGGCCGTCCTCCTCTGTGGCCGCTTACATGCGCAAGCAGGGATGCCGAGTCATTCCTGTCAATCCACGCGAAACGGAAATCTGTGGAGAGCGAGCCTATCCTGATCTTGTGTCCGTGCCGTACGCAATTGACCTGGTGGTGATCTTTCGCCGCTCACAGGAAGCCGGCGCTGTCGTGGACGACGCCATTCGACAGGGGGCTCGTGGTGTGTGGTTGCAGGAGGGCGTTATTGACGCGGCGGCAATACATCGCGCTCGCAAGGCCGGGTTGATGGCGGTCATGGATCGTTGTTGGTTGAAGGAGCACCGGCGTAGATCGGCCGCGCCGTGCAGTGAGAGCTGTGGTTTAGGTGAGGGAGGCACATGAGACGAGCGAAAAGATCAGTGAAGCGGAGCGCACGAAAGCCGGTTGTCGGAGTGATGGGCCCTGCCAAAGCCGGTCCGCGTGAACTTGCGGATGCCCGCGAGCTGGGCGAGTTGATCGCGCGGCAAGGGTGGGTCTTACTCACTGGAGGCAAAGCGACCGGGGTAATGGAGGCTGCGAGTCAGGGCGCGAAGCGTGTGCCGAATAGTCTCACGATCGGCATCTTGCCGGATGAGAAGACGCGCATATCCCGTTTTGTCGACGTTGCTGTCATCACGGATTTAGGCAATGCCCGGAACAATGTGAACGTGATGACCAGCGATGTCATTGTGGCCTGTGGGCTCGGCGGGGTGGGGACGGTGTCGGAGGTAGCGCTTGCGTTGAAAGCCAAGAAGGGCGTCATTCTCCTTGATGCAGGGAAGGCGGGCGTCGGCCTGTTTAAAGACCTCGCCCCAGAACTCGTGCATGCCGCGTCGTCCCCGGAGGAAGCCGTGCAACTCATCATGGAACTGCTGTAAGAAGCTGCGGTCGAACAAAGTCCGCGGTATCGGTCGATCTCACAGCGTTTGTCCTCAGCTATCTCGCCCCCCATTGCCGCCTGTGGTGCAAATCACACGAATGGTTCCTTTCTTCAAGTGCTGAGCGTTCACGGTGGATTCTTTGTCAGCGGCTCGTCATGGGCCAGCGAGCAGAATCGACAACTTAGGGAGTTCTCTTGTGGCATAGTTCTTGAGTTGTTTCATCTGTACGAGGGCCATGGCTGTTAGAAACGGGGAGGGGATCAGATGGGCGGTACCACAAAATCCATACATGCGGGGGCTGTGATAGTTGCGCTGATGTGGCTGGTGTTGGTGTTCCCGGTCCTCGCGGCCCAGCCTTCCGCGGAGCAGCGGCCGAGTGAAGCCATCCTTTCGACCATGCATCAGCTCCAGCACGTCTTGTCTGCACACAGCGCGGACGCGGCCGGGAAGTACGATGAGCGGCGGCACGAGTTGGATGCGATTTTGCGCGCTCGCGTTGGTTATGAAGATATGGCGAAACGGGCCTTGGGGGCGCAGTGGGGATCGCTGGAGCCTGCGCAGCAACAGGAATTTGTCGGCCTCTTCGTGTCCCTACTGCGGGATACGTTTGCGAATCACGTGGCCGATTTAGTCGACGAGCAAATCGTGGTGTTGGCGGAACACCAGTACGACGAGACCTTTGCAGAAGTCCATACGCGCTTGACGGGGCCCAAAATGGATACGCCCGTCGATTTTCGTGTCGTGAAGAAAGACGCGAGTTGGCTCGTGTACGATGTGGTGGTCGACGGGGCCAGTCTCGTGCACAACTATCGGGCGCAAATGGCGCGCGTGATGCGCGAGGGAACGTATCGTGGTCTGGTTGAGCAGCTCAAGGCCCGTGCGGTGCTGGTCAAGCGTTTTGAATCGCCACGGCCAAACTAGCACGGTCGTGCGCATGCCGCGCATAGCGTTTCTGGCTCTGCCAGTCCCGCGTCTCCATTGACAGCCGCCTCGGAAGACTCCATGCTCGCGGCCTCGCTGCGACACGTGGAGGAGCAACGCGTATGAGAGCGGTTGGTCTCTATCGGTACCTACCAAGTTCCCATCCTGAAAGTCTGCTTGATCTGGATTTGCCGATGCCTGCGCCGACGGGCCGCGACCTGCTTGTGAAGGTTGAGGCGGTGTCCGTCAATCCCGTCGACACCAAAGTCCGAGCCCCGAAGGAGCAGGTCGAAGCGCAGCCGCGCATTTTGGGTTGGGATGCCGCCGGAACGGTGTCTCAGGTGGGGCCGGAGGCAGAGCTCTTTCGCGTTGGTGATGCCGTGTTCTACGCGGGGGATATTTCACGTCCGGGCTCCAATGCGCAATATCAGTGTGTCGACGAACGGATTGTGGCGCGGAAACCGGCACAGCTCAATTGGGCACAGGCGGCTGCTTGGCCGCTGGTTGGCCTCACCGCCTATGAAGCGCTGTTCGATCGCATGAAAATTTCGCTCGATGGAACGGCGCGGGGGCATACGGTCCTGATCCTTGGCGGTGCGGGCGGTGTGGGATCGGCGGCGATTCAGTTGGCGAAGCTTGCCGGACTGACGGTCATTGCCACTGCGTCGCGACCGGAATCGACCGCGTGGGTCAGCGGCCTTGGAGCCGATCATGCGATCGATCACCGAAAGCCGCTGCGTCCCCAGCTTGAAGCGCGAGGCCTGCCCGCGGTCGACTACATCTTGAACTGTGTCGATACGGATGCGTATTGGGATGCCATGGCGGACCTCATCGCGCCGCAAGGCACGATTTGCACGATCGTCGATCACAAGGGCCCGTTGAATCAGGCTCTGCTGAAGGCGAAAAGTGCTACGCATGCGTGGGAGTTCATGTTCACCCGCGCGAAGTATCGGACGGCGGATATGATCGAGCAGCATCGAGCGCTCACGCGTATTGCTCAATGGCTTGATACGGGGAATCTGCAGAATATTTTGCGAGAAACCCGTAGCCCTATCGACGCGGCGACGCTCCGTGCCGCTCATACCACGCTTGAATCCGGGACGATGATCGGCAAACTCGTTGTGAGTGGCTGGCCCCAGTCACGGGCATCGTAGGTGATGGGCTGTAGGTAGAGCAAACGGAGTGGGCGACGCGACGGAGGCGTGCAGGCACGCCTCCGGGAGTAACTCAAATCTACAAACAGCCGATCGGCACGAACCCGCGGCCGAAAATATTGGCCAACGTCACGTAGCGTGCATTGTCCCAAAATCCATTCGAGGACGAAAAATTCCGTCCCGAGGGATCCGCCCCGTAGGACGGATCGGAGCCAAAGTAGAATCCCCCGCGTGTGCGCTGGATCAGCTGAAGCCATTCGGAATAGAGCGAGCAGACCTCAGATTGTACCGAGGCGTCGGAAGAGTTCTTCGCGTACCAGTCCTTACCCCAATCCGGAACATTCCGGCTGTGCGCAGGAGGAGCGGTTTCCATGTGATTGGGGTGATCGAACGAGGGACCGCTCGGGTGTATGCGCTGGAGACGCGACGGAGACTCGGGCAGCGAAGGCACGGTGGACAGCGGCTTCAATTCCATCTTGCGGCATCCACTGCGCTCACGGTTCGTATAGAGCGGGGGTTGGCCCTCCTGCGGGCATTCCCACATGCCGAGCGGATCAGCTTCGGCCTCCTGCAGGTCCTGTCCCTGCGCGGACAAGGCCAGCGGCCCCATCGAGAGCAACCCAATAAGTAGATAGACGCTTGTCCGCATGGCACACCTCCATTCAGCAATATCGATCGACAGACAATGACAAGATCGTGCGCAACCGCTCACTCTTCAGCACAGACCAATCACGCGCCCACCATAGCGGCGCCGCGCCGAATGCGGCTATCCCACCTTTGCAGGGGACTGTCAGAATAGGGCCGCCCGCGACAATCACTGGTGAATGAGCGAGGCCCAGCGCGGCTATTCCCTACGGGTATTGGCGGGTAGGGAAGGCACAAATGTGCTCAGTTCCCAGTTGTGTGTATAAGATGGTTGCGCAAGACGGACCAGCTGGCTTACGAAACAGAGAGCCTGTGGAGGCGCTTTACAGGGCAGTAGGAGATAGACGCATCATTCCGTCAGCACGAGAGAGATACTGAATAGCCATGCGATCGCTGCACCATTTTCTTACCCGCGACCTATGGGTCATGGACCTTGAGCGCGTTCCATTCTGGAAGCGCTGGGTCCTGCGGACCGTGCGATTGCTGCTGGCAGCCGTCTGGGAATTCCAACATCGCCTGTTGGATGCCCGTGCCGCAGGATTGGTCTACACCACGCTGCTGTCGCTCGTGCCGCTGCTTGCGGTCGTGGTCGCCGTGCTGAAGTTGTTCGGGCTGCATGAGCGGCCGGAATTTGTGTTGGATCAACTGGTGGCGCCGTTGGGACCAAACGGGCGTGAGGTCAGCGGATGGCTCACGCAATTTGTCGGCAACTTCGACGTGGGTGTTCTCGGGCTATTCGGGGTCGGCGGATTGCTCTATACGAGTTATTCCCTCATCGAAAAGATGGAAGAAACCTTCAACGCGCTCTGGCGCGTGCCGCGGAGTCGTCCCTGGACGCAAAAGATCGTCCTGTATTTCACCGTGATTCTGGTGGCGCCGCTGGTCATGACCGTGGCGCTCGGCCTGCTGACTTCGCTGGAGCATCACGAAATCGTGCAGCGGTTGCTGGGCTTCCGACCGTTCGGCGCACTGGCGGGGTGGACTGCGGAGTATGTGTCCTATCTGCTGCTCGCCTTGGTCTTTTCGTTTTTCTACAAGTTTCTTCCCAACGCCAGGGTGCGAACGGTCTCCGCCCTGATCGGCGGGACGGCCGCCGCACTGGTGTGGGGCGCGGCAGGACAGGCGTTCGCGTTTTTTGTGGCGCGATCGACCAGCTACAGCGCCATGTATTCCAGCTCAGCCATCATCGTGCTCTTTCTCTTGTGGCTCTATGTCGGATGGATGATTATTTTGCTCGGCGCCCAAGTGGCCTTCTTTTATCAGCATCCCAATTCCTATGAATGGCAGTACTTGGGATCGCATGGCGTCCAAGCGCTGCGAGAGCGAACCGGGATGCAGGTGCTCCGTGTGTTGGCGCAGCGGGAGCTGGCCGGCCGGTCGCTCGGGCAGGTGGAAGACATTGTCGGCGAAGGCACCGGCTCGTTGCCGTTTGCAGAAGAGCTGCTCGAAGTCTTCATCGAGGCGGGGTATCTCGCTCGAACCGGACGACCGAAGCACCTCACCTTCGTGAAGCCCATTTCCGAGATCTCTCTGGACGAAGTGATCCGCGTGATTCATCAGGGCGGAGTCGCATCCGGCGCTCTGGCCACGCGGTCGCCGTCAGACCGCGACGACCCCGTCGTCTCGGTGTTGCAACGTCGCGATCTCGCGGTGGGGGAGGCGCTCCGCGGACTAACGGTGGAATGGTTGGCGCGTGAGGGAAGTGCCGATGTTGCCCCTGCGTCGCACGAGGGTGTGCGAGACGAGCGGACTGCATAAGGTATGGCGAGCAACGTTCAACGAGCGGATGCGGGACTATCAATACCGAATCTTGGCACGGCAATGTATTCGCTTCGGCAGCGTGGGCATCGGCTTGGGCAGGTCAGCTTGGTGCGGCCGCGAAAGGAAAAGGCGCAATCCTGGCAGAACGCCGGCTCCATCATGAATCGGCGAGTACGGTCCTTGGCGAGCGTGCGCACGACATGTGTGAGGTGGTCTTCGATCTCACGTTCCGGCACCGCGAGGCGTTCGGCCAATTGGCGCGTGGACAGGCGCGTTCCCGTCAGGCTGTCCACCAACCGCTGTCGAACGGTGCTCGCCATGCGGAAGTCCGTCGATTCGGTTACCGTGCTGCCCCAGGTATCGGCCGCGTCCCAACGATGATATAGTAGGCCACGATGACACGCCGGTTCCGAACACTGTCCTCGCTGCTGCTCCTTACCTGTCTCTTGGCGGCGTCCTGCGCCAAGGACGTGTACCAACAGCGTGCGGAGCAAGTCAAAGATCACACCGAGTCTTTTTACCGGCTCCTTCGCGAAGGCGCGGTGGCTGGTGCGGTGGCGGAAAACGAACGCATCGAAGGCATGGCGTCGGAGATGGAGCGTGGGCTGGTCCGGCGCGCCACGTCGATGGATACCAACCAAAAGGCGCGTGAATGGTCACTCATCAAGACGACCAATTACACCGCGATCGAAAATTGGCTTAACCTGGGCCGCTACTTCGCGCAAACGCGGCGTCCGGATCAGGCGAAAGGCGCGTATCAACGCGTCATCGAAACCTATCGTGAGAAGGGGGCCGAATACGAACCGCTCGTCGAGCGGGCTCGCCTCGCCCTCAAAGACGCCGAGACCATTTTAGCCCCGTCCCCCAAACCCTGACCGCGTTCCCCCTCAAGCTCCCGTCATCGTTTCTGTGATTCCGCCTGCGGCTCCGGCGATCGGCCGATCCCTCGTAGCTGTGCGAAGGTGCGTTCCAACCCGGCCATGACTTCGCGGAGGATGGTCTCGACCACCTGTGGTGCAACCGTTGCGCGGGTGAGCGTCTGCGTGGGATCCCCAAACGGATCGAGGAGCAGGGGTTTCAGGCGAATGCCATCGGCCTGCGTATCGAACGAGTCGGTATGCAGTCGGAGCGTGGCCGTCGCCTCCTGCATCGCCACGCGATGAATGACGATTCGTCCCGCAGCGGCGGTGCCCCGTTCTTCAGCGTGGGAGACGGACTGCGCATTCAGGGTGCTCCCGCGGAGCGAAGCCCGAAGCGCCGTCAGATTGTTCTCCGACGGACTGCCTTCCAACGTGATCGACGGCGCGTCGATCCGCAGCTCACGTATGATCAGCGGCTCCACAATGAGCGAGAACCAGTCAAACTGCACGGCCAGTGCCCGCACCGTCAGCGCGGTGGGCATTCGATAGCCCGGGGGATTGCCGACGACGATGCGATGGAGTGTGAGTTGGCCGGGGAATAACGACAGGGTAACTACGTCGACGGAGACAGGAACCTGGGCGAGGGTTGAGGCGCTGTGCTCAAGGGTGCGCCGCAGGGAGGATTCGACGGTGATACGCGCAACCCATGTGAACGCGACCAGCCCGATCAGAAGGGCGGCAGCAACGATCCACGGGCGTCTCACGTGTTGTTACCCCGGCGTGGGTGTAGGTGTCGCACGCAGGCGCGCGAGGAGTGCCTCGAATGCCGGTTTGGCAACGGGGGACACGGCGATCGTGCCCTGATAGGTCGGCGTCGGCTGATTGAATCGGAACGGGCGCCCCGATCCGTCGGTAATGGTTCCGCCCGCTTCCTGGATGAGCAGGGCGGCCGCCGCCACATCCCATTCATTTTCCCGCTCAAACGTCAGCATGGCCGGCGCCATGCCTGCGGCCACCAGCGCCAGACTGTACGCAATCGACCCGAGCGCGCGCAGGCTCACGCTGTCGCCCAGCACACGAAATCGTCCGCTCTCCGACTCGGAGGTGTTGACCAGCAGCGGAAACGGCGAGGTCGCCGGGGCATTCGCCTGAATCGGATGTCCGTTCAACTGCGCGCCGCCGCCCTTCCGCGCGGTGAAGAGTTCTCCCGTCGAGGGATTGTAGATACACGCCAGTACCGGCTCACCCGCCTCCACCAATGCCGCAGAGATGACGAAGGACGGACGGCGCGCAATGAGCGCTTTGGTGCCGTCGATCGGGTCGATGACCCAGACGCGTGCCGCCGACAGACGCGCTGCAGTGTCGGGCGATTCCTCTGAGAGCCAGCCGTCATTGGGAAAGGCCGTGCGGATCGCCGTTTCCAACAGACGATTGACTTCCAGGTCGATGGACGTGACCGGCGATCGGTCTGCCTTGGTCTGCACCGTGACCTGGTCGCGCGCCAAGAGCAGGGCGCGCTGCCCGGCCTCGATGACGCTGCCTGTCAAGACGGAGTGTTCGTGGTCCATGGGCCCTGGTGTGTGTGAAACAGGCGGTGCTGCGGGCCTTCGCGCGCAGCGGCACAGCGGCGACAGTCGATGCGCCGCGAGCCGAGACGCCTACGGCATCGTAGCCTGCGGCGGCGTCTGATCCTCAAGGGGTTTGGCGCCGTCCACAAAGTAGCCGGTCTCGCCGAAACAACTGGTCGGAATGCCTTGGTACTCGCGATAGTGCAGGATCACACGCTTGCCCAGCAAATTGAGATCGTTGATCTGCTTCGCCACCTTTTCGTCCCACACGCTGAACGTCCAGAGCGTCGGTGCGACGCCCGGCACCGTCGTCATGGCCAGCTCGCCTTCATACGTCCGACAGATCCACCCCTTACGGGAAAATTTTTGGAGGTAGCCGGTCCGGTCGCCTTCCGAGTAGCTCACGTTCAGCACGACGGCTAAGTACATCCCCACCAACAACATGGGGATGAAGAGCAGCAGAAACAGAAACCAGAGCACTTTGCGACGCCACGACGACTTCCGCGGCGGCGGTGGGGGCGGCAATGATGAGGGTGAGGGCGAGTGGGACGACGAGGTGGAGCCGGACAGGGGCGTCGGCGTGGGCGTACCGGTAGGATCAGGCATTGAACCTCACTTGGTTAGGTCGAGAAACAGCCAGGGAGCCTCCGCGCGACGCGCGGACTCGTAGGCAGCGATGGCCGGGGTGTGTTGCAGGCTCAGCCCGATCGCGTCCAGCCCGTTCAAGAGGCAATGCTTACGGAATTCATCGATCGGAAACCGGAACGATTGCCCGCCGGGTGTCGTCACCGTCTGTGCGGAAAGGTCCACCGTCAGCCGATAGGCGTCATGACGGGCGGCTTCGGCGAATAAAGTATCGACCGCGTCGGCGGCGAGGACCGCGGGCAAAATGCCGTTCTGAAAACAATTGTTGAAAAAAATGTCTGCGAAGCTCGGCGCAATGACGCACCGAAACCCTTGATCCAAGAGCGCCCACGGCGCGTGCTCGCGCGATGAGCCGCAGCCGAAATTGTCGCGCGCCAGGAGAATGCTGGCGCCGTCATACCGCGGCTGATTGAGAAAGAACGACGGGTCGGGCGAGCCGTCGGCGCGCCGCTTCCAGTCATAGAAGAGGCCTTCGCGAAGGCCGGTGCGCTTGATCGTCTTCAAAAACTGCTTCGGAATGATCTGGTCGGTGTCGACGTTGTCCCGATCGAGCGGGGCGACGAGACCGGTGAGTGTCGTAAAGGCTTGCATCGAGTCACGCTTCGTGTGTGAAACAATAATCGGTCATCCGCGGCGGTGCCTGCGGCGACGTTAACTCCACTGCCGAATATCGACGAACCGGCCTTCGACGGCGGCCGCCACGGCCATAGCCGGCGACACCAAGTGGGTCCGCCCGCCGGCGCCTTGCCGTCCTTCAAAGTTGCGATTGCTGGTCGAGGCGCAGCGTTCGCCGGGCGTCAACACGTCGGCATTCATCGCCAAGCACATGCTGCATCCCGGTTCGCGCCATTCAAAACCGGCTTCGCGGAACACGCGGTCCAAGCCTTCGTGCTCGGCCTGTTGTTTGACGAGGCCGGAGCCGGGGACGACCATCGCGCGCACCGACGAGGCGACTTTCTTGCCCTTCGCATACTGCGCGGCCAGCCGCAAATCTTCGATGCGTGAATTGGTGCAGGAGCCGATGAACACGCGATCGATCCGAATGTCCGACATCCGCGTGTTGGGTGCGAGGCCCATGTATTCCAGCGCGCGTGCGGTGGACTGCCGTGAGGCGTCATCGCCCGCCTGCGCGGGATCCGGTGTCGCGCCGTCGACGCCGGTGACCATGCCGGGGCTCGTGCCCCATGTCACCTGCGGCGCGATCTGATCGGCGCGTAAGTCGATGCGGCGGTCGTAGGTGGCGTCGGCGTCCGAGGCCAGCGTCTTCCACGCCTTCACGGCCTGTTCGTAGAGCTCGCCCTTCGGCGCCATCGGCCGATCCTTCAAGTACAAAAAGGTCTGATGATCCGGCGCGACGAGTCCCGCCTTGGCGCCCGCTTCGATGGACATGTTGCAGAGCGTCATGCGCCCTTCCATGGTGAGGCCGCGAATGGTCGAGCCCGTATACTCGATCACGTAACCGGTCCCGCCCGCCGTCCCGAGCTTTCCAATGATCGCCAAGATCACATCCTTGGCCGAACAATGGCGCGACAGCGTGCCTTCGACGCGGACTTCCATCGTCTTCGGACGCTTTTGCAGCAAGCACTGCGTGGCCAGCACATGCTCCACTTCGCTCGTGCCGATGCCGAAGGCCAGGGCGCCGAACGCGCCGTGGGTGGAGGTGTGGCTGTCGCCGCAGACGATCGTCATGCCGGGCAGGGTAAACCCTTGCTCCGGGCCGATGACGTGCACGATGCCCTGTCGGCTGTCGCTCATCGTAAAGATGGTGATGCCGAAGTCCCGGCAATTATCCTCCAGCGTGGCGATTTGCTTGGCGCTGGTCGGATCCGCAATGCCGAGGCGACGGTCGGTCGTCGGCACGTTGTGGTCGGGGACGGCCAGCACCGCCTTAGGCCGACGCGGCGCGCGTCCCGCCAGTTTGAGCCCTTCAAACGCTTGCGGTGAGGTGACTTCATGCACCAGATGCCGGTCGATATACAGGAGCGTCGTCCCATCCGGTTCTTCCCGCACCACATGCGCATCCCAAATTTTCGCGAAGAGAGTTTTCCCGCCCATGCGACCCCCGCCTTCCGGCACAAAATCAGTAACGTGCTACACTTACGGAAAGCGGCATTATACATGGACGGTGAGCCCTCGATGCAAGGGGCGAGCGGCCGCCGAAGGCGCGTACAGACAGGTGAGGACGAGCATGGACCCTCAAGACGTCAACAGCGAGACGATCCGCATCCCGCGATGGACCATCTGGCGCGAAGCCGAGCCGCTCGGATGTCCCGATTGCGGGTCGATGATCGTGTGGGTGCAAATCGATCGGCAGTGCCAGGCATTCTGTGAATGCCGATTGATCGAAAGCCGACGGCTGCGCCCCAATCGCCGCAAAGCCGCGTAGTCGGCGACCAACGGTCGCCTCGGCGCGCCCCGGCGAACGCCTGCCTTCCCAGCTCGCTTCCATGCCGTCAAATTTTTGACAGGGTGCGCAGCACCCCACTCACACCGAGTCTACGCCTGTACCAATCTCACTCGACCCATGGATGCAACGCAACAAGCAAACGGGCGGTCTGCGGCGGCGGTCGCCGCGGCGCGACTCAGCGGCGCTACCTTGGCGCTCGTCATCGGCGCGGTTCTTACCGTCGTCACCGGTCCGGTGACCGCACGTGGAGCGCAAGCCGCGCAGGATGTGCACGATGTGGAAGTCGCGACAGCCACGCCGGTGAAGGCGGTGGCGGTGACGCGTCTGCAGGCCCACGAATTCGCCTCGCGTCCCTGCCAACCGTTCGACCTGCTCGGCCTCTGGACCCTCGTCTCGTATGAAGTCGCCGGGCAGCCGCGCCATGCGCAGGCGCCCCATCTGCTGCCGTACCAGGCCTTTCAGTTCGCGCCGGATGGAACCGTGAAGTCCATGCAATCGCGGCAGGCGTTCGCTGGCGACCGACAGGCCCTGTTCGATGCCATTCCCGCGGCGCTACGTTACGACATGGTCCATGAAGCACGCGGCACGGTCGTCGTACGCGCCTCCGATGCGGCAACCCCGGCGGAAACCTGGTCCTGCCGACGGATGACCATCGATCACGTCGATCTGCTCCATCACCGCATCCTGCAGCAGGGCGATCTCGTCCTCACTCTCATCGGGAAAAGCGGCGCCCCCCTCTTCACGCGGCAATTGCGTCGCAGCTGATCCGTTGCAGTCCGTCCATCGCTCGTGCTAGGTACCCCGCCGTAGGGACCACACGAGTGGTCCGTTGCGCGGAGATAAGCGCCCGCGCGCATTGTCACGTGCCTCACTTGTGAGCCTGGCTGATTCTGTGAACTCCGACGCATCCTCGAAACCCTGGATGAGCCCCGCGCTCGTGGCCTGGTGTCAGCTAGTGCTCGACAGCTATCGGCACTGGGTGGGCCGTGAGCTGATCGAACGCGCCGGTGACGCGGAGGCGCAGGCCCTTGCCTGCTTCGAGGCCCCGTGGGTGTTGGTGTCGCATGGTGCGGAGACCGACCCGATCCTGAAATACGGCAACCGGGTGGCGCTCGAACTGTGGGAGATGGAGTGGGCGGAGTTTACGCGCACACCGTCGCGGTGCACGGCGGAACCGGTGGCGCGCGAGGAGCGCGAACGCATGCTGCAACAGGCCGCGCAACGCGGGTATGTGGACGGCTATCGCGGCGTGCGGGTGTCGCGCAGCGGGCGGCGGTTTCTGGTGGACAACGCGATCGTCTGGAACGTGGTGGATCGAAACGGCGTGAAGCTTGGGCAGGCGGCGATGTTTACGGCATGGACGCCGCTCGCGTAGCCGACGCGGCGTCGTAGTCGTGCGGGGCTATTCCGGCTCGATCCATTCAAAGCGGGGCACGGTCTTCCCATTGAGCTCGACCGTTTCTAAAAACATCGCACGCGGTCTCGCCCAGAGGCCTCGATCGCCATACAGCGTGCGATAGATGACCAATTCTTCCTCAGTTTCGCTGTGACGGGCGACGCCCACCACGCGATACTCTTTCCCCTTATAGTGACGATATCGGCCGAGCTTCACCGTTGTCGGGCTGGGAGTCTGCGCTCCGTTGGCAGGCGCGGGTGCCGGTGCGGCGGAGCGGTCGGTCTGTGTGGAGGCGGTGCGATCTCGTTTAGTCATGGTAAGTTCCACGGCAACAACATGACGGAAGTGGTGGTGAAAGGCAGCACACAGAGCACCAGTCGCAGCGATCGTCCGCGTCGAGGCGCGGCGGGTGCGATCGAAGGGCGCGGTCGGCGATGTGCGGCGCGAGAAACAGGCGTCATGATGACGGCACTGTAGCAAGCTCGTTCTTCGCTCCACAACGGGGAAGCGCGCGAAACGCCGTGCTGCGAGCAGTTTTTGAAAAGGTCAGAGGAGGGGGAGCTCCTGCGTTCGAGGGGGCCGGAACGTGTGCGTCGAGACGACCGTCGGTGGATCGATCGCGTGGCTCAAAACAAATACCAGGAGAGGCCGACGTAGGGTAGGGCGAAGTTGAGGCCGCGGTTTGTCGGCCGCGTGCCGGCGTTGGAAATGTGGTAAAAGCGCCCGCCGACCTGGATGGATACGTGCGGCGTCAGAAAATAGGAGAGCCCGCCGCCGCCCATCACCACGAAGTTAAACCAGCCCGGTTGTTCCGGCACGCGGCCGCCCAAGTCCGTCCACATCGGCCCGCCGCTTCCTTCGAGATAGGGGCGAAGCCGTCTGGTTCCGGTGAACGAATACGTCATTTTCGGCGTGATGCCGAGGCTGCCCGTGGCAACGGGCTCGGTCGTCTGGAGCGCGACGAGTTCGACTCCGAGCCGGAGCTGCCCCTCGTACCAACCCTCACCGATCGGATCGGTCAGCGCAATGCTCCACGAGGGCATGACGCCGACGCCGAACAGCTTGGTGGATTGCGCCTGTTTCACACGCCAGGGCAGCATCGGCCCGACGCTCATCCCCACTTCCTGCGATCCGAGGCGAAGCGTGGGCACGGACGATTCGGCACGGAGCGCTGATGGCGCAAGCGCGAGACTCAGCCCCAATACGACCCACACGCTGATGCGCGCCCACATGCGATACCTCACGGCAGTGTCATAGAAGAAAAGGCTGATGAAATCCAGTTGCCTGAGTACAATGTGCGGCGATCGGCCGCACAAGGCCGACACATTAATAAGCGCGCGTGGTTCTGTGCAACGGACCGGTGCGCGGAGAGTCATGACGGAGAGGGACGGATGAGCAGTTCGGATCGGGCGCAGACGCAACAGTTCGATATGGTGGTGATCGGCGGCGGGTCGGGCGGCTACGCCGCGGCGCGAACGGCTGCCGATGCAGGCGCGCGCGTGGCCATCGTCGATCGCGGTCCGCTGGGCGGCCTCTGCATCTTGGCGGGTTGCATGCCGAGCAAGGCGCTGCTGGCCTCCGCGATGGTGGCGGAAGAGATGCGCCGCGGGCCGCTGTTTGGACTCCATCCCGTGGAGGTGCGCGCTGATTTGTCCGCGATGGTCGCGCGCAAGCGCCGATTGGTGCGCGAATTCGCCGACTATCGGATTCAGCAACTGCGCGATCCGCGCTTCACCTTGATCGAAGGCACGGCCGCCTTTTTCTCGCCGCACAGCGTGCAGGTCGGCGATCGAACTCTGACGGCCGAGAGCTTCATCATTGCCACCGGGTCGAACGTGGCGCCCGTACGCATCCCCGGTCTGGAGGAAGCGGGCTACGACACCAGCGATACGATCATGGAGTTGGAGCAGCCACCGTCCTCGCTGATCGTGCTTGGCGGCGGGTCGGTGGGCACTGAGCTAGGACAGTTCTTCGCGCGGATCGGCACGACCGTGACGATCCTGCAGCGCGGCGAGACGCTCTTGTCCTGGTACGACCGTGATGCCGGCCTCGCGTTGGCGGAGGCGTTCCGCCGCGAAGGCATCCATGTGTGGACCGGCGCGACCGATGCACGCGTGTCGAAGTCGGAGGAAGGCACCACCGTCCAGTTTACACAAGGGGGCGAGACGCGCCGCGTCACCGCGCAGCGGCTGTTGCATGCGTTGGGACGCGTGCCGAATGTCGCGGGGCTCAATCTCGCGGCGGCCGGCGTGACGCTGCGTCCCGGTCTGGTCCCCATTCCGGAGGTCGGCACGGATTTGCGCACCTCGCAGCCGCATATCTTTGTGGTAGGCGACGCCAACGGCCTCACGCCGGTGGTGCATCTCGCGATTCAGCAAGGCGAGCTGGCGGCCTACAACGCGCTGCATGCGGCGACCGCCCCGCCGAAGCGGCTGGATCATCGACTCGATCTGGAGGTGGTGTTCACCGATCCGGAGGTGGCGTCGGTGGGACTCAGCGAGCGGATGTGCGCCGCGCGGCAGATTCCCTACCTCGCCGCCGCCTATCCCTTCGCGGACCACGGCAAAGCGATGTGTCTCGGCGCCACGCACGGCTTCGTCAAACTTCTGTGCGACCCGTCGAGCGGCGCGCTCCTCGGCGCGCAAATGGTCGGCCCGCACGTGGGCGAGCTGATGCATGAAGTGATGGCGGTCATGTACTATCATGGCACCGTGTTCGACCTGGCGCGCATGCCGCACTATCATCCGACGCTGGCTGAAATTGTGACTTATCCCGCCGAGGAATTGGCCGCGCGGGTGACACGAGGCGAGCGTATGGACGGCGACGCACCACGCGTCCGCGCACAGGGACAGTGATTATGCGATATCTTCGGCTCTGGCTCGTTCCCCTCGCGTTTGTCGCCTGTTCCCAAGGCACGTGGGAGGAAACGCTCGCGGAAGGACAAATGGCCGCGCAGCAGCGCCGCTATGACGATGCGGAACGGCTGATGGCCGCGTCCGTGGCGAAGGCGGAGGCGTTCGGTCGCGACGATGTGCGGGTCGCCCGCGCCCTCATGCACTTGGCGAACCTCTACGCCGGGCAGCGGAAATATGTGGAGGCCGAGCCGACCTATCAGCGCGCCCTGCGCATCTATCAGGGTGTCTACGGCGATCACCACGCGAGCGTGGCCACCGTGCTGAACAATTTGGGCGTCGTGCATCGCCTCCACGGCCAATACGCGGAAGCGGAGCCGCTGCTGACGCGCGCGCTGGCGATCAAAGAAGTGGTCTTCGGCGTCGAACATCACGAAGTCGCGCTGACGCTCGCGAATTTGGGGCAGCTGTACATGACGCAAGGGCGCGCCGCCGAGGCGGAGCCGTTTGTGAAGCGCGCGTTGACCATTCGCGAGAAAACCTTGGGGCCGGATCACCCCGACGTCGCCAAGAGCCTGGACGAGTATGCGGCGGTGTTGCGCACGTCCGGGCGCGAGCAAGACGCGCATCGATTGGAGTCGCGCGCGCGCGGTATCCGCATCACGGTGCCGCCGACGCGGTAGACAGCCGCCGGGTAATCGGTGTAGCGTGCAAGTCAATAGAACCACTGGATCCTACACGCACCCCATGACCGACCATCGCTACAAACCGCCCACGTATGGCCCGCCTCGCGTCGATTCCTGGAAACTGTCCGGCGTGGTCGCACGCAGCGTCGGCATCGTCGCCATCGCGCTCGGCTTCATCGGCGGCATGTATGGACTGGACCACCCCGAGTCGCCCTGGCTGCGCACGTCCCTCGGACTCATCGTGACCGGGCTGCTCGCACAGGCCTACGCGTTAGTCTGCACCGCGCGGCGATACTGGCAGCGTGAGCCGTCGGACCGCACGTAATCGGCCATGTCGCATCGTGATGTGTCACTCCGGTTGCTTTCCCCGCATGTCAGCGTGGCCTGCGCCCTCCTTGCGCTGTGGGTCCTGACGGGCTGCAATCGTCCCTGGCGCGACAGCTATTTCGACAAAGGCATGCATCGCGTGACGCAGGCGGAGGTGCAGGAGACCTTGGGGCCGCCCCACACCAATCGCACCCTCGTGCTGGGCGAGGAATCCGTCTGGACCTATCGCTATCCCATGAGTGAAGCCGAGATGGACCCGTGGCGTGGAATGGGCAAGACAGCCGCCAAGGCGGGCGCCAGCGCGGCGGCCATCGTGGGGCAGGGCTCGGACGTCAGTAAGTATCCAACCCTACATTGTCAGAAATACACGCTCAAGTTCGATAAAGACAAGGTGCTGACGGAGTGGAAGCGCGAGGCCTGCGGGCCCACCCCCGCGTCCCCCTCGGCCGCCACGCCCTAACGAGTCCCGTTCCGTCGCCTCAGCCGGTCACGCATATGGCGGAAAGCCTCTCCACACTCGACAGCCGCTGGTTTCTGCACGATGGCCTGAAAACGCTGGCCCTCGTCGTGCTCATTTTGGCGATCCGCTTGGCGTTGGTGCGCTGGGCGTCGCAGCAACGAGGGTTGACGGTCGAGGAGCGGCGCCGGTGGGTCGGGCACATCCGCAACGGCATGCTCCTGCTGTTCGGCATCGGCATGGCCGCGATCTGGGCCAACGAGCTGCAGGCGTTCGCCGTGTCGCTGGTCGCCTTGGCGGCGGCGCTCGTGCTGGCGACGAAGGAATTGATTCTCTGCGTGAGCGGCGCGGCGCTGCGGGCCGGCTCGCGGTTTTACGCTATCGGCGACCGCATTCAAGTGGGTGCGCAGCGCGGCATCGTGCTGGATCACGATCTGTTCGCCACCACGTTGCTCGAAGTCGGCCCCGGACAAGTCTCCAACCTCGCCACCGGGCGCGTGGTCATTTTTCCGAACAGCGTGTTGTTCACGACGCCGATCGTGAACGAGTCCTTCTCGAAGGACTATGTGTTTCATGTCCTGGTCGTCCCGCTGCGCAACGAGGACGATTGGGAAACCGGCGAGCGCGTTCTCATGGAGGCCGCGAAGGCCGAGTGCGCGGAATACATGCAAGGGGCGGCGGACTACTTACATCAACTCGAAGAGCGGCAGCTGGTCGAGGCGCCGAACCCGGAGCCGAAGGTCACGTTGCATATCGATCAGCCGGGGCGCATCAATTTGGTGCTGCGTTTCCCCGTGCCCGTCCGCGGGCGGGCTCGCACGGAGCAGGCTATCTTGCGACGCTTCCTGGTGGAGATGCGGCGGCTGACGTTGGGGTCGGGAGGACACGGATGAAGGTCGCAACGTTCAATGTGAATTCGCTGCGGAAGCGGATGCCGATCGTGCTGGACTGGCTGGCCGCGCAGCAGCCGGATGTGTTGTGTCTCCAGGAAACCAAAGTGCAGGACGCGGATTTTCCCTTGGCCCCGTTCGAGCCGACCGGCTACCACGTCACCTATCGCGGGATGAAGGCCTATAACGGCGTGGCGATTCTCAGCCGCAAGGCGCCGGAGGCCGTGTTTTATGGCTTCGACGACGGCGGCGACACGGAAGACTTTCGCTTGCTGCGCGTGGTGATCGACGGTGTGCCGATCATCAACACCTACATTCCGCAAGGCTTCGAGATCGACTCGCCGAAGTATCAATATAAGCTGGGGTGGTTCAAACGACTGCGGAAGTATTTTGAGGCGCACTTGTCGCCCGCGAAGCCGGCGATCTGGTGCGGAGACATGAACGTCGCGCCGCGCCCGATCGATGTGCACAGCCCCGAAAAGCACCTCGACCACGTGTGCTACCACGAGGCGGCGCGTCAGGCCTATGCGGACACCGTGAGCTGGGGATTTATCGACGCGTTTTGCGCGCTGTATCCCGACAAGCAGCAATACACGTTTTGGGACTATCGCGCGCCGAGTTCGCTGGAGGCCAACAAGGGCTGGCGGATCGACCACATGATGGTCACGCGGCCATTGGTGGAGCGGTGTCGAACCGTAGAGGTGGACATCGGGCCGAGGCGAGCGAAAGACCCGTCAGATCATACGGTGCTCTGGGCTGAGTTTTCGATCTGACCTCGCGCGCGATGTCCACACGGTCAGGCCGTCGTCGTCCCCGCGAAGGGCGCGACGCGGCCGTTCAGGTCTGCGCGTTACGCGGCCTTCCCCATCGGCACACGATGGAGCGCCTGCAGCCGACGGTTCTCCGCAATCAGCGGATCCACCATCTGCCCGCAATTCACGCAACGCCACACGTTCGTCTCCGGGGTAAAGTCCGCCCGATATTCTTGCACCATCAAGCCGTGGCATTTATGACAAGTCATCGCGAAGCCTCCTTCAACGTGTCCCGCCTCCCTGCATCGTCGTCGAATCCGGGAGCGGGCTGTGACAGAACAAACCATAAGCGGCCCAGATTAATTCGCCATTAAGTTTCGGTTAGAACTTTCTAATTCTGACGAGATATCCCCTTGGCGGCTGACGGAGGCTGACTTAGGCTGAGCGGGCCTGACCATGAGCGGGCGATGGCAGGCGACGGGACAGGAGCAGATGGCGGCAGGAAGTAGCAGGCGTTGGCATATGGCGGCATGTACCGTTGCAGGACGCCTCGTAAGTTGGTTGGTGTGGCCGCATTGTCATGGCGTGCTGTCGGGGATCTCATAGGCTTCGATCCCGCCGTCTTCGGCGGAGTATCCTCCGCAGGCCGGTGGCAGACGCTGCCGAAGTCACCCCGCCGGAAATAACCCCGCGCGAACCAGCCTTGCACGATGGCGGTGCACAACCACCCTCTCTCCAGCCATCCTCTGGATCTGTTGAACCCCGCTCCCGAGTCGCCTACGCCGCCTGAGGCACGCGCAGGAACCTACGCGCATCAGCCCGTGCCGCAGCCGAGGCGACGGAACCCACTAGGATCATGTGGCCCCAGCGCGATGCCGCACCCGCAGCGTCGCCCCACACGGCGGTACGTAATTCCTATTGCCTCACTCCGCATGGGACGGTAGACTGCCACTCCGGTCTGTGGAGGCACTGTGCCCCGCAACGATCAAGCCGTCCGTCTCCTGGTCGTGCTGCAGCAGTTGGAAGCCGCACGGCAGGGCGCCACATTGGAACAACTCGCCGCGTCCCTTGCGCCGGGCAGCGGCCGCCATCCCCGCACGCTCCGCCGCGATCTCGCCGCGCTGGAAGAAGCCGGCTACCCGATCGTCACCGAGCGCGTGAACGGGCAGACCCACTGGCGCTTGATGGAAGGCTTTCGCCAGGCGCCCGGCCTGCGCTTCTCACCCACCGAATTGATGGCGCTCACGTTCAGCCGCCGTCTGATTGCGCCGCTCGAAGGCACCGAACTCCATAGCTCCCTGCAATCCGCCTTGGGCAAGGCCGCCGCCGCGCTGCCGCCGCAAGGCGTGGCGCTGGTGCAGCAACTCGACGGCACCTTCACCGTCGGCCTCGGCCCGCACAAGCAATACCGTCAGCATCGCGACACCATCGACCGGCTCACGAAATCCATCGCCGATAAAACCGCCATCCAACTCCGCTACGACTCCGCCTCGCGCGGGCGCATCACGCGGCGCGAAGTCGATCCCTACCGCCTCTGGTTCGCCTCCGGCGCCCTCTACCTGATCGGCTACTGCCACCTGCGCAACGAGCCGCGCATGTTCGCCGTGGAGCGCATCAAGTCCGTCACGCTCACCGACCATCCCTACCAGATTCCGCTGCACTTCGATCTCGACGCCTTCGTGGAAGATTCCCTCACCGTCATGCGCGGCCCGCGCATCGACGTCGTGTTGGAGTTCGAGAAAGCCACCGCCGCCTGGGTAAAAGACCGCCTGTGGCACGCCACACAGGAGACCCGCCGCGTCAAAGGCGGCGGCATGCGGATGACCCTCTCCGTGGCCGACACGCGCGAACTCGTCGGCTGGATCTTGAGCTTCGGCAGCGGCGTCACCGTGATCGAGCCGCCCACCTTGCGCGCGGCCGTCGTGGCCGAGGCGCGGAAAATTGCCGAGCGGGGAGGCCCGTAAATCGGACGAACACACGCGTGACCTAATACGTCACGCCCCCGTGGGAGAATGTGCGCACGGACAGCACGCGCCATCTCTCACACAAGGAGCGCATCATGACCCCGCACCGCACATCGAGCTGGCTTTGTGCCGTTGTCGCATGGATCGCCGTGCCGTTGGTGAGCTGGGCCACGCCCGGGACCGCCGCCGATCTGGGGAACGCCAGCGCCAATCCCTTCGCCTTGGACTCCATCGCCAACCCCTTCGGCAAAGGCAGCCCCTTCGCGCCCGACGGCATCAACAATCCGTTCAGCCCCTACGGCAGTCCCTACAGCAACCGCTCCGCCGCCAATCCGTTCGCGACCGATCCGCCGCGCCTCTACGACCAGCAGGGGCAATACCGGGGCAAGCTCAGTACCAACCCCTACGATCCCGAATCCATCAGCAATCCCTACGGGCGCTACGGCTCGCCCTATTCGCCCGACTCCATCAACAACCCCTACGGCGCCGGGAGCCCCTATCGATTCGACTCGCCGAACAATCCCTTCGGCACCGGCTGGCGCATCGAGGGCAGCCGATGAGCTGGAACGACGCCGCGACGATCACCTGCCAGTTCAAATTTAAGTGCCCCCGCGTGTGGCACCTGTTGGAGCCGACCGCGCAGGACGACGTGCGCCATTGCGCCGCCTGCGACCGCAACGTGTACCTGGTGCGCACCGAGGAGGGCCTGCGGCAGCACAGCGAGCAGGGCCATTGCGTCGCCGTTCCGGTGCAGCCGACTGAGGTCTGCGAGAAGAGCGACGACGAGCCAAATTCCCGCATGATGCTCGGCGAGATTAGGGCGCCGTATTTCAGTCACATTTCGGAAGAGGATCCTGAGTAGCCTGTCCGCGCCAGAGCAAGGAGACGAACCAGTGAGCGACCGACAGACAACAGCCGAGCCAAACTTTCAGGTGGGGTTTGCGTAGGTAACCGCCCCGGCGCACTGGCTTCGGTGCGCATCCGGCGAATTGATGACGATGATGTGGAGTCGCTGCCTCATTGCACCGTTCGAAATAAACCTCTATCAGCAGGCGCTGAAGCAGAATGGATGGCGCAGGATATGACAGATGTGACCACCTATCTTTGGGCGAAGACATCCCGAAGTAATGATGGCTCTTGGCATCCGCTTATCCTTCACATGCTGGATGTGGCAGCCAGTGCGGAGGCTATTCTGGCACGCGAACCAGAATCGACACGCAGGCGAATGGCGGCGATTTTGGGATTAGAGTGGGAGCAGGCGAGACCGTGGCTGTTGCTGGTGATGGCATGCCATGACTTGGGGAAAGCTTGTCCAGGCTTCCAATGTAAGTGGAAGAATTTATCCAACCTGGATGCAGGAAGAAGTCCCAACACTCACATCAATCATGCCTTCGTCAGTCAAATTGCATTGTCATCGTGGCTACAGGAACAGGGCTGGCCAGAACACTTGGCAGAATTAGTGGCCGATGCGGTGGGGTGCCACCATGGAGAGCGGGCTGCTCCAAGTATCCTCAATTATCTTGCTGGCGATAGACGCGCTATCGGAAAACCTGATTGGAGTGACGTGCGCCGTGGACTCACAGAAGCGCTCATGGAGGTTCTTGAGCCGACTATCACTCCCACAAAAGGGAGTCTTTCTGGCCCCGATTTCATGTTGCTGTCGGGTCTGACGAGTTTTGCTGATTGGATCGGCTCGAATGAAGAGTGGTTTGCGTTTGGAAACCCCGCTGACTGTGGTGACTTAAAATCCTGGTTTGAAGCGCGAAGAACTTGTGCCGAACAAGAGCTAAATGCCATTGGATGGGAATTCAGAACGCCGCTCGTTACAGAATCAAAGTCATTTGCGGATGTGTTTGGCTTTGCTCCCCGTCCGCTGCAAGAAACCGTTGCCGAAGCTCTTGCCGAGTTGACCGGTCCCGCTATTCTGCTGTTAGAAGCTCCCATGGGCGAGGGCAAGACGGAGGCAGCTTTCTTTGCGCATTTGGAACTTCAGCGAAGGTTCGGGCATCGCGGCTTGTACGTTGCATTGCCGACCAAGGCGACAGGCAACGCCATGTTCGACCGAACCCTGAAATTCCTAAGCAATCAGGGGGCAAATCGGAGGCTCGATCTACAGCTGGTACATGGCGGTGCGTTACTGAACGATACATTTCAAAACCTGCACATTTCCAACATTTACGATTCTAGAGCTGGTGGCGAGGTTCGAGCCGGAGAGTGGTTCACGCATAAGAAGCGGGCGCTACTCTCTGAATACGGAGTGGGGACGGTCGATCAGGCTCTGCTCCCTATTCTGCCTGTGCGACATAACTTCGTTCGCCTCTGGGGACTTGCGAATCGGGTGGTCGTCTTCGATGAAATCCATGCCTATGACGCCTATACGGGCACACTTCTCATTCACTTGTTGCGCTGGCTTCTTGCACTTGGATCATCAGTAGTCCTTCTCTCTGCGACGCTGCCTCCGTCGATTCGGCGTAAGTTGGCAACGGTCGTAAACGATACATTGCCCGAACAAGAGTTGGAATACCCGCGTCTGTCTGTCTTCCCGCAAGGTCGGAAAGTGCGCCAGAAACATTTTCCAGCTGATCCTGCGCGTCGCCAGATCGTGCGATTGCAAGCCCTTACCCCAGACTTATCCGATATGCGTGCAGCCCTAGAGGCACGCCTTACTCAGGGCGGGATGGGCTTGGCGCTGCTCAACACGGTGCAGCGAGCTCAAGACTTATACCGACTGTTTTCAGATGGCGAGCCACTGGATCGCGAGGGGCAACGTGTCGGCAAGCGTCTGTCGGACGGAACCGAAGTGTTCCTTTTTCATGCTCGCTTCCCGGCAGATAGGCGGCAAAAGCGGGAGGCGCAGGCATTAGAGTGTTTCGGGAAGGGGGCACTGCGGAGCGGCAGAAAGATTCTTATTGCCACTCAAGTAGCCGAACAGAGCCTTGATTTGGATTTCGATGTGATCGCAACCGATCTTGCTCCCATCGACCTCGTACTTCAGCGCGCGGGGCGTTTGTGGAGACACGCACGAACGTCTAGGCCTGCTTCCGAACCGGTGCTTCTGGTTGCCGGACTTACAGACGACGTGCCGCCCCTGTTCGGGAAGCCGCTCTGGTGGGGTGCGGTCTATCGTGAGGATATTCTGTTGCGTACCTGGAGCCTTTTGCGCGGGAAACCGCAAGTCACGCTTCCAGACGAGATCGACACTCTCGTACAGGCAGTATACGAGGAGAAGGTAGATGTACCTGAATCAGTACAGGAGCGATTGGATAAATCCTTGATGGCTAGTGATGGGAGGATGATTGCTCATGGAGGACAGGCCAATCAGGCAATCATAGGCTTGCCCGATGATGCGTCGTGGAACGATCCAGCGAGATTTGTGCTCTACGATGAAGACGAACCAGGTGTTCATCGAACCCTCATGGCTCAGACCAGGCTTGGTGACGAGTCGGCCGTCGCGATCCCATTATGGGCTGAAGAGGCAGTCGATTCTAAAAAGACGCTGGACCTTGCACAGTCGAAGACGTGGTTTCTTCGGGGTGTTAGTCTTTCGCGTAAGGCGGTGGTTAATAGACTGAAGGCGTTGGGTGTGCCCGAAGCGTGGAAGCAGTCGCCGCTGCTACGCAATTGTTTTCCGCTGGCACTGAATGCAAACGGGTGCTGGATCGAAGATATGACCGTGCGACTCGATGAGGAATTGGGCTTGGTGTATGAGGCAAAGGAGTCAGAATGAGCCGATTCAATTTGATCGATGAGAAATGGATTCCGGTTCGATTTCTTAATGGGAACCGTGGGGAACTAGGAATCCAAGAAGCTCTGCTCCGAGTCAAGGACATTGCCGCCATCGAAGACCCGTCGCCACTGGTCGTCGCAGGCCTGCATCGATTCTTGCTCGCTGTTCTGTACCGTGCGCTGGAGGGGCCAACGGACATCGATCAGGCTAAAAAGTTGTTCAAAGCTGGCCTGCCGAAGGAAAAGATCACGGCGTATCTAAGCAAGTGGCGAGATCGATTCTGGCTGTTTGATGAGAAATTTCCCTTTGGACAGGTTCCAACCTTCGAGCCGAATATATGGAGATCCTGGACAGTGCTTGCGGCCGAGCATAATGCCGACAATGCTAAGGTTTTGTTCGATCATGTGGATGTAGGGGCCCCTGGCGCCATTTCAGAAGCTGCGGCAGCGCGGTGGATTCTGGCCAGCCAAACATTTTCCGTAAGCTGTGGAAAAAGTGAACTCTCTCACACTGGCACGGCACCTTCAGCTACGGCTGCCATGGTTCTACCGCTCGGAAATGATCTTCAGGATACCCTTCTGTTTTCTCTCATTCCTGAGAACCGAGAAGTTGCCGCTAGCGATCTTCCGCTGTGGGAGAGAGAGCCAGAATCGGTGAAGAAGTTGAAGGAGTCAATAAAGCGCTCCGCCAATGGTTTTGCCGACCGGTACACCTGGCGAACTCGATCTATTATTTTGATGAAGAATGATCTGGGTGGGGTCGATAAGCTTGGTTTTGCCTCTGGAGTTGGCGATTCTTCTAAGAGCCAGATAGATCCAATGCTGGGGTACAGGATTGACGACAAGAATGGGAAGTTGCCGATCCAATTTCGAGACAGGGGTCTATGGCGGGATTTTGATTCGTTGCTGCCCGACACGTCGCATTTAGGACCTCTGGTTATAGAGCATGCCATTGCGATATCTCGATTAGACCCGAAACGTTTCCCGCGATCGATGATGGTTCTTGGCCAGGCGAACAACAAGGCAAAGATCGAGTACTGGCGTATGGAGCGGTTTGTACTGCCTGAGGCGCTAGGTGGAGACCGATTCATCCGAACGGAAATCCGGCAGCTTCTTAGTGAGGCTGAAGATGCACAAAGATCTCTCTGGTTAGCCTGTCGGTCGTACGCACGAGATGTTCTGGGGCGAGGGGAGCGAGAACCTGACAAGAACGATGTCAATAAGTTCGTGAAGCAGATGACAGCAAATTCCTGGTACTGGTCTATTCTTGAATCGGATTTTCAGGAGATCTTACGCGAATACACTCTTGATCGTAACCCTGAGGACATCCGTTGCCAGTGGCTCATCTCAGTCCGGGCTGCTCTCAAAGAGGCATGGGAACAGCATCGCAACTCGGTTTCGATGGGAGATGCCTGGTCCATCCGAGCGCTGGTGAGAGCCGAATCGCCAATACGGGCCAAGCTGAAAAAGCTCGATGAGGAAATTCTGAAACTTACACCGGCGATGGAGGAAGCATGAGGAGATTCATTGAATGGCTGGAAGGCCTCAATCAGAAAGATACCAAGGTGAGGGCAGTATTACGGCGTAGCCTTGCATTTGATCCAGGAGCGTTCCCGCCCGCGTATCCTTATGTCGAACCTTTTGTGCGGAATGAGAGCGATGAATGGAAGCGGGAGATGCACTATTTGGCTGCCGGTCTTTGGGCTGCACACTGGCGGGAAGGTCGAACGGCAGTCCCGATGACTGTTGGAAAGGCCTGTGCGGCTTACCAAGCGGAAAGTGGTTCGACAAGTACAGAGCGCCGGTTTATCACGTTGCTCGATTCGAACAGCAATGAGTTGCCCCACCGCCTTCGCCAGGTAGTTGTGCTGCTCAAGGATCAGCCCATCGATTTTGAGGCGCTGCTGACAGGCCTTCTATTTTGGAACGATGATCGGAAGCGAACACAGAACGGTTGGGCACGCGATTTCTACAGAAACCTAAAGGATGAAACTGAAACAGAATCCACCACTCAGGAGGAGCAGCCAGCATGAAGACATTGATCGAAATTCACGCATTGCAAAATTTTGCCCCATCAAATCTCAATCGCGATGACACCGGCGCACCCAAGGATGCCTGGTTTGGCGGCAGCCGCCGTGCACGCGTCTCCAGCCAGTGTCTGAAGCGGGCGGTGCGCCAACACTTCAAAGGATTGGTCGAGAATGGGGCGCTAGTCTCGGAGGACTTGGCCCAACGTACTAAACGCATCCTGGAGCGAATATCCAAGTCTCTTGTCGCGAAAGGACACAGTGAAGCTGAGGCTGACGAGAAAACGCGTCAAGCCCTAGCCGCAATGGAGCTCTCTATCAAGGAGGATGGGAAAAGCGAGTACCTGGTGTTTTTAGGGGAGCGAGAAATCTCCAGTATTGCCGATATCATCCATGAGAAATGGAAGTCTATTAGCGCAACTAATGCATCGCCTGCAGAGGGGAAGAAGGCCGGAAAAGCGAAGAAGCAAGCTGCTCAAGGCGCTGATCCTGAACTGAAGAAGGCGCTCGATAAAGTATTCAATGGTGGCAAGGCTGTCGATGTTGCCCTGTTCGGACGCATGCTTGCCGATATGCCTGAAAAGAATCAGCACGCTGCCTGCCAGGTGGCCCACGCGATCTCGACCCATGCAGTCGAGCGAGAGTTCGATTTCTATACGGCGGTGGATGATTTGAAGCCGGAAGACACGGCTGGCGCCGATATGATGGGGACGATTGAGTTTAACTCAGCCTGTTTTTACCGCTATGCGGTGGTGGATTGGGAGAAACTAAAAGACAATCTTCAAAGTGACGCAGGGCTCGCGGAGAAGGGATTGAGAGCATTTCTGGAAGGTTTTGTCATCGCAGAGCCAACCGGCAAGCAGAATACCTTTGCGGCACACAACCAGCCGGAGTTTGTGGCGGTGTCCATTCGTAAGAATACTGCGCCGACAAATCTCGCCAACGCCTTTGAAACAGCCCTGCGTGTTCGCAAAGAGGAATCCCTCACAAAACTCTCCGCAGAGAAATTGGTCGCAAAATCCAAAGCGCTACGAGCTGCCTATGGTGGCGACGGACATACATTCGTAGTGAATCTTACGGAGGCCGACGTTAAGGGGTTTGGAACCTCGGTGAGTAGCTTGAAAGATTTGCTGGATAAAAGTCTCGCTGCGGTGAAGGAGTAACGTATGCTCACACTGTTGCTTCGATTGGTTGCCCCGATGCAATCGTGGGGCACGACGAGCCGTTTCGATCAGCGGGATACCCAAAAAGAACCTAGCAAGTCCGGGGTCGTTGGGCTGCTAGCTGCAGCCATGGGAATTGATCGTGAGAACTGGACGGATCTGGAGCCACTCACGCGTTTAACGATGGGGGTGCGGCATGATCGTGCTGGTGTTCCAAAGCAGGACTATCAAACAGCCCAGCACATCATTTCGGCGGACAGGTCGAAGATTCATGAGACGGCTGTAACGACCCGTGCGTATCTGGCAGACGCGGCGTTCTTAGTTGGGGTCGAAACTGAAGATCGTGCGTTGATGGAAAAGCTGTATGCCGCCCTACGCGATCCTGTGTGGCCTCTGGCCTTGGGACGGAAGTCCTATGTTCCGGCAGAACCAATCTGGATGAAGGATGCGTTGCAGGATAGAACCTTGCGCGAAGCGTTGGCGCAGTACCCATGGATCTCCACGCAACGGAAATGGGAAGTCCTTCCTGAAAAGCTGTTGGCCTCTTTTGAATCAGGGGATGGATCGGGTGTGCTTCGCATGGACCAGCCGCTGTCCTCATTTGCCGAGCGCAGATTTGGTGCACGATTCGTTTGCTCGGAGTGGATTCCTTTCCCTCAGGGGGTGACGCATGTTTCTACATAGAATCGTCGTTGACCCACGCTGTCGTGAAGTCCGCCGTGATCTATCAGATCCGTACCAGCTGCATGCCACGCTCTGCCGCGCATTTAGCCAACCTGAGCATAAATGCCAGGAAGGAGAGGTGCTATGGCGGCTTGAGCCGGAAACCGACTCCGATGGATGCCCTCGACTTCTCGTTCAAAGCCGAACGATCCCTGATTGGGATGGCATCGGCGTGAAAGGATGGCTGGCGAAGGCCGATCCCCCTATTGATTTGATGCGGCGTTTGAAGCTGGATGCGCTCGGAGTCGGCCAGCGGTTTCGGTTTCGGCTAAGGGCCAATCCCTGCGTCACTCGCAAGGGCAAGCGCCTAGGGTTGTTGCATCTCATTGATCAGGAAAGCTGGATACAGCGAAAAGGCCAAACGCATGGCTTTGCGCTTCCACAATTGTGCTCGTTTGCCCTCTCGGATGAGGGCGAAGCGCGCATTGATGTGCGTGTGTCTCAAGAACGGATGTTGACCGGCATGCAGCACCATGGGAACAGGATTCGCATTTTCTCGGTGCTATACGATGGGGTGCTCACGGTTACCGACGCAGCCGCATTTGTGGATATGCTTCAGCGCGGGATTGGCCATGGAAAAGCGCTAGGACTTGGCCTCATGTCCGTAGCCCCTATAGACTGAGCGAATGGCGATGTTGGTGAAGCTCAACGGTCCTCCTGCGGGCGGCCCCTTCGGTCTGGCAACCAAGTAATCACACCATGGCCGACATTCTACCGCCGCTGAAACCTATCCCGATCAAAGAGCGCTTGTCTGTCCTCTATATCGAGTACGGCCAACTCGATGTGTTGGATGGTGCCTTTGTTGTCGTGGATAAAAACGGCGTCCGGACGCATATTCCTGTTGGCGGTGTTGCCTGTTTGATGTTGGAGCCTGGCACGCGTGTGTCTCACGCAGCCTGTGCGCTGGCGGCGCGAGTTGGAACATTGCTGGTCTGGATCGGAGAGGCGGGGGTGCGGCTATACTCGGCGGGGCAGCCGGGCGGTGCGCGTGCTGACCGTCTCCTCTATCAGGCGAAGCTCGCGCTTGATGATGAGTTGCGCTTAAAGGTCGTGCGCAAGATGTATGCGCTTCGCTTTGGCGAAGAACCGCCTCAGCGCCGATCAGTTGAGCAGTTACGGGGGATCGAGGGGGCCCGTGTTCGCGAGCTGTACAAGCGCGTGGCCGCGCAGTGTGGCGTGCAATGGAAAGCGAGAAACTATGATGTGGAGGATTGGGAGCAGGGCGACATTGCCAACCGCTGCCTCTCTTCCGCAACGGCGTGCCTCTATGGCGTAACAGAAGCGGCGGTACTGGCGGCGGGATATGCTCCGGCACTTGGATTCATACACACCGGGAAACCGCTGTCATTTGTGTACGATGTGGCCGATATCTATAAGTTTGACACGGTTGTGCCCCTGGCGTTCCGCATTGCCGCCAAAAATCCGCTGAATGCGGAGCAACAAGTACGACTGGCTTGTCGCGACCGATTTAGAGAAACGCATCTTCTTGAACGGATGATTCCGGGTATTGAGGAGATCCTCGCGGCAGGTGAAATTCAGCCGCCGCCTCCGTTCGAAGGACAGATTCCGCCTGCAATCCCGAATGCGGAGCACCTTGGCGATGCTGGTCATCGTAGTTGAGAACGTTCCACCGAGACTGCGCGGCCGGCTAGCCATTTGGCTCTTGGAAATCCGCGCTGGCGTCTACGTCGGAAACTATTCCATCAAAGTGCGGGAACTTATATGGAATCACGTGGAGGCAGGAATCGGTGACGGGAATGCGGTGATGGCCTGGCGGGCTAACAATGAGGCCGGATTTGACTTCGTGACGCTCGGGACGAATCGGAGAATTCCCGTTGATCTTGATGGAGCGAAACTCGTCAGTTTTCTTCCTGAGGGAGAGGAACGTTCGTCTGGACCGCCCCAAGCGTGACAGCGGTCAGTAAGCGAAAGGGGTCGGTAGAATTGTGAGGGAACGAAATGTTCCAGTGAAGCAATCAGTTGCGTGAAGTGTGTTCCCCGTGCGAGCGGGGATGAACCAGCGATGACAGCGCCAGAAAGTCAGCATGTGCTGTGTTCCCCGTGCGAGCGGGGATGAACCGCTGCTCACCGGGTTGCTGATCAGACTGAGGTCGTGTTCCCCGTGCGAGCGGGGATGAACCGCGCCCCATTGCGCATTACGTACGACTGAATTTGTGTTCCCCGTGCGAGCGGGGATGAACCGGGGATTACTCCTCCTCCTGTGGTCGCCCATACCGTGTTCCCCGTGCGAGCGGGGATGAACCGCGCACCCGCGGGGATACGCTCCGGGAGTGTCGGTGTTCCCCGTGCGAGCGGGGATGAACCGTCGTGGAGGCGCAACCGGATCCGCCACAACTGGTGTTCCCCGTGCGAGCGGGGATGAACCGATGCGGTCGGCAGGTGCGACGATCCCTGGGCTGTGTTCCCCGTGCGAGCGGGGATGAACCGCTGCGTGGCGGATGCCGAAACTGACGACCCGGCGTGTTCCCCGTGCGAGCGGGGATGAACCGAATAGCTAGCGCCCCTCCCGGCGCGAGCCCGAGTGTTCCCCGTGCGAGCGGGGATGAACCGCGCCTGAGACCGCGAGCCTTGCGGTAGGAGATGTGTTCCCCGTGCGAGCGGGGATGAACCGGGCTCCGCAGTATCGAGTACCGAGACGCCGACGTGTTCCCCGTGCGAGCGGGGATGAACCGTAATCTATATACTCCGATGCTGCTAGCTCGGACCGTGTTCCCCGTGCGAGCGGGGATGAACCGGTTGGGCATCGGGACTGTAAGACGTGCGCGAAGGTGTTCCCCGTGCGAGCGGGGATGAACCGCCCACGGGCAGATTTCGTCGCGGCGCGGTGGAGTGTTCCCCGTGCGAGCGGGGATGAACCGATTGTCACGCGGTTTGCTCGATACTCTGATAAGTGTTCCCCGTGCGAGCGGGGATGAACCGAAAGCGGAGCGTCAGATCCACGACTGGCAGATGTGTTCCCCGTGCGAGCGGGGATGAACCGAGGCCGCCGATCGGAGATGCTGGATAAAAGCCGTGTTCCCCGTGCGAGCGGGGATGAACCGTTTCTCATCTATGGTCCAATGGAGATAGTAGAGTGTTCCCCGTGCGAGCGGGGATGAACCGAGCGTATCAGTTAGCATTAGAGTTTCCCTCTAGTGTTCCCCGTGCGAGCGGGGATGAACCGACGATTCCCGGCGGCACCTGGGACCCGCGCGAGTGTTCCCCGTGCGAGCGGGGATGAACCGGCCCCGTGGCGATCCGTAAGACTGGGATGAAGGTGTTCCCCGTGCGAGCGGGGATGAACCGAAATTCCACGGATCGACCCACTGCGTGCCGGGAGTGTTCCCCGTGCGAGCGGGGATGAACCGGATCGCGATCGCATTTCCCACCGCAATGAACGTGTGTTCCCCGTGCGAGCGGGGATGAACCGCGCACAATGATCTCTTTTTTGCCCGCGATGGCGTGTTCCCCGTGCGAGCGGGGATGAACCGACCACGTCGGCCAGGAGCCAGGCGCGGAAGACGTGTTCCCCGTGCGAGCGGGGATGAACCGGCTTGTTGGGTGGCGACGACCGAAGATGGACGAGTGTTCCCCGTGCGAGCGGGGATGAACCAAGCTGAATGTCTACAACGAGTGTAAGCGCTGCGTGTTCCCCGTGCGAGCGGGGATGAACCGACGCTCCGAGAGGCGATGATCCTACTCGCCGGGGTGTTCCCCGTGCGAGCGGGGATGAACCGCAAGTGGCGGGACCGTTCGTGCGTGCCGCCGTGTGTTCCCCGTGCGAGCGGGGATGAACCGGTCGAGAACTCCGCAGCAGATTGGGCGTGGTTGTGTTCCCCGTGCGAGCGGGGATGAACCGCCTGCGCAGCCGATGACTGTGACTCTCGTTGACGTGTTCCCCGTGCGAGCGGGGATGAACCGGACGCTTTTGAGTGCCGCCAGCAAGTGACGACGTGTTCCCCGTGCGAGCGGGGATGAACCGCTCGCGCACTGGCTGAGCGAACCTCGGCTCCAGTGTTCCCCGTGCGAGCGGGGATGAACCGCAACTGGCCGAACGGTCGCGCGCCACGAAAGTGTGTTCCCCGTGCGAGCGGGGATGAACCGCTGGCGCACTGGCTGAGCGAACCTCGGCTCCAGTGTTCCCCGTGCGAGCGGGGATGAACCGCAACTGGCCCAACGCACGCGCGCCACGAAACAGTGTACCCCCTGCGAGCGGGGATGAACCGCAGGCGCACTGGCTGAGCGAACCACGGCTCCAGTGTTCCCCGTGCGGG